>NZ_LR746523.1:0-50237 GCF_902729435.1 Magnetospirillum sp. UT-4
GCTCTAGGACTTCGGATCGATCGCCCGCTGCAGGCCGTCGCCGACCAGGTTGAAGGCCAGCACGGTCAGGAAAATGGCCAGGCCCGGCCACAGCGCCTGGTCGGGGGCGCTCCACACCGCGTTCATGGCGCCGGTCAGCATGTTGCCCCAGGAGGCCAGCGGCGGCCGCACGCCCAGGCCGAGGAAGGACAGCGCGCTTTCGATCAGGATGATGTTGCCCACCGACAGGGTGGTCGCCACCACCACCGGCGAGGCCAGGTTGGGCAGGATGTGGCGGATCATGATGCGGCCCGGCCCGGCCCCCAGCGCCACCGCGGCGCGGACGTGGTCGCGGGCCTTCAGCGACAGCGCCTGGGCCCGCACCAGCCGCGCCACCGTGGTCCAGCCGACCAGCGCGATGATGACGACGATGCGCAGGACGGCAAAGGCCTCCGACCCGGTGGCCTCGGGCGACAGGCCCAGCTTGGCCGGATCGATGGCGGCCAGCACGATCAGCAGCGGCAGCAGTGGCAGCGCCATCACCCCATCGGTCAGGCGCATCAGCACCGCATCCGGCCGGCCGCCGTGATAGCCGGCCAGCAGGCCGATGGCGGTGCCGATCAGGGCCGCCAGCACCGCCGTCGCCGCCGCCACCGCCAGCGAGACGCGGCCGCCGGCCAGCAGGCGGGACAGGGTGTCGCGGCCCAGCTCGTCGGTGCCCAGCGGGTGGCCCGGGCCGGGGCCGGCATGGATGGCGGCCAGGTCCATCAGCTCGGGGTCGGGCGTGACGGCGGGGCCGGCCAGCGCCGCCAGCGCCAGCAGGCCCAGCAGGCCGGCACCGAACAGGGTGGCGCCGTCGGTCCTCATTGTTTCACCGTGCGGGGATCGAGCCAGCCATAGGCGAGGTCGGCCAGCATCGACCCCATCAGGGTCATGGCGGTGGCCAGCAGCAGCCCGGTCAGCGCCAGATTGAAATCGTTGCCCATCACCGCCTCGTAGATCAGGCGGCCCATGCCCGGCCAGGCGAACACCGTCTCGGCGATCAGCGCCCCCGAGAACAGGCTGCCCAGGTCCAAGGCGATGATGGTCACCACGGGTGCTGCGGCGTTGCGCAGCTGGTGGCGCCACACCACCCGGCCCGGGCTGCAGCCCTTGGCCAAAGCGGTGCGGACATAATCCTGGCGGGCCTCGCCCAGCATGGCGGCGCGGGCGTGGCGGACGTACTGGCCCATGCCGGCCACCGCCAGGGTCGTCACCGGCAGCACCATGTGGCGCAGCCGGTCGCCCAGGCCGCCCCACATCCCTTCAATGGCGCCGACCTCCTCCATGCCGCCGGCCGGCAGCCAGCCCAGGGTGACGGCGAACACCACCATCAGCATCAGCCCCAGCCAGAAGGTGGGCAGCGACACCGAGGCGAAGGCCAGCAGGTTGACCACGTGGTCGAAGGCCGAGCCGGGCCGGCGCGAGGCGGCGATGCCCAGCGGGATGGCCACCATCAGCGCCACCGCCATGGCGGTCCCCATCAGGATCAGGGTATTGACCAAAGCGGGCGCCAGCGCCGCCGCCACCGGTTTGGCATAAAGCCTCGACCAGCCCAGCTCGCCGCGCACCGCCTGGCCCAGCCAGGCCAGGTAGCGCTCGGTCCACGGCCGGTCGAGGCCGTAGAGCGCCTTCAGCCGCGCCGCGTCGGCGGCCGACAGGTTGGGATCGGCGGCCACCATCAGGTCCACCGGATCGCCCGGCATCAGCCCCATCAGGGCGTAGACGACGAAGCTCATGACCAGCAGGACGAGGGCCGACTGGACCAGGCGCGAGGCGATGCGGTGGGTCATGGGGGTGGTTCCCTCGACGCCCCTTCGTCCGTAGCCTCATCCTGAGGAGCCTGCGAAGCAGGCCTCTCGAAGGATGGGGCGGGCCAAGGAGAGTGCGACGGGCCTCGTCCTTCGAGATGCGCCCCTGCGGGGCGCTCCTCAGGATGAGGCCCGAACGGGGCGTCGCCACTCACTCCCACCGCCAGGTCTCCACCCACAGGGTGGTGGGGTCCTGGTGGCCGGTGGGGACCACGCCCTTCAGCGCCTTGGGCAGGATGTGGGCGTCGGCCTTGAAGAACAGCGGCAGGGCCGGCAGGTCGCGGGCGTAAAGGAGCTGCAGCTCGCGCCACAGGGCGGTGCGCTTCTTGCGGTCCAGCTCGACCTCGATGGCGTCGAGCAGCTCGTCCATGCGGGGATTGCCGTAGCCGGTGTAGTTCTGGCCCGAGAAGTTGTTGTCCTCGCGCGGGATCATGGTCGAGTGCAGGGTGCTGCGCGGGACGCTCTCGGGCGCCGAGTACCAGGCGAACAAGGCGAGGTGGGGGAAGCGGCGGCGCGTCACCGTGTCGCCGAAGAACACCCGGGGCGGCTCGGATTTCAGCCGCACGTCGATGCCGAGGCGCCGCCACTGGCCCTGCAGCACCTGCGACACCAGCTCGCGCGAGCGGTTGCCGGCGGTGGTGGCGATCTCCAGCACCAGCGCCTCGCCCTGGGCGTTGCGCCGCCCGCCGCCGTTCATGCGCCATCCGGCCTGGTCCAGCAGGGCGGCCGCCTTGGCGGCGTCGAAGCTGTAGCGGGGAACGTCGGCGGCGTGGACGCCGTCCAGCGGATTGACCGCCGAATGGGCCACCGGCTGGCGGCCGGCGAACAGCTGCTTCGAGATCGCCTCGCGGTCCATGCCCCACATCAGCGCCTGGCGCACCCGCTGGTCGGCGAGCACCGGAGAGGCCAGGTTGACGTCCAGGTGTTCGTAGACCAGCCCCGGCTTGTACAGCACGGTGAAGCGCCCGTTGCCTTTCTTCTGGCCCTCGCGCTTTTCGAAAGCGATGGCCTGCTCCAGCGGCAGGCCCAACTCGCCGGCGATCATGTCGACGCCGCCCGACAGCAGGTTGGCCTCCAGCGCCGCGGTGTTCTCGACGGTCTTCACCACGATGCGGGCGAAGGCCGGTTTGGCGCCGTTCCAATGGGCGTTGGGCACCAGCACCACGTGGCTGCCCTGGACCGCCGAGGCGATGCGGTAGGGACCGTTGTAGAGGCCGGGATTGGCACTGTCCTGGTCGTAGGCGGTGCGGTTGCGGTACTCGCCCGGGGCGTCGAAGAAGCGCGGCGCCTCGATATGGGCGGGGACGATTCGGAAGTCGTTGATGGCGTTGTAGTCGAAGGTCAGGCGGTCGAGGTGGAGGACGAAATTGCGCTCGTCCTTGATCTCGACCCGCAGGATGCGGCGGTACAGCTCGGCATCGGCGACGCCGGACAGGGGATGCTTGCCCACCTGCCAGGTGAACATCACGTCCTCGGTGGTCACCGGCTTGCCGTCGCCCCACTTGGCGCCGGCCTTGATGGTGAAGGACAGCGCCACCCCGGGCTTGCCCTCGGGCGTCTTCTCCGCCACCGCCAGCCCGTTCTCGATGGTGGGCAGGCGCTCGCACAGCATGCAGACCAGCTTCCACTCGGCGTCGAAGGCGGTGAAGGGCCGCGTCGCCATGTCCAGGATGTAGGTCTTGGCCAGCATCGATTCGATGTTGGGATGGAAGGTCGCCGGGTACTGGGTGATGCCGATGGTCAGGTCGTCCTTGGCCCGCACCGGCTGGGCAAGGGCGGCGCACAGGGCCAGGACCAGGACGACAAGGCGGTACGGCGGCGGCATGGTGGGCTCCGGCACGTGGTCGGCCCGATCCTATCGCGGCGCCCCCCGCAACGGAAGGCCCCCCTTGCGGGGGGCCTGTAAGCGCCTACTTGGCGGCGTCCGGCTGCGCGGCCTGGCGCATCGGGCACCACGGCGGCAACTGGGCGGTGTCGATGGTGCCGTCGGCGTTCAGCGGCGGGCCGAGACGGCCCTGGGCGGCGCCGGGGCCGGGGCCGAAACCACGTCCCATCATCGCGCCGGGCATCATCGGGCCGGGGGGCAGCTCGCCCTTGGCGCGGGCCTGGACCATCTGCTCGTGGCGCCAGCCGGGGCCGAAGCCGGGGCCGGTCGCTGTCGGGGCGGGGTCCTGGGCGGCGGCGGTGCAGCCGGCGACCAGAGCCAGGGCAAACATGGCGGCCATGGTCTTGGTCAGGGTCTTCATGGCATCCTCCTGTTCCTGTATTCCTTCATGGCTTCATTAGACGCCCCTCGGGTAACCCCATGATGTCCGTGCCCCGCCTGTTCGGTAACAGAGTGTATCCGGCGCTGATCGTCCTGCTGCTGGCGCTGCCGGCGGCGGCGGAACCGCGCGACTGCCCCGACTGCCCGGAGATGGTCGAGCTGCGGGGCTTCGCCATCGCCCGCACCGAGGCCAGCGTCGGCCAGTGGCGGGCCTGCGAGGCGGCCATGGCCTGCCCGGTCAAGATGAAGCTGCGCTGGCCCGAGGATGCCATGCCCATGACCGACGTCACCGCCGCCGAGGCCGAGGCCTATGCGGCGTGGCTGTCGCGGCGCACCGGAAAACGTTACCGCCTGCCCACCGAGGCGGAATGGGAATTCGCCGCCAAGGCCGGCACCACCACCGCCTATCCCTGGGGCGAGGCCATGGAGCCGGGCCGTGCCGTCTGCCAGCGCTGCGATCCGCGCTTCGACCACCGCCCGGCGCCGGTGGCGACCATGGCGCCCAATCCCTGGGGCCTTCACGACATGAACGGCAACGTCTGGGAATGGACCGCCGAGTGCTGGGAGCCGGCCTGCCGCAACCGGGTGGTCAGGGGCGGTTCGTGGTACTTCGTCCCCTTCCAGTCGCGCTCGGTCGCCCGCGCCCCCCAGGATGCCAAGAGCTGGAGCTACGACGTCGGCTTCAGGGTGGTGCGTGACTGATTCCCTCCGTCCCTCCCCCTGGTGGGGAGGGCTGGGGTGGGGGGGGAGCCGCGTCGGCGTTGTCGCGGAACTCACCCCACCCCCAACCCCTCCCCATCAAGGGGAGGGGAGCATGTACTCTTACCCCTTGCTCGGCACCATCAGGGTGGCTTCGCCGTCCAGGACCACCTTGCCGGCCACCGTGCAGGTGGTCTTGAAGGTGGCGAACTTCTTTTCCGGCACCAGGCCGGTCAGCTCGACGCGGGCGGTGACGGTGTCGCCGATGCGCACCGGCGCCTTGAACTTCAGCAGCTGCGAGACGTAGATGCAGCCCGGGCCGGGCAGCTTGGTGCCGAACACGGTGGAGATGAAGGCGGCCGACAGCATGCCGTGGGCGATGCGGCCCTTGAACATGGTCTGGCTGGCGAATTCCTCGTTGATGTGGACCGGGTTGAGATCACCCGAGATGCCGGCGAAGGCGACGATGTCGGCCTCGGTCACGGTCTTGGCGAAGATGGCCGACTGGCCGACCTCGAGATCCTCGTAATAGGAACCGTGCAGGGATTCTCCGCTCATTCCGTTTCTCCTAGGCTGAAGGGTCATGGTGCAGTGCACTATAGTCCGCGCCGGGCAACGCCACAACGCCCCTTGGTGTTGCAAGATGGCGGCGGCTGTGGCGGAATGGCCGCCCGCCGTCCGGAGGATGCCCGTGCCCGCCCGCGTTTCCGTTCTCGCCGTTTCGCTTCTCGCCCTGGCCGGCTGCGCCGCCGCCTCGGTGCCGTGGCAGAACCCGGACCTGCCCAAGGAGCAGTGGAGCCGCGACTGGAGCAGCTGCCGCCGCTGGGCCGAAAGCCAGGTGGGCTACCGCGAGGACGAGTCCTCCAGCCCGTTCCGCGATTACGACCGCGCCAAGGCCAAGAAGCAGCTGGACGGCCTCGCCGGGCTGTGCATGGAAGACCGCGGCTACATCCCCCTCAAGCGTTCCAGCCGATGAGAGAGCCCATGCGCCGCGCCGTCCTGCTCGCCTCCTGCCTGCTGCTGCTGGCCCTTCCCGCCGCGGCGCAGGATCTGCCCCAATTCCCCAAGGCCGGCCCGCCCGAGCCGCTGCCCGAGGCGCCCTGCGACACCGCGCTGGCCAATAACGGCGAATGGCTGCTGGGGCGCTGGGTGTCGCCGCAGAGCCGGTGGGAATTCACCCGCAAGGACGGCGCCATCCTGTGGAGTCTGGACCGCAAGGGCAGCGCCGCCGGCGATTTCGGCTGGTACGAGAGCACTCGCATCGACGGCAGGGTGGACAAGGTGACCGGCTGCACCGTGGCCATGACCGCCGGCCAGGGCGCCTTCGTCTTCGAGGGCGTGCTGACCGACCCGGGCAAGCTGTTCGGCTTCGCCACCAATGCCAAGGGCGCCCACGTCCGCTTCACCCTGCGTCGCGAGCGGTAAGACCGCAGCTCCCTCAGCCCGCCGCCGCCTTGCGGGCGCGCTTGTCGGCGTACATGGCGGCGTCGGCGGTGGCGAACAGGTCGCCGGGCTCGACCCCATCGACGGGGAAGCAGGCGACGCCGATGCTGGCTCCCACCGACACCGTCGCTCCCTCGGCCTCGATGCGGGCGTTCCGGATCGCCTCCGCCAGCTTTTCCGCCAGCGCCCGCGCCCCTTCGGCGGTGGTTTCGGGGGCCAGCACGACGAATTCGTCGCCGCCCGCCCGTACCGCCAGGTCGGTGACGCGGACATGGCCCGCGATGATTTCGGCGACCCGCTTCAGCACGGCGTCGCCGACGGCGTGGCCGTACTTGTCGTTGACCGGCTTGAACCCGTCCAGATCGACCATGATCAGCGCCAGTTCGTGGCCGTGGCGGCGCGCCCGCTCGAATTCGTGGCCCAGCACGTCGGCGAAGCGGCGGCGGTTGGCCAGGCCGGTCAGCGGATCGGTGACCGATTGCTCGATCAGGGCGTTGCGGCTGGTCTCCAACTCGCCCATCAGGCGGTTGAAGTTGTGGGCCAGCGAGCGCACCTCGTGCAGCCAGTGGAACGGCTTGTTGCCGACCCGGCTACCAAGGTCGCCGCTGTGCATGATGCCCTCGATGTGGTGGGCGAGGTCGATGATGGGCCGCGCGATCAGCAGCCTGACCTTCAGCAGCACCAGCACGAACAGCAGGAAGATCACCGCGCTGAAGGCATAGGTGACGGTGGAGAGGGTGAATTCCAGGGGCACCTTCAGGCGATCCACCGGGAAGCGGATGTCGATCACCCCGTTGACCGAGCCGACCCGGGTGCCGGCATGGCACTCGATGCAGTCGGCCCCCACCACCACCGGATAGACGTAGCGCAGGGTGTCGCCCATCAGCACCAGTTCCTCGCCGCCCGAAGCCATGGCGCGGGCGATCACCGGATCGGAGTCGCGGGCGATGCGGTCGGCCTCGACGTCGCCGAAGGCTTCGGCCACCTGGCGGCTGCGGTAGACGGCGACCCGCATGTCGGGCACGGCGGCGTTCATGCGCGCCACCAGCTCGGTGATCTCGTCCTTGGTCCAGCCCTTGCGCATGACCGAATAGAGGTTCTGGAACACCAGCTCGGCGTTGCGGCGCGATTCCGCGGCCGCCAGGGTGTTCATGGAACGCTCCTTCACCCAGCCGGCGACCAGCCCCACCGCCACGAACGAGATGACGGCGATGGCGGCGTAGATGACCAGAAGGGTGCGGGAAATTGAAAGCTGGAACAATTCAAACAACCTATGACGAAAGTTGTTATTCATCCTAAGGCAAATGACATATCGCAATCCAGGGTTATTCCCAGAAATCCTCCGGCGGGCGTACCACCGGGTCGCCGCCCAGCCGCTGGGCGGTGCGGGTGGCCTCCTCGCAATCGGCGACGAAGGCGCGGATGGCCGACAGGGCGCAATCCTCGGGGCTGCGCCCCAGCCGGCGGGCCGCCGCCGCCAGACGGTCGTCGAGATCGCGGGGCAGGGTCAGGGTCAGCATCTCCATCCTCCGTCAAAGTGCTTGATTTATGGCGGCGATCCGGGGACAACCGCCGCCATGAGCACGCTCGCGCAAGAAACCGCACTTCGGCGCACCTTCGCCATCATATCCCATCCCGACGCCGGCAAGACCACGCTGACCGAGAAGCTGCTGCTGTTCGGCGGCGCCATCCAGATGGCCGGCGCGGTGCGCGCCCGCGGCGAGCAGCGGCGCACCCGCTCGGACTGGATGGCCATCGAGAAGGAGCGCGGCATCTCGGTGTCGGCCTCGGTGATGAGCTTCGAGCACGAGGGCCTGAGCTACAACCTGTTGGACACGCCCGGCCACGAGGACTTCTCCGAGGACACCTACCGCACCCTGACGGCGGTGGATTCCGCGGTGATGGTGCTGGACGTCGCCAAGGGCATCGAGACCCAGACCCTGAAGCTGTTCGAGGTCTGCCGCCTGCGCGACATGCCCATCGTCACCTTCGTCAACAAGGTCGATCGCGAGGGCAAGGAACCCATCGAGCTGCTGGACGAGGTCGAGAAGACCCTGGCCCTCGACGTCTGCCCGGTGACCTGGCCCATCGGCATGGGCCGCGATCTCAAGGGCGTCTACGACCTGGTGCACAAGCGCGCCATCCTGTTCGACCCGGGCCGCGGCGACCACATCACCGAGCACGCCCTCGACGTGGCGCTGGACGATCCCCGCCTGGACGAGGCGGTGGGCACGGCCGCTGCCCAGCGGCTGCGGGAAGAGGTCGAGCTGGTGCAGGGCGGCTATCCCGAATTCGACCTGGAAAGCTACCGCGCCGGCCACCTGACGCCGGTGTTCTTCGGCTCGGCGCTGCGCACCTTCGGGGTGGCGGAACTGCTGCGCGGCCTCGGCCGGCTGGCGCCGCCGCCGCTGGCCCGCAAGACCGACCTGCGCGAGGTCGCCCCGCACGAGGAGAAGGTGGCCGGCTTCGTGTTCAAGGTCCAGGCCAACATGGACCCCAACCACCGCGACCGCATCGCCTTCTTCCGCATCTGCTCGGGCCGCTTCCGCCGCGGCATGAAGCTGAAGCACGTGCGCTCGGGCAAGGTGATGGCGCTGGTCAACCCGGTGTTCTTCCTGGCCCAGACCCGAGAGCTGGCGGAAGAGGCCTTCCCCGGCGACATCATGGGCATCCCCAATCACGGCCAGTTGCGCATCGGCGACACCTTGAGCGAATCCGAGGACATGAACTTCCTCGGCATCCCCACCTTCGCGCCGGAAGTGCTGCGCCGGGTGCGCCTGGACGACCCGATGAAGGCCAAGCAGCTGAAGAAGGCCCTCGACGATCTGGCCGAGGAGGGGGTGTCACAGGTGTTCAAGCCGGTGGACGGCGGCACCTGGATCGTCGGCGTGGTCGGGCCGCTGCAGTTCGACGTGCTGACCACCCGCATCGAAAGCGAATACAACATCAAGGCCGGCTTCGAGGACGGCGGCTTCGTCACCGCCCGCTGGGTGGCGGCCGAACCGGCCCTGCTGGAACGCTTCGCCGCCGCCCACAAATCCAACATGGCCGAGGACCGCGACGGCGCCCCGGTCTACCTGGCGCGCAATTCCTGGCAGTTGGGCCGCGCCCAGCAGGACTTCCCCGAGGTGACGTTCACCGCGACGCGGGAACAGCACTGAGCGATTGGTCGACCGCAGGCTAAGCGCAGCCCGAACGCCGCACCGCATGGCTTGCGCAATATGTCGCAATTGGTGTAAATATTCCCCTATACCGCGCATCCCGGTTCCTGGGACGGCGATCGGGAAAGGTATCCGCTTGGCGCGAAATGCTGCCTGAGGGGGGGGGGATGAGCAACGAAGTCCAACAGACCGCGACCGACAAGGGGAGCCTTGGTCGGGCTCATTTGGCGCGACTGGTCGCCGTCGCGTCGTTCCTGACCATCTTTCTGCTCGTCGCCACCTTGGTCGGGCTTGCCGCGACCGACGCCAAACCAGAGGTTATCGAGGTCGGCAAGAACACATTCACCGCCATCCTGCCGGTGGTCGCCGGCTGGATGGGAACCGTCCTCGCGTTCTATTTCTCGTCGCAAAGCCTGGACCGCACCAGCGCCAGTCTGGACCTGTCCATGAGCCAGAACACCAAGACGGCGAACACCAGCGTCACAAAAGAGATGATCCCCGCCGGAAATATAATCAAGCCGATGGTATTGGCTGCAAATGATGACGCAATCTCGAAGAAGACGGCAGGTGAATTGCTCAAGATATTTAAGGATAGCGGCATCACCAGGATGATTTTCTGGACAGAGAACCAGGTGTGCCGCTACATCCTGCACCGCGCGACTTTGAATGATTTCATCGTACGCTCGGAAGGCGATCTCAGCAAAACGTTCGCCCAATTGCTGGAGGACGGGGAGAGCCAGGCGCAGATCACCCAGGTCGCCTTCGTGCCGGCGACCGCCTCGCTCAGGGACGCCAAGGCGGCGCTGAAGCGAACCGCTGGCGCCCAGGACATCATCGTCACCGCATCGGGCAATTCGAGTGAACCGGTCCTGGGATGGCTGACCAATATCGACCTCATGAAGGCCCTGGACGGAGCCTGACATGACCACCGGCACGCCGAACCCACAGGAACGGCCACGGCAGCGATCGACGCTCTTGCCGCTTCGGCTTTGGCGTCGGTTCGTCCAGTCCATTAACTGGGACCTGTCCATCGTCTGCCTGTGCTTCGCTGCCGCCCTGCCCCTGGCCGATGGCGGCCTGCCGCTGGGGTTGAGCGCCTGGCGGATGGTTTTCCCGCCGCAACAACGCGACGACATGGCGGCCTTTGCCCAGGCTCAGATCCTGGCGCCGCGGTCCGAGCCTGCGCCTCTTGTGGCGCTCGACGCCACCAAGACCACCACGTTCGTCGCCCTGAAGGCCCGGCCCCCGGAAAAGGGAACGGCGAATGGTTATATCTGGGTGGCGGTGTCCGAGGACCTGAGACGGAAGTGCGTGGGCAAGCCCTCGCCGGCGCGGGCATTGCACCGGATTTTGGGACTGCATCCGGCGGTCGATCCCGACGAGCGGCTTTATGAAATCACCCTGCCGGCCGACAAGGTATTCCGCCCCTGTCTCAGCGGCCACGACATTACCACCACGGCCTGCACCAGGCCGCCGCCCGCGCCGGCCGCCGCTCCGTTGCCGTCGGTGCATCAGGTATTCATCGTCCGCAACCTGGCGGCCAATGCCGTGCGGGTGAACTATCCATTCACCGGCATGGGTTACACATACGACTGGAGCCTTGACAGCCCCGACAATGTGGGCGTTAGCGAATTCGTCATTCCCGCAGGGACCGACATCACCCCCGGACCGCCGATTACCCCGGAAGCCTTCTGCCGGCCCGGCGCTTTGCCCACCTGAGGTGCCGAACCTCACGCCTTGACATGCGAATCCGGCGCCGCCGGCACAATCGTGGTTTCGGTGGTGGCCGGCTAGGTCCGCGCGTGGTTTCCCAGAGCCTTCGCATCGTCGGCATTCTCCGGCCCGCGCCAGCCCGCCCTTGCACTCCGCCCGCCGATGGACTACCCCTTACCGTCCCGTATCCATGCCGGTCCGTGTCCCTTGCCCCCCATGCGCCTGATCCGTCATTGCGGCGAACTGCCCCCCGACCTGAAGGGATGCGTGGTGGCGCTCGGCAATTTCGACGGGGTGCATCGCGGTCACCAGGCGGTGATCGGCACCGCCCGCGCCGTCGCCGGCACGCTGGGGGCGCCGCTGGCGGTGATGACCTTCGAGCCGCATCCCCGGGCCTTCTTCAATCCCGGCCAGCCGCCGTTCCGCCTGACCCCGTTCCGGGTCAAGGCCCGCCTGCTCGAGGCGCTGGGCATCGACCTCTTGTTCATGCAGCATTTCGACGCCGCCTTCGCCGGCATCACCGCGCTGGAATTCGTCGGCGACATTCTGCTCGGCTGCCTGGGGGCGCGTCACGTGGTGGTCGGCTACGACTACGTGTTCGGCAAGGGCCGCCAGGGCACCGGGGCGCTGCTGCAGAAGCTGTCGGACGAGGGGGCGTTCGGTTTCACCTCGGTGCCGCCGGCCATGACCGCCTCGGGCGAGACGTTCTCGTCGACCCGGGTGCGCGAGTACCTGGTCGAGGCCAAGCCGGCCGAGGCGGCCAAGCTGCTGGGCCATTACTGGGAGATCGAGGGCCGGGTCGAGCACGGCGACGCCCGCGGGCGCACCATCGGCTTCCCCACCGCCAACCTGCATCTGGGCGAGTACCAGCGCCCGGCCACCGGGGTCTATGCGGTGCGGGCCGGCATCGATCTGGGCGGGGCCACCATGTGGCGCGACGGGGTGGCCAATTTCGGCCGCCGCCCCACCTTCGACAAGACCGACGAATTGCTCGAGGTCCACCTGCTCGACCACGGCGAGGACCTGTATGGCCGCCACCTGCGCGTCGCCCTGGTCGAACACATCCGCCCCGAGGCCAGGTTCGCCGGCATCGACGACCTCAAGGCGCAGATCGCGCGTGACGTCGAGACCGCCCGGACCCTGCTGTCCGGGCGCCGCTTCCCCGACAATCCCGGCCCGATGGTGCCGGTCAGCGAAGCCTGAGGTCCCGTCCATGCTGCGTCCCGGCCTGATCCTCGCCGCCATCGTGATGATCCTCGACCAGGCGACCAAGTGGTGGATCGTCGAGACGGTGATGCGCCCCGAGGGCGTGGCCGAGACGCCGTTCTTCAGCCCGGTGCGCATCGAGGTGCTGCCGGTGTTCGACCTGGTGATGGCGTGGAACCGCGGCGTCTCGTTCGGCATCTTCAACACCGACGGACCCTGGAACGCGCTGGTGCTGTCGGTGCTGTCGCTGGTCATCTCGGGCGGATTGGTGCTGTGGCTGCACAAGGCCGAGACCCGGCTGGTCGGCTATGCCCTGGGCGCCATCATCGGCGGCGCGCTGGGCAACGTCGTCGACCGCATCCGCTGGGGCGCGGTGGCCGACTTCCTCGACGTCCATGTGGCCGGCTGGCACTGGCCTGCCTTCAATTTGGCGGATTCGGCAATTACCGTCGGCGCCGTGCTGCTGGTGCTGGATGCCTTGTTCCCGCGCCGCGACTTAGGTAAGAATTAGGGTTATGACCGTGAACCTCGAAAACCGCCGCCGCTCCGGCCTTCGCGCCGCCTTCGCCGTCCTGCTCGCCGCCGCGACCCTGTCCGGCTGCTCCGAGGCGCGCCGCGCCCTCGGCTACGACAAGGCGCCGCCCGACGAATTCCAGGTGGTCGAGCGCGCGCCGCTGTCCATGCCCCCCGATTTCAGCCTGCGCCCGCCCGCTCCCGGCGCCGTCCGCCCGCAGGAAGGCAACACCCGCGACCAGGCGCGCAAGGCGCTGGCCGGCAATGCGCGCAGCGTCTCGCCGGTCTCGGCCCAGGGCCGCACCCAGGGCGACGTGGCGCTGCTGAAGCGCGCCGGGGCGGAGCAGATCCAGCCCGACATCCGCATGCTGGTGAACAAGGAAACCCAGAACCTGGCCGATACCGACAAGTCGTTCACCGACAAGCTGGTGTTCTGGCGCAAGGCCGAGCCGCTGGGGACCTCGGAGCAGCTGGACGCCGCCCGCGAGGCCCAGCGCCTGCGCGAGAACCAGGCCCTGGGCCGGGGCGTCGGCGAGGGCGAGGCGCCGAGGATCGAGCGCCGCCGCAAGGGCATGCTGGAAGGCATATTCGACTAGGTCGGAGGACAGGGTATGATCCCTCCCGGAGCATAGTCCGGGGGAGACGCCATGGTCCGTTGGTTCCTGTGGGGCCTTGGCCCCTTGCTGCTGGCATCGCCGGCGGTGGCCGAGACCCGGCCCTATCCCGTCGTCGACACCAACCAGACCGCCTGCTACGACGAGCGCGGCACCATTCGCTGCCCGGCGCCCGGCCAGCCGTTCTTCGGCCAGGACGCGCAGCACCCGGGAGCGGCGCCGCGCTACCGCGACAACGGCGACGGCACCATCGACGACCTGGTCACCGGCCTGTCCTGGCAGAAGCAGTTCCGCCGCACCACCTGGGCCGAGGCCCCGGCCGATGCCGCCGCCGCCCGAACCGGCGGCCATGCCGACTGGCGGGTGCCGACCATCAAGGAATTGTATTCGCTGATCGACTTCAGCGGTGCCACCGGGCGGGCGCCGCCCTCGTCCAGCAGCGTGCCGGCCGATGCCCGCCCCTATCTCGACACCCGCGCCTTCGCCTTCGAATACCCGCGCGAGCACCGCTACATCGATGCCCAGTACGTCTCCTCGACCGCCTATGTCGGCACGGTGATGGGGCGCGACCGCGGCTTCTTCGGGGTCAACTTCGCCGATGGCCGCATCAAGGGCTATCCCCAGGACGGCGGCCCGGCGCGGCGGCAATGGTATGCCCGCTACGTGCGCGCCAATCCCGCCTATGGCCGCAACGACTTCCACGACAACGGCGACGGCACGGTGGCCGACCGCGCCACCGGCCTGACCTGGGCGCAGGCCGACAGCGGCGCGTTCCGCGACCGCCTGGGCTGGACGGCCAAGCGTGACGGCCGCCTGGACTGGCGCGAGGCGCTGGCCTTCTGTTCCGGCCTCGAGTTGGGCGGGCGCAGGGATTGGCGGCTGCCCGACGCCAAGGAACTGCACAGCATCGTCGATTACACCCGCGCCCCCGACGTCACCGGCACGGCGGCGCTGGCGCCGGTGTTCGCCATCAGCGAGATCCGCGACGATGCCGGCCGGCGCGACTGGCCCTATCACTGGAGCTCGACCAGCCACAATGACGGCCCCGGCACCTTCGCCGTCTACATCGCCTTCGGCCGCGCCGGCGGCCACATGGGGGGCGGCGGCATGGGGGGCGGCGGCATGGGGCCACGGCCGGGGATGGGGCCACCGCCGGGGATGGGGCCACCGCCCGGCATGGGGCCACCACCGGGGATGGGCGCCATGGGCGGCGGAGCCGGCTCGGCCAACCTCACCCTGCTCGACGTCCACGGCGCCGGAGCGCAGCGCTCCAGCCCGAAGAGCGGCGACGAATCCCGCCTGCCCAAGGGCGCCGGCCCCCAGGGCGACGTGCTGAGGATCTACAATTACGCCCGCTGCGTCTGCGGCGGATGAGTGCGGCCCGGCCGGGCCGCGCAAGGCTGGCAATACACCCATGTTTCATAGGGGCTTGATGATCGCCATTCGGAGTGGTGTCCTATGACCTTTGTAGGTGGCGGCCCCTTGGCTGGGGCGCCACCTTCCGCATCGACGGCGATCGCCTGCTGGTGTGCGATCATGCGGTCAACGGCGATTCCGAGGTGGTGGACAAGGTCAAGACGCTGGTCGGCGGCACCGCCACCATCTTCATGCGCGACACCCGGGTCTCCACCAACGTGATGAAGGCCGATGGCAGCCGCGCCGTCGGCACCCAGCTGGCGAAGGGACCCGCCTACGAGTCGGTGTTCGTCCGCAAGCAGCCGTTGTTC
This sequence comes from Magnetospirillum sp. UT-4, assembly GCF_902729435.1. Classification (GTDB taxonomy): domain Bacteria; phylum Pseudomonadota; class Alphaproteobacteria; order Rhodospirillales; family Magnetospirillaceae; genus Magnetospirillum. The sequence goes on from NZ_LR746523.1 coordinate 15,172, forward strand.
CGCGGCGAGGTGGAGATCCTGGGCCAGCCCTACATGACCGCCTACGACCCGCTGCTCGACCCGGCCGTCTCGACGTGGCCGTCCCCGAGCTTCGCCAGAGCGACGAGATCGGCGCCCTCGAACGCGAGCGCCTCGCCGCGGCCGAACGCGAGGCGCAGGAGGCGCGCAACCGCCGCCAGATCGCCCGCGAGACGCTGACCCAGGTCTTCGACGACGCCGTCCAGGGGGTGCTGCGGGTGGTCACCGATTCCGCCCATGCCCTGCGCGACGCCGCCCAGGCCATGGCCGCGGTGGCGCAGGAGACCGGCCGCCAGTCGGCGACTGTGGCGGCTGCCGCCGAAGAACTGGCCGCGGCGGAAGGCGAGATCGCCCGCCAGACCACCCGCCAGATCACCCGCTCGTCCGAGATCGCCTCGGGTGCCGCCGACGCGGCCCGCCGCGTCAACGAGGTGGTCGCCAGCCAGACCAACCTGCTGGCCCTGAATGCCACCATCGAGGCGGCGCGGGCGGGCGAGGCCGGCAAGGGCTTCGCGGTGGTGGCGGGCGAGGTGAAGTCGCTGGCGACCCAGACGTCCAAGGCGACCGGCTGAGGGGGGTTAGACCGGCCGCAGATCGCCGGCCCAGGCCGCTTCGGCCAGTTCGCTGGCGCGGGTCCAGTACCGGCGGGCCTCGTCGCTGCCCTGGTCGCCGACCCGGTGCAGCACGGCGACGGCCAGCCCGTAGGCCTCGCTGCGCCGGCCGGCGGCGAGCAGGCGGGTGGCGATCTCGATGTCGGTGACGGGGTGGGGGGAGGCCAGCATGACGCCTATCCTTCTGATGGCGGGGACTGGCCACGATCGTAGCGGCAAAACCTTTACCGCCGGTTGACGCGACGCGAAGTCCCGCCTCCCTCTTCGTCATGCGAGGCAGACGGAGTCCCCTCGCCCGCAGGCGGGCGAGGGGCCGCCCTCACTCCCCGAAATTCAGCCCGCGGGCGCCGTCCACGTCGGTGGCGGGCCATGCCTCGACCAGGGCCACGGCGGCGTTGTAGGCGCGCAGGGCGCGCTGGGGGTCGGGGGCCTCCAGGCGGGCGACGGTGCCGTCGGGGCGCAGCTCGGCCTGGAACTGCCAGCGGCCCTCGGCGGCGAGGCCGGCAAGGCGGTCGCCGCGCCACCGCAGCTCCAGACGGTCGCCGAACGAATTGGCGATGCCCTGCAGGCGGGTTCCGGTGGCGTCCCACCGCGCCTCGATCCAGCGGCCGGGGGTGGCGATCCGGGTCAGGCGTCCGCTGCCGGTCCGCACCACCACCTCGAGCCGCGATCCGCCGGCCCCGTCCAGCGCCAGCCGCCCGGCGGCGGGGTCGAACTCGGCCACCGCGCCGATGCGCTGGAGCCGGTCGAGCACCTGCCGCCGCAGCCGGTGGCCGGAGGCCGAGCGGGGGTCCTCGGGCGGCAGCAGGCGGTCGAGGGCGTGGGCATGGACCAGCGCCATGACGCTGCTGCCGGGCGGAGCGGCATTGGCCTCCAGCGCGAACAGGCGGCGGTCGGCATCGTCGGGATTGCGCGCCACCAGCTCCTCCAGATGGCCGAACACCAGGGCCCAGCCCAGGCGGCGGCCGGTCTCGGGGGCGAGCAGGGCTTCGGCGGCGGCGCGCTCGTCGGGGCGCAGGCGGGCGCGCGACCATGCCTCGGCGGCGGCCTCGGGCCAGCGCCCGGCCTTGGCGAAGGCGGCATGGCGGGCGGCGGCGAGGTCGGCGAGGGCGGCGCCCGGCCGCGCCGCCTCGATGTCGTCGAGGGCGGCGCCGATTGTGTCGGCCAGGCGGGCGCGGGCGAGCAGCAGGCGGGAACGCTGGCCGGCCAGCGTGCCGGGCAGGCCCGCCGCCGCCTGGCCCAGCACGGTCCGCGCGCCGCCGGCATCTCCCGCCGCCTCCAGCCGCCCGGCCTCGGCCAGCGGCGCATCGGCGGCGGCCGGTGCGGGCGCCGGCGCCAGGCCATCGGCCTTGCGGCGGGCATCCTCGGCGCGCGAGCGGCCGCCGATGTGGTCCAGCGACGTCGCCAGCGCCCGCAGCACCGGCGCCGAGGCGGCGCGGCGGCCCAGATGGTCCTCGGCAAGCCCGATGGCGGCGCGGTGGTCGCCAAAGGCCTGCAGCGCGGCCAAGTCGACCAGCAGCAGCCCCTCGTCGCCGTCCAGGCCGGCCCGGCGGGCCACCTCGGCCTGGGCATGGGCGCGGACCGGCAGGCCGGCGGCCAGCAGAGCCTCGACCTCGAGGCGGCGCACCGGCGCCCCCGGCGGTGCCAGCTCGGCCCCCCGGGTCAAGGGCGCCAGGGCGGCCAGCGGCCGGCGGTCGGCCAGCTCAAGCGCCCCCAGGCGGGCCAGCAGCGCGACGTCGCCGGGGCGCTCGGCCAGGGCGGCGGCCAGGATTCCGCGCGCCAGTCCGACCCGTCCCGCCAGTTCCATGGCGGTGGCGGCGGCGATGGCGTTTCCCTCGACCACCCGGCGGGCGGCCTCCAGGCGGTCCTGGCGGATCAGCGCGGCGGCGCGTCCGACCGCATCGCCGGCGCGGGCGAAGGCATCCTCGGCCTCGGCGGCGCGATCCAGCGCCAGCAGCTGCAGGCCGGCATAGCGCCATGCTTCGACGTCGGTGGGCACCGCCGCCAGGTGGCGGCGGGCCAGCTCCAGCCCGTCGCCGGGGGCCAGCGGCGCCCCCGGCGCCACGGCGGCGGCCAGCGGGGCGAGCGCGTCGGGCAACGCCGACCCGGCGGCGGGACGGAGGGCGGCGAACACGAGGGCGAGGATCAGGACCGGCAGGCGCATGCCGGCAGTGTAGCCGCCTCAGCGCGAACGCGCACCTGCCACGGCGGGAGTTTCCGGTGGTGCCTTGGCCACCCGGTTGCGGCCCTCGTCCTTGGCGGCGTAGAGGGCGCGGTCGGCGGCGCCGATGGCTTCGTGGACGGTGCGGCCGGGGACCATCAGGGCGACGCCGATGGAGCAGGTGACCGGCACCCGCTCTCCGTTCTCCACCGTCACCGGCAGCCGGGCCAGGGCGCGGCGCAGGCGGTCGAGCACGTGGGCGGCCTTGTCGGCATCGGTGTCGGGCAGGCAGAACAGGAATTCCTCGCCGCCGTAGCGGTAGACCATGTCGTAGGGCCGCAGCCGGCGCTGGAAGAAGCGGGCGGCGGCGCACAGGACGCGGTCGCCGCTGAGATGGCCCCAGGTGTCGTTGATCCGCTTGAAGTGGTCGAGGTCGGCCAAAGCGAGGCAGACCGGGCGGTCGGTGCGCAGGGCGCGCATCCATTCGCGCTTCAGGTCGCGCATCATGCCCTGGCGGTTGTGCAGGCCGGTCAGCGGGTCGGTCTCGGCCAGCAGGCGGCGGAAATGGGTTTCGACCCGGCGCGCCTCGCGGCCATAGGCATCGACGGCGGCCATGAAGCGGCGGTAGCGCTCGGGATCGAGGCGGCCGTCGCGGCGGGCGGCGGTGGTGACCTCGCCGGCCGTCGCCTGCATGGCGGCGCGCAGCCGTACCAGGGCCGCCAGTTCGCCATCCTCGCCGCAGGTGGCGAGGCAGGGGGCGTCGGGTTCGGCGGGGACGGGGTCCTCGCCGGGCAGCATCAGCGCGGTATGGACGCGCAGCAGCCAGGCCAGGTGCTCGACGGCCACGCGTTCGCACAGCCGCAACATGTCGCGGGTTCGCTCCACCTGCACGTCAACGGGCTCCGTCTGGGCACGACGGCCGATCATCCCACGCCACGCCGCGCCGCGCCGCCGGTGCGGAGGAGGTACCCCGTTCAGCCGGGATCGGCGAAGACCTCTTGCCAGGCGGCCATCAGGGCGGAATCGACCTCCGCCATGGTCGGGGTCAGGCCCAAATCCCACAGCGAGGTGATTCCGTGTTGGCTGATGCCGCAGGGGACGATGCCCTGGAAATGGGACAGGTCGGGCTCGACGTTCAGGGCGATGCCGTGGAAGGTGACCCAGTGGCGCACCCGCACGCCGATGGCGGCCACCTTGTCCTCGCGCCCCCCTCCACGCTCGACCCAGATGCCGACGCGCCCGTCGCGCCGGCCGGCGCTCAGGCAGAAGCCGGCCAGGGTGCGGATCAGCCACTCCTCGAGAGCGTGGACGTAGGCGCGCACGTCGGCGCCGCGGCGCTTGAGGTCCAGCATGACATAGGCCACCCGCTGGCCGGGGCCGTGATAGGTGTACTGGCCGCCGCGCCCGCTCTGGAACACCGGGAAGCGCCCGGGATCGAGCAGGTCCTCGGGCCTGGCGCTGGTACCGGCGGTATAGAGCGGCGGGTGTTCCAGCAGCCATACGCATTCCGGCGCGGTGCCGGCGCGGATGGCGGCGACCCGCGCCTCCATGACCGCCACGGCCTCGGCGTAGTCCACCAATCCGTCGCTGATGCGCCACTCGATGGGGGGAGACATGGCCGTGGGGGAAAGTCCGCTTGATTCGCCGGGGACGATTTGGTATTCCGCTGTCTCCTCGTTGGCAAGCCCCAAATCGGGCGGTCCGGCGAGGCTCTACCGGCTAAGCGACCGTGGCGGAACTGGTAGACGCGCACGCTTGAGGTGCGTGTGACGAAAGTCGTGGGAGTTCGAGTCTCCCCGGTCGCACCAATGCCTAGGCATTGTGAAACCCTCAGAAACCCCGGGGCGCGCCTGCGTCGCCGGGGTTTTCTGCGTCTGCGGCGGGCAGGGTGAAGCAGAAGCGGCTGCCGCCCTCCGGCCGCGGCTCCACCCAGATGCGGCCGCCATGGCGGGCGACGATGCGCCGGCAGATGGCCAGGCCGATGCCGGCGCCGGGATAGCGGTCGGGGCCGTGCAGACGCTTGAACATCTGGAAGATCTCGTCCTTGAAGACGGGATCGACGCCGATGCCGTCATCCTCGACGACGAAGAGCACCGTGTCGCCGTCATCACGTGCCGTCACCCGCACCCGGGGCGGCGCGCCCGGCCGGGCGAACTTGAGGGCGTTGCCCAGCAGCTGGCGCAGCAGGTCGGCCAGCTGCTCGCGATCGCCCCGCACCGCCGGCAGCGGGCCGGATTCGACCTCTGCATGGGAGCGGAGGATGATGTCGGCCAGGGCCGCGCGCACCTCGGCCAGCAGCGCCTCCATGTCCACCGGCATCAGCGGGCGGGCATCGGTGCCGGCGCGGGCATAACCCTGCAGGCCCTCCACCTGGCCCTGCATGCGCTCGGCGGCGGCGACCAGATAGCGCAGGAACTCCTCGGTCTCGGCGTCGATGGTGCCGTGCAGGTGGCGGCGCAGCAGCTGGGCGAAGCTGACGATGCCGCGCACCGGCTCCTGCAGGTCGTGGAAGGCGGCGAAGTGGAAGCGCTCCAGCTCGCGGTTGGACTGTTGCAGCTCCTTGACGGCCATGGCCAGCGACTGCTCCATGGCACGGCGGTCGGTGATGTCCTCCAGCGCCACGATGACGCGGTCCAGGGTCGCGCCGTGGCCCTCGGGCACCACCCAGTGCACCACCACGTCGCGCCGTTCGCCATCCAGGGCGCGCACCTCGCCCTCCACCGACAATTCCCGTTCGCCGTGCCAGATGGCCAGCAGCTGGCGCCGGAACGCGTCCCGCGAGCCGGGGGTGAAGGTGCGGTCCAGCGCGCCCAGCAGGGCCTCGCGGTCGGGGGCGCGGTGCAGCGCCAGGGTGGCGGTATTGACGTCGATGACCCGCACCCGGGCCGCGGCGGCGTCGGCGAAGGCGGGATTGGCGGCCAGATAGGCGTCGAGGTCGGCGCCGATGATCGGGCGGGCCTGGTCCAGCATGGTCTTCACCGCCGAGAAGTCCTCCTCCCACAGCGACACCGGCGAGGCGGTGAACAGCATGCGGTGACGGGCCTCGCTGTCCTGCAGCGCCTGGTACGAGAGGCGGATGGCGCGGCGCATTTCGCCGAAGGCGATGGCGAGGTCGGCGAACTCGTCGTCGCCGCCGCCGCGGCCGCGCTCCAAGGCCGGCGGATTGGTGAGGTCGGCGGCGGCCAGCGAGCGGGCATAGGCCGCCATCTCCTCCAGCGGCCGGGTCACCAGCGGCGCCACCAGGTGGAACAGCACCGTCAGCAGCCCGCCGACCAGCACCAGGCTGGCCAGCAGCACCATCCAGGCCCGCTGCAGCACCGGCCGCGTCAGCTCGTCGCGGCCGATGACGACGCGCAGCGTGCCGATGTCGCGCTGCTGGCCGAGATAGGTCCGGACCAGCGGATAGACCCGCTCGAGGGCATCGACGGCGGGCGTGGCGCCGGCGGTGGCCAGCGGCGCTCCGCCCGGGTCGCGCACCTCGACCAGCGAGACCGCCGGCAGGCTGTCGATGCCCATGACCAGCAGGCCCAGGCGCTCGCGGTCATCCAGCCAGACGTTCTCGGCGATCCCGGGAAGGTAGCTTTTCTCGACCTGGACCAGGCGCTCGCCGGCCCGCGCGCGGGCGAGTTGGTAGTCCAGCGCCAGCAATGCGCCGGTGACCGCCAGCACGATCACCACCCCGGCCAGCCCCAGCCGCAGGATCATCTGATGCGCCAGCGAAATGCGCGAGCCGCCGGCGCCCATGCTCATTTCAGCCCGGTGACGGCGGAGCCCAGGCCGCCGAACACGGTCTCGGCGATGGCCTCGTAACTGCCGTCGGCCTTCATCGTGCGCAGGGTGGCGGCGACCTTGTCCACCTGGTCGGCGTGGCGGCGATGCAGGTAGATGTACATGGGCACCCGCGTCAGCGGCGGTTCCTGCACATGGAGGGCAATGCCGGCGGCCTTGGCCTGGGACAGGATCTGCCAGCGCTCGTGCAGGATCACCTCGGTGCGGCCGGCCTTCAGCAGGTTGAGCAGCTGCTGGGTGTCCTTGGTCCGGGTCAGCTCGCGCACCGTCGGCAGGTTGTGCTCGAACACCTGCCAGCCGAGGATGTGGGCCACCGCCCTGGGCGCCAGTGCGGCCCAGCTGGCGGGGGTGGACTCGGGCTGCGCCGCGCAGGCGACGAAGTCGTTGACGAACATCCGCTCGGGGACCCGGATCAGGTTGGGGTATTCATCCTCGATCCCGGCCACCCGGCCGGCCAGTCCGTCGGTGACGCCGTCATTGGCCAGCACGAAGGCCCGTGCCGAGGCGGGGTTGACCTCGACCTCGGCCTCCAGCCCCAGGCGGGCGAACACCTCGCGCACCAGAACCTGGTGGAAGCCGGTGCCGTCGGCCCGGGTCCATGGCTCGACCATGCCGGTGGACAGGCGCAACGGCTCCGCCGCGAGTCCCGCCGGTGCCGCCAGCGCCAGCAGGCCTACCATCGCCAAGGCGATCAGCAGCCGCATGCCATTCCTCGTACCGTCCGCAATCCCCGAGGATCATGCTATGTCTTTTGCCGCGCGCTGGAAAGGGGGCAGGACCGCAGCCCTGCCATGGGCGGGAGGCGGGCTTTCGGATTTCCGAAAGCGGGGCGCGCCGGGTGGCTTCGGCCCTTGTTCTTCCGGCCGGAAGGGCGTATGCGAGAGGACCCGCCCCTTGCCTGGGCGGGCCATCCATACAGACCACCGCCCGAGGTCGCGCGCATGAGCATGTCGGACGAGCTGCGCAACGCCGCTCTCGAATACCACCGGCTTCCCGTGCCGGGAAAGATCAGCGTCACCGCCACCAAGCCGCTGGGCAACCAGCGCGACCTGGCGCTGGCCTACAGCCCCGGCGTCGCCGCCGCCTGCGAGGCCATCGTCGCCGATCCCGGCGCGGCGGCCGAGGTCACCGCGCGCGGCAATCTGGTGGCGGTGGTCACCAACGGCACCGCCGTGCTCGGCCTGGGTGCCATCGGCCCGCTGGCGGCCAAGCCGGTGATGGAGGGCAAGGGCGTCCTGTTCAAGAAGTTCGCCGGCATCGACGTCTTCGACATGGAGATCGCCGAGCTCGATCCGCAGCGGCTGGTGGACATCATCGCGGCGCTGGAGCCCACCTTCGGCGCCATCAACCTGGAAGACATCAAGGCCCCCGAGTGCTTCGAGGTCGAGCGCAAGCTGAAGGAGCGGCTGTCGATCCCGGTCATGCACGACGACCAGCACGGCACCGCCATCGTGGTCGGCGCCGCCATGGTCAACGCCCTGCGCATCGCCCGGAAGGATATCGCCAGCGTCAAGCTGGTCGCCTCGGGCGCCGGCGCCGCCGCCCTGGCCTGCCTCAATCTGCTGGTGTCGCTGGGCGTCAAGCGCGAGAACATCTGGGTCACCGACATCAAGGGCGTGGTCTACCAGGGCCGCAACGAGCTGATGGACCCCTACAAGGAGGTCTTCGCCCAGGAGACCGAGGCCCGCACCCTGGACGAGGTGATCGGCGGCGCCGACATCTTCCTGGGGCTGTCGGCGCCCCGCGTGCTGACCCCCGAGATGGTGGCCAGGATGGCCGACCACCCCATCGTCTTCGCCCTGGCCAATCCGACCCCGGAAATCCTGCCCGACGAGGTCAAGTCGGTGCGTCCCGACGCCATCATCGCCACCGGGCGCTCGGACTATCCCAACCAGGTCAACAACGTCCTGGTGTTCCCCTACATCTTCCGCGGCGCCCTGGACGTCGGCGCCACCCAGATCAACGAGCCGATGAAGCTGGCCGCCACCTACGCCCTGGCCGAGCTGGCCATGGCCGAATCGGACGAGCGGGTGCGCGCCGCCTATGGCGAGGCCATGCTGTCCTTCGGCCCCGAATACCTGATCCCCAAGCCGTTCGATTCGCGCCTGATCCTGAAGATCGCCCCGGCGGTGGCCAAGGCCGCCATGGAGACCGGGGTGGCACGGCGCCCGATCATCGACTTCGACGCCTATCTCGAGACCCTGTCGCAGTTCGTCTTCCGCTCCGGCCTGGTGATGAAGCCGGTGTTCGACCGCGCCCGGCAGGACCGCCGCCGCGTCGTCTACACCGAGGGCGAGGGCCGGCGGGTGCTGATGGCGGTGCAGACGGTGGTCGATGAGGGCCTGGCCGAGCCGGTGGTGATCGGCCGGCGCGAGGTGGTGAACAAGCGCATCCGCGACCTCGACCTGCGCATCCGCGTGGGCGAGGATTTCGAGCTGTGCGACCCCGAGGACGACCCTCGCTTCAACGATTACTGGAAGCTCTACCACGGGCTGATGGAGCGCTCGGGCGTCAGCCCGGAATATGCCCGCACCGTGGTGCGCACCCGCAACACCGTAATCGGCTCCCTCATGGTCCGCCGCGGCGAGGCCGACGCCATGATCTGCGGCACCATCGGCCGCTACGACAAGCACCTGTCGCACATCACCGCCATCCTGGGGCTGAAGGACGGGGTCCGGCAGCCGGCGGCCATGAACCTGCTGGTGATGCCCTCGGGCACCTATTTCCTGTGCGACACCTACGTCACCCCCGAGCCGACCCCGGAGCAGATCGTCGAGGCCACCCTGCTGGCCGCCGAGGAGGTCCGCCGCTTCGGCATCGAGCCCAAGGTGGCGCTGCTGTCCCATTCCAGTTTCGGGTCGCGCCAGACCGCCTCGGCACAGAGGATGCGCGAAGCCCTCGCCATCCTGCATCAGCGCGCCCCCTATCTCGAGGTCGAGGGCGAGATGCACGGCGACGCGGCGCTGTCCCAGGACATCCGCGAGCGCGTCTTCCCCAATTCCCGCCTGAAGGGGGCCGCCAACCTGATGGTGATGCCCAGCCTGGACGCCGCCAACATCTCGTTCAATCTGTTGAAGGTGCTGGGCGAGGGGCTGTCCATCGGGCCGATCCTGATGGGGGCGGCGATGCCGGCGCACATCCTCACGCCCTCGGCCACCGTGCGCAACATCGTCAACATGACCGCCCTGGCGGCGGTGGACGCCCAGTCGAGCGCCAATTTGCGAGGATAGCGTGGAGGAAGAGGCGCAGCCCCAGCCCCAGACCCGGATCGAGATCGAGGACGACCTTTACGGCATCGATCCCGAGCACGTCCGCAAGGTCGAGGACGCCCTGCGCGAGGGGCGGGCCGAGCACGCCCGCGCCCTGGCCGAGCCGCTGCACTATTCCGACGCCGCCGATCTGCTGGAACGCCTGGAGCCCGAGGACCGGGTGCGGCTGGTCGAGGCCCTGCGCCCCGATTTCGACCCCGAAATCCTGACCGAGCTGGACGAAAGCGTGCGCGACGAGGTGATCGCGGCGCTGGGCTTCGCCGATCTGGCGGCGGCCGTCGCCGAGCTGGATTCCGACGACGCCGTGTGGCTGGTGTCGCAGCTCAGCGACGAGGAGCGGGCCCGCGTCATGGACGCGCTGCCGGCCGAGCTGGGGGCGGTGGTGCTGCACGGCCTGTCCTATCCCGAATACACCGCCGGCCGCATGATGCAGCGCGAGCTGGTGGCGGTGCCGGCCTACTGGACGGTGGGCGAGGCCTTCGACTTCCTGCGCACCGCCACCTCCGTGCCCGACGCCTTCCACGACCTCTACGTGGTCGATCCGCGCCACCGTCCCATCGGCAAGATCGGCCTCGACCGCCTGGTCCGCGCCCGCCGCCAGCAGCGCCTCAACGAGGTGATGGACGACGAGGGCACCACCGTCCCGGCCGCCGCCGACCAGGAGGAGGTGGCCTTCCTGTTCCGCCAGCACGACCTGATGTCGGCGCCGGTGGTCGACGGCGCCGGCCGGCTGGTCGGCACCATCACCATCGACGACGTGGTCGACGTCATCGACGAGGAGGCGGCCGACGACATGCTCCGCCTCGCCGGCGTGTCCGACACCGACCTCTACCGCGCCGTCAAGGACACCGTGCGCGCCCGCATCCCGTGGCTGCTGATCAACACCGTCACCGCGGTGGCGGCCTCGGCGGTGATCGGCCTGTTCGAGGCGACGCTGGAAAAGATCGTCGCCCTGGCGGTGCTGATGCCCATCGTCGCCGGCCTCGGCGGCAATGCCGGCACCCAGACCCTGGCGGTGGCGGTGCGCAGCCTGGCCACCAAGGAACTGGCCTTCGACAACGCCTTCCGGGTGATCGGCAAGGAGGTGCTGGTCGGCATCTTCAACGGCATCGCCATCGCCGCCCTGATCGGCCCGGTGGCGTGGATCTGGTTCGGCGAGCCGGCGCTGGGCATGGTCATCGCGGCGGCGCTGGTGTTCAACCTCCTGATCGCCGGCCTGATGGGCTCGGTGATCCCGCTCACCCTGGAACGCCTGGGGGTGGACCCGGCGGTGGCCAGCTCCATCTTCCTCACCGTCTTCACCGACACCCTGGGCTTCTTCGCCTTCCTCGGGCTGGCGACGATCTTCCTGTTATGAAGATGCCCTCAGGCGCCGGGCACCGTCGCGGAATCACCCCCACCCCGACCCTCCCCCGTCAAGGGGGAGGGAGGACAGCCAAATTCTCCCTCCCCTGGCTTGGCCGGGGGAGCGGCGGGGCGGGGGCCCGCCGATGACGCCCGAACAGATGCTCGACCGTATCCTCTACAAGGACCAGGACGTCATCGTCTTGGACAAGCCGGCCGGGTTGCCGGTCCATGCGGGGCCGAATTCGCCCGACCACCTGGAATTGTACCTGGATGCCCTGCGCTTCGGCTGGGCGCAGCCGCCCCGGCTGGCCCACCGGCTCGACCGCGACACCTCGGGCTGCCTGGCGCTGGGCCGCCACGACAAGGCCATTCGGCGGCTGGGCAAGCTGTTCATGCAGGGGCGCATCGACAAGGCCTATTGGGCGGTGGTGACCGGCGGGCCCGAGGGCGAGTCCGGGGTGGTCGATCTGCCGCTGCTCAAGCTGACCGGCAAGGGCGGCTGGCGCATCGTCTGCGATCCGGCCGGGCAGGCGGCGGTGACCGAGTGGCGGGTGTTGGGCCGGGGCGACGGCCTGGCCTGGATCGAATGCGTGCCGCGCACCGGGCGCACCCACCAGATCCGCGTGCATATGAAGGCGCTGGGCTGCCCGGTGCGCGGCGACCGCTATTACGGTCCCGACCCCGAGACCACGGTGCCGCTGCACCTGCATTCGCGCCGGCTGGGCATCCCGCCTCTGTCGGCCGGCAAGCCCCCGATTCTGGCCGAGGCGCCGCCGCCTTCGCACATGATCGCGGCGCTGGCCGCCTGCGGCTGGATTCCGGGGGCGGTTACGGGTTAAGCTGACGCCGCTTCCGCCGCCTTTCGCCACAGAGAGGGGGCAAATTTGTCCGACGCCGCCGCCATGCTCCGCGACGCCTTGCCGTTGCGGTTCGACTCCTTCGATGCCGCCGCCCGTCCCACCGGGCTGGTGATCGTCGATATCGTCAACGGTTTCGCCACCGTCGGCGCCGGCGCCCTGGCGCCGCCTGCCCCCGACCAGCAGGTGGCGCGCATGGTGCGCGAGACCGACGCGCTGGCGCGGGCCTTCATCGCCGCCGGCCGGCCGGTGCTGGCCTTCCTCGACAGCCACGTCCCGGGCAAGCCCGAGCCGCCCTATCCGCCCCATTGCGAGATCGGCAGCGGCGAGGAGCAGCTGGTCCCCGAGTTGGCCTGGCTGGAAGCCGAGGCCACCGCCACCCTGGTGCGCAAGGACTGCATCAACGGCTTCGTCGGCGCCATGGACGTGAACACCGGGCGCAACGCGGTGGCCGACTGGGTCAACGGCTTCGGCCTGGAATCGGTGCTGGTGGTGGGCATCTGCACCGACATCTGCGTGATGGATTTCGTCCTCACCCTGCTGTCGGCGCGCAACCACGGCCTGATGCCGAGCCTGGCCGAGGTGGCGGTGTTCGAGCCGGGCTGCGCCACCTACGACCTGCCCCGCGCGCTGGCGGTGTCGCTGGGCCTGCCCGAGACCGCCGCCCATCCCAAGGCCGTCACCCACCATGCCGGGCTCTATTTCATGGCCTCGCGCGGGGCGCGGCTGGTGGACGCGGTGGCGTAGCGGCCATGGATCTCTTCTTCTTCGGCACCCTGCTGGACGAGGACCTGTGCACGCTGGTGTGCGGGCGCCGGCTCGACGATCCGAGGCCGGCGGTGGCGCGCGGCTGGCGGCGGCTGCCCATCGCCGGGCGCACCTATCCCATGTTGGTGCCGTACCCGCCCGGAGCGGTCGAAGGCCTGCTGGCGCCCGGGCTGGACGACCGGGTGGTGGCGCGGCTGGTCCATTACGAGGGGCCGGAATACGACCTGCTGCCCATCGCCCTGACCCTGGCGGACGGAACCAAGGCGACCGCCCACGCCTTCCTGTGCCGGCCGGGGGTGGTGGCCGCGCCCGGCGTCTGGCGGCTGGAGGAGTGGCGCCGCCGCCACAAGCCGGCCAGCCTGGCCCGGATCGCGCGGTGGATGGCGGGACACAAATCCCCTCGCCCGCCTGCGGGAGAGGGGGCGAGCGTCAGCGAGCCGGGGTGAGGGCGGCGCGTGTCCACGCGCCTACGACCTGGAACCGCAAGGGCTTTCGCTGTCGCGAAGCGCACCTGCCGGTGCGCGCCCTCTCCCTCCCTCTCCCGCGGGCGGGCGAGGGCGTTTTACCGTCCGACCCGGTTGCCCAGGCCGGTCAGGGCCACGAAGAACGGGCCGAACACCGATTGCGGGTCGGAGCCGAAGCGTTCGACGAAGCGGGCGGTGCGTTCCTCGTCGAAGGTGTCGGGGCGGACGCGGGCGAACAGCGCCTCGAACAGGCGCACTGCCTGCAACTCGCTGAAGGTGCGGCTGGCCTTGTCCTCGGGGCGCTTGGGGACGAAGGCGTTGGACGAGGTCGAGACCGAAGACGGCGACGAGTGCATCAGGATCAAGAACCAATCCATGCGCGGATCGAAGCGGCGGAAGCTGCGGGCGATGGCGACCAGGACCTGGTCCAGCACCGTCTCGGCGCGCGGGTCGGCATGGAAGGCAGGCCAGTCGATCAGGTTGTCGGGGCCGCGGTGGGTCTCGGCGATCAGTTTGCAGCGCGCCTTCAGCTGGTCATGCAGCTCGTCGCCCAGCATCAGCCGGATGGCGGTGAAGAACTGCCCCAGATGCTTGCGCTCGATACCTGAGCCGGGCTGGTCCAGCAGGTGGGCGAAGCCTTCGGCGATCAGCCGGCCCAGCTGGTCGCGGCGCTGGCGTTCGATGGCGGCGAGGGCGAAGATCTGCTCGCAGCGGGCCTCGCCCTTGGCGTAGAAGGTGGTCATGGATTCGCCGGCATTGAGGTAGCTGTCGGCCAGCCGCCGCACCTGCTCGACCCCGATCGGCTTGCCGCCGGCGGCCATCTCCACCAGCTCCAGGAAGCCGCGCATGGCCATGCCGACCATGGAGCGACAATGGATTCCGGTTTCGCTTTTTCCCTGGACCGAGACGGTTTCCGTCTCGCCTCCGACCGCTTCCGCCATTGCCGCCCTCCGCGCCAATGTTGGAATTAATATGCATCACTTGTGCGTAACTGTGCCAGTGGAATGGCATAGACCAACAGGATCGCCTTGGGGGCGGTCAGCGCTTGACGCCGCAGGCCTTGTCGATGGCCGCCAGGGCCTCGGCGAAGCCGGTGAGCGGGATGGTATCGGTGACCGACTGGCCCTTGCCCGGGGTGGCGCGCACCACCACCTCGCGGCCCTTGACCATGGCCGCCAGGATGGCCGCATCGGCACGGGGCTCCTTGGCCCAGGCGACGGTTCCCTTGGTGAAGAAGGCATGCTTCATGCCGCCGATGGCGATTTCGGCCTCGGATCCCGTCTTGAAGCCGTAGGCGCCGATGATGCTGACCTCGCCGGGGCTGCGGGGGCGGTGGGTGACCGCCATGGCGGTGCCCTTGCGGTCCTTGGTGCCGCCCTGGGTGCGGGTCGCCCGCGCCGCCGCATAGCACACCTTGCCGCCGCCTTCGCTGAAGGCGTAGGCCTCCCAGTGGCCGGCATCCAGGATGCGGGTGGCGTCCTCGGCCAAAGCCGGCCCGGCCCAGGCCAGGATAAGGACGGCCGGGATGATGGCTCGCAGGTGCAGGGGCACCGGTTTCTCCTTCACAGTCATCGGATCGGTCAGGGGATGGGGCGTCCGCGCGGGGCGAAGCCGGAACGGCCCCTTGTGTCGCGCTCGTATTCCAGCGACCAGCGGACGTTGGGATAGGCCAGGTCGTCCCAGGGAATGTCGGCCCAGTCGAACAGCGCCACGTCCTGGCTCTCCGGCCCGGGACCGTGATCGGGCGTGGTCATGCGGGCGCGGTAGATGATGTGGACCTGGCTGATCTCGGGGATGGAATAGATGGCCAGCAAGCCGTCGATTTCGGCCTGGGCGCGGGCCTCCTCCCACACCTCGCGCAGGGCGCCCTGCTCGGTGGTCTCGTGCAGTTCCATGTAGCCGGCGGGCATGGTCCAGAAGCCCAGGCGCGGCTCGATGGCGCGGCGGCACAGCAGGTAGCGCTCGCCCCAGGTGCAGACGGCTCCGACGATGATCTTGGGGTTCTCGTACAGCACGAAGCCGCAATCGCCGCAGACGAGCCGCTCGCGGTCGTCGCCGGGCGGGGTCTGGCGCTGGATGGGACCCTTGGGCTGCATGGGCGCAGTCTGAACAAGCCGGCGCGAGCAGGCAAGCCTCGAAACGGGGCCTTGGCCGCGTCGGATAGGGTCTTTCCCGGGTTGCCTTGGCGGCGCCGGCTTGGGATGCTGCGTCATCAACGGGATGCAACCCTTGGAGACAATCATGAGGCAGACTCTTTTCGCCGCCCTCGCTCTCGTCCTCGCCGCCGGCGCCGCCGCCGCCGAGCCGGCCAAGGTGTGGGAGACCGACGGCCTGGCGATGCCGGAATCGGCGCTGTGGGATTCCGGGCGCAAGGTCATCTACGTCTCCAACATCAACGGCTCGCCCGATGCCAGGGACGGCAACGGCTACATCTCCACCCTCAGCGCCGAGGGCAAGGTGGTGGTCGAGAAATGGGTGACCGGCCTGGACGCGCCCAAGGGCATGGCCCTGTACAAGGGCCGGCTCTACGTCTCGGACCTCGACCGGCTGGTGGTGATCGACGCCGCCACCGGCAAGGTCACCAAGACCTACGCCGCCCCGGGAGCCAAGTTCCTCAACGACGTGGCGGTCGACGACAAGGGCACGGTCTACGTCTCCGACATGCTGGACAGCGCCATCTGGCGGCTGTCGGCGGGCAAGTTCGCCAAGTGGCTGGCCGATCCCCAACTGGAGAACCCCAACGGCCTGAAGGTCGAGGCGGGGCGCCTGCTGGTCGCCGCCTGGGGGCCGATGACCGGCCAGGGCTTCGCCACCTCGAAGCCGGGGGCGCTGAAGGCGGTGAGCTTCGCCGACGGCATGATCCGCGACCTCTCCCCGGCCTTCGGCAATCTCGACGGGCTGGAGCCGGACGGCAAGGGCGGCTGGCTGGTCAGCGACTGGATGAACGGCGGCGTCTTCGCCGTCAGCCGCCAGGGCAAGCCGACCAAGCTGCTGACCCTGGGCCAGGGCTCGGCCGATCTCGGGACGGTGCCCGAGGCCAAGCTGCTGCTGGTGCCGATGATGATGGACGGCAAGCTGACCGCTTATCGGCTGCCGTAGTACAGGGCCGTCACCGGCCGGCGGGAACCCGGGAATCGCGGACAGGGCGTCGGTGCACCCCCTGGGTCCCCGCCTGCGCGGGGACGACGGTCATTGCGCGCGACGAGGCATCACCCGCACTTGCCGCAGCCGCCGCACTTGCCGCCGCGGCGCCGGCGAAGGGCCGCCACCACCTTGGCCGCCAGAAGGGCGGCGGCGGCGAGGACGACGATGGCGACCACCGCCTCCTGCACCGGTCAGCTCCCCACCAGCGCCGAGGCCACCCGGAAGGTGGCGAAGGCGGCGCCGTAGGCCAGGGCGGTGAGGAAGACGAACATCACCAATGGCCAGAAGCGCGAATTGAGCTCGCGCCGCACCACCCCCAGGGTGGCCAGGCATTGCGGCGCGAAGACGTACCAGGCCAGCAGCGACAGCGCGGTGGGCAGGCTCCACGACTGGGCCAGCACCGCCGCCAGCGAGCCCTGCAGGGCGTCGCCCGCCTCGGACAGGGCGTAGATGGTGCCCAGCACGCCGACCGCCACCTCGCGCGCCGCCATGCCCGGCACCAGCGCCAGGGCGATCTGCCAGTTGAAGCCGATGGGGGCCAGCAAGGGCTCCAGCGCGTGGCCGATGGCGCCGGCCACCGAATAGCGGATGGCCGGCTCGGTGGCCTCGGGCGGCGGCGCCGGGAAGCTGCCGAGGAACCACACCAGCACCATCAGCGCGAAGATGGTGGTGCCGGCGCGCAGCAGGAACGCCTTGCCGCGGTCGTACAGCCCCAGCGCCACGTTGCGCGGCCGCGGCAGGCGGTAGGCCGGCAGCTGCATCAGCAGCGGCTCGCGCACTCCCTTCAGCACCGAATGCTTGATGACGAAGGCGACCAGCAGCCCCGACAGGATGCCGGCGGCGTAGAGGGCGAACATCACCAGCCCCTGCAGCCCGACCCAGCCGCCCAGCACGGCCCGGTCGGGGACGAAGGCGGCGATGATCAGGGTGTAGACCGGCAGCCGCGCCGAACAGGTCATCAGCGGCGCGATCATGATGGTGGCGATGCGGTCGGCGCGGTTCTCGATGGTGCGCGCCGCCATGATGCCGGGCACCGCGCAGGCGAAGCTGGACAGCAGCGGGATGAAGGCCCGGCCGTGCAGGCCGACCCCGCCCATCAGCTTGTCCAGCAGGAAGGCGGCGCGGGCCATGTAGCCCGAATCCTCGAGCAGCTGGATGAAGAAGAACAGCACCAGGATCTGCGGCAGGAAGATCACCACGCTGCCGACGCCGGCGATGACGCCGTCCACCAGCAGGCTGCGCAGCGGACCGTCGGGCATGGCTCCGGTGAGCCAGGCCGACAGCGCCGCCAGGCCGGTATCGATCAGCTCCATGGGCAGCTCGGCCCAGGTGAACACCGCCTGGAACATCAGGAACAGGATGGCGAACAGGATGGCCAGCCCGGCGACGGGGTGCAGCAGCACCGTGTCGAGCCGGCGGGTGGCGAGATGGGGCTTGGCCGGCGAGCGGACGGCGCGGGCCAGGATGCGCTCCACCTCGCGGGTGTAGTCGCGCAGCTCGCGCGAGCCCGGCTCGCTCCAGCCGCATTGGTGGGGCACGTGGCTCCAGCCTTCGGTCTCAGCCACCTGGATGGTGCGGTCGATCTGGTCCAGCAGCGATTCGACGCCGCCCTTCCGCACCGCCACCGTGGTCACCACCGCCATGCCCAGCTCGGCCGACAGTTCGGCGGCGTCGATGTCCAGGCCCTGCTTCTCGGCGGCATCCATCATGTTGAGCGCCAGGATGATGGGCCGGCCCAGACTCTTCAGCTCCAGCGCCAGGCGCAGGTTGAGGCGCAGGTTGGTGGCGTCGGCGACGAAGACGATGGCGTCGGGCACCTCCTCGCCGTCCATGCGGCCCAGCACCACGTCGCGGGTCACCGCCTCGTCCGGCGAGCGGGCGCGCAGGGAATAGGTGCCGGGCAGGTCGATCACCCGCACCCGCGTCCCGGCCGGGCTGACGAACACGCCTTCCTTCTTCTCGACGGTGACGCCGGCGTAGTTGGCGACCTTCTGGCGGCTGCCGGTGATGGCGTTGAATACCGCCGTCTTGCCGCTGTTGGGATTGCCCACCAGGGCGACGCGGGGCGCCTCGTCGTCGGCGGCCATCAGCGCGGCCGCCGTTCGGTGGTCAGGACCAGCACCAGCACCGCGTCGGCCTCGGCCCGTCGCAGCGCCACGGTGTGGTCGTTGACCCGCACGGCGATGGGGTCGCGCTTGGGGAATCCTTCGTGCAGCACCTCGACGTGCGCGCCTTCCACCAGCCCCATTTCGATCAGCCGGCGCTCCAGTTCACCCGGCTGCAAGGCGCTGGCCACCGCGCTGTCGTCCAGGCCGACGATTTCGGCCGTCGCCCCCTTCCTCAGGCTGCCGAGGCGAAGGGCGGTGGTCGGATGCGGATGCTGGAGGGCGGAGGTCATGGAAGGGCATGCACCGAAAATGCGAACGGGTTTCACTTGCGCATTCTAGGCCGGCGCCGCGAATCACCGCAAGCCGTGTGTGGAAATCCCCGGTATCCGCCGCCCATGGTCACGTGGATGTCATCGGGCCGCCAACGTCGTTGTTTGGACGTTCGGCAGCGATTATGCTGTGCGCGGACGCAAATGGGGACGCGCCGGCTGGAACCGGCGGGCTTTAGGGGGAGCTGGCCTGAGATGAACCTGCATTCCAAGGTGACGATGTTCTTCGTCGCCATCGCCGCCTGTCTGATCGCCATCCTGGTGGCGCTCAGCCTGTACGCCTTCCGCAGCTTCTCCATCGCCTCGTCATCCGAGCACATCCGCACCGCCGCCGAGATCGTGCGGGTGCACCTGACCGAATCGATGATCAACGGCGTCATCGACAAGCGCGAGAGCTTCCTCAAGCGCCTGATGGAGGTGCAGGGCCTGTCCTCGGCCAAGGTGGTGCGCTCGCCGCTGGTGGTGCAGCAGTTCGGCGAGGGCCTGAACCGCGAGACCGCCTCGGACGACATCGAGCTGCAGGTGCTGAAGGAGGGACGGCCCCGCTACGACATCATCGAGACCGCCGACGACACCCTGATCCGCGGCACCATCCCCTTCGTCGCCAGCGACCGCGGCTCGCCCAACTGCCTGGAATGCCACCAGGTGGCCGATGGCAACGTGCTGGGCGCGGTGACCATGATGGTCTCCATTGGCAGCCTGAAGCACAAGGCGATCCTGACGGTGGCCGGGATGATCGCCATCGTGGTGCTGTTCTCGGGCTTCGCCTTCGTCTTCATCCGCCGCATGATCCTGCCCATCTCGCAGACCGCCCACAACGTCGAGCACGTGGTGCAGCGGGCGCTGAAGGGCGACTTCCGCGGCGAGGTCGAGCAGATCACCAACGACGAGCTGGGCCAGATCGCCAAGGACATGAACCGCCTGCTGCGCTTCCTCGACGAGGGGCTGACGCGCATCGGCGGCAACGTGGCGCGCCTGACCAACCGCACCCCCTCGCCCGACGAGAACCAGCTGGACGCCACCATCGACATGGTCGATGGCCTGACCCGGGCCGCCCACTTCAAGCAGGCCATCGAGGAGGACGAGACCAAGGCGGAGATCCACCACCGCATGAGCCGCGCCCTGGAAGCCGAATTCGGGATTTCCGAGTATTCGCTGTACGAGGTGGTGGCCAACAAGAACCAGATGGTGCCGCTGTTCGTCGATGGCGAGGTCGAGGCCTCGTGCCGCTGGTGCGACCCGCAGATCCTGGTGCGCTCCGAGGCCTGCCGCGCCAAGCGCACCGGCCATCTGGTCGACGGCATCGTCAATCCCGGCATCTGCTATGCCTTCCAGCCGCCGCACGAAGCCGGCGAGCGTAAGCACATCTGCCTGCCGATCATCCAGTCGGGGGCGGTCGGCAACGTGCTGCAGCTGGTGGCCAAGCCGGGCGAGGAAGCCCAGCTGGAGGCGCGCATCCCCTTCATCAGCGTCTACCTGCGCGAGGCCGCGCCGGTGCTCGAGACCAAGAAGCTGATGGAGACCCTGCGCGAATCCAGCCTGCGCGATCCCATGACCGGGCTGAACAACCGCCGCTTCCTGGAAGAATACGTCGAGACCATGGTCGCCAATTCGGCCCGGCGCAAGACCGACCTGGCGATCCTGATGCTCGACCTCGACTACTTCAAGATGGTCAACGACACCTACGGCCACGATGCCGGCGATTCCGTCATCAAGGCCCTGGCCAAGGTGCTGCGCCAGTGCGTGCGCTCCTCGGATCTGGTGATCCGCTACGGCGGTGAGGAGTTCCTGGTGATCCTGCTCGACACCGCCCCGGCCGCCGCCGACCAGGTGTCCGAGAAGATCCGCTCGGCGGTGGAAGCCCTCGAGATCCACGCCGGCACCGTCACCCTGAAGAAGACCATCTCCATCGGCGTCGCCGACTTCCCCAACGACAGCGACACCTTCTGGCAGGCGGTCAAGTACGCCGACGTCGCCCTCTACCAGGCCAAGGAAGGCGGCCGCAACCGCGTGGTCCGCTTCACCAAGGACATGTGGGGCGACGACAAGACCTATTGAGGATGATGTCCTGAGGCGTCGTCCCCGCGCAAGGCGGGGACGGCGGGGCAATGTCACCCCAGCGCCACGCCGCAGGCGGACAGGTGCCCTTCCAGCGCCTTGCGCAGGCGCTTCAGGCCTTCCGAGCTGACCGCCTCGCAGCGGGCCACCAGCACCGCCTGGGTGTTGGAGGCGCGCAGCAGCCACCAGCCGTCATCGGTGTCCACCCGCACGCCGTCGATGGTGTTGACCCTGGCCCCGGCGGCGACCAGACGGGCCTTGACCTCGGCCACCACCTGGAACTTGCGCTCCTCGGCGCAGTCGAAGCGCATCTCGGGGGTGTTGACCATGTGCGGCAGCTTCTCCTTGCGCCGCGCCAGGGTCATCTTCTCCCAGCGCCCGACGATGCCGAGCAGCCGGATGGCGGCATAGAGCGCGTCGTCGAAGCCGAAATAGCGGTCGGCGAAGAAGATGTGGCCGCTCATCTCGCCGGCCAGCGGGGCGCCGGTCTCGGCCATCTGGGTCTTGATCAGCGAATGCCCGGTACGGCCCATGATGGGATGGCCGCCCATGCGCGCCACCTCGTCGAAGAACACCTTGGACGCCTTGACGTCGGCGATGATCGAGGCGCCGGGGTGCGACTTCAGCAGATCCTCGGCCAGGATCACCAGGATCTGGTCGCCCCACAGGATGGAGCCCTCGTTGTCGATGATGCCGATGCGGTCGCCGTCGCCGTCGAACGCCACGCCCACATCGGCGTGGCCCAGCAGCACCTCGTCCTGCAGATGCCTGAGGTTGTGCGGCTCGGTGGGGTCGGGGTGGTGGTTGGGAAAGGTGCCGTCGATGTCGCCGAACAGCACCGTGTGGGTGCCGGGCAGGCGCCCGGTCAGCAGGGCCACGATCTCGCCGGCGGCGCCGTTGCCGCAATCCCACACCACCCGCAGCGGCCGCTTGCCGTCGTAGTCCAGGGCCAGGCGGTCGGCGTATTCCTCGCGGATGTCGTCGTCGAGGAAGCGGCCCTCGCCCTGCTCGAAATCGCCGGCGGCGGCGATGCGGCCCAGATCGGCGATGTCGGGGCCGAAGAACGGCTTGCCGCGGAACACCAGCTTGAAGCCGTTGTGGCTGGGCGGGTTGTGGCTGCCGGTCACCATGATGCCGCCGTCCGCCTCGCGCACCTTGGTGGCGAAATAGAGCATGGGGGTGGGGCCGCGCCCGACCTTGCGCACGGTGCAGCCGGTGGCGGTCAGGCCATCGACCAGCGCCGCCGCCAGCTCGGGCGAGGACAGCCGGCCGTCCCAGCCGACGCACACCACCGAGCCGCCGGCCCGGCGCACCCTGGTGCCGAAGGCCTTGCCGATGGCGAAGGCATCGGTGGCGGACAGCGTCTCGCCGACGATGCCGCGGATGTCGTATTCGCGCAGGATGGTGGGGTGGAAGGTGTGGGTCATGACGGGTCCTTGTACGAACAGTTCGGGTTCGGGCCTCATCCTGAGGAGGCCCTTCAGGGCCGTCTCGAAGGACGAGGCCCGCGGCACGCTGGTCTTGGCCCGCCCCATCCTTCGAGACGCCTGCCGCGCAGGCTCAGGATGAGGCTACGGATAGGCAAACCTCAGGTAATCACCGTCGGCTCCGCCCGCCCGGTGCGGGCCTCGATCTGCGCCACCTCGCGGGCGATGGCGATCAGGTCGGCCAGGGCGTCCTGCGGGTCAAGGTGATGCCTGGCCGGATCGGGCTCGTACTGTTCGATATAGACGCGCAGCGTCGCCCCCTCGGTGCCGGTGCCGGACAGGCGGAAGACCACGCGCGAGCCGTCCTCGAAGACGATGCGGATGCCCTGCTTCGTCGAGACGCTGCCGTCCACCGGGTCGGTGTAGGCGAAGTCGTCGCTGAAGGCGACGGTGTAGGCGCCCAGCCGCTTGCCCTTCAGGTCGAGGCCGCGCAGATGGTCCATCAGGCCGTTGGCGGCGGCCGAGTCGATGCCTTCGTAATCGTGGCGGGAATAGACGTTGCGGCCGAATTTGGCCCAGTGCGCGCGGACGATGTCGGCCACCGGCTCGCGGCGCGCCGCCAGCACGTTCAGCCACATCAGCACCGCCCACAGCCCGTCCTTCTCGCGCACGTGGTCCGAGCCGGTGCCGAAGCTTTCCTCGCCGCACAGGGTGGCCAGGCCGGCGTCGAGCAGGGTGCCGAAGAACTTCCAGCCCGTCGGGGTCTCGAACGCCGGGATGCCCAGCGCCTCCGCCACCCGATCGGCGGCGGCCGAGGTCGGCATCGAGCGGGCGATGCCCTTCAGGCCGCCCGCGTAGCCGGGGCACAGGGTGGCGTTGGCGGCCAGCACCGCCAGGCTGTCCGAGGGGGTGACGTAGAAATTCCGCCCCAGCACCATGTTGCGGTCGCCGTCGCCGTCCGAGGCGGCGCCGAAATCGGGGGCGCCCTCGCCGAACAGGATCTCCACCAGCTCGTGGGCATGGACCAGGTTGGGGTCGGGATGGCCGCCGCCGAAATCCTCACGCGGGATGCCGTTCATCACGGTGCCGGCCGGCGCCCCCAGCATCCCCTCCAGGATGGCGGTGGCATAGGGTCCGGTGACCGCGTGCATGGCGTCGAACTTCATGCGGAAACCGCCGGCGAACAGGGCGCGGATGGCGGCGAAGTCGAACAGGCGGTCCATCAGCTCGGCATAGTCGGCGACCGGATCGAACACCTCCACCGCCATCGGTCCCAGCTGCCTGGTGCCCACCGCGTCGAGGTCGATGTCGGCGGCCTCGAGGATACGGTAGTCGCGGATCGCGGCGGTGCGGGCGAAGATCGCCTCGGTCACCGCCTCCGGCGCCGGGCCGCCGGCCGGAATGTTGTACTTGATGCCGAAATCCTCGTCCTCGCCGCCGGGATTGTGGCTGGCCGACAGGATGATGCCGCCGAAGGTCCGGTACTTGCGGATGACGCACGAGGCGGCCGGGGTCGACAGGATGCCGCCCTGCCCCACCATCACCTTGGCGAAGCCGGCGGCGGCGGCCATCTTGAGGATGGTCTGGCAGGCGGCGCGATTGTGGAAGCGGCCGTCGCCGCCCAGCACCAGGGTCTTGCCCGCGACCTCGCCGATGGAGTCGAAGATGGCCTGGACGAAGTTCTCCAGGTAGTGGGGCTGGCGGAACACCCTGACCTTCTTGCGCAGGCCCGAGGTGCCGGGCTTCTGGCCCTCGAACGGCGTGGTGGCGACGGTCCGGACGGCGGTCATGGCTTCCTCCTCCCCTCTCACGATATACTTGGTCATGGCCCAGGAGACCGCCTCTGTCAATCGTGCCGGCCGGGACGCGGGACCTATGGCGATATATCGCAGCGCGCCGCTAAACTTTATTCTTGGCGCTGGATTGATCCTGTCCTTCGGGCTATCCAATTACCCATAAGGTATGGGGACCCTAGACAAAGGCGAAAACATCATGCGGGACAACGGTCCGATCACCAATCGCGAAATCGTGCTCGAGGACGACACATTACTGGTTTCGCGCACCGATACGGGGGGCCGGATCAGTTTCGTCAACAAGGCTTTCCAGCAGATCAGCGGCTTCGCCGAGGACGAGCTGATGGGCGCCGCCCACAATCTGGTGCGCCACCCCCACATGCCCAAGGAGGCCTTCGCCGACCTGTGGGCCACCATCAAGGCGGGCAAGCCGTGGGAAGGCTTCGTCAAGAACCGGGCGAAGAACGGCGACCATTACTGGGTGCGGGCCAACGTCACCCCCTATGTGGAGAACGGCCAGGTCGCCGGCTACATCTCCATCCGCAGCAAGCCGTCGCGCGAGCAGGTGGCGGCGGCCGAGCGCGCCTATGCCCTGTTCCGCGAGGGCAAGGCGGGCGGCCTGGCCATCCGCGAGGGCCGGGCGGTCGGCACCGGATTGGGCGCCCGCCTCGGCGACTGGTTCGGCAGCGTGACCGGCGCCATGGTGATGGCGATGACGCTGCCGCTGGCGCTGATGGCGGCCGGCGGCGTCCTGGCGGAATTCGGCATTCACGGCGCCGGCTGGGCGCTGATGGGGGCGGCATTGCTGGCCGGCGTGGTGCTGGCGGCACAGGCGGCGCGGCGCCTGAGCGGGCCGTTGGGCCGGCTCGAGGCCAGCTTCGACACCATCGCCCGCGGCGACTTCGCCGCCGCCATCCCCGACGAGCCGGTGGGCGAGTTCCGCCGCACCACCGCCCTGCTGCGCGCCATGAAGGCCAAGCTGGCCTACGCCGCGCTGGAGAAGAGCGAGCTGGACGCCCAGGCCGAGGAGCGCCGCCGCGCCGACCTCGCGCGGGTGGCGGGCAGCCTGCAGGACCGGGTGCAGGGCATCGTCGAGTTGATCGGCCTGTCCGCCGACAGCCTGCTCGGCAATTCCCAGACCCTGTCGGCCAACGCCCAGCAGACCATGAACCAGGCCGGCACCGTCACCGCCATGACCGGCCAGGTCAGCGGCAACGTCGAGGCGGTCTCGGCGGCGGCCCAGGAACTCTCGGCCTCGGTGCAGGAGATCAGCCGTCAGGTGTCGCACGCCGCCGGCATCTCCAGCGCGGCGGTGCGGCAGGCGGCCGACACCGACCGCATGGTGCGCAGCCTGGCCGAGGCGGCCGGCCGCATCGGCGAGGTGGTCAACCTGATCAGCCAGATCGCCAGCCAGACCAACCTGCTGGCGCTGAACGCCACCATCGAGGCGGCGCGAGCCGGCGACGCCGGCAAGGGCTTCGCCGTGGTCGCCAACGAGGTCAAGAGCCTGGCCAACCAGACCGGCAAGGCGACCGAGGAGATCACCACCCAGGTCGCCGCCATCCAGGCCGAGACCCGCTCGGCGGTGGACGCCATCCAGGCCATCGCCGGCACCATCGAGCAGATCAACGAGGTGTCGTCGGCCATCGCCGCGGCGGTGGAGGAACAGGGCGCCGCCACCGGCGAGATCGCCCGCGCCGCCGAACAGGCCGCCGCCGGCACCGGCACCGCCGCCGAGAACGTCGCCTCGGTGGCCGGCGCCGCCGAGGAAACCAAGCTGATGGCCGACCAGGTCACCAGCGCCGCCGACCACCTGAAGGGCGTCGCCACCGACCTGGCGACCCAGGTCGATGGCTTCATCAAGGACGTGCGGGCGGCGTAGAGAAAAAACTCCCTCCCCCCTTGCGGGCGAAGCCCGCCTTCCGACAATGCGTGCTTCGCACGCGGGGGAGGGTTGGGTGGGGGGGAACCGCGTCGATGCTGGTTTATGCGGCTTCACCCCACCCCCAACCCCTCCCCATCAAGGGGAGGGGAGCGTGGGAAAGCTCACCCCACCGTCAGCACCACCTTTCCGGTGGCGCTGCGGTCCTTGAGCATCGCCAGCGCCCGGGCCGCCTCGGCCAGGGGCAGGGTGGCGGAGACGTGGGGCCTCAGACGGCCGTCGGCCCACCAGGCCAGCGCCTCGGCCATGCTGGCGCGGACGCGGGCGGGGTCGAGCTTGCGGTAGGCGCCCCACCAATAGCCGATGATCGTGACGTTCTTGACCAGCAGGATGTTGGCCGGAATCTGCGGCACCGTGCCCGAGGCGAAGCCGATCACCAGGATGCGGCCATCGGGGGCGATGCAGCGCAAGGAGGCATCGAACACCGAGCCGCCCACCGGGTCGTAGACCACGTCGGCGCCGCGCCCGCCGGTCAGCGCCTTGACCCGCTCGCGGATATCTTCGGACTTGTAGTCGATGCCGTGATGGGCGCCGTGGTCCAGCGCCACCTTGACCTTGTCCGGCCCGCCGGCGGTGGCGATGACGGTGGCGCCCATTGCGGCGCCGACCTCGACCGCGGTCAGGCCGACGCCGCCGGCGGCGCCATGCACCAGCAGGGTCTCGCCCGCCTTCAGGCCGGCCTTGGCGGTCAGCGCCATGTGCGAGGTGCCGTAGGCCACCGGGAAGCCGGCGGCGGTGACGAAATCCAGCCCGTCGGGCAGCCGGTGCACGTCGGTGAGGTCGGCCACCGCCTGCTCGGCGAAGGCGCCGCCCGACACCGTGGCCATCACCCGGTCGCCGACCGCCAGTCCGGCGACGCCATCGCCCAGTTCGGCCACCGTACCGGCCAGCTCGAGGCCCGGCACCAGCGGCGGCGCCAGCTTTTCCTGGTACGTGCCGGCGATCAGCAGGGAATCGGCGAAGTTGACGCCGGCCGCCGCGACCTGGATGCGGACCTGGCCGGGTCCGGGACGCGGGGTATCGATGTCGGCCACCTCCAGCGGAGCGCCGAAGGCGGGGCAGAGAACGGCTTTCATGGCGGTATCAGCTGTGGAGTCGGGTCGCCGGACCCTGACGCTGCGCCGCCCAGGCCAGCTTCAAGGTGGTGAACAGGAAGATCTCGGTCAACTGGTCGCGGGTCAGCATGCCGGCCACCTCCTGCCGGGCGAAGCGGATCAGCTCGGGCTCGACCTTGGGCGAGGACAGCAGGTTGGTGATCAGCTCCTTGCGCACCAGCGGCGGATACTTGCAGATCTCGCGCAGCAGCGAGACCTTGACCATCACCGGGATGCGTTCCGAGACGAACATGCGGTCGATGCACAGGGCGTAGATGCCGAAATCCAGCTTGCCGGCCACGGCGCGGGTGAAGTCGAGGAACTCCTCGAGGAACAGCGGCTCGGAAATCTTGCGTTCGGCCAGCAGCTTGACCACTTCCAGAAAGGCACGGTAGCGCTGGCGGGCGGGGCCGACGGTGCCGCCCAGCTCGGCCGCCAGTTCCTTGATCTGGTTTTCGCGGAAGCTGGCATGGATCAGCGCCTCGGCCGATTCGCGGGCGCCGGAATCGAAGGCGGTTTCCTCGATCAGCGCGAACAGGCGCTCGTACTTGGCGCGGTCCTTGTTCTTGACCTTGCTGGCGGCGATGCCCAGCGGCAGGATGGCGGCGCGGGCGACCATGGCGTCGCGGGCGACGATGGCGGCCATGGACATGGCGGCCATGTCGCCGACGGTGCCGTCCAGCAGGTCGTCGGTGATCACCAGGCGCTCACCCGGGGCCAGCGACAGATTGGTGTTCAGCGCCCCGCATTCCATGAAATGGCTGGCGAGGTCGCGCGGTCGTGCCAGGGCGGCTGCCGGCTGGGCGATGGGGCTGTCCATGCCGGCCATTAAGCCCGAAGCGGGAATCGGGGGCAAGTAAAAATGCCCCCGACCACAATCACGAACAGCCCTTGGGCCGGGGAAGGCCGGCGATCTTGTTGCCCTGCTTGATCAGGCCATAAGGAAACAGCTCGTAGATGTATTGCTGGCTGGAGCGCTCCGCTCCGTACTTTTCCTTCATCAACTTGGCGAAGACGCGCGGCTCGGCGCAGATCCCGTATTCCTCGTAGTAGGCGCGGGCCTCGCGGACGACATCCCAGTGCGCCTGGGACATCTGGACGCTTTCGCGCTCGGCGATGGCCTTGGCGATGTCCTCGTTCCAGGTCTTGGTGTCCTCGAGCCAGCCGGCCTCGCTGACCGGGATGGTTTCTCCGTTGACGACGATCTCAGGCATGGTTGGCTCCGTGGTGTATTAGCTGCCGGTAATATGGTCCTACCAGTTGCCCGCGTCAATACGAATTAGAATTTTTCCACTTCGGTGATTTGCCTGAGGGTTTGAAGCACCCTCCCCCTTGGCCCGGGAATCGCGGTCGTGCTAGGATTCCGGCCATGGCTGACGACACCCGCATCTCCGCCACCGGCGCCAGACCGGCCGGCCTCGACATCATCCGCCAGGCGCTGGGCGGACTGGGCACGCCCGACACTGCGGGCAGCGCCAGGCACGCCCCCCATCGCGGCGCCATCGGCGGGCCGCCGGGACAGCGGGTGCTGCCGGCCGACTTTCCCCTCGACCAGCTCGACCGCAACGCCCGGCGCGGGACCTATCTGGATATCTTGATCTGAAGCCCGCCCTTCCGGTCCGTTGTGGCAGGGCGCCGAGTCTTGGGCACCTCGCCCGGTGCGTATTTCATAGAGTTCAGCGCCACGAACGGCTGTCGATGATCGACAGGCGGCGGAAGCACGTCAGTGCCCCTCTCGGGGGTGATGACCCGTTGGCGGCCCCATTTCCCGCCACCCGATTGCCCTGCTCGACCCGTCGGAACATCTCCGCATCCGCCCAAAGGTGAGGTATAATCCATAGGGATGGGGTCGGCTGGGATGGTCGAAGTTTTAGCGCGGGAAGGACACGTGCCTCGCCAATGGACCGCCGACCTCAGTGTCGGCAATTCCGAAATGGACGGACAGCACCGGCGGCTGTTCGACCTTGCGCTTCTGCTGTGGCGCAGCGCCGAGGACCCGGCCATCGATTCCCAGGCCACCATCGACGCCATCATCGACTACACCTACGAGCACTTCGCCAACGAGGAGCGGTACCTGCGCTCCATCGGCTATCCCGGACTGCGCGACCACCAGCGCAACCACGGCAACATCTTCGTGGCGCTGGACAACATCATCAACCGCTTCGCCGACGACGAGCGCCGCGTGCTGGTCCGTGAACTCTCGGAATTCGTCTCGGAATGGCTGGTTCGCCATATCCTGCACGAGGACATGGCCTATGGGCGCTTCGTCGCCGAGCGCCGACGCCGCACCGATGCCGGGGCGGCGGGCGAAGTGTCCGGCCTGGAACGGCTGCGCCAGCTGAAATCGGCGCTGGACGAAGGCCTGATCACCGCCGAGGATTACGAGCGGCGCAAGCAGGACGTCCTGGAGCGGATGTAGCCGACCGCCTCAGCCGAAGGCCAGGAACCCCAGCATGGCATTGACCGCGCCCGGGCCGATGGCCACCAGAATCTGCTTGAAGAACATGCTCATGGTCAGCCTCCTTTTGGGCCAACGCCCCATGCTTACATCATGCCGATGTCGGGCAAAGGTCGCCAATGTGCATAAGCATGAGGGTTTCTGCGCCCTGGCGGACAAAGCCCATACTGCGGGATAGGGTTTTGTGCGCTGGGGCGGGCGAGGCGAGCGCCGGTCCCACTTTCGTCGCGTCCCCCTCGCCCGCCTGCGGGACCTTTGCGAAACTATGCCCGAGGACGCCCTCGTCCTTCGAGGCGACCGCTGGCGCGGTCTCCTCAGGATGAGGCGTCCCTGGCCCGGATTTCGCAAATGTCCCGCAGACGGGCGAGGGCAATCTGTCTGTGGCGGCCGAGGGCGACGGTATCGCCTATCCCGCCGGCAGTGCCAGGGTGAACACGGCGCCGCCTTCGGGGCGGTTGGCGGCGGCCAGGTCGCCGCCGTGGTCGCGCGCGATGCCGTAGCTGATCCACAGGCCCAGGCCGGTGCCGCGGTTGACCGGTTTGGTGGTGAAGAAGGGGTCGAAGACCTTGAGCAGGTTGGCCTCGGGGATGCCGGGGCCGTTGTCGGCGACGGCCAGCATGGTCTGCATCCCGTCGTTCCACCCGGTCACCGCGACGCGCGGGTCGGAGACCTCCTCGACGGCGTCCAGCGCGTTCTCGATCAGGTTGGCCAGGACCTGATGGATCTGTCCGGCCTGGCCGCGCACGGCCAGCCCCGCCGGGATATCGGCGACGATGGCGGCGGCGGTGGCGCGTCCCTTGGCGGTCCATTGCAGGGCGTTGGCGACCACCGCCGCCAGCTCGACGGTGGCGGCCTCGCCGGGGGCCGAGAAGGACAGCCGCTTCAGGGATTTGACGATGTCGGCGACCCGGCCGGCGCCCTCGCGTGTTCCGTCGACCAGCCCCGGCAGATCGGCCATCAGGGCGTCGATGCGCAGCGACGCGCGCAGGGCGCCGGTATCGGGGGAGCCGGCATGAACCGCCGCCAGGTAGGTCTCCAGGCGGTCGCGGTAGCGCTCCAGCACATGGACATTGCCGACGATGAAGCTGATGGGGTTGTTGAGCTCGTGGGCGACGCCGGCGATCAGGCGGCCCAGCGAGGCCATCTTCTCCTGCTGCACCAGCTGGGCCTGGGCCTGCTTCAGCGCCTCGTAGGCGCGGCGGAGCTCGCCCACCGGGCGCCCGGTCAGCACCATGCCGGCGGGCAGGCCGCGATGGTCGAACAAGGTGGCGCAGGTCAGGGCCACCGGTTCGGTGGCGCCGCCGCCGGCATGGCGGAAGCGCACTTCGCGGTCGCTGGCGCTGCCCGCCTCGATCCAGTGGCACAGGCGCCCGACCTCCTCGGCCAGGACGTCGCCCAGGGGATGGCCGAGCAGGTCGATCTCGGGGAAGTCGGTGAGCTTGAGGAAGGCCAGGTTGACCTGCTGGATGCGGCCCCTGGGGTCGCACACCACCAGGATGTCCGAGATCGAGGACAGCACCGAGGTGATGAAGCGCTGCGCCTCCTCCAGCGCCGAATTCTTCTCCTCCAGCTCGACCTCGTACTGGATGAGGTCGGAATAGACCTCCTCCATCTTGCGCACCACCTCGATCCAGGCGGCTTCCTGGGCGGGGCCGAACTCATGCTCGGAGGAGGAGGGGCTCATCCCTCCCGCTCCAGCCCGTAGCGGCGCATCTTCGAGCGCAGGCCGACCCGGGTCAGGCCCAGTTCGGCGGCGACGCGGCTGATGTTGCCGCCCAGGCGCGACAGCGCGTCGGCGATCACCTCGGCCTCCAGCGCCTCGACCCGGTCCCTGAGCTGGCCTCTCCCGCCGGCCGGCACATCGGCCGGCAGATCGCCGCGCCCGCGCAGGCGCGGGCTGATCAGCGCGGGTTCGATGGTGGCGCCGTCGGCCAGGGCGACCATGCGCTGGATCTCGTTGGCCAGTTCGCGCACGTTGCCCGGCCAGTCGTGCCCGGCCAGCAGCGCCGTCGCCCCGGGCGAGAAGCCGCGGATGCGCTTGCCGAAGCTTTTCGCCGTGTCGGCCAGCAGCCGCTCGGCCAGGGGGGCGACGTCCATGGGCCGCTCGCGCAGCGGCGGGATGTGGATGGGGAAGGCGGCGAGGCGGTAATAGAGGTCGCGGCGGAAGTGCTTCTCGCGCACCTCGTCCTCGAGGGCGCGGTTGGTGGCGGCGATGACCCGCACGTCCACCTTGCGGGTGAGGCGCGCCCCCAGCGGCCGGATCTCGCCCTCCTGCAGCACGCGCAGCAGCTTGACCTGGAAGGCCGGCGAGGTCTCGCCGATCTCGTCGAGGAAGATGGTGCCGCCATTGGCCTGCTCGAACAGGCCGATGCGGTCCTCGTAGGCGCCGGTGAAGGCGCCCTTCTTGCAGCCGAACAGCTCGGATTCCAGCAGCTGGTCGGGCAGGGCGCCGCAATTCTCGACCACGAAGGGCTGCGACCCGCGCGGCGACGAATAGTGGATGGCGCGGGCCAGCAGCTCCTTGCCGGTGCCCGATTCTCCGGTCAGCAGCACCGAGATGTCATAGGCCGCGCCCCTGCGCGCCAGCTCGATGATGTCGGCCAGGGGCGAGCCGGGGGCGTGGACGATGCGGTCGAAATGGTGGGCCTGGCGCAGCTGGCCGGTCTTTCTCGCCACCGCCGATTCGAGGGCGGCCGGGGCCACCTTGAGGTCCAGCGAGGCCTGCGCCGAGGCGTGCTGCAGCCGCCACACGTCCAGCGCCTCGCGCACGATGGCGATCAGCCCGTCGGGTTCCCACGGCTTGGTGATGTAGCGGTAGATGCCGGCCTCGTTGATGCCGGCGATGATGTCCTCGGACGCGGTATAGGCCGAGATGATCATGCGCACCGGATCGGGCCAGCGCTCGCGCACCGTCTTCAGGAAATCGACCCCCTGGGTGCCCGGCATGCGCTGGTCGCACAGGATGGCATGGACCATCTCCTGGCCCAGCAGGTCCTCGGCCTCGGCGGCGCTGGAGGCGGTGAGCACGCGGAACTCGTCGCCCAGCACCCGCCGCAGCGCCTCCTGCGACTGCTTCTCGTCGTCGATGACCAGGATGATGGGCAACGAGGTCAAGGGGCACTCCGTCCCGGGGGGCACCGCCATCTTCGCTGAAGTGGTGGAAAGGAATCAACCAGTGTGGTTAGGGGGTGGTCGCCGCCGCGATGGCGGTCACATGGCGGCGTGGCACGGGATGGAGCCGAGCTGGTCCTTCAGGTTCTCCTCGGCCTTCCACAGATCGTGCGCCTGCTGCATCCGCAGCCAAAGGCCGGGGCCGTTGCCGCAGAAGCGACCCAGGCGGACCGCCATTTCCGGCGTCAACGCCGCTGACGTGGCAGGGGAAGCGCCTGGGCTTGGTCTTCAGTCCGTGGAAATCCCAGCCGGCGATGTTCATGTCCTCGGGCCGCGCGGCGAATCGCGGCGATCCACATCCGTAGTCGCGGTGCGCACCACACGGATGATGGCCTGGCCGAGTTCGGTCACGCTGGTGGCGACCAGGGTGGAATCGGCGTTGACTTCCTCGGCCTGGCGGCCGGTGCTGGACGCCTCGCTCGAGACCGTCTCGATGCGCTCGGCCACCTCGCGGGCGGCATCCGAGGTCTGCACCACGTTGCGGGCGATCTCGCCGGTGGCCGCGCCCTGCTCCTCGATGGCGGCGGCGACGGCGGCCGAGACGGTCTCGACCCCGTGGATGGCGCCCGAAATGGCGCGCACGGCATCCACCACCTGGGTGGTGGTGGACTGGATCTCCGCGATCTGGGCCGAGATCTCCTCGGTGGCCTTCGATGTCTGGGTGGCCAGTCCCTTGACCTCGCCGGCCACCACGGCGAAGCCCTTGCCGGCGTCGCCGGCCCGCGCCGCCTCGATGGTGGCGTTCAGGGCCAGCAGGTTGGTCTGGGCGGCGATGGTCTGGATCAGGGCGGTGAACTCGCCGATGCGCCCGACCGCGCCGGACAGGCGCTGGATGGTTTCGGTCGCCCGGGCCGAGGCGTCCACCGCCTCGCCGGTGGCCGAGCGGGCGATGTCGATCTGCCCGGCGATTTCGCCGATGGAGGCGGACAATTGCTCCGACGCGGCGGCCACCGTCTGGGCGTTGGCCAGCGCCTGCGACGCGGCGGCGGCGACGTTCTGGCTGTTGTCGCTGACCGACTGCGCCGCCTTGGCCATGGCGGCGGCATTGGCGGCCATGTGGCCGGTGCGCTCGGCGACCGCCTGGACCGCGGCGCGGGTCTCGATCTCGACGGTGTCGGCCATGGCTTTGAGGGCGGCGCGCTTGTCGGCTTCGGCCTGGGCGCGGGTCTCCTCCTGGCGGCGGTGCAGGGTGTCGTTGGCGATGGCGTTGTCCTTGAACACCGCCACGGCGGCGGCCATTTCGCCGATCTCGTCGCGGCGGTGGGCGGACGGGACGTCGACGGCGAGGTCGCCGCCGGCCAGCCTCTTCATCACCGCCGTCATGGTGGCCAGCGGCCGGATCATGCCGCGCAGCACGGCGGCCACGGTGCCCAGGACCAGCGCCAGGGCCAGGGCGGAGACCATCCACACCAGCCGCACGTAGCGCGAATCGTCGGCGGCCGCCTCGGCCTCGGTGGCGCTGTTCATGGCGTTGGCATCGGCGACGATCTCGTCGATCACCGCGCGGTGGCCGGCATAGGCGGCACTGACCGCGCCGTAGGAGCGCCGCGCCGCCTCGATGTCGCCGGCGGCCAAAGCGGGCAGCAGCGTCGCCTCGACCTCGGCGTAGAACGCCAGGGCCGGGGCGTGGGCATCCTTCACCAGTTTGTCGCGCAGGGCCGGCGGCAATGGCGAGTCCAGCCAGAAGGCGTGGCGGTCGTCGTATTCCTTGCGCAACTGGGCGATGCGGCCGCGCCGCGCCGCCACCATCGACGGGTCGTTCAGCGCCAGCGTCGCTTCCAGGTAGGATTCGATGATGTATTCCGGCGGCGGCAGGATGTCGGCGACCAGGTCCTTGCCCAGCACGATGCGCTGGTACAGAGGCCCCCCCACCTTCAGGTCCGACAAGGCCGCCATTCCGACGGCGCCGACGGCGAGAATACAGACGACGACGACGCTGCCCAGCAGGGCGGCCCAGGACGATATCCGCATGATGACCCCTCAGTCCCAATCTGCGCGATATCCGGGCAGGATACACCGATGCTGAAAATGTCGTCACATAAACTTCATGTCGGCCAGGTATGCCACCTGTCCACCTGAGGCTTAACAGGGTGCGGAAATACTCTGCTTGCCACCCTCTGATCCGTCACCCCCGCGAAGGCGGGGGTCCATGCAGGGGCAATATGGCGTTCTGGCCGCAATATATTGTGTGCTGAGGCATGGATTCCCGCCTTCGCGGGAATGACGAAAGAAAAACAGGGGTTTTTCCGCAGCCTGCT
>NZ_LR746523.1:50341-96206 GCF_902729435.1 Magnetospirillum sp. UT-4
TAACAGGGTGCGGAAATACTCTGCTTGCCACCCTCTGATCCGTCACCCCCGCGAAGGCGGGGGTCCATGCAGGGGCAATATGGCGTTCTGGCCGCAATATATTGTGTGCTGAGGCATGGATTCCCGCCTTCGCGGGAATGACGAAAGAAAAACAGGGGTTTTTCCGCAGCCTGTTAGAGCGCGATGACATTAGGTCGGCGCACGGGGTGCGCCGACCTAATGTCTGAATCGCACTCTAATTTATTGATTTAGAGGCGGATTCAGCTATCAGGTTGGATCGCCTCGCGATTCAACCTGATAGCATCCGGCTCTAGGCGCCCCGATGCCGCGCCAGGTAAAGCGGCGTGCGCGACTTCGGCACCTTGCGGATGAAGTTGTAGCGCGCCACGTGGTAGCTGGGGTCGAAGCCGAAGAAGTTGAGGCGCATGCGCGCCATCTCCTCGGCGCGGTAGGCCTCCAGCGGCTTGGCCGCCTCGTCGGCGCGCCGGGCCTGGCGCTTGGCCTCCAGGCGGTCGGGCAGGGCGGGATCGGCGGCCAGGGCGGCGGCGCGGGCGGCGGCGGCGGCGCGGAAATCGCCCACCGAGGTGCCGAAGGCTTCATCGACCAGGCCCAGCCGCAAGGCCTCGGCGGTGCCCATGGGCAGGCGGGCCTGCACCACCGCCTCGGCCCGTTCCGGCCCGCAGCGCCGCGGCAGCACATAGGTCCAGTATTCCGAGCCGTACAGGTTGCCCATGCCCTTGTAATGGGGATTGAGCACCACGCCAGCTCGCGCCATCACCACGTCGGCGGCCAGCGCCATGAACACCCCGCCGGCCCCGGCATTGCCGGCCATGGCGGCGATGGTCAGGTGGCTGGTGCAGGCGATGATGGCCCGGCACAGCTCGTTCATGGCCTCGATGGTGCGCCAGGATTCCTCGGCCGGGCTGTCGGCCGCCTCGATGGTGGCGAGGTGGATGCCGTTGGACCAGAAATCGGGGCCGCCCATCAGGCAGATCACCCGGGTCGGCCGGGCGGCGGCGGCCACGAAGGCGTCGCGCAGGGCCAGGCACTGATCGGTGCTCATGGCGCCGTTGTGGAAGGGGAAGTGCAGGTAGCCGACGCCGTCGCGTTCGTCATAGGAAATGTCGTGGCGGCCGGGGCGTTCCGGCAGGTCGGCGGCCCCGGGCAGCACCGACGCGGCGGGCAGCTTCAGGGACCCGGCCCCGGCGGCGCGCAGATGCCCGATCCATACCGCGCCGTCACGGGTGGCCCGCGCCAGCCGGCCGCCCTGCCGCGCGATCCAGGCCCCGGGCGGCCCCTCCAGCCCCTCGGCCGGGGCGGCGTCGTGCAGGAAGAACGCGCCGTCGCGCACCCCCGGCGTGCCGTCCGACGCGAACAGTTTGCGCAGCACGGTGGCGCTGTCGTCGGCCGCCCAGTCGATGGCGCGCGTGGCCTGGGGCATGGAAGGGCGCCAGGTGGTGGTGTCGGGGCGGCGCGGCGCGGCGCCGTCCAGCGCCTCGAACACCGCCGCCACCGCCGCCTCGGTCACCTCGTTGCGGTACAGGCTGGACTTGGTGGCGGCGCGCATGGGGAAGGACCGGCTGGCCCAGACCGGGCCGGCATCCATCTCGGCCTCGGCCTGCAGCACGGTCACGCCCCATTCCGTCGCGCCGGTCAGGATGGCCCAGTCCAGCGCCGCCGGGCCGCGATCGCCGACGGGGCCGGGATGCACCACCAGGCAGGTGTGGTGACGCCACACCGCCTCGGGGATGGCGCGCTTGAGGAACGGGGCGATGATGATGTCGGGCCGCGCCAGCGCCACCGCCTGGATGGTGACGGCATCGTTGACGTCGAATTCCAGCGACACCTGATGCCCGGCCTCGGTCAGCTCCACCCACAGGCGCTGGGTCAGGGAATTGAAGGAATGGGCGAGGAGCAATATTCGCATGGTGCCCTAACAAATCCGCGGCAGCTGCTCGCCGGCCAGCCAGTCGACCACCCGGGTGCCGCCCATGGCCGTCGTCATGCGCACGAAGTGGTGGGGATCGGCATCGCAGGTGCCGATGCGCGCCGCATCCGCGCCCAGCGGGTGGGCGCGCATCACCGCCAGCAGCGCCTCGGCGTCCTCGGGCGGGCAGATGCAGATCAGCTTGCCCTCGTTGGCGACGTACAGCGGGTCGAGGCCCAGCAGCTCGCAGGCGCCGCGCACCGCGGCCCGAACCGGCACCTTGGCTTCCTCGATCAGCATGCCGACCCCCGATTGCCCCGCGATCTCGTTCAGGGTGGCGGCCAGGCCGCCGCGGGTGGGGTCGCGCAGCACCCGCATGCCCGGCCGCTCGGCCACCATGGCGGCGACCAGGGTGTGCAGCGCCGCCGAATCGGACAGGATGTCGGACTCGAAGCCCAGGGATTCGCGCTGGCTCATCACCGCCACGCCGTGGTCGCCCATGGTGCCCGAGATCAGGATGGCATCGCCGGGGCGTGCCCGGTCGCCGGAAATCTCCACCCCCGGCGGCACCATCCCGATGCCGGCGGTGGTGATGAACAGGCCGTCGCCCTTGCCCTTTTCCACCACCTTGGTGTCGCCGGTGACCACCGGCACGCCGGCCTGCTTCGAGGCCGCCGCCATGGACTCGACGATGCGCTTCAGATCGGCCAGCGGGAAGCCTTCCTCGATGATGAAGCCGGCCGACAGCGACAGCGGCACCGCCCCGGCCATGGCGACGTCGTTGACGGTGCCGTGCACCGCCAGCGACCCGATGTCGCCGCCGGGGAAGAACAGCGGGCTGATGACGTAGCCGTCGGTGGTCATCACCATGCGCCCGCCCGGCACGTCGAAGGCGGCCTGGTCGTTCCTTTGGTTCAGCGCCTCGTTGTCGAAGGCGGCGACGAACAGCTCGTCCACCAACTGCGCCATGGCGCGGCCGCCGCCGCCATGGGTGAGATCGACGCGGCCCGAGGCGATGTCCAGCGGGCGGGGATGGGCGCGGCGGGGCAGGGTCATTCAGGCCTGGCCGGGAAGCGGCGCGCCGGTGACGCGGGAATACAGGACATAGGGATCGAGGTCGGCACCGTTGGGCCACACCACGGTGCCCAGTTCCGGATCGACCCGCACCTTGGCGAACTCGGCGGGGTCCTTGAGCGGGGCGAACACGCCGCTGAACGACAGGAAGCCGGCGAAGTCCAACTCGCCCACGGTGCCGTCCTGGAACTTCAAACGCAGCCGGTACTCACCGGTCCTGGTCACGTCCACCACGTCTCTGTCCATGGCTCACTCCAACGGCGCAATCTTGTTCAGCGGCTTCTCCTGGCGGGCCAAGCGCCAGTCCTCCATCAACTCATTCCGGTGGAGTGCGGCCCATTCTATCACAAGCCCCATGGCTCTTGGCGACAGGTCGCCCCGGGTGCAGGCAAGGTCCTCAATGCGGATCACCGCCTCGCGCTCGCCATAGCGGACGTGGAAATGCGGCGGCGCATGGTCGTCGTAGTACATGGATATGATCATGCCCAGGAAGCGGCTGATCTCAGGCATCCCGGAACCTCCCATAGGTCCAGTGGGCGGCGCAGGCGCCCTCGGCCGAGACCATGCAGCTGCCCATGGGGTTCTCGGGCGTGCAGACGGTGCCGAACAGCTTGCAGTCGGCCGGTTTCTTGACCCCGCGCAGGATGGCGCCGCACTCGCAGGCCTTGGTGTCGGGGGGGGAATCCTGGGGCACGTCCCAGCGCCGTTCGGCGTCGAAGCGGCCATAGGCCTCCTTGATGCGCAGGGCGGAATAGGGGACCACGCCCAGGCCGCGCCATTCGAAGCTTTTCCGCAGCTCGAACACCTCGGCCACCAGGGCCTTGGCCTTCTCGTTGCCGTGGCGGGTGACGGCGCGGGAGAATTCGTTCTCGACCTGGTGGCGGCCGTCATTGACCTGGGCCACCAGCATGCGCACCGCCTGCATCACGTCGAGGGGCTCGAAGCCGGCGATGACCACCGGCTTGGCGTATTCCTCGGCGAAGTATTCGTAGGGCTGCGAGCCGATGATGGTGGAGACGTGGGCGGGGCCGATGAAGCCGTCCAGCGTCACCGTGCCCAGCTCGCGCACCTCGGGGGAATCCAGGATCTGGGTGATCGCCGATGGGGTCAGCACGTGGTTGCAGAACACCGAGAAATTGGCCAGCCCCCGGGCTTCGGCCTGTCTGATGGCGACGGCGGTGGGCGGCGTGGTGGTCTCGAAGCCGATGGCGAAGAACACCACCTGGCGCTCAGGGTTGGCCTCGGCCAGCTTCAGCGCGTCCATGGTGGAATAGACCATGCGGATGTCCGAGCCCTCGGCCTTGGCCTTCAGCAGCGACACCCGCTTCGAGCCCGGCACCCGCAGCATGTCGCCATAGGTGCACAGGATGACTCCGGGCTGGCGGGCCAGCCACAAGGCGGCGTCGAGGCGGCCGATGGGCAGCACGCAGACCGGGCAGCCCGGCCCGTGCACCATGCGCACATTGGCCGGCAGCAGGTCTTCCAGCCCATAGCGCGAGATGGCGTGGGTGTGGCCGCCGCAGAATTCCATCAGGTGATAGTCGCGTCCCGGATCGGCCTCGGCGGCGATGGCGGCGGCGAGGCGGCGGGCGATTTCGCCATCGCGAAACTCATCGATGTATTTCATGCACTGGCCTGCATCTCGGCCCACAGCGCGAGAGTTTTTTCGGCCTCGGCAGGATCGACCTTGCTGAGCGCATAGCCGACATGGACGATGACGTAGTCGCCCGGCGCGATGTCGGAGACCAGGGCCAGCGAGATGGTCTTCGACACGCCGCCCAGCTCGACGCGGGCCTGGTCGTCATCCAGCATTTCGGTCACCAGCGAGGGCAGCGCAAGGCACATCTCTTCTTCACTCCACCTGGCCGGCGATCCAGGCCTGGCCCAAGGACAACCCGGCATCGCCCGGCGACACCTTGATGGCGGTCAACGGGCGCAGGAGGCGGGCTTCCAGCGCCGCCACCAGCCCGTTCGACAGCACCCGGTTGAGGAAGCAACCGCCGCCCAGCGCCACCACCGGACAATCGGTCGCCTCGGCCGCCCAGGCGCACCACTCGGCCAGTCCGGCCACCAGGGTGCCGTGGAAGAGATTGGCACCGTCGGCGGCCTCGGCGCAACCGGCCAGAGCCTCCAGCAGCGGCGCGAAGTCGAGTATGCCGTCGGCCAGCGTCCAGCCGCCGGCCATGATCGTGGGCTTGGTCACCATCGCTTCCAGCGCCATCGGCGCCTGGCCCTCGAACGCCGCCCTGGGGTGGATGCCCAGCAGGCCGCAGGCGGCGTCGAACAGCCGCCCGGCCGACGAGGTGGCGGGGCAGTTCAGGCCCTTGTCGAGGATCGTCTCCAGCCGCGCGGCGGCGGCGTAGTCGGGCCAGCGTCCGGCGATCTCGATCCCGCGGCCCAGCCGGTGCAGGGCGGCGGCGGCCATGCGCCAGGGCTCGCGCGCCGCCACGTCGCCGCCCGGCTGGGCCAGCAATGCGAGATGCCCGAGGCGGCGGTAGGCGGGGCCGTCGCAATACAGCAGCTCGCCGCCCCAGCTCTGGTTACCCGGACCCAGGCCGAAGCCGTCCAGCGACAGCCCCAGGACGGGGCCGGCATGGCCGTGCTCGGCGGCGATGGCGGCGGCATGGGCGTGGTGGTGCTGCACCGCCACGGCAGGCAGGTCGAGGGACTGGGCGAAGCGGGTGGAATGGAAGTCGGGGTGGAGGTCGTGCGCCACCCGCACCGGCACCGCGCCCAGCCCGGCCACCATCGCCTCCACCGAGGCCTCGAAGGCGGCGATGGACTCGGGCGTGCCGAGATCGCCGTGGACCGGCGACATCCACGCCTGGCATCCCTTGGCGACGCAGACGGTGTTCTTGAGGAAGGCCCCCAGTGCCAGCACCGGCGGGACGGCGCGGGGAAGGGCAAGGACCTGGGTCATGTCAGCGCGTGACCAGGAAGGCGAAGATCATGTCGGTGATGACGATGGCCGAGATGGCGTGCACCACCGAACGGGTGGTCATCCGCCCGACGCCCTCGGCGCCGCCCGAGACCGAGGCGCCGTTGACCACCCCGACGATGGTCACCAGCACGGCGAAGATGGCGCTTTTGGCCAGGCCGTGCATCAGGTCGTTGACCTTCAGCAGCGAGATCACCTCGTCGGCATAGGCGGCCAGGCTGGTCTGCAGCTCGGCGGCGACGTAGATCCCGGCGGCGAACAGCGCCACCAGATCGGCCCACAGGGTGAGCAGCGGCATCAGCACCATCATGGCCACCAGCGGCGGCACCACCAGGAAGCGCACCGGCGAGATGCCCATGACGGTGAGCGAATCGATCTCCTGGTTGATGCGCATGGTGCCCAGCCGCGCCGCCAGCGCCGAGCCGGAGCGCCCGGCCACCAGGATGCCGGTGATCAGCGGCGAGAATTCGCGCACGGTGGACAGCGCGATGCCCAGGGTCACCCGGCTTTCGGCGCCGAAGGTCTTCAGCGTGTAGATGCCCTGGATGGCCAGCATCAGGCCGATGGTGGCCGACAGCACGGTGATGATGGGCAGCGCGGCGATGCCGATATCCATGGCCTGCGCCGCGATGGGGGCAAGGCGCACCGGCTGCTTGCGGGCGCGGCCCATGACCAGCCAGTACAGGGATTGGCCCAGCAGGGTGGCGGCGAAGCCCAGCTCCGCCACGCCGCGCAAGGTGGCGCGCCCCAGGCGGTCGAGCAGGTCGAGGGCGCGGGCCGCCGGCATCCGCCTAGCCCGCCATCGCCGCGTCCAGGCTGTCGGCGATGGCGAACACCTTGTCCAGCCGCGCCAGCTGCAGCACCCGCATGGCCGACTGGCTGATGGGCGCCAGGACCAGCTTGTTGCCGCCCTTGCGCGCCATCTGGTAGGCCTCGACCAGGCTGGCGATGCCCGACGAGTCGATATAGACCACCCCGGACAGGTCCACCGCCACGTCGCGGCGTTCGAACATCAGCTCCATCAGGTGCTTGCGCACCGTGGGCGAATGCTGGAGATCGACCTCGCCGGCCAGCGTCACCACCACCCACCCGTTCATTTCCCTGGTATCGACGTTCATGGCTCTTCGATCCGTTTGACCATCTGCAGCATGTTGCCGGCCCCGGCCGGCGGCGTGACGAAATCCACCTCGTCCATCACCTCGCGGATGAAGTGGGTGCCCAGCCCGCCGGGGCGCAGTTCGTCCAGCGGGCGCGGGCAGACCTTGGCGACGTCCACCGGCGGCGCGAAATCGATCAGGCGGACCACCAGCCGGTGGTCGTCGCGCCCCAATTGGACCACGATGTCGCCGGGAGCGCCGCCATAGGCGTGGCGGATGATGTTCTGGCAGGCCTCGTCCACCGCCAGCACCACATCCTGCACCGTCTCGTCCGAGCATCCCAGGTGGGATGCGGTTTCCGCCACCGCGTGGCGAATGTCGCACAGCCGCTCGGGCCGGGCCGGGAACAGGCGGTCGAGGGCGGGCAGCGTCACCGGCGGTCCTCCACCACCAGCATGGTGAGGTCGTCCTCCAGCATCAGGCCGTCGCGGGCGACGTCGGCGATCACCGCCTCCAGGCGCTCGGCCGCTGGCAGGTCGCGGTGGCGCAGCACCAGCGTCTCCACCCCCTCGCTGCCCAGCATGCGGCTCTCCTCGTGCGCCTCGGTCAGTCCGTCGGTGAACAGATAGAGAGCCCCGCCCTCCAGGTCGAGCACCGTTTCGGGGCAGCCGTCGCAGAACAGCTCGGGCAGGATGCCCAAGGGCGGCAGCAGGCCCTCGATGCGGCGGATGCCGGACGGGGTGACCAGCAGCGGCGGCTCGTGCCCGGCGATGGCGATGGTGACGCGGCCGCTGGCCCGCTCCAGCACGCCCGCCGCCATGGTGACGAACATGCCGGCCGAGCCGGTCTCGGCCAACTCGGAATCGATGGCCACCAGCAGCGCCCCCGGCCCGTCCAGCCGCTTGGCCAGGCAGCGGAACAGGCTGGCGGTCTTGGCCATCAGCAGCGACGCGTTCATGCCCTTGCCCGACACGTCGGCGATGGCGAAGGCGACGCGGTCGCCGTCCAGCTCGATCACGTCGAAGAAATCGCCCGACACGCCGCGGGCCGGCAGGTTGACGCCGTGGATGGGGAAGTCCGGGTCGCGGGCCGGCGGCAGCATGGCCCGCTGGATGTCGGCGGCCAGCGCCAGCTCGCGCCGGAACGCCTCCTGCTCGGCCATGGCGGCGGCCTGGCGGGCGTTGATCACCGCCAGCGCCGCCGAGGCCGCCAGGGCCAGCAGGATGCGCCGGTCATCCTTGTCGAAGCTATCGTGCACCCGCTTGTTGAACAGCTCGATGGCGCCCAGCTTCTCGTCGCGGACCGCCAGCGGCGCGCACAGGATGGAACGGGTGCGGAAGCCGGTGTTCTTGTCCACCTGGGCGGCGAAATCGGGGTCGGTCTCGGTGTTCTCGACCAGCTGCGGCGTGTTGGAATCGACGGCGCGCCAGACGATGCCCTTGCCGGGGGGCAGCCTGAGGCCGGTGACGTCGGTGGGGCCGAAGCAGGCGTGGCAGACCAGCTCGCCGCTCCCGGGATCGACCAGGAACAGCGACGCCGCCTCGGCCTCCATGCGCCGGGCGATGTGTTCGAGGCCGACCCGCAGCGTCTCCTCGATGTCGCGCGAGCGGGCGAAGTCCGCCGTCATCTCGGCGATCAGGTCGAGATCGTCGGCCAGGCCGGCCGGCAGGTGGATGGGATGCGCCACGCTTGACATGGTTAAATCATGCCCCGTTCGGTCAAGCGGGTAAAACCCTTTTGCCGGTGGGGCGATCCGAAATCGCGGGCCGGAATCGCCGGTGAATTTTTTGTTGCCGTCATGGTGCGTGCGTTGACTTCCCCTGGCCCGGCGTTGGAACCTACGCCAGTCCCGGAGGACCCGGGGCTGCTTCCTGGGGAAGTTCGTTCCAGCATGATCAACTTCAATCATTCGCTGCGCAAGGGCCTTGGCTTGGCGGACGGGCGTGCCGCGCAGCCCCCCACGCCGCAGCCCGAGCCGCAACCCGCCGACGGGCGCTGGGCACAGGTGCTGGCGCGGCTGGACGTGGCGTTGCAGCCGATCGTGCATTTCCATACCGGCGCCTGCTACGGCTTCGAGGCGCTGCTGCGCGACGTCGAGGCGGCCGGTTTCGCCAACGCCTCGGCCCTG
The DNA here is from genome assembly GCF_902729435.1 of Magnetospirillum sp. UT-4. Classification (GTDB taxonomy): domain Bacteria; phylum Pseudomonadota; class Alphaproteobacteria; order Rhodospirillales; family Magnetospirillaceae; genus Magnetospirillum. The sequence goes on from NZ_LR746523.1 coordinate 59,506, forward strand.
CTGGCGGAAGCGCATGCCGCCGGGGTGCTGGCCGAGGTCGAGGCCAAGGCGCACGAGATGGCGCTGGCCAAGTTCGTCGGCCTCGAGACCTGGCGCCAGTCCAAGCTGTTCCTCAACCTCGACGGCCGCTCGTGGGATGCCGGCCTGGTGGGGAGGATGCGGAGCATGATCGAGCGGTACGGCGTCGAAGAGGCGGCGGTGGTGTTCGAACTGGCCGAGCACGATCCGCTGTCGCACACGGCGGCCGCCGACGGCCCGCTGGCACCGCACCGGCGCGGCAGCTTCAAGCTCGCCGTCGACGACCAGGGCACCGGCCATTCGGGATTGCGGCTGCTCTACCACGCCGCGCCGGAATTCGTGAAGGTCGATCGCTTCTTCATCGCCGGCATCGCCACCGATTCCAAGAAGCGGCTGTTCCTGTCCCAGATCGTCAACCTGGCCCACCTGCTGGGTGTGGTGGTGATCGCCGAGGGCATCGAGACCGAGCGGGAATTCTTCGTCTGCAAGGAGGTCGGCTGCGACCTCGCCCAGGGCTTCCTGATCCAGGCCCCGGCCACCGAGGTGGGCGCCTTGCGCGCCAGCTACGGCGACGTCGAGGCGCTGGCCCGCAGCGAGCGCCGCGTGACGGTGTCGGACCAGAAGCTGATCGGCGACCAGATCGCCTATGTGGTGCCCATCGTGCTGGGCAGCCGCATGGAGGACGTGTTCGAACGCTTCCGCTCCGACAAGTCCTCGACCTTCTTCCCGGTGGTGGACAGCGCCGGCGAACCGGTGGGCATCGTGCGCGACCGCGAGCTCAAGGAATACACCTACTCGCCGTTCGGCAAGGACCTCATCAGCAACAAGATCATCGGCCGCAAGCTGCGGGACTTCACCACCCGCTGCCCGATGGCCGACATCAACACCAAGGCCGAGCACATCCTGCAGGCCTATTCGGCGGTGGAGAACTCGGAAGGGATCATCATCGTCGACAACATGAAGTATGTGGGCTTCCTGTCGGCCCACTCGCTGCTGCGGGTCATCAACGAGAAGAACCTGGCCGCCGCCCGCGACCAGAACCCGCTGACCAAGCTGCCCGGCAACAACCTGATCCACGACTACGTGGCCGGCGCCCTGGCCGACACCGACACCCACTACACCCTGGCCTATTTCGACTTCGACAACTTCAAGCCGTTCAACGACAAGTACGGCTTCCGCCTGGGCGACCGCGCCATCCTGATGTTCGCCGAGCTGCTGGCCCGCGAGTTGGCCTGCGAGACCTGCTTTCCCGCCCATATCGGCGGCGACGACTTCTTCGGCGGCTACCGCCAGCGCGACTTCGACCTGGCGGTCGAGAGCGTGCGCCGCATCATCGCCACCTTCCGCCGCGACGTGGAAAGCTTCTACGACGACGAGACCCGGCTGCGCGGCTACATCTCGGGCCAGGACCGCCAGGGCAACCCCACCCGCTTCCCGCTGATGTCGGTGTCGGCGGCGGTGGTGCAACTGCGGCCCGGCCGCGGCGCGCACACGGTGGACGAGGTCAGCCAGCTGATCGCTGGCCTCAAGAAGGAAGCCAAGAAGGCCGAGGACCGGATGGCTTCGGCGGCGATGGTGGGGTAGCCCCTACGACCTGACCGAGGGCATTCCGGCCCCCATCCGCGGGCCGCGGGGACGACGGCTTATTGCTTGCCCCCTTCGTCATGCCCGAGCTTGACCCACGGCTTTCCGGTTTAGTTTTCGGATTGCCTTCTGGAGCCCTTGGTGACGGCTGCGTCCAGGGTGACGCTGGCCGAAGTAGACAGGATTACCCTCGCCCGCTTGCGGGAGAGGGAGGGGCCCGTCGCGACAGCGACGGGAGGGAGAGGGTGCGCGCCGCGAGGTGCGCTTCGCGACAGCGAAAGCGCTGGTTTCTCCAGGTCTTGGGCGCGCCGACGCGCGCCGCCCTCACCCCGGCTCGCTGGCGCTCGCCCCCCTCTCCCGCAAGCGGGCGAGGGGGNTGACGCTGGCCGAAGTAGACAGGATTACCCTCGCCCGCTTGCGGGAGAGGGAGGGGCCCGTCGCGACAGCGACGGGAGGGAGAGGGTGCGCGCCGCGAGGTGCGCTTCGCGACAGCGAAAGCGCTGGTTTCTCCAGGTCTTGGGCGCGCCGACGCGCGCCGCCCTCACCCCAGCCGAAATTTAAACCGGACAGCCGTGGATCAAGTCCGGGCATGACGATAAAAGGTCGAACCGCCCCGTATTGGCATTTTTCGGCATCCTGTTGGGCGGCCCGACGGGGAGGGGGCACGACCTCAGCCCCCACCCTGGCCTTCCTCCGGCCAGCCAGGGGCGGGAGGGGCGCCCAGAAACTCCCCCGTCACCCGGACCGCCTCGGCCAGCCCGACCTTCTGCACCGCCACGCCCTCGGGGAAGGCGCCGTGCAGGCGGGACGGCATCATCGGATCGAGCAGCACGAACACCCCGTGGTCGCCGGCCCGGCGGACCAGGCGGCCGAAGGCCTGCTTCAGGCGCAGACGGGTGATCATGTCGTCATAGGCCTTGGCGCCGAAGGCGGCGCGCCGCGCCTTGTGCAGCAGGTCGGGGCGCGGCCACGGCACCCGGTCGAAGACGATCAGGCGCAGCGAGCGGCCGGGCACGTCGACGCCGTCCCTGACCGCGTCGGTGCCCAGCAGGCAGGTTTCCTCCTCGGCGCGGAAGATGTCGACCAGGGTGGTGGTGTCGAGCCCGTCCACGTGCTGGGCCAGCAGCGGCAGGCCGGCCTCGTCCAGCGGCCCGGCGATGCGCTTGTAGACCGCCTTCAGCCGCGAGATGGCGGTGAACAGCCCGAGGGCGCCGCCGCGGGCGGCCAGGAACAGCTCGCGATAGGCGGCGGCGACCTGGGCGAGGTCGTCCTTGCGCACGTCCGACACCACCAGCACCCGGGTCTGGGCCGGGTAGTCGAAGGGCGAGGCCAGCGCGGCGCGCACCGCCGGGGCGGCGAGGTGGACGGCGCCGGTGCGCCGCTCCGCCGCCCGCCAGTCGGCCTCGACCTCGCCCGAGCCGTCGCGCAGGGTGGCCGAGGTGACCAGCAGCCCATGCGCCGGCTCGGCCACGGCCTTGGCGAAGGGCAGGGTGGGGTCGATCCAGTGGCGGTGCATGCCGACATCGATGTCGCGGCCGTCGATGCGATCGACGGCGAACCAATCCACAAATTTCTGGGCGCGGGCAGCGGCCGCCCCGCCAACCCCACTGCCCGCGCCCTCGTTTTGAACCAGTTCCTCCAGCATCCCCGTCCACCCCTGCAGCGGCAGCAGCGCGCGGCGCTCGATGGAGCGGGCCAGGCCCTCGATGCGCGAGCGGGTGGCGCTGTCCAACTCGGCCGCCTCGTCGTCCAGGGCCTTGACCAGGCTGCGCACCAGCACCTGCAGCGGCGCCCCCAGCCGCCCGAGGGCGCGTCCTAGTTCGGCCGCCGCCGGAGCCATGGCCTCGGGCAGCGGGCGGCATTCGGCTTCCAGACTGTAGGGTGAGTCCGAGCCTTGGGCACGGGCATAGACCTGGCGGCGGACCAAAGCCAGGAACTGCTCGGCGATGGTCGCCGGCTGGCCATCGGCGATTCGGTTCTGCCAGCCCGGCCCGGGTAGGGCGGCGGCGGCGGCCAGCACCGCGTCCAGGGCCTCGGGCGCCTCGGCGGCCAGGCCGACCAGGTCCTCGGCCCGGCGCTTGAGCCCGCGGGCGCGCGAGCGGGTGCCCTCGCCCTCGGCCCCCAGAAGCCAGCGCCGCATCTCGGCCGCCTCGATGCCGGTGAGGTGGGCGGAGAAGGCGTTGTCGGCCGCCTCGAAGACGTGGTGGCCCTCGTCGAAGACGTAGCGGGTCGGCATGCTGCCGTCGTCGAGGCCGCCCAGTGCCGCCTGCATCATCACCAGGGCATGGTTGGCCACCACGATGTCGGCGCGGCGGGCCCGGCGCACCGCCCGCTCGATGAAGCAGCGGGAATAATGCGGGCAGGCGGAATAGATGCACTCGCCGCGGCGGTCGGCCAGTCCCAGCGAGCGGGCGCGGCCGATGATGTCGCCCAGCCAGCCGGGGAAGTCGCCGCCGACCATGTCGCCGTCCCGCGTCGCCAGCACCCAGCGCGCCATCAGCCCCGAGGCGACGGCGTCGACGGGGCGGGCGCGGGCCACCTGTTCCTCCAGGTTCAGCAGGCACAGATAGTTCTCGCGTCCCTTGCGCACCACCACCTTGCGCGCCTTCTCGGCCGGGTCGGGGTACAGCCGGTCGAGCTCTCCGTCCAATTGGCGCTGCAGGTTGCGGGTGAAGGTCGAGATCCACACCGGGGCGCCGTTCTTCTCGGCCCACAGGCTGGCCGGGGCGATGTAGCCCAGGGTCTTGCCGGTGCCGGTGCCGGCCTCGGCCAGCACCAGCCGCGGCTCGCCGGCCACCTCGCGCGGCTGGAACGCGGCGGCTGCCGCCGAGGCGTAGTCGGCCTGCGAGGGGCGCTGCTCGGCCCCGGCGCCCAGCAAACGGGCCAGCCGGGCGCGGGCCTCGGCAGGATCGACCGGGATGCTGCCGGGCGGCGGCTCGGGGGCGTGCTCGGACCATTCCGGCAGGCGCTCCCACACCCGCAGGCCGGTGCCGCGCGGGGTGTCGCCCGTCACCCCCAGCGCCGCCAGCACCGCCGTGCCCCAGCCCCAGCCGGCCCGCGCCATGGCCCAGGCCACCGAGCGGGTGTCGGCGGCGCGCCGCGCGGTGTCGCCGTTGGTGCGGGCGGCCAGTTCCTCCAGCAGCATGCGGGTGGCCCGCAGCAAGGCTTCGGCCTCGTCCTCGAGGTCGGCAGGGCGCGCCAGGCCCAGCGCCTCGGCCACCCCGCGCGGGGTCGGCAGGCAGAAACGGGCGGGGCGGACGAAGGCGAACAGCTCGAGCAGGTCGAGGGCGGGGAAATGCTCGGCCCCCAGCCGCGCCACTACCGAGGGCGCGTGGCACAGCAGCGGCGAGGACTCGCGCGCCCGCGCCGCCGCCTGGGCCAGGGTCAGGCGATGGAACTCGCCATCGGTGTCGAGCAGCACCGCGCCCCGCACCCCCACCGCCAGGACGGGCACGTGCGGAACCATGATGCGGCTGGTGGGGGAGGACGACATGGCGGGCAGTATAGGAGCATTGCGCATGGGAACAAAGGGCGCACCGGCGCCATTTACCGGCTAACCCTCCCATTGTCCCGGAGACCGACATGCGCTTCGCTTTCCCGCTCGCCGCCGCGCTCGTCCTCGCCGCTGCCAATACCGCCGGCGCGCAGACGCTGCCGCCCGACCGCGGCCCTGCCTACGTGGCCGATCAGCCGCCCCGCCAGAGTCCCGCCATGGGGCTGCGCAGCATGGACAAGGATGGCGACGGCGCCGTCAACCGCCAGGAATTCCTGGCCGCCCATCAGGGCGCCGACGACCGCTTCGCCCGCATGGATATCGACAAGGACGGTTCGGTCACCCGCGAGGAATTCCTGGCCGGCGCCCAGCAGCGGCGCGGCGCCTATTTCGACGCCATGGACGCCAACAAGGACGGCACCATCACCCGCGCCGAGCTGGACGCCAAGCGCACCGCCATGTTCGACGCCATGGATGCCGACAAGGACGGCCGCATCACCGCCGACGAAATGCGCCGCCAAGGGGGCCGCCAGATGCCGCAGCAATCGCAGCGGCCGGAATAAGGGGGGGTAGGAATAGGTTCACCACGAAGACACGAAGGGCACGAAGAAGGCACAGAGAAAAAACATCCTTCTCTGTGACTCCTCTGTGTCTCTGTGGTTAATCCCCCGGCGGGTTCTGACGGGGTGATACCTCGTCGCGCCCAATACCCGTCGTCCCCGCGCAGGCGGGGACCCAGGGGTGCACCGACAGCGTGTCCGCGACTGGGGGTGTGAAAAAATGGATTCACCACGAAGACACGAAGGGCACGAAGAAGGCACAGAGGAAAAAAACATCCTTCTCTGTGTCTCTGTGGTTATTCCCCCGGCGGTTCTGACGAGACAGGATTACCACGGTCCCCAGACACACCAAACCCCGCGGGCGGATCAGCGCTCATCGCGGGGTTTTGGGTTCGGGCCGCGCGGCCCATGTATTCGGCTCAGGGCCGACAGTAGAGAGTCAGTGATGTTAAAGTCGCAGATGCCATATTAGGCGGCATCCTTACTGTAACCCGGCGGCGTCATGCCGTCTGCATCCTCCTGACCGGTTTCGCGGCTTCGGGTGAAGCTTGACGAGGTGCCGGTTCACTAGAGACTGACTGCGGGCGACTGCCCATACCCTCCGTCTTTTCTACGTGCCCATTATCCACCGATGACGGAGCGATGTCAAGATTCCGGAGTGGCGGCCGCTCAGTCCACCAGCTCCGCCACCTTCTCGTCCTTGCCCGGGCCTTCGACGATGTCGAACACCAGCTTGTTGTCGGCGACATCGACCTTGACGATGCCGCCCTTGGCCAGCTTGCCGAACAGCAGTTCCTCGGCCAGCGGCTTCTTGATGTGCTCCTGGATGACGCGGGACAGCGGGCGGGCGCCGAACTGGCGGTCGTAGCCGCGCTTGGCCAGCCAGGCGCGGGCGGCCTCGGTCAGTTCGATGGCGACGTCGCGGTCGCCCAGCTGGGTCTCCAGCTGCATGACGAACTTGTCCACCACCTGGGCGACGATTTCCTGCGACAGCCCGGCGAAGGCGATGGTGGCGTCCAGGCGGTTGCGGAATTCCGGCGTGAACATGCGCTGGATCGCCTCCTGGTCGTCGCCCTCGCGCATTTCGCGCTCGAAGCCGATGGCCGGCCGCGCCATGTCGGCGGCGCCGGCATTGGTGGTCATGATCAGGATGACGTTGCGGAAGTCGACGTTCTTGCCGTTGTGGTCGGTCAGGCGGCCGTGATCCATCACCTGCAGCAGGATGTTGAAGAGGTCGGGATGGGCCTTTTCGATTTCGTCCAGCAGCAGCACGCAATGGGGATGCTGGTCGATGGCGTCGGTGAGCAGGCCGCCCTGGTCGAAGCCGACATAGCCGGGCGGGGCGCCGATCAGGCGCGACACCGAGTGCCGCTCCATGTATTCCGACATGTCGAAGCGGGTCAGCTCGATCCCCATGATGCGGGCGAGCTGGCGCGCCACCTCGGTCTTGCCGACGCCGGTGGGACCCGAGAACAGGTAGCAGCCGATGGGCTTCTCGGGCTCGCGCAGGCCGGCCCGGGCCAGCTTGATGGCGCCGGCCAGCGCCTCGATGGCGCGGTCCTGGCCGAACACCAGGGTCTTGAGGTCGCGCTCGAGGTTCTTCAGTGCCTCCATGTCGTTGAGCGACACGGTCTTGGGGGGGATGCGGGCGATCTTGGCGACGATCTCCTCGACGTCCTTCACCGTCACCGTCTTCCTGCGCTTGGATTCGGGCAGCAGCATGCGCGCCGCGCCGACCTCGTCGATGACGTCGATGGCCTTGTCGGGCAGCTTGCGGTCGGTGATGTACTTGGCCGCCAGCTCGACCGAGGCCTTGATGGCGTCGGGGGTGTAGCGGACCCGGTGGTGGCTTTCGTAATAGGGCTTGAGGCCGTTGAGAATCTTGATGGAATCCTCGACCGACGGCTCGTTGACGTCGATCTTCTGGAAGCGCCGCACCAGGGCGCGGTCCTTCTCGAAGTGGTTGCGGAATTCCTTGTAGGTGGTCGAGCCGATGCAGCGCAGCGAGCCCGAGGCCAGCGCCGGCTTCAAGAGGTTCGAAGCGTCCATGGAGCCGCCCGAGGTGGCGCCGGCGCCGATCACCGTGTGGATCTCGTCGATGAACAGGATGGCGCCCTCGTAATTCTCCAGCTCGTTCACCACCGCCTTCAGCCGCTCCTCGAAATCGCCGCGATAGCGGGTGCCGGCCAGCAGGGTGCCCATGTCGAGCGAGAAGATGGTGGCGCCCTTCAGGACGTCGGGGACCTCGCCCTTGACGATGCGCCGCGCCAGCCCTTCGGCGATGGCGGTCTTGCCGACGCCGGGGTCGCCGACGTAAAGCGGGTTGTTCTTGGACCGCCGGCACAGGATCTGGATGGTGCGCTCGATCTCGGGCTCGCGGCCGATCAGCGGGTCGATCTTGCCCTGCAGCGCCTTCTTGTTGAGGTTGACACAATAGGCGTTGAGCGCGTCCTGGCCCTTCTTCACCACCTTCTCCGGCTGTGCTTCCTCGTCGGCGCCATGGACCGGCCGGCTCTGGCTGCGGCCGGGGGCCTTGGCGACGCCATGGCTGATGTAGTTGACGGCATCCAGCCGGGTCATCTCCTGCAGTTGCAGGAAATAGACGGCGTGGCTCTCGCGCTCGGAGAACAGGGCGACGATGACGTTGGCGCCCGTCACCTCCTCGCGGCCCGAGCTCTGGACGTGGATGGCGGCGCGCTGGACCACCCGCTGGAAGCCGGCGGTGGGCTTGGGTTCGACGCCGCGCGCATTGACCAGGTCACCGAGCGAGCCGTCGACGAATTCGGTCAGATCGTGGCGCAGCTTGTCGAGATCGACGTTGCAGGCCCGCAGAACGGCGACCGCATCCTGGTCCTCGGTCAACGCCAGCAGCAGGTGTTCCAACGTCGCGTATTCGTGGCGGCGTTCGGAGGCATAAGCCAGGGCTCGGTGCAGGCTTTGCTCCAGGTTACGCGACAGCATGGGGCGGCTTCCTTCCGGGGCTAATCCTTTTCGATGGTGCACTGCAGCGGATGCTGGTTCTGCCGGGCCAGGTCCATGACCTGGGTGACCTTGGTCTCCGCCACCTCGTATGTGTACACGCCGCAGATTCCGACGCCGCGGGTATGGACGTGCAGCATGATGCGCGTCGCCTCCTCGCGGGATTTCGAGAAGAACCGTTCGAGCACGTGGACGACGAACTCCATCGGGGTGTAGTCGTCGTTCAGCATCAGCACCTTGTACATGGACGGCTTTTTCGTCTTCGGCCTGGTCTTGATGACCACGCCGGTCTGGTTGCCGTCGTCGTTGTGCCGGTCGTCTCGTTGGTCGCTCATGGTATCCGCATGCAAGGGTTTCGGCCCTGGTACACGCCTATAATATTGGGCGGAAGCGCCTGTCGAAAAGGGCCTCGTGCGGGATCGATGGTCGAGCCCGAAAAAAGATCGTCCAGCCAATGCCAAACGGCCCGGAGGAAGGACCCCGTCGCCCCCGAAACGCCAAATGGCCCGGCGGATTCCTCCGCCGGGCCATGGGGGCCGACTTTTGTCGGATACGGTCAGGCCGCCGACTTGACGAAATTGTCGACGGTGGCGTTGACGCGGGCGTTGATCGGGGCCAGGGCCTCCTCGGCCAGCTTGACCGACATGTCGGTCAGGCGGGTGCCCTCGGTGACCATGCGGTCCATCTGGGCCTTGGCCAGCGAGGTCTGCAGATCGACCAGCTCGCGCAGGGTCTTGGCGCCCAGCAGCTGCTTCGAGACGGCCATGCTCTCCTCGATGCTCTCCTGGGTCAGGCCGATGACGGTCTTGCCGATGTCCTGCAGGCCCTTGGTCAGCACCTGGCCGGCCTTGACCACGGCATCCATGGTCTCCTTGGCCGAGGCGACGCCGTCCTCGTAGGACTTGAACGCCTGGGTCTGCGCCTTCACGGCGCTCTCGACCTGGTCCTTGGTCAGGGCCACGGCCTTTTCGTAGCCCTTCGAGGCGACGTCCTGGGACACCTTGACCACCTGCTCGACGGCCTCCTTGCTGACGGTCACCGCCTGCTCGATGGTTTCCTTGCCGGCGGTCACGGCCTGCTCGATGTGCTTGGCGGCGTCGGTGGCGGCCAGCGGAGCGGCGGCGGCGCGAGTCGCGGCGGTGGGGGTCGCGGCGGCGGGGGTCGCGGCGGTGGGGGTCGCGGCGGCGGGGGTCGCGGCGGCGGCCGAAGCGGTGGCGGCCGAAGCGGTGGCCTTCACTTTCGCGGTAGTCATCGGGAACGCACTCCTTGGATTCTGTCGTCGGTCGGAATGGAGCGCCTCATACGCCCCCATGGGCCTATGTTGCAGCGCAGCATAGGCATAATGAGGCAGATGCCGACCCGGAGTCAATACGACTTTGTGCAGTGCAACAAAGGCGTAATGCTGTCCCCCCTTACCAGCCGCCCAGGCCGTTTTCGCCGACCTTCAGGGTGAAGGTGGTGGTTTCCAGCCGCTTCGCCCGATCCTCCAGTTGCGGATCGAACGGCACCGGCCCTGCCGCCGCCACCGGGATTCCGGTGAAGTCCAGGCCGAACAGGACCTTGTCGAAGGTGATGGCGGCGAAGGCCGGCGACGGGTGCTTCCAGGCGGTGAAGCCGTAGCGCCCGCCCCGGCAGGTGGCGGCGGTCCAGTGATAGGACCGCGACGGCAGTTCCAGGCCCACCGGCGGCGGCGCGAACACGCCGCTGGCGGCGAAGGCGGCGACCAGCCCGTGATAGCTGGCCTCGTTCAGCTGCACCCGCTCCTCGCGGGCCCGCGACGGCGCCATCGGGTCGTCGAAGGACAGCCGCCCCATGCCGCCCGGTTCCACCACCTTCACCGACAGAACCCGCCTGAGGGAATCAACTTCGTACATCCTAAGCTGCTGGTCATAGAGTCCGGTGTAGACCACGCGGAAGCGGTCGGGGGTGCCGGCCTGGCAATTGGCGCGGATATCCTCGCCTTCCAGGTAGGAATACCAATGAAACTTGCGGACGGCCGGGTCGCCGATGTCGCCACCCCGGTATGTGCATCCGGCCAGCGCCGAAAAGGCGAGCACAACTGCAGTCATACGCGAGAACCATAGGGACATGGACATCGATCATGCTCCATCGGGCATAGGGATTCGCGCCGGCTCCTTCGCGCCGCCCGCCGGGATATTCTGGAACCCCGCACGAGCGCTGCCTGCCCCCGAAAAATCACAGCCCACGGGCCTGCGCAAACTGGACACGCTTTTGCAATTTCTTTATCGTGCGTGGCTACTCTAATCGAAGTCGGCTAACGAACGGAAGGTCGAGAACGTGCGCGCGACCCGGGGCCTCGCTGGATTCGTCCTTACTCTTCTCGTTTGCGCGGCCGCCGCCGCCGGATTCGCGCCGGCCGCCGAGGCGGCCCCGCGCGAAAGCCGCTACGCCGCCATCGTCGTCGATTTCGACAGCGGCGACGTGCTGCACGCCGTCAATCCCGACCGCCAGTCCTATCCGGCCTCCCTCACCAAGGTGATGACGCTGTACCTGCTGTTCGACGCCCTCGAAAGCAGGAAGGTGTCCCTGCGCACCATGCTGCCGGTGTCGTCCCACGCCGCCGCCCAGGCCCCGTCCAAGCTGGCGCTGCGCCCGGGCGACCGCATCGCGGTCGAGGACGCGGTGCTGGCGCTGGTCACCAAGTCGGCCAACGACGTCGCCGTGGTGGTGGCCGAGGCGCTGGGCGGCAGCGAGGACGAGTTCGCCGAGATGATGACGCGCAAGGCGCGCCAGCTCGGCATGAGTTCCACCACCTATCGCAACGCCTCGGGCCTGCCCGATTCCGGCCAGATCTCGACCCCGCGCGACCAGGCCCGGCTGGGCCGCGCCCTGATCCGCGACCACGGCGAGCATTACCACTATTTCTCGACCCGCCAGTTCAAGTGGCGGGGCCAGCCCATCAGCACTCACAACCGCCTGATGCTGCGCTACAAGGGCGCCGACGGCATCAAGACCGGCTACATCAACGCCTCGGGCTTCAACCTCATCGCCTCGGCCAAGCGCGACGGCAGGCGCATCGTCGGTGTGGTGTTCGGCGGCGACACCGCCGGCTGGCGCGACCGCCAGATGGCGCAAAACCTGGACAAGGGCTTCGCCCGCCTGAAGGGCGGCATCGACATCCGCTCGGCCCAGGTGGAGGAGGAGGACCGCCAGGACCTCGACCGCCTGATCGCCTCGGCCAAGACCGGGCCGCAGGACCGCAAGGGCAAGGTGGTGATGGCCGCCGCCCGTCCGCAGGACGACGAATCCCGCGGCGCCGGCGATGCCGAGCCGGATTCGTGGTCGGTGCAGGTGGGCGCCTTCTCGGCCTACAAGCCGGCGCACAAGGCGGCCAGCGCGGCGGCCAAGAAGCTGGGCGGCCTGGTCAGCCGCGCCACCATCGACGTCGATAAGGCGGGATCGGGCAAGAAGGCGCTCTACCGCGCCCGCCTGTCGGGCTTCACCGAGGACCAGGCCCTCGCCGCCTGCAAGCGCCTGGCCAAGGCCAAGAAGGACTGCAAGGTGGTCCAGCCCAGCGCGTGAGAACGCGCCTGCGCTTGCCCGCGCGTGAGAACGCGCCTGCGCTTGCCCGCGCGTGAGAACGCGCCTGCGCTTGCCCGCGCGTGAGAACGCGCCTGCGCTTGATTGACCGATGGTTTCCGCCCATTCTGGCATCGACTGCGGTTTCCCACCCAGACGAGCCTTGCGATGTCCACCCGGGTCTTCTCCGACCATGCCGCCTTGGCCGATCTGTGCCGCCGCCACCTCATCCGGCGGCTGGCGCTGTTCGGGTCGGCGCTGAAGGGAACGGCCAGCCCCGACAGCGACGTCGATCTGTTGGTGGAATTCGAGCCCGCCGCCAGGCCGAGCCTGCTGACCATGGCCGAGATCGAGATCGAACTGTCGCCCTTGCTGGGGGGGCGAAAGGTCGATTTGCGCACGCCTCAGGACCTCAGCCGCTATTTCCGCGACGACGTGGTGGGGGCGGCGGAGGTCCAGTATGAGGCCCGATGACCTCGTCCGTCTCCGCCACATCGCCGATCCGCTGAACGCGGTTGTCCGCTTTGCCTCGGGGCGGTGCCGGGAGGATCTCGATGGCGACGAGATGCTCACCTTCGCCCTGCTGCATGCGATCCAGGTGGTTGGCGAGGCGGCCGCCAAAATAAGTCCGGAGGCCCGTGCCGACCATCCGGATGTGCCCTGGGCGGCGATCATCGGCATGCGCAATCGCCTCGTGCACGCCTATTTCGACGTCGATCACGACATCCTGTGGACGACGGTCGCCGACGCGGCACCCCGGCTGCTTGCCCAGGTCACCGAACTTCTCATCGGCGCGGAGCGGCGCGACCCGTCATAGCAAACACAACTGCGCCACCGGGGCGAAGCTTCGCCGGTGGTGGGGGGTCGGGCCGAGCCGGCGCAGGGCGTCCAGGTGTTCGGCGGTGCCGTAGCCGGCGTTGCGCTCCCAGCCATAGCCGGGGAAGTCCCGCGCCAGCTCGGCCATCAGCCGGTCGCGGTGGACCTTGGCCACCACCGAGGCGGCGGCGATGGACAGCGACTTGCCGTCGCCGCCGACCACGCAGGTGACCGGGCAGGACAGCGGCGGCGGGCGGTTGCCGTCCACCAAGGCGTGGTCCACCGGACGGCCGAGGGCGGCCAGCGCCCGCGCCATGGCCAGGAAGGTGGCCTTCAGGATATCGGTGGCGTCGATCTCGGCGACGCTGGCCTGGCCCAGGCCGACGGCGCAGCGGGCCAGCACCCGTTCGGCCAGCGCGTCGCGCCGCCGGGCGCTCAGCTTCTTGGAATCGTCCAGCCCCTCGGGCGCGGTGGCGGAATCCAGGATCACCGCGGCGGCCACCACCGGTCCGGCCAGCGGGCCGCGCCCGACCTCGTCGATGCCGCAGACCACGCCGCCCAGCCGGGTCTCGAAGGCGAGGTCAGGAGGCATCGGCGGCTCGTCTCCTGGGCGGCAGCAGCTTGCGCGGGGCGGCCAGCAGCCGCGCCACCGCCCCCGCCTCGCGGCCATAGACGGCACCCAGCAGGCCGCGCAGGGTGGTGGCGCCGTCCTCGGCGACCCGGTGCAGGCGGCGCATGGTGAACAGCCAGAACGGCGACAGCACCAGCGACAGCACGGTGACCGCCACCACCAGCTTGGTCTCGGTGGTGGTGATGAGCTTGGCCGCCTTGCCGATCTCGGCCAGCAGGAACGAGAATTCGCCGATCTGGGCCAAGGCGGCGCCGGCGAAGAAGGCCGAGGTCCAGTCCTGGCGCAGCAGCCGCAGCGCGGCGACGTTGAGGATGGTCTTGAACAGGGTGACCATCAGCAGCAGCAGCAGCACCTGGCCCAGATGCTTCCAGATGAAGCGGAAATCCAGCAGCAGCCCGATGGACAGGAAGAACACCATCAGCAGCACCGCCTGCACCGGCTCGGCGCTTTTCAGGATGGTCTCGCGCTGGGTCGAGTTGCCGATCACCACCCCGGCCAGGAAGGCGCCGTAGGCCGGCGACAGGTCCATCAGGCCCGACAGGGCGGCGGCGCCGAAGCACCAGGCCAGCGCCATCAGCGGCCCCAGCTCGGTCGATTTGGCCAGCCGCTCGGTCACCGGCACCTTCAGCTTGCCCTTGACCAGCAGCCAGAACAGGGCGGCCAGGAAGGCCACCGAGAACACCACCCGGGCGACGTCGATGGGCAGGATGCCCTTCTTCTCGAGGCTGCCCAGGAACAGCATCATGGGCACCACCGCCATGTCCTGGGCGATCAGGATGCCGACGATGGTGCGGCCCACCGGCTTGTCCAGGTCGCCAGAGCTCTCCAGCATCTTGATGACCACGGCGGTGGACGAGACCGCCACCGCGAAGCCCAGCACCATGGCCAGGCCGAAGCTCCAGCCCAGCAGCTGGCGGAACAGCAGCGCCGCCCCCACCGAGCCGGCGATCTGCAGCACGGTGACCACCAGCGCCACCCGCCAGCCCTGGAGGAAGCGCCTGAGATCCAGCTCGATGCCGACCACGAACAGCAGCATCAGCACGCCGAACTCGGCCAGGGTGGCGATGGCGTCGCGGTTGTTCACCAGGCCGAAGCCGGCCGGTCCCAGCACCACGCCGGCCAGGATGTAGCCGACGATGGCGGGCTGCTTCAGGCGGCTCATGATCACGCCGCAGACCAGGGCGGCCAGGGCCACCAGGGCGGCGGAGGTGAGTTCGGGGTGGTGCAGGTCCATGGGCGGGCTTTAGCCGAAAGAGGTGGCGGGAATGTGGCGGCTCACCGCTCGCCCACCTCGGGCGCCAGCAACACGTGCGCCATCAGGCGGTCGACCGGCGAGAAGTCGTCGGTCAGCACCGGCACCCCGGCCTCGCCCACCCGGGCGCGCACCTGATCGTCCCGGAGGCGCAGCCAGTGGCGGTCCAGGAAGTCCGACGCCCGCACCAGCGCCACCTCGGTGGGGCGGTCCGAGGCGACCACCAGATAGGTCACCCGCTCGCCCTGGCTCATCTCGTCGCCGTCCACCCAGACCTCGACGGCGGCGAAGTCGCGCCACAGGGTCTTGAGCAGGGCGAACAGGAATTTCGGGTCGTGGCGCGCCTCGATGACGTTGATGGCGTAGAAGCCGCCGGGCTTCAGGCGGGCGGCGATCTCGGCGTGGAACTCGGCGGTGACCAGATGGGGCGGGATGCCGATGTCGTGGAAGGCGTCGCCGAACACCACGTCGAACTGGGGCTGGCGCGGCAGCGATTGCAGCGCCACCCGTGCGTCGCGGTGGTCGACCACCAGGCCGTTGGCCTCGGGCTTCAGCCACAGCCGGTCGCGGGCGATGCGGGTCACCGCCGGGTCGATCTCGGCGACGTGCAGGTGGGGGCGCCCGAAGCGCTCGGACCAGGCGCGCGGCAGGGTGAAGGCGCCGCCGCCGATGAAGTAGGCCGACAGCGCGTCGCGGCCGAAGCGCCGCCGCGCCAGCTCGTCGGCGAATTGCAGGTACGAGGAATAGAGCAGCCTGGGCTCGGCGGCGTCGTTCATGCCGTGGCCGAGGTGGTCGAGCACCAGCACCGCGCTTTCGCGCCCGCTCTGGGGGCGGAAATCGGCGACCCGCAGGCAGTAGTAATCGCTCTCGACGGTGCAGGGGGTGCGGAACGCCTCGACCGGGCGGCCGGCCAGGACCAGCAGGCCGGCTCCGGCATTGACCGCCACCGCGACGGCGATCAGCCGGCGGCGGCACCCGACCGCGAACAGCACGGCGAGCAGGCCGTAGATGGCGGTCACGATCAGGATGGTGCCGGTCGAGCCGATCCACGAGATGAACAGGTAGCCGGCCGACAGGGTGCCGAGGATGCTGCCGGCGGCGCCCAGGGCGTACATCCGCCCGATCACCCGCCCGGCATGGGGACGGTCGGAATCCACCGCCAGCTTGGTCAGCACCGGCGACACCACCCCGGCGAACAGCGAGGGCGGCAGGAACAGCAGCGTCGCCAGGGTGACGATGGCCGCCACCGGATGCAGCCCGCCCTCCAGCAGCGGCTTGGCCGCCAGCCGGATCAGCGGCAGCACCGCCAGGGTCGACAGCGCCGCCAGGGCCAGCACCAGGGCCAGGCGGAAGCGGGCCGAGGCGGGGTCGGCGGCGGCCTCGGCCTGGCGGCCGCCGATCCAGTGGCCGATGGTCAGCCCGGCCAGCACCACCGAGATGATGGCGGTCCAGGTATAAAGGCTCATGCCCACATAGGGCGCGATCAGGCGGCCGGCGACGATCTCCACCACCAGGGCGGCGGCCGAGACCAGGAACAGGGCGGCGCCGTAGCCGGCCTGGAGCATGCGCGAGGGAGGGGCGGGGCTGTCCATGGGGCAAAAAAGCAGAAGCAGGGTGAACCGGAAGATTATATCATCGCGGCATCATACACGATGGGTGCTGCCATGCGCGTGCTGTTTGCCGTTCTCGCCATCGCCCTTGCCGCCGCGCTTCCCGCCCGGGCCGGCGATACCAGGATCGCCGATCCCAAGCCCGGCTGGGACAATCCCAGGAAGGTGATGCTGCAGCTCACCTCGGACGAGCCCCGGCACGTCAACAACGTGCTCTACAACGCGGTCAACGTGCTCGACTTCTACGGCCAGGACAACGCCAAGGTGGCGATCATCGCCTATGCCGCCGGCGTGCGGGCGCTGCTGAAGGAGTCCTCGCCGGTGGCCGAGCGGGTGGCCTCGCTGAAGGATTACGAGGTCGAATTCGTCGCCTGCGGCAACACCCTGAAGACCATCGGCAAGACCGAGAAGGACCTGCTGCCCGGCGTCACCGTGGTCACCGCCGGCATTCCGGAAATCATCGAACGCAAGATGACGGGGTGGCACTATATCACCCCATAAGAAATCACAGGGAGGATGGTCATGAAGCGATTCGTTCTGGCCCTCGCCGCGCTGCTGCTGGCGGCGCTGCCGGCCGCCGCGGCCGAGAAGTACCAGGCCAAGCTGGGCGATGACGGGCTGCACAAGCAGCCGTGGTTCGTCAACAGCTTCCTCGACCTCAAGGAGGACCTGGCCGACGCCACCAAGGCCAAGAAGCGCCTCGCCATCATCTGGGAGCAGAAGGGCTGCCCCTATTGCCGCGACGTCCACACCGTCAACCTGGCCGACGACAAGATCCGCGCCTACGTGAAGGACCATTTCGCGGTCATTCAGCTCAATCTGTGGGGCGACCGCGAGGTCACCGACTTCGACGGGCAGGTGATGTCCGAGAAGGAGCTGGCGCGCAAGTACCGGGTCAACTTCACCCCCACCGTCCAGTTCTTCCCCGAGACCCTGGCCGAGATCAAGGGCAAGAAGGGCGAGGAGGCCGAGGTGGCGCGCATGCCCGGCTATTTCCGCAACTTCCACTTCCTCGCCATGTTCGAGTACGTGTGGGAGAAGCGCTACGCCAAGGGCCAGGAATTCCAGCGCTACATCCTGGAGAAGTCGGCGGCGGCGCAGTAGCGGGGGAGCGAACGTCCCCATAGGCGCTTATATAACGCTCCCTCCCCCGGCTTGCCGGGGGAGGGTCGGGGTGGGGGCCGACGGCGCAGCCGGCGGATGCATCCCTCGTCGCTGCGCTCCTCCGGCCCCCCTCCCGACCTCCCCCCGCGCTGCGCACGAGGGGAGGGGGCTTCGGTTGGCGCCGATGGGGGTCACCCCGCCAGCGCGCCGGTCACCATGCCGGCGACGATCTCCACCAGTTCGGGCTCGGCGCCCAGGCCGGCGGACAGGACCACCCGGCGGCCATCGACGGTGACCGGGCCGGTCTGGCCGGCGGTCAGGCCGAACAGCGGCGGGATGTCCTGGCTGGCGTGCATGCCCTGGGCCACCAGCAGCGGCAGCACCACCACGGCGCCGGGGGCGACCAGGTCGCGCCAGCCGGTGGCCAGCGGCTCCTGCTCGAGGAAGGCCAGCGCCACCTCGGCGAAATGGTTCATGGCGGCGATGGCTTCGGCGATGGCGCGCGGGGTGGCGCCCGAGCCGCCCGGCCGCGACGAGCCGTGGGCGATCAGCAGCAGGCGGGTGGCGGCCGGGTCCATGCCGGCCGCCGTCGCGGTGCCCGAGGCGCGGCAGGCCATCACCCCGGGGATGCGGGGATGGCCGCCGGCCGCGGCGGTGTAACGGATGAGGCGCCCCGGCCGGCGGGTGACGGCGCCGTCCAGCCCCATGGCCCGGGGGATCAGGGTGTCGGTGTAATAGCCCTGGCCGGCGAAGACCGGCACCACCACCACCTCGGCGGCCTCCAGGCCGTCCAAAGCGTGCTCCAGCCCCGGCTCCTGCTTCATGAAGGCGGCGCGCACCTCGGTCCACGGGCCGCGCGCCCGCAGCGCCTCGGCCAAGGCGAGGACGGGGGCGGCACTGTCGGGATGGCGGGCCGAGCCGTGCCCGACCAGGACGATCGCGGCCTGCCGCCCGGCCGCCATCAGAGCGCGGCCTCGGCGGCGGCGCCGTCGTGCTCGTGGCAGAACCAGTCGAGCTGGCCGGCCAGCGACACCACCTTGCCGACGATGATCAGGGTCGGCGCCTTCAGCTCCACCGCCGCCGCCAGCTCGGGCAGGGTGGCCAGGGTGCCCAGCACCCGGCGCTGGCGCGGGGTGGTGCCGTTCTCCACCGCCGCCGCCGGCATGTCGGCGGGCAGCCCGGCTCCCATCAGCTCGGCGGCGATGTGCGACAGGTTGGTCAGCCCCATGTAGATGACCAGGGTGCATTCCGGGTCGGCCAGCCTGGCCCAGTCGTAGTCCAGCGTCTTGCCGTCGCGGAAATGGCCGGGCAGCAGCCGCACCCCCTGCGACAGGCCGCGATGGGTGAGCGGGATGCCGGCATAGGTGGCGCAGCCCGAGGCCGAGCTGATGCCGGGCACCACCTCGAAGGCGATGCCGGCGCGGGCCAGCACCTCGGCCTCCTCCGAGCCGCGGCCGAAGACGAAGGGGTCGCCGCCCTTGAGGCGGACCACATTGCGGCCCGAGCGGCCCAGGCCGACCAGCAGCTCGTTGATCTCGTCCTGGACCAGGTGATGGTGGGCCAGCTGCTTGCCGGCATAGATGCGGGTGGTGCCGGGCGGCACCAGGGCCAGGATCTCGGGACTGACCAGGCGGTCGAACACCACCACCTCGGCATTGGCGATCAGTCGCGCCGCCTTGACCGTCAGCAGGTCGGGATCGCCCGGCCCCGCCCCCACCAGATACACCTTGCCCTGCGGCATCCTCGTGTCTCCTTGCTCCCCGCGGCGGCGCCGTCTGGCGGGCGCCTGCCGTATCACGGCCGCCTAATATATGGAAGTTGGCGACGGTGATACCAGAGGATTTGCCGTGCCGCCGCGACGCCCCCCTTTCCTTGGGCGCGGCCGGGCGCTACCTTCGCGCCATCCTTGCCATCCGGGGCCCGTCGTGACCGCTGCCCAGCCGCAGACCTCGCACCGCCACAGCCACCGCCGCCGGCTTTCGGCGCGCCGGTTCGTGCACCACGCCCTCGGCGGCGAGGGCCACGAGGATGCCCTGGTGCGGGCCATCAACTGGTTCCTGATCGCCATGATCGTGCTCAACGTCGTGGCGGTGGTGCTGGAATCCATCGAGGAGCTGTCCATCGCCCACGGGCCGGCCTTCCATGCCTTCGACCTGTTCTCGGTGGCGGTGTTCTCGGTCGAGTACCTGCTTCGCCTGTGGACGGCGGTGGAACTGCCGGACCGGCGCTACCACCACCCGGTGCTGGGGCGGCTGCGCTGGATGATCTCGCCCATGGCGATCATCGACCTGCTGGCGGTGCTGCCGTTCTATCTCGGCATGTTCGTCGAGATGGATCTGCGCGCCATCCGCGTCCTCAGGGTGCTGCGGGTGTTCAAGCTGGGCCGCTATTCCATGGCCATGGGGGTGATGGCGGCGGTGGTGCGCCAGGAATCGCGGGCCATCGGGGCCGTGCTGTTCGTGATGCTGGTGGTGCTGGTCTTCACCTCCAGCCTGATGTACCTGTTCGAGCACCGCGCCCAGCCGCACGTCTTCAAGGACATCCCCACCGCCATGTGGTGGTCTGTGGTGACGCTGACCACGCTGGGTTATGGCGACATGGTGCCGGCGACGCCGCTCGGGCGGGTGCTGGGCGGCATCACCGCGGTGCTGGGGGTGGGAATGATCGCCCTGCCCGCCGGTGTGCTGGCCTCGGGCTTTTCCGAGCAGATGCGGGTGCGGCGCCAGGAATACCGGGAGGCGGTGGAACGCGCCCTCGAGGACGGCTCCATCAGCCGCAGCGAACGCCGCCAGCTCGACGACGTGCGCCTGTCCCTGGGCCTGTCGGACGAGGATGCCGCCGCCATCCTGGAACGGGCCGCCAGGCGCCCCCACGCCTGCCCCCATTGCGGCGAGGCCATCGATCAGGACGCACCCCCCTAGGCCATTCCGCATCCGTAGCCTCATCCTGAGGAGCCCCCCCCTGGGGGGCGTCTCGAAGGATGCGGCCCGAATGAGACCTGTCTTGGCGCCTATGACCCGCAATCCCCCAGCCGCGCCAGCAAATCCTCGGCGAAGGTGGACAGGGTGTCGTCGCGCGCCCCCATGACCACCACGCGGTCGCCCGGGCGGGCGAGCGCGAGCAGGCGCTGCCCGCAGGCGGCGCGGTCGGGCAGGTGCTCGGCCCGGCGGCCGGCGGCGGCGATGGCCGAGACGATGTCGGCGCTGCCGACGCTGCGATCCACCGTGCCGCCGAAATAGACCGGGTCGGGCATCACCAGCACGTCCTCGGCCGCCATGCGCCCGGCCAGGCACGCCACGAAGCCGTCCCGCATCAGCTTCAGCGGTCCGAAGCCGTGCGGCTGGAACAGCAGCAGCAGGCGGCCGGGGAATTCGTGCAGGGTGTCCAGGGTGGCGGCGATCTTGTCCGGGTTGTGGGCGAAGTCGTCGATCACCGTGACGCCGGCGGCGCTGCCCACCGTCTCCAGCCGGCGGCGGATGCCGGTGAACCCGGCCAGGGCGGCGGCCGCCTCGGCCAGCCCGATCCCGGCCGCCCGCGCCGCCGCCAGCGCCGCCAGGGCGTTGGCGACGTTGTGCCGCCCGGGCACCTGCAGGCGCACCGGCACCACGGCGCCGCCCGTGTCGCGCACGGTGAAGGCGATGCCGTCGCGGGCCGGGACCAGGTCGGCGCCCAGCAGGTCGGCGGCCGGGTCGGCCAGCGACCAGGTCAGGCGCCGCTCGGCGGGCAGCCGGGCGGCCAGCAGGGCGGTCTCGGCATCGTCCAGGTTGACCACCGCCAGCCGCGCCCTGCCGAGGAAGTCGCCGAACAGCCGGCGCAGCTCCTCCAGCGACTTGTGGTCGAGGGCGACGTTGTTCAGCACCGCCACGTTGGGGCGGTAATGGGCGATGGAGCCGTCGCTCTCGTCGACCTCGGCGACGAAGGCGCCGCCGCCGCCCACCAGGGCGCTGGCGAAGGGGAAATCGGCCGAGACGAAGTTGTTCATCACCGCGCCGTTCATCACCGTCGGATCGGCGCCGGCCCGGTGCAGGATCCAGCCGATCATGCCGGTGGTGGTCGATTTGCCGCTGGTGCCGGCGATGCCGATGCCGGCGGGCGCCGCGTTGAACAGGCGGGCCAGCAGCTCGGCCCGGGTCGTCATGGCGGCCCCCAGGGCGCGGGCGGCCTGGACGTCGGGCACGGTGTCCTCGACCGCCGCCGAGGTCACCAGCACGGTGCCGGCCCCGGTGACGCCGCTGCCGTCCTGGGGAAACAGGGCGATGCCGCGCCGGCGCAGGAAATCGAACTTGGCCGCGGTACGGCCCTGATCGAGGGACCGGTCCGAGCCGGCCACCCGGTGGCCGCGCTGCTGCACGATCAGCGCCAGCGGCAGCATGCCGCTGCCGCCGATGCCGCAGAAGAAATAGAGGCTGTCTGGCTCCATCGGCCGAGGCTACAATCCGGGGTCGGGGCCATGCAAGCCACAACAGGGAGGATCGATGCGGATCGGAGTGGTCGCCCCCAGCTGCCGCGTCGCCCCCGACTTGCCCGCCCGCCTGGAGGCCCTGGCGGACGGGCTGTACGGCGGGCGCCGGCCCGAGATCGTCTTCCACCCGCAATGCTTCCTGTCCCACGGGCATTTCGCCGGCACCGATGGCGAGCGGGCGGCGGCCTTCGTCGCCGTCGCCAACGATCCCGGCTTCGACGCCCTGTGGTTCGGCCGCGGCGGCTACGGCTCGTTCCGGCTGGCCGAGGCGGTGCTGCCGGCCCTGGGTCCGGCGGCGCGGGACAAGGTCTATCTCGGCTACAGCGATGCCGGCTTCCTGTTGGGGGCGCTTTACGGCGCCGGCATCGGCCGGGTCGCCCACGGCCCCATGCCGGCCGACCTCAACCGCGACGGCGGTGCCGCGGCGGTGGCCCGCGCCCTGGCCTTCCTGGTCGATGGCGATTCCGGCGCGCTGGAGCCCTCGCTGGTACGGGGAAGGCCGGCGGCGGCCTTCAACATCACCATCCTGTCGCACCTGATCGGCACCCCGTACCTGCCCGATCTCGCCGGCCACGTGCTGATGCTGGAAGAGGTGTCCGAGGCCATGTACCGCATCGACCGCGCGCTGGGCCAGATCACCAGCACCCCCGCTTTGCGGCGGGTGGCCGGGCTGATGCTGGGCCGCTGCTCCGACATTCCCGCCAACGACCCGGATTTCGGCGCCGACGAGGAGCAGGTGGCGAAGGCGTGGTGTGTGCGTTCCGGCATCCCCTGGGCGGGGCGCGCCGACATCGGCCACGACGCGGCAAACCGGGTGGTGCCGTTCGGGAGGTGGCGTCCCGGTTGACAGGGCAATCGGGCGAAGGAAGGTCGTCTTGCATGTTGGCAGTCATTCCCGCGCAGGAGGCACGCCTGGCAGGTCAAGACCGGGAGCAGCAGCCTGGACACCTTGTCCGGTGCGGCCTTCAATGAGATCCGTGTTCCTATGAAGGACTGCCGACGAGTCGGCCGGATGAAGCTCGGCCGTGACGCCAACATATTGAAGTAGCGTATAAAAATGTGTTGGTACCGTAGCCCGCAAGGGGGGCGGGGAGGGCGACTCGTACTCCCCTCCCCTTGATGGGGTTGGGGGCGGGGTGAGGCCGCACACTCAGGCGCCGACGCGGTTCGCCCCCACCCCGGCCCTCCCCCGCGTGCGAAGCACGCATTGTTGGAAGGCGGGCTTCGCCCGCAAGGGGGGAGGGAGAGGGGGACTCGTACTCCCCTCCCCCACCAGGGGGGAGGGAGCACGCCCCCTAGCTATTCGCCCCCGGCTTCCAGCGCAGCACCGGTGTCCTTGCCGCCAGGGTTTCGTCCAGGCGGCGGCGGGGGGTGAGGCGGGGGGCCGCCTTGAACTCTTCCGCCGCGCCGGCCTTGGCCTTGTCGGCCAAAGCGCGGATCACGGCGATGAAGCCGTCCAGGGTTTCCTTGGATTCGGTTTCGGTCGGCTCCATCAGCAGCGCCCCGTGCACCACCAGCGGGAAGTACATGGTCATGGGGTGGAAGCCCTCGTCGATCAGCATCTTGGCGAAGTCCAGGGTGGTCACCCCGGTGTCCTTCAGGAAGCGGTCGTCGAACAGGCATTCGTGCATGCAGGGGCCGTCGAAGGACGGGCTCAGCACGTCCTTCAATTCTGCCAGCAGGTAATTGGCGTTCAGCACCGCGTCGGTGGAGGCCTGGCGCAGGCCGTCGGCGCCCATGGACTGGATATAGGCCAGCGCCCGGACGAACACCCCGAACTGGCCGTGATAGCCCTTCACCCGGCCGAACGGTTTCGATTCAGGCACTTCCGCCGCGTGCTCGACGAGGTGCAGGCCGCCCGCCCCGTGCACCACGAAGGGCAGCGGCGCGTACGGGGCCAGCTTCTCGGACAGCACGGTCGGGCCGGCGCCGGGGCCGCCGCCGCCGTGGGGTGTGGAGAAGGTCTTGTGAAGGTTGATGTGCATGGTGTCGATGCCGAGATCGGCGATCTTCACCCGCCCGACGATGGCGTTGAAATTGGCGCCGTCGCAATAGAAGAAGGCGCCGGCGGCGTGGGTGGCGGCGGCGATGTCTATGATGTCGCGCTCGAACAGGCCGCAGGTGTTGGGGTTGGTGACCATGATGCAGGCCACGTCCGGCCCCAGCTTGGCCTTCAGGGCGGCGACGTCGACGCGGCCCTGGTCGTCGGCCGGGACCGGATCGACGGTGAAGCCGCACATGGCGGCCGAGGCCGGGTTGGTGCCGTGCGCCGATTCCGGCACCAGCACGCGGCGGCGATGGCCCTCGCCGTGATCCTCGTGATAGGCGCGGATGGCCATCAGGCCGCACCATTCGCCATGGGCACCGGCGGCCGGGCTCATGGCCACCGCCGGCATGCCGGTCAGCTGCTTCAGCCACCAGGCCAGCTGGTCGATGACCTCCAGGGCGCCCTGCACGGTGGCCTGCGGCTGGAACGGATGCAGGTCGGCCAGCCCGGTCAGGCGGGCCATCTTCTCGGACAGGCGCGGGTTGTGCTTCATGGTGCACGACCCCAGCGGATAGAAGCCGGTGTCGATGCCGTAATTCTTCTGGCTCAGGCGGGTGTAGTGGCGCACCACCTGCGGCTCGGACAAATCGGGCAGGCCGATGGGGGTGGCGCGGCGCAGGCCGGCCAGGCGGTCGGCATCCACCGGTCCCGGCTCGGGCAGGTCGATGGCGACGCGGCCGGGGGCGTTCATCTCGAAGATCAGCGGCTCCTCGATGGCGAGGCCGCGATTGCCGGAGAAGGTGGTGACACCGTCGGCCATGTCAGAGCACTCCCTGCAGGGCGGCGACCAGCGCGTCCATGTCCGCGTCGGTGTTGGTCTCGGTGGCGGCCAGGATCAGCACCGGGTGCAGCTCGGGCCAGTCGGGATAGAAGCGCGAGGCCGGCACGCCGGCCAGGATCCCCTTGGCGGCCAGGGCATCGACCACCGCGGCGGCGTCCTTGTCCTCGCCGAGATGGACGGCGAATTCGTTGAAATAGCTGTCGGGCAGCACCTTCACCCCCTTCAGCCGGGCCAGCTTGCCCTCCAGCCGCACGGCGGCGGCATGGTTCAGCTCGGCCAGCCGGGTGAAGCCGGTCTCGCCCAGCATGGTCAGGTGCATGGTGAAGGCCAGGGCGCACAGGCCGGAATTGGTGCAGATGTTGCTGGTTGCCTTCTCGCGGCGGATGTGCTGCTCGCGGGTCGACAGGGTCAGCACGAAGCCGCGCTTGCCGTCCACGTCCACCGTCTGCCCCGCCAAACGCCCGGGCATCTGGCGCACGTACTTGTCGCGGGTGGCGAACAGCCCCAGGCCGGGGCCGCCGAAGGACAGGCCGACGCCCAGGCTTTGCCCTTCGCCGACCACGATGTCGGCGCCCATGGCGCCCGGGGGGGCGATCAGGCCCAGCGACACCGGCTCGGCCACCGCCACCACCAGCAGGGCGCCGGATTCGCGGCAGGCGGCGGCCAGCGGGGCGAGGTCGCGGACATGGCCGAAGAAGCCGGGATTCTGGACCATGACGCAGGCGGTGGCGGAATCCACCCGGCCCATCAGGTCTTCCATGGCCAGCGGGTCGGGGGCCAGGGTCTCGGCCGCCATGTCGGTGTATTTCAGCGCCGTCTCGGTGGTCGAGCGGTAATGCGGGTGCAGGCTGCCCGACAGGATCACCTTCTTGCGCTTGGTGACGCGGCAGGCCATGGCGGCGGCCTCGGCGCAGGCGGTGGCGCCGTCGTACATGGAGGCGTTGGCCACGTCCATGCCGGTGACCAGCGCCACCTGGGTCTGGAACTCGAACAGGTATTGCAGGGTGCCCTGGCTGACCTCGGGCTGGTAGGGGGTGTACGAGGTCAGGAACTCGCCCCGGGTCAGCAACTGGTCGATGGCCGCCGGGATGTGGTGGCGGTAGATGCCGGCGCCGATGAAGAAGGGGGCGCAGCCGGCCGACAGGTTCTTCATGGCCATGCGCTGGAAGGCCCGTTCCACCTCCATCTCGCCCTGCGCCTTGGGCAGGTCGAGGGGGCCGGGCAGGCGGGCGGCGGCCGGGACGTCGACGAACAGGGACTCGACGTCCTTGGCCCCGATGGCCGCCAGCATGGCGCGGCGGTCGGACTCGGTATGGGGCAGGTAGCGCATGAAGGGGTGTCCTTACTCCAGGCCCTTGACGTATGCGTCATAGGCGGCGCGGTCCATCAGCTGGTCCAGCTCCGCCGGGGCCGACAGGGTCAGCTTGTAGAACCACGCCTGGTCCTCGGGGCTCTCGTTGACCAGGGCCGGCTGGTCGGCCAGGGCGGCGTTGCCCTCGGTGACGGTGCCGGAGACCGGGGAATAGACCTCGGACGCCGCCTTGACCGATTCCACCACGGCGGCATCGTCGCCCTGCTTGAGGACGCGGCCGGCCTCGGGCGGCTCGACGAAGACGATGTCGCCCAGGGCGTGCTGGGCGTAATCGGTGATGCCGACGGTGCCGGCGCTACCCTCGACCTTGATCCACTCGTGATCCTTGGTGAAGCGCGTGGTCATGGAAGTCTCCCCTCAACCTTTGAAATAATGGTGCGGAACGAACGGCAGCGGCGCCACCGCGGCCTCCAGCGCCTTGCCGCGCACCATCAGGCGCAGCGGCGTGCCGGGGGCGGCGAAGGCGGCGGGGACGTAGCCCATGGCGACGGGGCCGTCCACCGAGGGGCCGAAGCCGCCCGAGGTGACCTCGCCGATGACGGTGCCGTCCAGGTCGGTGATCGCGGTATGGGCGCGGGCCGGGGCGCGGCCCAGGGGCCGGATGCCGACGCGCAGGCGCGGCGCCCCCTCGGCCAGCTGGCGGGTCACCGTGTCGGCGCCGGGATAGCCGCCCTGCTCGCGCCGGCGCTTGCCGATGATCCAGGCGATGGCGCCCTCGACCGGGGTGGTGGTGGTGTCGATGTCCGAGCCGTAGAGGCACAGCCCGGCCTCGAGCCGGAGCGAATCGCGCGCCCCCAGCCCGATGGGCTTGACCCCGCCCAGGCCGAGCAGCAGGCGGGCCAGCTTCTCGGCCTTGTCGGCCGGCACCGAGATCTCGTAGCCGTCCTCGCCGGTATAGCCCGAGCGGGTGATCAGGCACGGGATGCCGGCCACCCCGGCCTCGCGGATGGTCATGAAGGGCTGCGCCTCGGCGCCGTCGTACAGGCCGGCCATCACTTCGGCCGCCTTGGGCCCCTGCAGCGCCAGCAGCGCCCGGTCGGCCAGCACCCGGATGTCGGCGCGGCCGCCCAGCCTGGCCTGAAGATGGGCGAAATCGGCATCCTTGCAGGCGGCGTTGACCACCAGGAACAGCTTGCCCGGCGCCAGCTTCGAGATCATCAGATCGTCGAGGATGCCGCCCGCCTCGTTGGTGAACACCGAATAGCGGGTGCGTCCCACACCCAGGCCCTTGATGTCGCCGGGGACCAGTTCCTCCAGCAGGGCGGCGGGGTCGTCGGCCTCGATGGTCGCCTGGCCCATGTGCGAGACGTCGAACAGGCCGGCGGCCGAGCGGGTGTGCAGGTGCTCGCCCAGGACCCCCTGGGGGTACTGCACCGGCATGGCATAGCCGGCGAAGGGCACCATCTTGCCCCCCAGCTCGCGGTGCAGGGCATCCAGCGGTGTGGTCAGCAGCGTGGTCTCGGGGTCGCTCAACGGTTCCTCCCGGCAATCGGAGTCGCACTTCGGGCACAAGCCCATTTGTGCCCCCCTCTGTCCTTGGAACCTGAAAGATTCACCCGTGCACGGGGCGCGGGCTTACATCGTCGGTGGGCACGCGCGAACGTGCCGCTTTCCAGAGATTCATCCCCCCGCGGTCCGTTTGCCTGAGAGTTTCCAGGGGCGGTTGCTCCTTCGGCGCCGCTGGCCCCAACCACAAGATGTTGGGGTGCGGACTCTCCCGACGGGGATCATCTGTGACGCGAAGTTTATCCGCCCCCGCCGGAGAGTCAACCGGAGTCAATCGTTCCCGAGGATGGTGCCGATCATTTCCGTCGTTCCCGCGCCGGCGGGAACCCAAAGTCACGGACAGGCTGGCGGTGCACGCGTGGGTCCCCGCCTGCGCGGGGACGACGGTTCAGATAATCTACTTCCGCCCGGCGCGGTTGCGCTCGATTTCCTCGGCCGTGGCCTGGAAACCCAGGTAGATTTCGTACTTCTGGATGACGTCCTTGTCCTTGACCGGGATGCGCATCATCACCGTCTCGTCGGTGTGGTTCAGGTAGTTGTTGCCCTCGGGGAATTCCACCTGGATGGGGAACACCGCCTTGGCCGCAGGCGAGGGGTAGAACAGCGGGATGGCGGCGAAGTACGAGAACTCGGCCTTGCGGTCGCCATCGGCGGGGCCGCGCTTGACGGTGAAGCTGACCTGCAGGTCCACCACCGCGCCCTTTTCGTCATAGGTGCAGCCGCCGGTGAAGCCCTGGATCTCGGCCTCGAACTCGATGTCGGTGAGGTCGCGGCCCTTGCCGTCACGGAAATGGGTGAGCTGGCCGGCGTCGCCCAGGACGTAGATGGGCGGGCAGGGCGGCGGCTCCTTCTTCTGAAGGATCGAGCACGAGGCGAGCACCGGGGCCAGGGCCAGGGCGGCGACGAAGGGGCGGAGCGAGGCGGTCATGGAGATCCCGGATGAATGCCGTTGAGGCCAGGGGCGATCCGTGGCACTTGTCGGGCGGGATTCTAGAGAAGCCGGTGGGCCGGCACAAGGCGGGACGATCATGGACAAGGCGAAGCTGACCATCGTGCTGGCGGCACCGCGCGGCTTCTGTGCCGGCGTCGATCGCGCCATCCTGATCGTCGAGGCGGCCCTGGCCAAGTACGGCCGCCCGGTCTATGTCCGCCACGAGATCGTCCACAACCGCTTCGTCGTCGATTCGCTGAAGGCCAAGGGCGCGGTGTTCGTGGACGAATTGTCCGAGGTTCCCGACCATGTCCCGGTGGTGTTCTCGGCCCACGGCGTGCCCAAGAGCGTGCCCGAAGAGGCCGCGGCGCGCGGCTTCGAGGTGCTCGACGCCACCTGCCCGCTGGTCACCAAGGTCCACCGCGAGGCCGAAATGCACCACCAGGCCGGCCGCCAGATCGTGATGATCGGCCACAAGGGCCATCCCGAGGTGATCGGCACCATGGGCCAGGTCCCCGACGGCGCGGTGCTGCTGGTGGAGACGGTCGAGGACGCCCGCACCGTGGCGCCGGCCGATCCCGGGCGCCTGGCCTACATCACCCAGACCACCTTGTCGGTGGACGATGCCGCCGCCGTCACCGAGGTGCTGAAGGCCCGCTTTCCCGCCATCGTCGGGCCGCGGCGCGAGGACATCTGCTATGCCACCACCAACCGCCAGACCGCGGTCAAGACCATCGCCCCCACCTGCGCCGCGGTGATGGTGATCGGCGCCCCCAATTCCTCCAATTCCAAGCGCCTGGTCGAGGTGGCGGCCCGCGCCGGCTGTCCCCGGGCCATCCTGGTCCAGCGCGCCGCCGACATCGACTGGGGCGCGCTGGCGGGGATCGCCCGCCTCGGCATCACCGCCGGCGCCTCGGCCCCGGACGTGCTGGTGGAGGAGGTGATCGCGGCGGCGCGCGAACGCTTCGCGGTGGACATCGAGGAAGTGCGGGTCACCGAAGAAACCGTGGCGTTCAAACTGCCGGCTCAACTAACGAGCTAGTTGGGGCGGGGTATCCGCAATGGACTTGCGTGGCCGTGCCATCTATCCTGTCCCTATCGCCGATCAGCTCGGCCCAGCCCAAGGCACACCATGAAGACGTGTTCCCCGGTGACCATCCTGATGGCGGATGACGATCCCGCCGATGTCCTGCTGACCCGCAAGGCGCTGGAGGAATGCCGGCTGCGCAACGACTTCCATCATGTCCGCGACGGCCGCGAGCTGATGGCCTATCTGCGCCGCGAGGGGAAGTTCACCGAGGCGACCAAGTCGCCGCGGCCCGGCCTGATCCTGCTCGACCTCAACATGCCCGGGATGGACGGCCGCGAGGCGCTGGCCGCCATCAAGGGCGATGCCGAGCTGCGCACCATCCCGGTGGTGGTGCTGACCACCTCGAAGGCCGATGAGGATGTGGCGGCGACCTACGAACTGGGCGCCAATTCCTACATCGCCAAGCCGGTCACCTTCGACGGCCTGGTCGACGTGGTGCGCACCCTCGACCATTACTGGTTCCAACTGGTGGCCCTGCCGGGCTAGGCGCTCGAAAGGGGCCTCCCGACCTTCCCCTCGCCCGCCTGCGGGAGAGGGGGGCGAGCGTCAGCGAGCCAGGGTGAGGGCGGCGCGTGTCCACGCGCCCATGACTTGGGAACACGAAGATTTTCGCTGGCGCGAAGCGCACCTGACGGCGCGCGCCCTCTCCCTCCCGGCCTGGCGGCCGGGTCCCTCCCTCTCCCGCGGGCGGGCGAGGGTGATTTGGCTGCTGCGGCCGCCTACAGCCGCGCCGCCAATATGCCGGCGATCTCGTCGTCGGTCAGCACCACCGGGTTGGTCTTCATGGAATTGCCGCCCGACGCCGCCACCACCCGGGGAATGTCGGCCGCTGTCATGCCGAAGGCCGACAGGCGCGGCATCTCCAGGTCCTCGACCCAGCGCTCCAGGGTGTCGTCCAGCATGAGCAGCCCGTCGCCCGAGCATACCCGCGCGTGCCCCATCAGCAGGGCGCCGACCTTGGCGTAGCGGGGAAGGGCGGGGCCGAAGGGATCGCGCTCGAACAGCGCCTCGACATTGGCGCGGGTGGCCTCGGCCAGCAGGGTGCCGCACACCACGCCATGGGGAATGGGGAAGAAGGCGCCCAGCGGCGAGGCCAGGCCGTGCACCGCCCCCAGACCGGTATGGGCCAGGCAGATGCCCGAGGCCAGAGCCGCGAAGGCCATGCGCGAGCGGCCCGAACGGGCCTCGTCGTCGTTGCCGTCCAACGCGGCTTCGCCGCTGCCATTGAGCGCCGCGAAGAAGCCCTGGGCCACCGCCTCCATGCCGGCCCAGGCCAGCGCGTCGGTGACCGGATTGGCGCCGGTCGAGGTGTAGGATTCCAGCAGCTGGGTGAAGGCGTCCATGCCGTTGGCGGCCATGACGGCGCGCGGGCAGCCCTCCAGCAGCAGCGGATCGACCAAGGCCAGCGCCGGCATCAGCAGGTCGTGGCGGAACGAGCGCTTGAAGCCGTCCGTGCCGATGCTGGAGATGACCGCGTTGCGGGTCGCCTCGCATCCCGTCCCGGCGGTGGTGGGAACCGCCACCACGGGTAGCGCCGGCCCATGGTAGGGAAGGCCGCGGCCGACGATTTCCAGATGGTCCAGCACCTTGGCGCCGGTGGGCAGCAGGCCGGCGACGGCCTTGGCGGCATCCAGCGCGCTGCCGCCGCCGATGCCCACCACCACCGCGATGCCGGCGCCTTGCAAGGCGGCGACGGCCCCGTCCACCAGCGCCGGTTCGGGCTCGCCCGGCACCGCCAGGGTCTCGACGCCGACGCCGGCCGCCGCCAGTCCGTCCATCAGCGGCCGCCAATGGGGGCCGCCCTGGAACGAGCGGGCGCCGGTGACGATCAGCACGCGGCGCCCCAGGGCGGCGATCTCGGCGGGCAGCCGGGCGAGGGAGCCCTCGCCGAAGACGATGCGCGGCAGGCGGGACAGGGCGAAGGCGGGAAGCGGCTGCACGGGCGTGTCTTTCAGCGTAAACTTATGTATATTAGCACACCATGATGACCGCTCCGAGGGGGAGAGCAAGACGATGTTGCCTGCACGACTGATCGCCATGGCGCTGTTCGCCCTGGTTCCGCTGGCGGCCGCGCCGGCCCACGCCCAGACCGCGCCGCCGCCGGCTGCCGCCCAGGCGGTCGAGCCGCCGCGCCACTCCGCCGAAGAGGTCGCCGCGTTCGTCAACGAGGCCGTCGAGTTCATGAAGAAGGTCGGGCCGGAAAAGGCCTTCGCCGCCTTCAACAACCCCAAGGGCAAGTGGATCGACGGCGATCTCTATATCTTCGTGTTCGACATGAAGGGCGTCTACAAGGCCACCGGCTACCGCCCCGAGCGCACCGGCACCGACGCCTGGAAGATGACCGACGCCGCCGGCCAGCTGGTGGTGCAGGAAATCGTCAAGCGGGCCAAGCGCCACGGCACCAGCACCGTCGACTACCTGTGGAAGAACCCGCTGACCGGCAAGCTGGAGAACAAGACCTCGTACGTGGTCCACAGCGGCGATTACGTGGTCGGCGCCGGCTACTACCACAAGTAGGTCGCAGCCCTATTCGACGCCCTTCTCGGCGCCGTAACGGTCCTTGATCGAGCGGATCAGGGAGCCGTTGGCGGCCATCCAGGCATCGAACTCGGCGATCACCTGCGGCGCGGTCGCCGAGGACAGCATGTAATGGTCGCGGGTGTGCGGCAGGCCGGGGTCGAACACCAGCGTGCCGGCCATGTTCAGCGTCGTCGCCAGCACGTGGTTGGCGACCGCGACGCTGACATAGGCGCCGTCCACGTGCCCCACCGCCGCCTGGCGCAGCAACAGCTCCATCCGGGGATTCTCCTTCAGCGTCACACTGCCGGACTTGACCCGGTCGAGCCAGGAATAGGGCGTGAAGCCGGCGACCGTGCCCAGGGTGCGGACGCCGTCGGCGCCGCGGCCGAGATTGGCGGTGCGCACCATCACCCCATCGATATAGGCGATCACCGGCTTGCTGTAGCTGACCGTCAATCCCTGCTTGGTCTCGGCCGACCAGAACGGGCTGTCGGGAAACTTGAGGTCGATGCCGCCCGCCGCCAACTCGGCGAACAGCCGCTTGATCGGCATCGGCCGATAGA
The DNA here is from genome assembly GCF_902729435.1 of Magnetospirillum sp. UT-4. Taxonomy (GTDB): domain Bacteria; phylum Pseudomonadota; class Alphaproteobacteria; order Rhodospirillales; family Magnetospirillaceae; genus Magnetospirillum. The sequence continues at coordinate 92,365 of NZ_LR746523.1, forward strand.
CCAGGCGATAGCCGCGGGCGGCGGCGAAGGCGTCCAGGATGTCGCGGGCGGCGCCCACGTACTCGCCCTCTCGCATGGCATAGAGGGGGAAATATTCCAGTTCCTCGACGCCGACCACCAGATCGCGCTCGGCGGCGCGGGCGCCCAGGCCGGTCAGCAGGACGGCAAGCAGAACGATGATGCGCAGCACAGCCCGTTTCCCCTAGCGTGGCGATTCTGAAGTTCGCATCGTAATGCGAACTTCAGAATCACCACACAATTCAGCACGTTAGTGGCCTGCTTATCCCAGAATTCCGCAATGCGAATTTCTGGGGCAGGACGCTAGGTTGTGAAAACAGCATACCAAGTGCTGTGTGTTTCCACCACTGGTGTTTATTCCGGCTTGCGGGCGGCCAAGGGCGTGACGGTGTCGCGCAGCTCGGTCCATACCAGGCCGAAATAGCCGGCACTGACCGCCAGGCCGAGGAACGAGACCAGGTACTGGACGACGCCGGCGGCGAAGGTGAAGGCCGGCCCGTCGGGCAGCTGGACGGCGACGTCGGCCCAGGCCAGGGTGACGAACAGGAACGGCAGGTTGACCAGCACGTAGCCCAGCCCGACCGCCAGGCCTCCGGCCGCCACCATCTCGGCCAGCGAGGCCTTGCCTTCGCCGCGCCGGGCCAGGGCCAGATGGGGCAGCAGCAGCAGCATCGGCCCGAACAGCAGCTGGAACAGCTGGGTGCCGGCGAAGGCCAGGGCGTGGGCATTGGCGACGCCCTCGAGGACGATCCCCAGCAGGGTCGCCACCGCCCCTTCGAAGCCCAGCATCAGCTGGTATGCGCCGGCCCAGGCGAAGGCGCGCCAGCCCAGCACCAGCACCACCGGGCCGGCCGGGCGTTCGCCGGTGGCCGCGAAGCGCTGCCAGGCATGGCCGAACAGGCCGACCGCAATGGCCGAGACCACCAGCGCGGCTATCTGGGAGCCTGGGAACGGCAGGCCGCGCCCGGCATGGGCGGCCAGGGCGAGGGCGAACCAGGGCGCGGCCAGGCGCAGCAGGGCGGCCGGCTCTGCGGCGGGCAGGCCGAAGGCCTTGACCACCTGGGGAGAGAAACGGGTGAGGCTCATGGGGGCTATTCGGGGTCCTTGGCCTGATGCTTCAGCTGGCGGCGCGCCTCGTGCAGCAGGTGGGCCAGCTTCTCGCGGACCTCGTGCGCCGAGACCTTGCCCTTGAGGTCGTGGGCGAGGCGGCGGATCACCGGCTCGTCGTCGTCGTGGCTGGACTCGTGGCTGTGGACCACGTCGTGGGCGTAGTCGTGCGCCGCCTGGCCGATCAGGCCGAGAAGCTCGGCCGCCCACATCCCGGCCATGCGGTTGCGCTGCGATTTGAGGTGGGGCTCCAGCGCCGCCTCGCCGTCGCCGTCGCCGGACTTGCGCTTACGATCGAACAGCATGGACACGCTCCCGCTAGGTCTGGACTCAATTCTACCCTGACCGCGGCCGCCGCGGAAGTGCCGCGGCCGCGCATCTCCCATGGTGCCGGCGATGGGCAATCGCGCGGGCTTCCCAAACCGTGCCCAATTCCCTATGTTCCGCCCAGATTTCGAAAGCCGCGAAGACCCATGACCAAGCTCGCCCACATCCGCAACTTCGCCATCATCGCCCATATCGACCACGGCAAGTCGACCCTGGCCGATCGCCTGATCCAGTCCTGCGGCGCCATCGAGGCGCGCGAGATGAAGGAACAGATCCTCGATTCCATGGACATCGAGCGCGAGCGCGGCATCACCATCAAGGCCCAGACCGTCCGCCTGGACTATACCGCCAAGGACGGCAAGACCTACCAGCTCAACCTGATGGACACGCCCGGTCACGTCGACTTCGCCTACGAGGTCAGCCGCTCGCTGGCCGCCTGCGAGGGCTCGCTGCTGGTGGTCGATGCCAGCCAGGGGGTCGAGGCGCAGACCCTGGCCAATGTCTACCACGCCCTGGATGCCGGCCACGAGGTGGTGCCGATCCTCAACAAGATCGACCTGCCGGCGGCCGAGCCCGAGCGCATCAAGCAGCAGATCGAGGACGTCATCGGCCTCGACACCACCGACGCGGTGATGATCTCGGCCAAGACCGGCATCGGCATCGGCGACGTGCTCGAGGCCCTGGTCACCCGCCTGCCGCCGCCCGAGGGCGAGGAGGGCGAGCCGCTGCAGGCCCTGCTGGTGGATTCGTGGTACGATTCCTATCTCGGCGTCATCATCCTGGTGCGGATCAAGAACGGCGTCCTGAAGAAGGGCCAGAAAATCCGCATGATGGCCTCGGGCGCCGCCTATCAGGTCGACAGCGTCGGCTATTTCACCCCCAAGCTGATCCAGTGCAACGAGCTGAAGCCGGGCGAGATGGGCTTCTTCACCGCCGGCATCAAGGCGGTGGCCGACACCAAGGTCGGCGACACCGTCACCGACGACAAGAAGCCGGCGGCGCAGCCCCTGCCCGGGTTCAAGCCCAGCGTGCCGGTGGTGTGGTGCGGCCTGTTCCCCATCGACGCCGCCGATTACGAGGATCTGCGCGACAGCCTCGCCAAGCTGCGCCTCAACGACGCCAGCTTCCAGTACGAGCCCGAGACCTCGGCGGCGCTGGGCTTCGGCTTCCGCTGCGGGTTCCTGGGGTTGCTGCACCTGGAGATCATCCAGGAACGGCTCGAGCGCGAGTTCAACCTCGACCTCATCACCACGGCGCCCAGCGTGGTCTACCGCGTCCATCTCACCAACGGCGAGATGATGGAGCTGCACAACCCCGCCGACATGCCCGATCCCGGCCGCATCGACCACATGGAAGAGCCCTGGATCAAGGCCACCATCATGGTGCCGGACGAGTATCTGGGGCCGGTGCTGACCCTGTGCACCGAACGGCGCGGCCAGCAGCTCGACCTCACCTATGCCGGCCAGCGGGCGATGGCGGTCTACAAGCTGCCGCTGAACGAGGTGGTGTTCGACTTCTACGACCGCCTGAAATCCATCAGCCGCGGCTATGCCAGCTTCGACTACGAGGTGGATTCCTACGCCATGAGCGAGCTGGTCAAGGTCTCGATCCTGGTCAACCAGGACCCCGTCGATGCGCTGTCCTTCGTCGTCCACAAGGCCAATGCCGAAAGCCGCGGCCGCGGCATCTGCCAGCGGCTCAAGGACCTGATCCCGCGCCAGATGTTCCAGATCGCCATCCAGGCGGCCATCGGCGGCCGCATCGTCGCCCGCGAGAGCATCAGCGCGCTCAGGAAGGACGTCACCGCCAAGTGCTATGGCGGCGACGCCACCCGCAAGCGCAAGTTGCTGGAGAAGCAGAAGGAAGGCAAGAAGCGCATGCGCCAGTTCGGCAAGGTGGAAATCCCGCAGAGCGCCTTCCTCGCCGCCCTCAAGATGGGCGACGACTAAAAGGGACTTGCGGCAGGAAAGGCGGCGTAAACTAGAAAGTGCCGCCGGTGCGGCGGAAGCGGAAGCGCTTGTTGCGCTTGCGGAAGGCCACCACCATGGCGGTGCCGGCCAGCCCCACCATCACCCAGGCCGGCAGGTCGAGCAGCATGCCCGAGGCGGTGGCCAGCAGCGACGGCGCAACGTCGGTGCCATCGGGGGCGCCGCCGGTCAGCAGGGTCAGCAGGTCGGCGGTGACGATGCCGGAATAATCGGCCGGACCCAGCGCCAGCACGGCGTCGGCCGACGCCATGACCACGGTCAGCGCGATGAGAAACCAGCCGAGGAAACGTCCGAACATCATGGTGAACCGGTGGGAAAGATGGCGATTTTCATAAACGCCCTAAGGTTTGCACCCTAGAGGGATAAATTTCAACGCTTTTCCGCGAGCGCCGCGGATTTCGC
>NZ_LR746522.1:0-10326 GCF_902729435.1 Magnetospirillum sp. UT-4
GACGCCGCCTACGGCGGCTCCTCAGGATGAGGCCCGAATGCGACCTAAGGCTACGCCGCCCGGCGCAGCGCCTCGGCGCGAGTGCGCATCTTCTTCCAGGCGAAGGATTTGGCGCGGCCGGCGATCCAGCCCTGGGTGTCGATGCCGATCACCTTCAGCACCATGTTGACCGCCCGCTCGGTGTGCTGCGGCCGGTACAGGGACCAGGCCCGCAGCGCGTATTCCCGGTTGCAGCGGGCATGGTCATAGGGCGTGTCGGCCGTGTCGTTGGCGGCATGGTAGGCGTAGGCCAATTCGTCGTCGTCGGTCTCGCGGATGCGGCCCACCGCGACCAGGGCGCGGCGGAAGACGCTCACCCCCTCGCGCTCGATGTAGCGCTTCATGAAGTCGTAGAAGGTCTTGTAGTGGCGGAACTCGTCGCCGGCGATGCGGTGGCAGATGGCCTTCAGGACCGGCTCGTCGGTGGCATCGCGCATGGCGGAATAGAACGAGCTGGTGCCGGTCTCGACGATGCAGCGGGCCAGCAGCTCGCCGGTGAGCGAGCCGCGCACCGACTTCTCGAGATCGATCGGAACCTTGTAGCCATCGACGAACCGCTGGAAGCGGTCCTTGAAGCTGAATGCGGGATCGGCCAGCTCGGCGTAGCGGCCGAGCACGTCGCCGTGCTGGACCTCCTCGGCCCGCCAGTCGACGACGATCTGGCGGAAGGTGGGGTCGTCGCGGAACACCTTGATGAGATAGGCGGTGTAGTCACCGGCGTTGCGCTCCACCATGGACGCCGCCTTGACCACCTTGAGCAGGTCGGGGGTCAGCCGGTCGGGACGGAACTCGGCCCAGGGAATATCGTCAGGTGTCCAGTGCGTCATGTATCGGCCTCGGTGTCTGGCGCTGTAATATTTCAGCGGGAAACCGGAATTTTCAAGGGAATTCAAATGTCAAAGGGGGCGCCCCGACGGGCGCCCCCTTAAGACTCGGGGTGGTGGCGCCGGACCGGCGCCTCAGCCCGCCGCGTCCTTCATGGCCAGAGCCACCGCCATCATGGTTTCGGCGGCCTGCTTTTCCGAGTCGGTGTTGGCGTCGGTGATTTTTTCCTTGGCCGCCGACAGGCGGGCCGAAGCCATTTCGGCGGTGATGTCGGCCACCGGCATGGCCTCCTCGGCCAGCACCGTGACGCGGGTCCCGGTGACCTCGGCGAAGCCGCCGGCGACGAAGATGCGGCTGGAGACGCGGCCGCCCTCGTGGACGTCGATGACGCCCGGACGGACGGTCGAGATCAGCGGGGTGTGGCCGTCGAGGACGCCGAAATCGCCATCGACGCCCGGCACCACCACCATGTCCACCGGCGCGCTGATGAGCAGCTTGGCCGGCGACACCAGTTCGAAGTTGATCTGATCGGGCATGACCCGTTCCCTTCGCTAAAACACGAAATCAGCGTCCCGCCGGTCCCCGAACTCCATGGGATGAAGTCCGGGGGGGCGGGAGACTGGCGCTTACGCCGCGTCGGCGGCCATCTTCTTGGCCTTCTCGAGCACTTCCTCGATGCCGCCGACCATGTAGAACGCGGCCTCGGGCAGGTGGTCGTACTCGCCGGCGACGATCGCCTTGAAGCTCTTGATGGTCTCTTCCAGGCCGACCAGCTTGCCCGGCGAACCGGTGAACACCTCGGCGACGTGGAAGGGCTGGGACAGGAAGCGCTGGATCTTGCGGGCGCGGGCCACGATCAGCTTGTCCTCTTCCGACAGCTCGTCCATGCCCAGGATGGCGATGATGTCCTGCAGCGACTTGTAGGTCTGCAGGACGCGCTGCACCTCGCGGGCGACGGTGTAGTGGTCCTGGCCGACGACGCGGGGATCGAGGGCGCGGCTGGTCGAGTCCAGCGGGTCCACCGCCGGATAGATGCCGAGCTCGGCGATCTGGCGGCTCAGCACGGTGGTGGCGTCCAGGTGGGCGAACGAGGTCGCCGGGGCCGGGTCGGTGAGATCGTCGGCCGGCACGTAGATGGCCTGCACCGAGGTGATCGAGCCCTTCTTGGTGGAGGTGATGCGCTCCTGCAGGGCGCCCATGTCGGTGGCCAGGGTCGGCTGGTAGCCCACCGCCGAGGGGATGCGGCCGAGCAGCGCCGACACTTCCGAGCCGGCCTGGGTGAAGCGGAAGATGTTGTCCACGAAGAACAGCACGTCCTGGCCCTCGGCGTCGCGGAAGTACTCGGCGACGGTGAGGCCGGACAGGGCGACGCGGGCGCGGGCGCCCGGCGGCTCGTTCATCTGGCCGTAGACCAGGGCCACCTTGGAGCCGGGGCCGTCGGTCTTGATGACGCCCGATTCCATCATCTCGTGATAGAGGTCGTTGCCCTCGCGGGTGCGCTCGCCGACGCCGGCGAACACCGAGTAACCGCCATGCGCCTTGGCGACGTTGTTGATCAGTTCCATGATCAGCACCGTCTTGCCCACGCCGGCGCCGCCGAACAGGCCGATCTTGCCGCCCTTCACGTAGGGGGCCAGCAGGTCGATGACCTTGATGCCGGTGACCAGAATCTCGGTCTCGGTGGCCTGGTCGACGAATTCCGGGGCTTCCGCGTGGATGGGGCGGAACTCCTTGTTGCCGATCGGGCCGCGCTCGTCGATGGGATCGCCGATCACGTTGATGATGCGGCCCAGGGTCTCAGGCCCCACCGGCATCATGATCGAGGCGCCGGTATCGGTGACCTCGGCCCCGCGGACCAGGCCGTCGGTGGAATCCATGGCGATGGTGCGCACGGTGTTCTCGCCGAGGTGCTGGGCAACCTCGAGCACCAGCGTCTTGCCCTGGTTCTGGGTGTGCACCGCGTTCAGGATGGCCGGCAGCGGGCCATCGAAGCGCACGTCCACGACGGCGCCCAGGACCTGGGTGATCGTGCCGACGTTCTTATTTGCCATGGGATAGCTCCTGCGTCCTTACAGCGCCTCGGCGCCCGAGATGATTTCGATGAGTTCCTTGGTGATCTGAGCCTGACGCGACCGGTTGTACTTGATGGTCAGGTTGTTGATCATGTCGCCGGCGTTGCGGGTGGCGTTGTCCATCGCCGTCATCCGCGCGCCCTGCTCCGAGGCCTGGCTTTCCAGCATGCCGCGGAACACCTGCACCGCCAGGTTGCGGGGCAGCAGAACGTTGAGAATGTCCTCTTCCGAGGGCTCGAACTCGTAGACCGCGCCGGTGCCGCCCACTTCGCGTCCCGCCGTCACTTCCTGGGCGACGAACGGGATCAGCTGCTGGCGGGTCACTTCCTGCTGGATGGCCGAGCGGAAGCGGTTGTAGACCACGGTGCAGACGTCGAATTCGCCGTCCTCGAACATCCGGGTGATGCGGTTGGCGACCTGGTCGGCCTCGGGGAAGGTGATGCCCTTGCGGCCCAGCCCCTCGAAGCCTTCGATCAGATTGGCGCCGTAATCGCGCTTGATCTGCTCGCGCCCCTTGCGCCCGACCGGGAAGATCTTGACCGTCTTGCCCTCTTTGATGAGCTGGCCGGCCAGGGCCTTGACGTTGCGGACGATGGTGGAGTTGAAACCTCCGCACAGGCCGCGATCGGCGGTGATCATGACGATCAGGTGGACATTGCTGTCACCGGTGCCGGCCAGCAGCCGGGGCGCGCCTTGCTGCCCCGCCAGCGAGGTCGCCAAGGTGCCCAGCATGCGCTCCATGCGCTCGGCATAGGGCCGCGCCGACTCCGCCGCGGTCTGCGCGCGGCGGAGTTTGGAGGCGGCGACCATCTTCATGGCCGAGGTGATCTTCCGCGTCGATTTGACGGAGACGATCCTCAGCCTTAGGTCCTTGAGGCTCGGCATCGGGGCCCTTCCGGATTACGCGAAGGTCTTGGAGAAGGCGTCGAGGAACGCCTTCAGCTTCTCTTCGGTGGCGGCGGTGATCTGCTTCTCGGTGGCGATGGCGGTCAGGATGTCGCCATGCTTGGCCTTCAGCTCGGTCAGCATCGCCTTCTCGAAGCGGCCGACGTCGCGGATTTCCAGCTTGTCGAGGTAACCCTTGACGCCGCAATACACCGCCACGACTTCCTCTTCGGTGGCCATGGGCGAGTACTGGGGCTGCTTCAGCAGCTCGGTCAGGCGGGCGCCGCGGTTGAGCAGCTTCTGGGTCGCCGGATCGAGGTCCGAGGCGAACTGGGCGAAGGCAGCCATCTCGCGGTACTGCGCCAGTTCCAGCTTGATCGAGCCCGACACCTGCTTCATCGCCTTGATCTGGGCGGCGGAGCCGACGCGCGACACCGACAGGCCGACGTTCACCGCCGGGCGGATGCCGCGGTAGAACAGGTCGGTTTCCAGGAAGATCTGGCCGTCGGTGATGGAGATCACGTTGGTCGGAATGTAGGCCGACACGTCGTTGGCCTGGGTCTCGATCACCGGCAGCGCGGTGAGCGAGCCGGCACCGGCGGCGTCGCCCATCTTGGCGGCGCGCTCGAGCAGGCGCGAGTGCAGGTAGAACACGTCGCCCGGATAGGCCTCGCGGCCCGGCGGACGGCGCAGCAGCAGCGACATCTGGCGATAGGCCACGGCCTGCTTGGACAGATCGTCGTAGATGATCAGCGCGTGCATGCCGTTGTCACGGAAGTACTCGCCCATGGCGCAGCCGGCATAGGGGGCGATGAACTGCAGCGGCGCCGGCTCGGAGGCGGTGGCGGCGACCACGATGGTGTAGTCCATGGCGCCGTAATCGGTCAGCGTCTTGACGATCTGGGCCACGGTCGAGCGCTTCTGGCCGACGGCGACGTAGATGCAGAACAGCTTGGCCTTCTCGTCCGAGGCGTCGTGCCAGCGCTTCTGGTTGATGATGGTGTCGATCAGGATGGCGGTCTTGCCGGTCTGGCGGTCGCCGATCACCAGCTCGCGCTGGCCGCGCCCGATCGGGATCAGGGCGTCGACCGCCTTGATGCCGGTGGACATGGGCTCGTGCACCGACTTGCGCGGGATGATGCCGGGGGCCTTGACGTCGACGCGGGCGCGGGCATCCGACTGGATCGGGCCCTTGCCGTCGATGGGATTGCCCAGGGCGTCGACGACGCGGCCCAGCAGGCCCTTGCCGACGGGGACGTCGACGATGGCGCCGGTCCGCTTGACGGTGTCGCCTTCCTTGATGTTGCGGTCGTCGCCGAAGATCACGACACCGACATTGTCGGTCTCGAGATTCAGCGCCATGCCCTTGATGCCGCCGGGGAACTCGACCATCTCGCCGGCCTGGACCTTGTCGAGACCGTGGACGCGGGCGATACCGTCACCGACAGAAAGCACCTGGCCGACCTCGGCCACTTCGGCCTCGGTGCCGAAATTGGCGATCTGTTGCTTGAGGATCGCGGAGATCTCAGCCGCGCGGATTTCCATTATCCAACCCCTTTCATAGCGAGCTTGAGGTGCTGCAGCTTCGTCTTCAGCGAGCTGTCAACCATGCGGGAACCGACCTTCACCACCAGTCCGCCCAGCAGGCTGGGATCGACCACCGTCTCGACGGTGACCGTGCTGCCGAAGGCGGTCTTCAGGGTGGCGGCCAGGGAATCGGCCTGGGCCTTGGTCAGCGGAACCGCCGAGGCCACATGCGCCGCCACCTCGCCGCGCTTGGCGGCCAGACGGCGGAGGAAAGCGTCAATGATGGCCGGCAGCACGAACAGCCGGCGGTTGTTGGCCGCCAGGCCCAGGAAGTTCGCGGTCAGCGGGCCGAACCCGGCCGACGCGGACAGGGCGGCGATGGCCTTGCCCTGATCGCCGCGGCTCAAGACCGGGGAATCGATGAGACGACGGAAGTCGGCGCTCTCCTTGAGCATCGCCTTCAACGCCGCGAGGTCGGCCGCCACCCGATCCAGAGACCCCTGGGTCTCGGCCAGATCGAACAGGGCGGCGGCATAACGGTCGGCAATCACGCCAATTGTTTCGGATGGCACCTGGGCAGGTCCTTCGAATGAGGTCGAAACCGAGTTCGCCGGTGGCCGTAAGGTATTGCGAATTCAGCGCTTTGCACCCCGACGGAGCGGTTGCCCAGCCGAAAGCGCGGTGGTTAACTAGCACATCGTCTATTGCGTTGCAAGACGACTCCGCCCCTTGTGGGGCAAGGACTCCGCAAATATGCCCTACCCGATGCGGTAGGCGAACTCCACCCGCCTTCCCACCCTACAAAAAACTGTAGGGATCGACGTCCACCTGGACCCGGATGCCGGAGGGGGCGGGCGAGGCGGACAGCCAGTCGCGCAGCCATGTCTGCAGATTCAAGTTTTTCCGCGCCTTGACCAGGAAGCGGCGGCGGTGGCGGCCGCGCAGCAGGGCCATGGGCGCCGGGGCCGGGCCGATCACCTCGACCCCCTCCGTCCGGGGGGCCGAGCGGGCCAGGGCGCGGGCGAAGGAATCCAGGCGGGCGGGGTCCGGCCCGGACAGCACCAGGGCCGCCAACCGGCCGTAGGGCGGCATGCCGGCGGCCGCGCGCGACTCGGCCTCGGCGGCAACGAAGGCGTCGCGGTCGCCCGACACCAGCGCCCGCATCACCGGGTGCTCGGGCTGGAAGGTCTGCAGCAGCACCCGGCCGGGCCGCTCGGCGCGGCCGGCGCGGCCGGCCACCTGGGACAGCAGCTGGTGGGTGCGCTCGCCGGCCCTGAGGTCGCCGCCCTCGAGCCCGAGATCGGCATCGACCACCCCGACCAGGGTCAGCATGGGGAAGTGGTAGCCCTTGGCGACGATCTGGGTGCCGATCAGCAGGTCGATCTCGTGGTCGGCGACGCGGCGGACGAACTCGGCGGCGGCGTGCGGCCCGGCCACCGTGTCCGAGGCCATCAGGGCGATGCGGGCGGCGGGGAAGCGGTGCGCCGCCTCCTCGGCGATGCGCTCGACCCCGGGACCGCAGGCGGCGAAGCTGTCCTCGGCGGCGCAGGACGGGCAGGCGGGCGGCAGCTTGATGTAATGGCCGCAATGGTGGCACACCAGCCTTCCCGCCAATCTGTGTTCCACCAGCCAGGCGGTGCAGTGCGGGCATTGCAGGCGGTGGCCGCAGCCCCGGCACAGGGTCAGCGGGGCGTAGCCGCGGCGATTGAGGAACAGCATGGCCTGCTCGCCGGCGGCCAGGGTCTCCTCCACCGCCGCCACCAGCGGCGGCGCCAGGAAGAAGCCGCGCGGCGGCGGATGGCGCCGCAGATCCACCAGCCCGATCCCGGGCAGGGCAGCGCCGGCATGGCGGTCGGGCAGGTGCAGCAGGCGATAGCGCCCGCCCCGGACATTGGCCAGGGTCTCCAGCGACGGCGTCGCCGAGGCCAGAACCGCCGGGATGCCGCCCAGCCGCGCCCGCACCACCGCCATGTCGCGGGCGTGGTAGCAGACGCGGTCCTCCTGCTTGAAGGCGCCGTCATGCTCCTCGTCGACCACGATCAGGCCGAGTTCGGGGAAGGGCAGGAACAGGGCCGAGCGCGCCCCCACCACCACCCGCGCCTCGCCGCTCGCCACCGCCCGCCAGGTGTCGCGGCGGCGTCCGTCGGCCAGCTCGGAATGCCACACCGCCGGCTCGCAGCCGAAGCGGTGGCGGAAACGGCCCAGCCATTGCGCCGACAGCGCGATCTCGGGCAGCAGCACCAGCGCCTGGCGGCCCTGGGCCAGGGCTTCGGCCACCGCCTCGAAATAGACCTCGGTCTTGCCCGAGCCGGTGACGCCGTCGATCACCATCACCGAGAAGCCGCTCCCCACCGCCGCCGCCAGGGCCGCGGCCGCCTCGCCCTGGGCCGGCGACAGCGCGACCCCGCGCCGGTCGGGGCGCGGCCGGTCGAAGACGGGGGGACGCGGCAGCGCCACCGGCTCCAGCGCTCCCGCCGCCAGCAGCCCCTTCACCACCGCCACTCCGACCCCGGCCTCGCGCGCCAGCTCGGCGGCGGCCAGCGGCGGCAGCCCGGCGGCGGTCTCCAGCACCCGCCGGCGGGCCGGGGTCAGCTTCAGGTCCGGCGGCGCGGCGGCGAGGCGGCAGGCGGCGATGGCGGCGGCCGGCTCCAGCGCCGCCGGCACGCTCATGGCCATCTTCAGCACGGCGCCGCGCGGCGCCAGGGTATAGGCGGCGACCCAGTCGATGAAGCGGCGCGACGCCTCGGGCAGCGGCGGCGCCTCCAGCCGGGCCAGGACCGAGCGCAGCCTGGCGGAATCCACGTCGCCGGCCGCCGCGCCCCACACCACGCCGACCGCCTCGCGCCGGCCCAGCGGCACGGTGACGAAGTCGCCCGCCGCCAGCGGCCGCTCCCCCACCCGGTAGTCATAGGCTCCGCCCAATGGCAGGGGCAGCAAGATGGCCACCCGCTCACCGGGGGCATAGGTCAGGGCGGGGTTGGCGGCGGCGGATGGCATGGTCTAAACTCTACCGACCCAGCCCCGGATGGCAACAGCCGCCGCGATCCAGGACCCCGACCCCAGGATTTCCCGATGACCCGCAAGCGCGACGACGCCGCCATCCCCGACCCCGCGCTCAGCGACGAGCAGGTGGTCGCCTATCTGCGCCGCCACCGCGATTTCCTGCTGCGCCACCCCGAACTGGCCGCCGTGCTGGCGCCGCCGTCGCGCTGGCCCGAGGCGGACGGGGTGGTCGACCTGCAGGCCTACATCATCGAGCGCCTGAACGAGGAAATCGATCGCATCAAGGGCACCGCCGAGCATCTGATCCACACCAGCCGCTCCAACATGAGCACCCAGAACCGCACCCACCAGGCGGTGCTGGTGATGCTGACCGCCGCCGACATGGCCGGACTGGCCCGCGCCGTCGCCGACGACCTGCCGGCCATGCTCGACGTCGATGTCGGCATGCTGTGCTTCGAGGAATGCGATCGCGCCCTGCCGGCGCTCGCCGCGCCCGGCATCCAGCGCCTGCCCCGCGGCCGGGTGGCGGCACTGATGGGCGGCCCCGACCGCGACTGCGCCCTCAACGAGCAGATGCCGGGCGACCCGGCGGTGTTCGGCGACGGCGCCGGCCTGGTGGTGTCCTCGGCCCTGGTCCGGGTCTCGCCCGGCGGCGGCTGCCCCGACGGCGTGCTGGCGCTGGGCTCGCGCCACCACCGCACCTTCCATTCCGGCCAGGGCACCGAACTGATCATCTTCCTCGCCCGCGTCGCCGAAACCTGCATCCGCCGCTTCGTGGGGTAGGCGTTTCCAGCCCATGCCCCCCGCCCCCATCCATTTCGCCGCCCGCCCCGACCTGATGGCCCAGGTGGAGGCGTGGCGCGGCTGGCTGGAGGGGGAGCGCCGCGCCAGCCGCCACACCCTGGACGGCTATTCCCGCGATCTGGCGGCCTTCCTGGGCTTCCTGCGCGATCATCTCGGCGGCGAGGCGGCGCTGGCCGAGCTGGAGGGCCTGGCCCCCGCCGATTTCCGCGCCTTCCTGGCGGCCCGCCAGGCCGAGGGGCTGTCGCGCTCGTCCATGGCGCGGCTGATGAGCACGCTGCGGGGCTTCTTCAAGTTCCTCGACCGCCGCGCGGTGCTGCACAACCCGGCCATCGGCTCGGTCAAGGCGCCGCGGCCGCCGAAATCGGTGCCCAAGCCGCTGGCCGCCGAAGAGGCGATGATGGCGCTGGAGACCGCCGGCGAGCTGCACGACGAGCCTTGGCTGGCGGCCCGCGACGTCGCCCTGTTCACCCTGCTCTACGGCTGCGGCCTGCGCCTGGGCGAGGCGCTGGGCCTGACCCGGCGCGAGGTGCCCAGGGGCGACACCATGGTGGTCACCGGCAAGGGCCGCAAGCAACGCATGGTGCCGGTGCTGGCGGTGGTGCGCGAGGCCGTCGCCGCGTATATCGCCCAGTGCCCGCACCCCTTGGGCGCCGATGCGCCGCTGTTCGTCGGCGCCCGCGGCGGCCCCCTCAATCCCGGCGTGGTGCAGCGCCAGATGCGCCGGCTGCGGGCGCTGCTGGGCCTGCCCGACACCGCCACCCCGCACGCGCTCAGGCATTCCTTCGCCACCCACCTGCTGGCCGGCGGCGGCGATCTGCGCACCATCCAGGAATTGCTGGGCCACGCCTCGCTGTCCACCACCCAGCGCTACACCAAGGTCGATGCCGCCCGCCTGAAGGGCGTCTACGACAAGGCCCATCCGCGGGCGAAGGCCAGGTAGGTCGCCATGCGTCAAGTCCGAACCACTCCTAACTCGTCATGGCCGGGCTCGCCCCACGGCTGTCCGGTTTAATTTTCGGCTGTTAAGGGCCCCCTCGCCCGCCTGCGGGAGAGGGGGCGAGCGTCAGCGAGCCGGGGTGAGGGCGGCGCGTGTCCACGCGCCCAAGACCTGGAGAGACAGCCGCTTTCGCTGTCGCGAAGCGCACCTGGCGGTGCGCGCCCTCTCCCTCCC
>NZ_LR746522.1:10683-195085 GCF_902729435.1 Magnetospirillum sp. UT-4
TTTTCGGCTGTTAAGGGCCCCCTCGCCCGCCTGCGGGAGAGGGGGCGAGCGTCAGCGAGCCGGGGTGAGGGCGGCGCGTGTCCACGCGCCCAAGACCTGGAGAGACAGCCGCTTTCGCTGTCGCGAAGCGCACCTGGCGGTGCGCGCCCTCTCCCTCCCGTCGCTGTCGCGACGGGCCCCTCCCTCTCCCGCTGGCGGGCGAGGGAAATTATGTCTACTGCGGCCAGCGTCACCCTGGACGCAGCCGTCACCAAGGGCTTCGAAAGGCGTTCCGAAAATTAAACCGGACAGCCGCGGGTCAAGCCCGCGCATGACGAGAAGGCAACCGTCTCCATTCGGACATTTGCGTCCGCCCCCCGCGCGGGCTAGAACACCGGGATGACCGTGACGATTGCGCTCGACCTGGCCGACGAGGCCGCCACCGGCCGCCTGGGCGAGGCGCTGGCGGCGCGGGCGCGGCCGGGCGACGTGATCGCGCTGGAGGGTCCGCTGGGCAGCGGCAAGAGCACCCTGGCGCGGGCCTTCGTCCGCGCCCTGACCGCCGCCGACGAGGAGGTGCCCAGCCCCACCTTCACCCTGGTCCAGACCTACGAGACCGCATCGGGCGCGGTCTGGCATTTCGACCTCTACCGCCTGGAGCGGCCCGACGACGCCTACGAGCTGGACATCGAGGACGCGCTTGCCGACGGCATCTGCCTGATCGAATGGCCGGACCGGCTGGGGCCGCTGCTGCCGGCCCGCCGCCTGCACCTGACCCTGGCCCCGGGCGCGGCCGAGACCGCCCGCACCGCCACCCTGGACTCCCACCGCCAGTGGGACGACCGCATCGGAGACATATCGGTTTGAGCGATCGCGAAACCCTGATCCGCCAGTTCCTCGCCCGTGCCGGCTGGGGCGAGGCCCGACGCGGCCGCCTGGCCGGCGACGCCAGCTTCCGCCATTACGACCGCCTGGCCGAGGGCGAGCGCCGCGCCGTGCTGATGGACGCGCCGCCGCCCAAGGAAAAGGTGATGCCGTTCATCGCCGTCGCCATGCACCTGGAGCGGCTGAACCTGTCCGCCCCCCGCCTGCTGGCGGTGGACATCGAGAACGGCCTGCTGCTGCTGGAGGATCTGGGCGACGACACCTATACCCGCCTGCTCGCCGCCGGCGCCGACGAGGATTCCCTTTACGCCCTGGCGGTCGATGTTCTGGCCCGCATCGCCGCCGACCCCCAGGCCATCCCGCTCGGCCTGCCGGCCTATGACGACATCCGCCTGCTGTCCGAGGCCGGCCTGCTCACCGAGTGGTACATGCCGGCGGTGCTGGGCCGGGAGATCGCGGCGGCGGCCCGGGCCGAGTACGAGGCCGTCTGGCGCGGTCTGTTCCCCATCGCCCGCGCCGTGCCCGACACCCTGGTGCTGCGCGACTTCCACGTCGACAACCTGATGCGCCTCGACCGCCCCGGCCTGGCCGCCTGCGGCCTGCTGGACTTCCAGGACGCGGTGGCGGGGCCGCTCACCTACGACCTGATGAGCCTGCTGGAGGACGCCCGCCGCGACATCGACCCGGCCTTGGCCGGCCGCATGACCGAGCGCTTCCTGGCCCAGCTGCCGGGCCTCGACCGTCCGGCCTTCGAGGCGTCGTGGGCGGTGCTGGCGGCGCAGCGCCACGCCAAGGTCATCGGCATCTTCACCCGCCTGGCGCGCCGCGACGGCAAGCCCAACTACCTGGTCCACATCCCCAGGGTGTGGCGCCTGCTGGAGGCGGCGCTGGCCCATCCCGCTTTGGCCCCCCTGGCCGCCTGGCTGGACCGCCACCTGCCGCCCGAGACGAGAACGGTTCCCACCCCATGAGCACCCGCCCCACCCACGCCATGATCCTGGCCGCCGGCCTCGGCCTGCGCATGCGCCCGATCACCGAGTACACGCCCAAGCCACTGGTGTCGGTGGGTGGCCGCACCATGCTGGACCGCGCCCTCGACCACCTGGCCAAGGCCGAGGTGGGCAAGCTGGTGATCAACACCCACTGGCTGGCCGAGCGCATCCACGGCCGCTATGCCGACCGCGCCGACATCACCTTTTCCCACGAGGAGGAGCTGCTGGAGACCGGCGGCGGCGTCGCCAAGGCCTTGCCGCTGCTGGGCTCCGACCCGTTCTACGTGGTCAATTCCGACATCATCTGGACCGATGGCGCCACCCCCGCCTTGGCCCGCCTGGCCGAGGCCTGGGACGAATCGCGCATGGATGCCCTGCTGCTGCTGGCCCGCACCGCCACCGCCATGGGCTACGAGGGCCAGGGCGACTTCTTCCTCGATGCCGCCGGGGTGCCGCGGCGGCGCAAGCCGCGCGAGGTGGCGCCGCTGCTGTTCGCCGGGGTGCAGATCCTGTCGCCGCGCTTGTTCGACGGCGCCCCTTCGGGCAAATTCTCCCTGAACGTGCTCTACGACCGGGCGCTGGAGGCGGGACGGCTGTTCGGCATCGTCCACGAGGGCCGCTGGTTCCACGTCGGCACCCCCGACGCCCTGCCCGAGGTCGAAGCGGCGCTGCGGGATGTGGACGGCTAGGCCAGTCTCGCCGGTTCGAGTAGCCTCATCCTGAGGAGCCGCAACGCGGCGTCTCGAAGGATGAGGCTCGACTGAGGCGACGGGAAAGGAGGGGCGCATGGCCAAGGTCTTTCACATCCCGCCCGGCCTGCCCTTCGTCGATACCCTGGCCCGCCACGTCATGGCCGAGGCCGGCGGCGATCCGCTGAAGCTGGCGGACACCACCATCCTGCTGCCCAACCGCCGCGCCTGCCGCGCCGCCCGCGACGCCTTCCTGCGCCATTCCGGCGGCCGGCCGCTGCTGCTGCCGCGCCTTCTCACCATGGAGCCGGGCGAGGACGAGGCCGAGGAATTGTCGCTGCTGGCCGGCGGCGAGCTGGACATCCCGCGCCCGGTGGACGAACTGGAGCGCCGGCTGGTGCTGACCCGGCTGGTGATGGGGCTGGGCGGCGGCCGCGGCGGCCGCGCGCCGTCGCCCGACCAGGCGGCGCGGCTGGCCGGCGAGCTGGCCCGGCTGCTGGACGGCGCCGCCATCGAGCGGCTGTCCTTCGACCGCCTGGCCGCCCTGGTGCCGGCGGATCTGGCCGCCCACTGGCAGGTCACCCTGGACTTCCTGAAGATCGTCACCGAGCACTGGCCGGCGCTGCTGGGCGGGCGGCTGGACCGCCAGGACTGGGTCAACCGGGTGCTGGCGGCCCGCGCCGCCCAGTGGCGCGACCAGCCCCCCGAGAGTCCGGTGATCGCCGCCGGCTCCACCGGCTCGCGCCCGGCCACCGCGGACTTGCTGGCGGTGGTGGCGGAGCTGCCGGCCGGCAAGGTGGTGCTGCCCGGCCTCGACCGCCATCTCGACGACCAGGCCTGGGCCTGCCTGGACGAGGGCCATCCCCAATACGGCCTCAAGCGCCTGCTCGACCATTTGGGCGTCGAGCGCCATCGGGTGCGGCCGCTGGTGCCCGAGCCCGACCCGCGCGCCGCCCGTTCGGCCCTGCTGGCGGAAGCCCTGCGCCCGGCCGAGGCCTGCGAGGCGTGGCGCAGCCTGCCCGAATTCCCCGCCGCCGCCTTGGCCGGCGTGGCCCGCCTGGACGCCCCGACCCCGCGCGAGGAGGCCGCCGCCATCGCCCTGCTGCTGCGCCAGGCGCTGGAGGAGGAGGGCCGCACCGCCGCCCTGGTCACCCCCGACCGCGACCTCGCCCGCCGGGTGGCGGCCGAGCTGCAGCGCTGGGACATCGCCATCGACGATTCCGGCGGCCGGCCGCTGGCGCTGTCCGAGCCCGGCACCTATCTGCGCCTGCTCGCCCGCATGGTGGCCGAGGATTTCGCCCCCCACGCCACCCTGGCCTGCCTGAAGCACCCCTTGGCCGCTGGCGGCGACGATCCCGCCCGCTTCCGCCGCCGCGTGCGTCGCCTCGACCTCGCCTTGCGCGGCCCCCGCCCGGCCCCCGGCCTGGCCGGGCTGCGCGCCGCCGCCGGACTGGCGGACGGCATGGGGCGCTGGCTCGACGGGCTGGAGGCGCTGCTGGCCCCCTTCGTCGCCGTCATGGGCCGCGACAGCGCGCCCCTGGCCGAGCTGGTGGCCGCCCACATGGACTGCGCCGAGGCGCTGGCCGGCGAGGCCGCCTTGCCCGGCGCGGCGCGGCTGTGGCGGGGCGAGGCCGGCGAGGCGCTGGCCGCGTTCGCCGGCGGCCTGGGCGAGGCGGCGGCGACCCTGGGGGCCTCGTTCCCCGCCGTGCCGCCGCGCTTCTATCCCGCCCTGTTCGACGAGCTGCTGTCGGGACAGGTGTCGCGCCCGGCCTGGGGGCGCCATCCCCGGCTGTTCCTGTGGGGTCCCATGGAGGCCCGCCTGCAGCACGCCGACCTGATGGTGCTGGCCGGCCTCAACGAGGGCACCTGGCCGGGCGAGCCGCCGCCCGATCCGTGGATGAGCCGGCCCATGCGCGCCGCCTTCGGCCTGCCGGCACCGGAACGCCGCATCGGCCAGTCGGCCCACGATTTCGCGCAAGGGTTCGCCGCCCCCCGGGTGGTGCTGACCCGCTCGACCCGGGTCGAGGGCACGCCGACGGTGCCGTCGCGCTGGCTGCTGCGCCTGGAGGCGGTGATGAAGGCGGCCGGGCTGGACTGGGGCGAGGACGGCGGCCAGTGGCTGGACTGGCAGCGCCGCCTCGACCGCGCCGAGTCCAGGCCCGAGATCCGCCGCCCCGCCCCGCGCCCGCCGGTGGCGGCCCGGCCCCGGCGGCTGTCGGTGACCGAGATCGAGACCTGGATGCGCGACCCCTATGGGGTCTATGCCAAGCACGTGCTGGGCCTCAGGGCGCTCGACCCGCTGGACGCCGATCCCGGCGCCGCCGAATACGGCACCCTGGTCCACCGCGCCATCGAACGCTTCCTGATGGAGGTGCCGGGCGCGCTGCCCGCCGATGCCGAGGACCAATTGCTCGCCATCGGCGAGGAGGTGTTCGCCGAGGCCCTGGCCCGCCCCGGACTCTGGGCCTTCTGGTGGCCGCGCTTCCGCTCGGTGGCGCGCTGGCTGGTGGAGCACGAACGCGGCCGCCGTTCCCGGGTGCGGCGCAGCTTCTGCGAGGTCAAGGGCGGGCTGGAGATCGCCGGGCCGGCCGGGCCGTTCCTGCTGCACGCCCGCGCCGACCGCATCGATGCCCTGGCCGACGGCACCCTGGAGATCATCGACTACAAGACCGGCAAGGTCCCCGGCCCGGCCGAGGTGGCCGCCGGCTTCTCGCCGCAGCTGCCGCTGGAGGCCGCCATCGCCGCCGCCGGCGGCTTCGGGGGATTGGACCCGGCGCCGGTGTCGGGCCTGTCGTTCTGGCGCCTGAAAGGCGGCCCGGACGGCGGCGAGGACAAGCCGGCCGGAGACGACCCCGCCGCCCTGGCGGCCGAGGCGCTGGCCGGCGTCGCCGCCCTGGTGGCGGTCTTCGACGACCCCGCCACCCCCTACGAGGCCCGCCCCAACCCCGGCATGGCGCCCCGCTACAGCGACTACCTCCACCTCGCCCGCGTGCGCGAATGGGCCAGCGGCGAGGAGGGGGAGGAGTGAGGAGAAAAAAAACACTTGGGCAACACGGATGGACGCGAATGGGCACGGATGGACGGGATGAAGATTGACCTCGATGCGAGCCTCGACAGGCTGACCGAGAAGATCATCGGATCGGCATTCGCCGTAGCGAACACACTCGGGCACGGCTTCCTTGAGGTCGTTTACAAGCACGCGCTGATCGAGGAGTTGTCGGCCTCAGGTCTGGAGGCCAGGAAGGAAGTCCCCTTTCCTGTGCTTTATCGTGGTACGCAGGTCGGGCTCTACGTTGCCGATGTCGTCGTCGAAGGCACGGTGATCGTGGAACTGAAGGCAATAGAGAAACTGACGCAGTCCAATCGCGCCCAGCTCCTGAACTATCTCAAGGCCAGCGGCCTGCCGGTCGGTCTCCTGTTGAATTTCGGCACGCCGCACATCGAGGTCAAACGAGTCGTCCTTTGAATATCCGCGTTCATCCGCGCCTATCCGAGTCCATCCGTGTTGCTTGTATCTTTACTTGATGCGCTAAATTGGACCAAACCACACTTGGGGGAGTGTCATGTCGGTACAGACCTGTGAGATCACGTCGCGCGCCGACGCCATCGCCGCGCTGAACCGCCAGCCCAAGGCGGTGGCCATTTCGCTGCTGTGGTCGCAGACGGTGGACCTGTTCGCGGCGCGGGTGGACGAGGCGCTGCGGCCGGCGCTGAACGGGCTGCGCCGGCTGGCTCCCGACGGGGTCAAGGTGGCGGTGGAGTCCATCGAGCGCGAGATGGACGGCTGGCGGGTGCTCATCGACGGCGGCACCGGCGACGAGATGATGATCCCCGACGAGGCCATCGGCGATACCCTCGCCACCCCCGGCGGCGGGCTGTGCAACCTGGCCCAGGACGTCGAGGTGATCCGCCAGTCGGTGGGCGAGTTCCGCCACCTGCCGCCGGTCCGCCACCTGTCCTGGGCCGATTCGGCCGAGCAGTTCGGCGCCGAGGCGGTGCCGGGCCGCTCGCGCACCTCGCTGGTGCTGAAGGATGACGGCTTCGACAAGCTGATCCTGACCGAGCGCGGCCCCAGCTGGGACCGCGCCGCCATCGACCCGCTGGCCATCGAGCGCGCCTTCTACGATTCCGGCGATGCCGTGCTGTTCGTCGGCCAGGAGCCGGTGGACAGCAAGAAGTTCGAGGAAATCCGCCGGCGCAAGCTGGCAGACCCGGCGCTCAGGGTGTACTGGCTGGTCGGCGGCAACCAGCTGAAGCGGCTGTTCACCGAATACCGCGACTTCCTGTCGGTGGTCGATGTGGTCAGCCTCAACCTGGCCGAGGCCGCCGGCTTCTTCGGCTTCGAGCCCCTGCGCAAGCGCCACCGCGATTCCAACGAGCTGCGCAAGATGTACGCCAAGGAGATCGCGCGCCGCGCCCTCGAGCTGGGGGCCAACCACGTGGTCATCACCGACGGCGCCAAGGGCGCCAGCCTGGCCCGCAAGGCCCGCGGCGGCCATGTGGAGTTCGTCTATTCGCCGCTGATCCACGAGAACACCGTCGCCGTCGATCCGACGGTGCGCGAGGATACCGGCTGCGGCGATTCCTTCGCCGCCGCCGTGGCCACCTATTTCCTGGCCTCGCCGGCCCGCTTCAAGCTGAACGAGGCGGCCAACTTCGCCCATTACGTCGCCGGCATCGTCTATCAGCGCCGCCGCCCCAAGCTGACCCGCGAGGACGTCCCCTTCATCGCCGAGGCCCATGCCCGGGCGCGGGCCTGCGGCGCCCTGGTCGGCCACCACGAGGCCTTCGACCGCACCCGCTGCCAGATCCGCCCGGCCGACATGATCTGCCGCGGCCCGGCCCGGAAGGTGCTGGTGCTGCTGACCGGCGGCGATCCCACCGACCCCGCCCAGCCCCACGTCTCGGGCGCGGCGGCGGCCATCGAGCGCCTGGCCGAGATGTGCCGCACCGGCGCCTACGGCCGCGCCCCGCTGATCCGCATCGTGCCGCGCGTCACCACCAACCCGGCGGCGCGCGGCCATGCCGGCTATGCCCTGGTCGACCGCGCCGAGATGCAGCGCCTGGCCTTCCGCGAATCCTTCCGCAAGGAGCTGGGCAACCCCGAGGGCGAGCCCCGCAACGGCGTGCTGGCCTCGGACCTGGAAGGGCACGAGGGCGTCTACCTGCTGCGCGTCACCATCCTGGAGGCCATCGAGGTGCTGTCCTCCGAGGATTTCCGCGAGCTGTTCGGCGACATCAAGTTCTGGCACTTCGCCACCGAGAACATCGACGAACGCATCGCCTGGCATGCCCGCAACCTGGGCGTCACCCGCGAGCAGGGCCAGGAAATCATGCGCCAGGCCCTGCGCGACTACGTCATCGAGGAAATGGGCGCCCAGTACCGCTTCAGCCACGCCCGGGCCACCAACCTGGACGAGTTCCAGCAGGAGATGACCGAACAGCTGATCTTCCCCCTCGACGCCCTGCTGATGGGCATGTTCCGGGGGGCGGTGTGAGGCCGTCTTTCTCACCCGTCGTCCCCGCGCAGGCGGGGACCCAGGAGTCGCGGACGCGGTGGATGTGCACCCCCTGGGTTCCCGCCTGCGCGGGAACGACGGTTCGATGACTGACGTCGCCGCCCTTCTCGACGACGCCACCAGGCGGCAGCGGCGGGCGGCCGATCCGGGGGCTTCGGTGTGGGTGGCGGCCTCGGCCGGGACCGGCAAGACCAAGGTGCTGACCGACCGGGTGCTGGCCCTGCTGCTGGCCGGGGTGGCGCCGCACCGCATCCTGTGCCTGACCTTCACCAAGGCCGCCGCCGCCGAGATGAGCACCCGCATCGCCACCCGGCTGGCGGAGTGGGCCACCGCCGGCGATTCCCGGCTGGCCGGGCTTTTGGCCGAACTGGTGGAGGGCGAGCCCGACGCCGCCACCCTGACCACCGCGCGCCGCCTGTTCGCCCGCGTCCTCGACGTGCCCGGCGGCATGCACATCGAGACCATCCACGCCTTCTGCCAGTCGCTGCTGCGCCGCTTCCCGCTGGAGGCCGGGCTGGCCCCCCACTTCCAGGTGATGGACGACCGCGATGCCGGCGAGATGCTGGAAGCGGCCAAGGAGGAGGTGCTGGGCCTGGCCCGGGACGGCGCCGACACGGCGGTGGCCGCCGCCTTGGCCGAGGTCACCGGGCGGGTGCACGAGACCATGTTCCCCGAGGTGATGGCCGAGCTGGCCGCCGATCGCGGCCGCCTGAAGCGCCTGTTCGACCGCACCGGCGGCATCGAGGGGGTGGCGTCGGCCTTGCGCGACCGCATGGGGCTGGAGCCCGGCGCCACGCCCGACACCATCCTGGCCGCCGCCTGCGCCGAGACCGCCTTCGCCGGCCCCGCGTTGCGCGCCGCCGCCGAGGCGCTGATGGCCGGCAGCGACACCGATGCCCGCCGTGGCCGCACCATCGCCGCCTGGCTGGCCGACCCCACCGGCCGCACCGCAGGCTTCGCGGCCTATGCCGGCGCCTACCTGGCCCAGAAGGGGACCATCCTCAAGACCCTGGCGACCAAGAAGGTGGCCGCCATCCCCGGCGTGCTGGCGGCGCTGGAGACCGAGGCCGAGCGCCTGCTGCGGGTGACGGCGCGGCTGAAATCGGCGCGGGTGCTGCATGCCACCCTGGCGCTGCTGACCCTGGGCGGGGCGCTGCTGGGGGCCTATGAGCGCCGCAAGCAGGCGGCGGCGCTGATGGATTACGACGACCTCATCCTCGCCGCCCGCGACCTGCTGGCGCGGCCGGGGGTGGCGCCGTGGGTGCTGTTCAAGCTGGACGGCGGCATCGACCACCTGCTCATCGACGAGGCCCAGGACACCAATCCCGACCAGTGGGCGGTGGTGGCCGCCCTGGCCGAGGAATTCTTCGCCGGGGCCGGCGCCCGCGACCGGGTGCGCACGGTGTTCGCGGTGGGCGACGTCAAGCAGTCCATCTATTCCTTCCAGCGCGCCGACCCGCGGGCGTTCGAGGCGATGCGGGCCGGCTTCGCCCGCCGCGTCCCCGAGGCCGAGCGCGACTGGCGCGAGATCCCTCTGAACCTGTCGTTCCGCTCGGGGCAGGCGGTGATCGACGCGGTCAACCGGGTGTTCGCCCCCGGCAGCCCGGCCCGCGACGGCGTGGCGGGGGACGAGGACATCACCCATCTGGCGCGGCGCCTGGGGCAGGCCGGGCTGGTCGAGGTGTGGCCGCCGGTGGAGCCCCGGCCGCTGGACGCCCCGGCACCGTGGAAGCCGCCGGTGGAGCGCATCCGCGGCGATTCGCCGCAGGCCCGGCTGGCCGGCCTGCTGGCCCGCCGCATCGGCGCCATGATCGCCACCGAACGGCTGGACTCGCAGGACCGTCCGGTGCGGGCCGGCGACGTGATGGTGCTGGTGCGCCGCCGCGGTCCCTTCGTCGAGGACCTGGTGCGGGCGTTGAAGGCCGAGGGGGTGGCGGTGGCCGGGGCCGACCGCATGGTGCTGACCGAGCAGATGGCGGTGATGGACCTGATGGCGCTGGGCAACGCCCTGCTGCTGCCCGAGGACGACCTCACCCTGGCCGCCGTGCTGAAGGGGCCGCTGGTCGGCCTGTCCGAGGACGAGCTGTTCCGCCTGGCGTGGAACCGGGGCGAGGCCGGGCTGTGGGAGACCCTGCGCCGCCGCGTCGGCGAGGAGCCCGCCTTCAACCGCGCCTGGGAGACCCTGTCGGGCCTGGCCGCCCTGGCCGACCGGCTGACCCCGCACGATCTGTTCGCCCACGTGCTCGGCCCCCTGGGCGGGCGCCGCGCTTTGCTGGCCCGGCTGGGCATCGACGCCGAGGACCCGCTGGACGAGTTCATGGCCCTGACCCTGGCCTATGAGCGCGCCCACGCGCCGTCGCTGCAGGGCTTCCTGCGCTGGCTCGAGACCGGCGCGGTGGAGATCAAGCGCGACCTGGAACAGGGCGGCCAGGACGCGGTGCGGATCATGACCGTGCACGGGTCGAAGGGGCTGCAGGCCCCCATCGTCATCCTGCCCGACACCCTGCAGGCGCCGACCAGGGGGCCGAAGCTGCTGTGGAGCGGCGAGGCCGAGGCCG
Source organism: Magnetospirillum sp. UT-4 (assembly GCF_902729435.1). GTDB lineage: Bacteria > Pseudomonadota > Alphaproteobacteria > Rhodospirillales > Magnetospirillaceae > Magnetospirillum. Next base: position 21,306 of record NZ_LR746522.1, read on the forward strand.
AACTGCCGCTGTGGCCGCCCTCGGCCGACCATGACGACGAGGTTTGCGCCGCCGCCCGCCAGGCCCATCGGACGGCGCGCGAGCGGGAATACCGCCGCCTGCTCTACGTCGCCCTGACCCGGGCCGAGGACCGCCTGATCGTGTGCGGCTGGGAGACCCGCAAGGCGGCCCCGGCGGGGTGCTGGTACAATCTGGTGCGCGACGCGCTTTCGGGCTTCGCCGCCGAGGCCGAGGACCCGTTCCTGGCGGAAGCCGGCGAGACCCGGGGCGCCACCGTGCTGCGGCTGGCCTGCCGGCAACAGGCCGAGCCGGACCGGCGCGGCGACGCCCCCGACGCCCTCGCCGCCCCCGGCGCGCTGCCGCTGCCCGACTGGACCCGCCGGGCGCCGCCGCCGGAACCGGCGCCGCCCAAGCCGCTGGCGCCGTCCCGCCCCGATGGCGAGGAGCCGCCGGTGCGCTCGCCGCTGGGACCCGACCGGACACGGCGCTTCCGCCGCGGCAAGCTGATCCACCGGCTGCTGCAGATCCTGCCCGAGCTGCCGGCGGACAGGCGCTCGGCCGCCGCCATCGCCTTCCTGCGCCGCGCCGGCATCGATGATGCGGCCGAGTGCCTGGCCATCGCGGGCGAGGTCGCCGACGTGCTGCTCGCCCCCGCCTTCGCGCCGCTGTTCGGCCCCGGCAGCCGCGCCGAGGTGCCGATCATCGGCCTGATCGGCGACAGCCGCGCCGTCTCGGGCCAGGTCGACCGGCTGGTGGTCACCGGGACCGAGGTGCTGGTGGCCGATTACAAGACCAACCGCCGCCCGCCCCCGGGGCCGGCCGACATCCCCGAACTGTACGTCCGCCAGATGGCCGCCTACCGCCTCGCTTTGGCCTGCATCTATCCGCGCCACCGGGTGCGCTGCGCCCTGGTGTGGACCGACGGCCCGGCGCTGATGGAAATCGACTCCGCCCGCCTGGACGACGCGCTGGGGTCGCTGTAACGGTCCGGCCTCGCCCGTGCGCTTGACGGAGGGCCTTGCCGCGTCTAAACCCGGCTGACGTTCCCCATCCCACCCTGTTCCGCCCGTCGGAGGATTCATGGCCTCGTATCAATACATCTACGTGATGAAGGGCCTGACCAAGGCCTATCCCGGCGGCAAGGAGATCATGAAGGGCCTGACCCTGTCGTTCCTGCCCGGGGCCAAGATCGGCGTGCTCGGCGTCAACGGCGCCGGCAAATCGACCCTGCTGAAGATCATGGCCGGCATCGACAAGGAATATGGCGGCGAGGCCTGGGCCGCCGAGGGCGTCAAGGTCGGCTACCTGCCGCAGGAGCCCCACCTCGACCCGGCCAAGGACGTCATGGGCAATGTCATGGAGGCGGTGGCCGAGACCAAGGCTCTGCTCGACCGCTTCGACGAGGTCTCGGCCAAGTTCGGCGAGGAGATGACCGACGACGAGATGAACGACCTGATCGCCGAGCAGGCCGAGCTGCAGGAGAAGATCGACCACCTGGACGCCTGGGACCTGCAGCGCAAGATCGAGATCGCCATGGACGCGCTGCGCTGCCCGCCCGGCGATATCGGCGTCGCCACCCTGTCGGGCGGCGAGCGTCGCCGCGTCGCCCTGTGCCGCCTGTTGCTGTCGCACCCCGACATGCTGCTGCTGGACGAGCCCACCAACCACCTGGACGCCGAATCGGTGGCCTGGCTGGAGCGCTACCTGGAAAACTACGCCGGCACCGTGGTGATGGTCACCCACGACCGCTATTTCCTGGACAACGTCACCGGCTGGATCCTGGAACTGGAGCGCGGCCACGGCATCCCCTACGAGGGCAACTACACCAGCTGGCTGGAGCAGAAGGGCAAGCGCCTGGAACAGGAGGAGCGCGAAGAGACCGCCCGCCAGCGCGCCATCCGCGACGAGCTGGAATGGGTGCGGTCCAGCCCCAAGGCGCGCCAGACCAAGAGCAAGGCCCGTATTTCCGCCTTCGAGGACCTGGTCGCCAAGTCCCAGGAGAAGGCCACCGGCCCCGCCGTCATCTCCATCCCGCCGGGGCCGCGCCTGGGCGGCAAGGTGATCGAGGCGGTCAACGTGTCCAAGGCCTTCGGCGACAACCTGCTGTACGAGAACCTGAACTTCCGTCTTCCCCCCGGCGGCATCGTCGGCATCATCGGCCCCAACGGCGCCGGCAAGACCACCCTGTTCCGCATGATCACCGGCGCCGAGCAGCCCACCAGCGGCACCTTCACCGTCGGCGAGACGGTGGTGCTGGGCTATGTCGATCAGAGCCGCGATTCGCTGGACGCCGACAAGACGGTGTTCCAGGAGATCAGCGACGGCCAGGAGGAGATCGACCTGGGGCGGCGCAAGATCAATTCCCGCGCCTATGCCGGCCTGTTCAACTTCAAGGGCGCCGACCAGCAGAAGAAGGTCGGCGTGCTGTCGGGCGGCGAAAGGAACCGCGTCCACCTGGCCAAGATGCTGTCGCGCCCGGCCAACGTCATCCTGCTGGACGAGCCGACCAACGATCTGGACGTGGAGACCCTGTCGGCGCTGGAGGATGCCCTGGCGGAATTCCCCGGCTGCGCCGTGGTGATCAGCCACGATCGCTTCTTCCTCGATCGCATCGCCACCCACATCCTCGCCTTCGAGGGCGATTCGCAGGTGGTGTGGTTCGAGGGCAACTACCAGGATTACGAGGCCGACCGCCACCGCCGCCTGGGCTCGGACGCCGACCAGCCGCACCGGCTCAAGTACAAGCCGCTGGTGAGGTAACCCCGCCTTGGCCATCGCCTTCGCCCCGTTCTCCGACGACGACGTCGAGCCCGAGGGCCAGGCGCATCCCGGACTGGTGGTGCTGCTGGCGCTGGCCACCATCGGCCTGCTGGCCTGGCTGATGCTGATCGACAAGCCGCCGCCCAAGGTGGCGGTGGCGGTCGAGACCCGCGCCGGCGCCCTGGCCGATCCCCGCCTGACCATGGCCCGCATCCAGTCCAACCTGGAGCGGGTGGCGGCGCGGACCCGGCCCTGGCCGCTGGCCAAGGGCGCCAAGGCCGACCCGCTGGAGGCGCTGGTCGATGCCTACGCCGCCTTGCTGAAAGGCCGCGAGCGCCGCTTCGATGCCGCCCTGGCCAAGGTCGAGGCCGCCGTCGAGGCGCGCCTGCCGCGGCCCGAACTGGCCGCCGACGATGCCGAGCGGGAGCAGCTGGTCGCCCGCCACCAGGCGATGACCGCCTATTTCGCCGGCCTCGACGCCCAGGGATCGGCCCATGCGCCGCCGCTGGCCCGCTTCATCCGCGCCATGCGCAAGGCCGACGCGGTGCTGTTCGCGGAAATCGCCGGCGGCCGCCCCGCCGCCATCGACACCCGCCGCGCCGAGGGCTCGGCCGCCGCCTCGGGCCTGTGGCTGCGCCTGCCGTGCCGTACCGCCCTGGGCCGGGCGGACGAGCTGGCCCGCCTGGCCAAGGCCTTCGGCCCGCTGGCCGGGCCGCTGCTCAACTGCCCGTCCGACGAGCGCGACGTCACCCGCCTGGCCGCCCTCGCCGCCGCCCCCGCCCGCCTGCTGACCGCCCGCGAGGTGCCGCCGCCACCGGTGCGGGCCGCCGAACCGCCGCCGGCGCCGCCAGAGGAGATGGAGGGGGACGGGAATGCCGACGCCGAGGCCGAGCCGGCCCCCGAACCGGTCGCCGTCGATCCCGACGCCGCCCTGACGCCGCTGATGAAGGCCGCCCGCGCCGGCGATGCCGCCGCCATCGAGCGCCTGCTGGCCGAGGGCGCCGAGGTCAACGCCCAGTCCTGGGACGAGGCCGCGACACCCGACCTGGAGGCCGATGGCCGCAGCGCCCTGATGTTCGCCGCCGCCTCGGGCTCGGCGGCGGCGCTGCAGGCCCTGCTGGCCGCCCGCGCCGACCCGTTCCAGGCCGATTCCAAGGGCCGGCGGGCCATCGACTACCTGTTGGGGTACGGCTCGCAGCCCCCCGCCAAACGCCTGGACCCGGCGGCGCTGCAGCCGCTTCTCCGCCGTTTGTATTGACCACCCCACCCATTCGGTCAGGATTGAAGCAGTGGCGCAGCCACCCCTTATGTCCTAGGTGCCTTGTGCGTACCCACGCGAAGAATGGGGCCCATGCGGAAGAACGGGGAGGATGCCATGCTGGTCAAATCCATCTTGAAGTCGAAGGCGCGGGGAGCGGGGGTGGTCACCGTCTCGCCCCAGGCCTCCATCGGCGAGGCGGCGGCGCTGCTGGCCCGCCACCGCATCGGCGCGCTGATCGCCACCCAGGCCGATGGCGGCATCGCCGGCATCCTGTCGGAACGCGACATCGTGCGCGGTCTGGCCGAGCAGGGGGATGCCTGCCGCCGCACCCTGGTGGGCGAGCTGATGACCGCGGCGGTGCTGACCTGCCGCGAGGACGATACCGTCGAGGAGTTGATGAAGACCATGACCGCGCGGCGGGTCCGCCACCTGCCGGTGCTGGATTCCGGCGGCCAGCTGGTCGGCATCGTCACCATCGGCGACGTGGTGAAGAGCCGCCTGGACGAGGCCGACATGGAGGTCGACAACCTGCGCCACTACGTGGCGGCGGCGCGGTAGCGGGCCCTCTTGGCAGGTTCGCCATGGCCGAGCCTTCGGCCGGTAGCATTGGGCCGGTAGCATTCGGGCCTCATCCTGAGGAGCCGCCGTAAGGCGGCGTCTCGAAGGATGAGGCTACGGATACCCTGTGGATCAGGCCCGCAAACGACGGAGACGGGCTTGGTCGACCTTACGAAACGACGATATCCGCCGAGTGCTCGTACTTCTCGCCGTTGTCGTCGTGGTAGGTCAGGGTGATCTTCCCCGATTCCGTCGCCAGCGCGTAGATGGTGACGAAGGGGTTGGCCGACATGGCGGTATGCCAGTCCGAGCTGACCACCACGTCCTTGTTCCAGGTGCAGACGAACTTGTTGATGATCCGGCGCGGGATCGGCGTGCCGTCGGGGTGCTTGCGCTGGCCCGATTCCATGTCGTGGGTGATCTGGGCCTTGATCTCGATGACCTCGCCCTTCTTCGCCTGGGCGGGGATGCGCGCCTTGATGGCGGGTGCAGCCATGATGGTAACTCCCTTTTGTCTTGTCGCTTCGCCCTCGCCGGGCGGGCGCTTCCGCGCCCTTGGCCGCGCCCTCAACGGGCGCAGGAGCGGCGCAGGCGCGCCGCTCTAGCAGCCGCCGATGGTGACCTTGATTTCCTGCTTCGCCATCCACACCGAGCCGTCGGACATGACGGCATAGGCGCGCACCGTCTGGGTCTTGCCCAGGCGCATGCGGAAGGCGATTTCGGCCTTGCCCGAACGCGGGGTGAAGAACCACGACGACACGCCGGGGGCGGGGTTGCCCTCGGCCACCACGTGGATGGCCTTGACGTGGTCGGCGGCGGTCATCGGGCTGTCCACGGCGACGCTGACCGGTTCGGCCGCGCCGCTCTCGGCGATGTCCTTCAGCCGCAGCTGGACCTTGCCCTCCTTGGCCGCGGCGCCGCCCAGCAGCTTCTTGACCATGTCGTCGGCCTCCTGCGGCGTCGCCGCCGCCAGCCGCGGCATCGCCGCCGCCGCGGCGCCCGCTCCGGTGGCCGCCAGGACCCGGCGGCGCGACCAGCCGCCCTTGTGTTGAGACACCATGATTCGTCCCTCCCTTTCCCGGGCCTTGGCCCGTTATGACCTGTTTGGCCGCGACGTTAGCGGAAGCGCCGGCCCCGACGCAACATCCGCATCAGCATTCGCTCAAGTACCGGCGCGAGCCCCCTCCTTCCAACCGCAACGCACACAGAGGCGCTTGCATTTTTTGCCCCGATTCCTCACAATGAGCCACCGCACAGAATTGTGCGAGCGGTCACCCGCAGGCTGACGAGAAGGGTCAAGGCCATGGTCGATGATATCGAGAATGCCGTCCGCGTGCAGGCGGCGATGGTGGTGCAGGTGGCCCCGGCCGTGACCGGTGTGGCCCCCGTTTCCGAAACCGCGAAGTCCGCCAACGACCCGGTCGATCTGTCGACCCGGGCGCGCAGCCTCGTCCAGGAATTGCAGGGCAGCCAGACCGTGGCCGAAGCGTGGCTGCAGCAGAAGACGGCGCCCGCCGAAATCACCGATCCCAGCAAGAGCGACAACCAGGACCGGCTGCTCGACCCCGCCGCCAAGGACGAGGAGAAGCGCCAGCAGAAGGCGCTGAAACAGAGCTTCGACACCGTGATGTCGGATATCGCCTGGCTGTTCGATGCCTTGGGCGCCAAGAAGGTGGATGGCGGCCCCATCGCCGAGGCCATCTCCCGCAAGGCCGCGGCCGCCGGCGTCGGAACCCGCCCGCCGGTGCACGAGGTGGTGTTGCGTGCCGAGCAGGGCGGCGGCGCCGCCGCGCTCTACGTCGAGAACCTGCACATCACCGTGCAGAAGGGCGAAGTGACCAAGGTCGAGGTGGAACGGGTGGCGCTGACCAACGTCCACGACACCCTGCGCGACCGCTTCTCCGGCACCGGCCGCCCGCTGGTGCTCGATGTCGGCGGCGAGCTGCAGCAGGTGGGCGGCACCGCCCTCGGCGCCGACCGCACCGCCGACGTGGTGATCTCGCCCAAGGCCCGCGCCGACAAGCAGCCCGGCGAGGATGTCGCCGCCCGCGACCGCGCCACCCCGCTGGACGACCCGCGCCACGCGCTGCTGATCGTGCGCGAGGGCGGCAAGCTGCACCCCGAGGGGACGCTGCGGCTCAAGCTGGACGCCCTGCTGCCGATCCGGTGAGCCGGTGATCTCCCCTCCCCGTCCATGGGGAGGGAAAAAAGCACCATCAGTCCCCCTTGATCAGGGTGCCGACGCCGTGCGGAGTGAACAGCTCCAGCAGCACCGCGTGCGCCACCCGTCCGTCCAGGATGACGGCGGCGTCCACCCCCTGCTCGACCGCATCCAGGCAGGTTTCCACCTTGGGGATCATGCCGCCCGAGATGGTGCCGTCGGCGATGTACTCCTTGACCTGGCTGGCGGTCATTTCGGGGATCAGGTTGCCGGCCTTGTCCAGCACCCCGGCGACGTCGGTCAGCATCAGCAGGCGGCGTGAGCCGGTGGCGGCGGCGATGGCGCCGGCGGCGGTGTCGGCGTTGATGTTGTAGGTCTCGCCCGAGCCGCCCATGCCGACCGGGGCGATGACCGGGATGATGTCCGATTCGCGGAAGAAATCCAGGATGTGCGGGGTGATCTCGGCCGGTTCGCCGACGAAGCCGAGGTCGATGATCTTCTCGACGTTGCTTTCGGGATCGCGCTTGGTCCGGCGCAGCTTGCGCGCCCGGATCAGGTGGCCGTCCTTGCCCGACAGGCCGACCGCGAAGCCGCCGGCCTCGTTGATGGCCGAGACGATCTGCTTGTTGATCTTGCCCGACAGCACCATCTCGACCACCTCGACCGTCTCCTGGTCGGTGAACCTGAGGCCGTCCACCCGCGGGGTCTGGATGTCCAGGCGCTTGAGCATCTGGTCGATCTGCGGGCCGCCGCCGTGGACCACCACCGGGTGCACGCCGACCTGCTTCAGCAACACGATGTCGCGGGCGAACAGGCGGGCGAGGTCATCGGATTCCATGGCGTGGCCGCCGAACTTCACGACGATGCTCTCGTCCGAGTACTGGCGCATGAAGGGCAGCGATTCGCTCAGGGTCTTGGCGCGCTCGAGCCAGGCCTTGCGGTCGTGCAGGATGTCGGGCGTCTCGTCGCTCATGGGGTTCGCTCCGGTTGGGCCAGTTGCAATAGTTCGGCGCGCAGCTCGGCGATGCCGGTCGCCTTCTCGGCCGAGGTCGGGATCAGGACGGGATGGGCGGCGACGTGGCGGGCGATCTCGACGCGGGTGCGCTCCGCCACCGCCTCCACCTCGGCCGATTTGGGCTTGTCCGCCTTGGTCAGCACCACCTGGTAGACCACCGCCGCCTGATCCAGCAGGGTCATCATCTCGCGGTCGCTGTCCTTCAGGCCGTGGCGGGAATCCACCAGCAGCATGCAGCGCTTCAGGGTCGGGCGGCCCTTGAGGTAGCCCCGCACCAGCCGGGTCCAGGCGTCCACCTTGTCCTTGGGCGCGCTGGCGAAGCCGTAGCCCGGCATGTCCACCAGGATCATCCGCCCCGAGATATCGAAGAAGTTCAGCTCCTGGGTGCGGCCCGGGGTGTTGGAGGTGCGCGCCACCGTCGAGCGCCCGCACAGGGCGTTGATCAGCGAACTCTTGCCGACGTTGGAGCGGCCGGCGAAGGCTACCTCGGGCAGGCCGAAGGCGGGCAGCTGGTCCAGCGCGGCGACGCCCCGCAGGAAGGTCACCTCGCGGGCGAACAGCAGCCGGCCGGCCTCCATGAGGCCGGCCGCTTCGTCGGCCTCGGACGCCCCGTTCAGGGCTTCACCCCGGCTTTGCGCATGATCACCCATTGCTGCAGGATCGACAGCGAGTTGGACCACGCCCAGTAGATCACCAGGCCGGCGGCGAACTGCCCGAGCATGAAGGTGAACAGGATCGGCAGGAACATGAACATCTTGGCCTGCACCGGATCGGCCGGCTGCGGGTTCAGCTTCTGCTGCAGCCACATGGTGATGCCCATGATCAGCGGCCATACGCCGATATGCATGAAACTGGGCAGATAGAGGTCGGGGTTCCACGGGATCAGACCGAACAGGTTCCACACGGTGGTGGGATCGGGCGCCGACAGGTCGTGCACCCAGCCGTAGAACGGCGCGTGGCGCATCTCGATGGTGACGAACAGCACCTTGTAGAGGGCGAAGAAGATGGGGATCTGGACCAGGATGGGCAGACAGCCCGAGACCGGGTTGACCTTCTCGCGCTTGTACAGCGCCATCATCTCCTGCTGCATCCGCACCTTGTCCTCGGAGAAGCGCTGCTGCAGCTTCTGCACCTCGGGCTGCAGCAGCTTCATCTTGGACATGGAGACGTAGGACTTGTTGGCCAGCGGGAACATGGCCGCCTTGATCAGCACGGTCAGCGCCATGATCGCCAGACCCATGTTGCCCAGGGCGTCGTGGAACATGCGCAGCAGATAGAAGAACGGCTTGGTCAGGAAGTAGAACCAGCCGAAATCGATGGCCAGGTCGAAGCGGTCGATGCCCAGCGCCTCGCCGTAGCCGTCCAGCAGGTTGACCAGCTTGGCGCCGGCGAACAGGTGGAAGCCGGCTTCCTCGGCCGCGCCCGGCGCCACCACCCGCGGACCGGCGGTGAAATCCACCTGGTAGCGGTCTGCGGTGTCGCCGCGCTGATGCACGAAGCGCCCGGTCACCTCGGCCTTCTGGTCGGGAATCAGGGCGGTCAGCCAGTACTTGTCGGTGATGCCGATCCAGCCGCCGGTGGTCTTGGCCTTGACGGTGGCGTCGGTCTTGAGGTCGTCGTAGGAGATCTCCTTCAGGCTGCCTTCGAGCACGCCGATGGGTCCCTCGTGCAGGATGTACATGCCCTCGGTCTTGGGCGTGCCGGTGCGCGACACCAGCGCATAGGGATGCAGGGTGGCCGGCTTGTCGCCATAGTTCTCGACCCGCTGGGCGACGCTGAACATGTAGTTCTCATCGAGGCCGAAGGTGCGCACGAAGCGCAGCCCCTCGCCGTTGTCCCAGGTCAGCACCACGGTGCCGCCGGCCTTCAATTCGGAGGCGGCGGCGGTCCACACCGCTTCGGGGCCGGGGGTCTTGACCGCCGGATCGGCGGGGACCCAGCCGAACTCGGCGTAATAGGGATGCGGCGCGCCGTTGGGCGACAGCAGCACGATCTCGGGGCTGGCCGGGTCGGGGGTCTCGCGGTAGTCGATCAGGGTGAGGTCGTCGAGGCGACCGCCCTTCAGCGCCACCGAGCCATGCAGGCGGGCGGAGCGGATGGGAATGCGCCGGCTCTGGGCCAGGGCCGCCTCGCGGGTCTCGGCCGGGCTGCGCTGGGCGGCGGCGGGAGCGGCCGGCGCCGCGTCGGTGGCGGACGGAACCGGGACCGGCGGCGTGCTGCCGGACTGGGCGGCCTCCGGCTGGGTGGCGGGCGCCGGCGCCTGGGGCGCGGGGAAAAGCCACTGGAACCCGAACAGGATCGCGACCGAGAGGGCGATGGCGAGGAACAGGTTGCGCTGATCGTTCATGACGTCCTATCCGGTGGCGCGGCCGGCGGGGTGCCGGCACGGCCCTTTGACTTCGGTTCGGGGACCGGGTCGTAGCCCCCGTCGTTCCAAGGATGGCACCGTGCCACCCGGCATATGGCCAGCCACGTGCCCTTCACCGCCCCGTGCCGGGCCAGCGCCTCCATGGCAAAGGAGGAACAGCTCGGCGTGAAGCGGCAGCTGGGCGGCAGGATCGGCGACACCAGCAGCTGATAGGCCCGCACCAGCCCCCGCAGCAGCCACGCCAGCGGGCTCATGGCGACACCGCCGCCGCGTCGGCGGACTCGTCCCCGCAACGCAGCGCGCCGACACGTTTAAGCGCGGTTCGCAAATCCTGCAAGAGAAGAGAATAAGGCCGCGTCACGGTCTCGGCGCGGCCGATCACCACATAGTCGGTCCCGGACCGGGCGGCGGAAGGGAAAACCTCGTCCACCGCGGCCTTGAGGCGGCGGCGGGCACGATTGCGGGCGACCGCGTTTCCCACCTTTTTGGAACAAGTGAAGCCGACGCGGACGGCGTCGGCTTCGGTATTCGTGTCCGGCGGCACGGGCGCCACCTGCAGGACCAGGCCGGGGGTGGCCCATTTGCGCCTTTGGCCGGCGACGCGGAGGAAATCCGCCCGCTTCTGCAGCCGCGCCAGCGCCAATGGGACTAGGCCGACAGCCGCTTGCGGCCCTTGGAGCGGCGGGTGGCGATGACCTTGCGGCCGCCGACGGTGGCCATGCGCGCGCGGAAGCCATGGCGGCGGGCGCGGACGAGCTTGCTGGGCTGATAGGTGCGCTTCACGACGAATACTCCGGTCCGAACCGATCTCGAAAAAGGAAGCAGCGCTTATAGGGCGTCCCCGCCCCGGAGTCAATCGCCCTATTTCCGAGGGGTCCTGGGAAAGCCCCCAGGGTTTCCTTCGGACCAAGTTTCGTTAAGATAACCGGACGAAAGGAGAGAGGGAATGCCCTGGGACCCCAAGCTCTATACCGCCTTCGCGGCGCCGCGGCTGCGCCCGGCGGCCGATCTGCTGGCCCGTGTCGATGCCGAAGGCCCGGCCCGGATCGCCGATCTCGGCTGCGGCACCGGTGCCGCCACCCGCCTGCTGGCCCTGCGCTGGCCCAACGCCGTTGTGGTCGGCGTCGATTCCTCGCCCGAGATGCTGCGGGCGGCGGCGGCCGGCACCCCGTCCGCCATCCGCTGGGTCGCCGGCGATGCCGGGACATGGACGCCCGAGGCGCCGCTGGACGTGCTGTTTTCCAACGCCGCGCTGCACTGGCTCGACCACCACGAGACCCTGTTCCCGCGCCTGATGGGGCTGCTGGCACCCCACGGCGTGCTGGCGGTGCAGATGCCGCACAACCACTACGCCGCCTCACACAAGGCCATGGGCGAGACCGTCGAGGCGGGGCCGTGGGCCTCGACCCTGCGCCCCCTGAGCCGCCGCTTCCCGGTGGCCGATCCGGAGATCTACTACGACATCCTTTCCCCCCACGCCCGCAGCCTCGACATCTGGGAAAGCGAGTACCTGCACGTGCTGGAGGGCGAGGACCCGGTGGTCAAGTGGACCATGGGCACGGCGCTCAAGCCCCTGCTCGACGCGCTGGAGGAGCCGCTGCGGGGCGAATTCCTGGCCGAATACACCCGCCGCATCGCCGAGGCCTATCCGCCGCGGGCCGACGGCCGCACCCTGTTCCCCTTCCACCGCCTGTTCATCGTGGCGAAACGGTAGCCCTTCCGTGTAAACCATGTCTCCGAACGCCCACAGCGGGAAAGGGACAGCCATGTACGTGGTCCATTGCCAGGACAAGCCCGATGCGCTGCAGCTGCGGCTCGACAACCGCGCCGCCCATCTGGAATACCTGCAGGCCAACATCGCCCATGTGGTGATGGCCGGGCCGGTGCAGACCGAGGACCGCTCGGGCATGCTCGGCAGCGTGCTGGTGCTGGACTTCCCCGACCGCGCCGGGCTCGATTCCTTCCTGGCCGTCGACCCCTATGCCCGCGCCGGGCTGTTCCAGTCGGTCACCGTGCTGCCCTACAAGAAGGTGCTGCCGTGAACCACTGGCTGGTCAAATCCGAGCCGGCCTCGTGGTCGTGGAGCGACCAGGTGCGCGACGGAACCACCGCCTGGACCGGCGTGCGCAACCACCAGGCCGCCAACTATCTGAAGGCCATGCGCCTGGGCGACACTGTCTTCTTCTATCACTCGGTGGAGGAGAAGCGCATCGTTGGCGTGGTCGAGGTGGCGCGCGAGGCCTATCCCGACCCCACCGCCGAGGACCCGCGCTGGGTCTGCGTCGACCTCAAGGCGGTGATGCCGGTGGCCCGCCCGGTGACCCTGGCCGACATCAAGGCCGAGCCGCGCCTGGCCGAACTGCCGCTGCTGAAGCAGTCGCGCCTGTCGGTGATGCCCATCGACCCGTTCAGCTGGTCAACCTTGTGCCGTATGGCCGGGGTGACGCCGTGAGCCGGGTCCTCTGCGCCCTCGCCGACCTGCCCGATCCCGGCGCCAAGGGTCCCATCCGCGTCACCATCGACGGCGAGGCCAAGGCGGTGTTCGTGGTCCGCGTCGGCGACATCCTGACCGCCTGGATCGATTCCTGCCCGCATCTGGGGGCGCCGCTGGAAATGGAGGAGGACCGCTTCCTCGACCTCACCGGCGGCGAGATCATCTGCGCGGTGCATGGGGCGCGGTTCCATCCCGAAACGGGGGCTTGCCTTTGGGGGCCGTGCCGGAACGGAAGGCTGACCCCATATCCCATCCGGGTGGTGGATGGCAGCATCGTCGCGGCGGTGTAGGCCCCGGGCAATATGCGACTTTCGTAACATTGCGCGACCACCGGCCCGAACGGATCAATTCGTGCGCGCCGGGGGTTGAGTCGGTTTTGGAATCCGACCATAATTCGCCGGCTAAGCGGGGAAAAAGCGCGCAGCCGGGTACGGCGCGCGTCAACCAACGAGTTGGAGACAACCGATATGACCGACCTCTTTCCGGTTCCCGCCGACTTTGCCAAGTCGGCCCTCATCGACGAGAAGACCTACAAGGAATGGTACGAGCGCTCGGTCAACGACCCCGACGGCTTCTGGGGTGAGCACGGCAAGCGGCTGGACTGGATCAAGCCCTTCACCAAGGTCAAGGACGTCTCCTATACCGGCGACGTGCACATCAAGTGGTTCGAGGACGGCACCCTGAACGTCGCCGCCAACTGCCTGGACCGCCACCTGGCCACGCGCGGCGACCAGACCGCCATCATCTGGGAGGGCGACGACCCGAACGAATCCAAGCACGTCACCTACCGCGAGCTGCACGAGCAGGTGTGCCGCCTGGCCAACGTGCTGAACGATCTGGGCGTCAAGAAGGGTGACCGCGTCACCATCTACCTGCCGATGATCGTCGAGGCGGCGGTGGCCATGCTGGCCTGCGCCCGCGTCGGCGCCATCCACTCCATCGTGTTCGGCGGCTTCTCGCCCGACGCCCTGGCCGGCCGCATCCAGGACTGCGATTCCTCGCTGGTGATCACCGCCGACGAGGGCCTGCGCGGCGGCCGCAAGGTGCCGCTGAAGGCCAATGTCGACAAGGCGCTGGAGACCTGCTGGTCGGTCAAGAACGTGCTGGTGGTCAAGCGCACCGGCGGCACCATCCACATGGTCGCCGGGCGCGACAAGTGGTACCACGAGCTGGTGGATGCCGCCCCGGCGACCCACAATGCGGTGGAGATGAACGCCGAGGACCCGCTGTTCATCCTCTACACCTCGGGCTCGACCGGCAAGCCGAAGGGTGTGCTGCACACCACCGGCGGCTATCTGGTCTATGCCTCCATGACCCACCAGTACGTGTTCGACTACCATGACGGCGACGTCTACTGGTGCACCGCCGACGTCGGCTGGGTGACCGGGCATTCCTACATCGTCTACGGCCCGCTGGCCAACGGCGCCATCAGCCTGATGTTCGAGGGCATCCCGACCTATCCCGACGCCTCGCGCTTCTGGCAGGTGGTGGACAAGCACAAGGTCAACATCTTCTACACCGCCCCGACCGCCATCCGCTCGCTGATGCGCGAGGGCGAGGAGCTGGTCAAGAAGACCAGCCGCGCGTCCTTGCGCCTGCTCGGTTCGGTGGGCGAGCCGATCAACCCCGAGGCGTGGCTGTGGTACCACCGCGTCGTCGGCGACAGCCGCTGCCCCATCGTCGATACCTGGTGGCAGACCGAGACCGGCGGCATCCTGATCACCCCGCTGGCGGGCGCCACGGCGCTGAAGCCGGGTTCGGCCACCCGTCCGTTCTTCGGCGTCAAGCCGGTGATGGTCGATGCCGAGGGCAAGGTCCTGGACGGCGCCGTCGAGGGCAATCTGTGCCTGGCCGAGCCGGGCTGGCCGGGCCAGATGCGCACCATCTTCGGCGACCACGAGCGCTTCGGTCAGACCTATTTCTCGACCTACAAGGGTTATTACTTCACCGGTGACGGGGCGCGGCGCGACGCCGACGGCTATTACTGGATCACCGGCCGCGTCGACGACGTCATCAACGTCTCGGGCCACCGCATGGGCACCGCCGAGGTCGAATCGGCCCTGGTCGCCCATCCCAAGGTGGCCGAGGCCGCGGTGGTCGGCTATCCGCACGAGATCAAGGGCCAGGGCATCTATGCCTATGTCACCCTGATCCAGGGCGAGGAGCCGAGCGAGGACCTGCGCAAGGAACTGGTGGCCTGGGTCAGGAAGGAGATCGGCCCGATCGCCAGCCCCGACCTGATCCAGTGGTCGCCGGGCCTGCCCAAGACCCGCTCGGGCAAGATCATGCGCCGCATCCTGCGCAAGATCGCCGAGAACGAGTACAGCAGCCTGGGCGACACCTCGACCCTGGCCGATCCCACCGTGGTCGACGACCTTATCGAGAACCGCATGAATCGCGGCTGATCGGTGTTATAAGGAAGGGGTCCGCCGATGCCGTCGGCGGGCCCCTTTTTCATGAGGATGCGCCGCGTGATCGCCGAGACCCTGGGAGCCGTGGCCGGAGGCTATCTGCTGCTGACCGGCGGCATGGCGGTATTCCAACGCGACTTCATCTACCATCCCGCCACCGAGCCGCCGCCACCGCCGGCCGAAATCGGGCTGCCCGAGATGGTGCCGGTGACCATGATCACCGGCGACGGCTATGTGATCACCGGCTGGTACGCCCCGGCGCAGAACCCGCGCGCCGCCACCGTGGTGCTGTTCCACGGCAATGCCGGCACCCTGGCCCACCGGGCGCGCAAGGCCCGCGCCTTCCTGGATGCCGGCTTCGGCATGTTCCTGGCGGAATACCGCGGCTATGGCGGCAATCCGGGCAAGCCCAGCGAGGAGGGGCTCTACGCCGATGCCCGCGCGGTGATGACGTGGCTGTCCAATGCCGGCATCCCCTCGGCCAAGGTGGTGGTCTACGGCGAGTCCCTGGGCAGCGGCGTCGCCGTGCAGATGGCCGCCGAGGCCGAACGCCTGGCCGCCCTGGTGCTCGAGGCCCCGTTCACCAGCCTGCCCGACCTCGCGCCGCCCTACCTGCTGCCCGGCAGCGCCCGGCTGCTGATGGTCGATCGCTACGACAACGCCGCCAAGATCGGGCCGCTCGAGATGCCGCTGCTGATCATCCACGGCGAACAGGACGGACTGGTCCCGGCCGCCATGGGCCGCGCCCTGTTCGCCGCCGCCACCGCCGCCGAGAAGGAGCTGTCGATCCATCCCGAGGCCGCCCACAACGACGTCTGGGACTTAGGGGGAGGCGAGGCCGCCCTGGACTTCCTCGCCCGCCGCCTGGTGAAATAACGTTTTCGCATGCCCTCGCCGGGCGCAAACCTCCGGTTTGCTTGGCCGCCGCCTCAACGGCGGCAGGGGCGGGGCATTTCACGCGCCCCGCCCAGCTTTGGCTTGCAATCACCGTCGACTCCCCCGATATTCCCGGCCGGGAGATCGGCGCGGACGGACCCGTCGCCAACCCGGTCAGGTCCGGAAGGAAGCAGCCGTAACGATTTCCGGTCCGGGTCGTGTCCGGTCTCCCACCTGAAAGGCGCCTCCTGGTGACATCACCGCCCGCGCGCTATATCCTCCCGCCATGACCGAGCCGTCGCCGACGCCCTATCGCGTCCTCGCCCGCAAGTACCGCCCCACCGACTTCGCCACCCTGATCGGGCAGGAGGCGATGGTGCGCACCCTGACCAACGCCATCCAGACGGGCCGGCTCGCCCACGCCTTCGTGCTGACCGGAGTGCGCGGGGTGGGCAAGACCACCACCGCCCGCATCATCGCCCGGGCGCTGAACTGCGTCGGTCCCGACGGCCATGGCGGCCCCACCATCGACCCCTGCGGCGTGTGCGAGCATTGCAAGGCCATCGCCGAGGACCGCCACGTCGATATCCTGGAAATGGACGCCGCCAGCCGCACCGGCGTCAACGACATCCGCGAGATCATCGAGGGCGTGCGCTACCGGCCGACCTCGGCCCGCTTCAAGGTCTACATCATCGACGAGGTCCACATGCTGTCGACGCAGGCGTTCAACGCGCTGCTGAAGACGCTGGAGGAGCCGCCCGAGCACGTCAAGTTCGTGTTCGCCACCACCGAGATCCGCAAGATCCCGGTCACCGTGCTGTCCAGGTGCCAGCGCTTCGACCTGCGCCGGGTCGAGATGGAGGTGCTGGCCGCCCATTTCGCCGGCATCGCCGAGAAGGAGCAGGCCGCCATCGAGCCCGGCGCCCTGCGCCTGATCGCGCGGGCCGCCGACGGCTCGGTGCGCGACGGGCTGTCGCTGCTGGACCAGGCCATCAGCCACGGCGCCGGCACGGTGTCGGAGGCCCAGGTGCGCGACATGCTGGGCCTGGCCGACCGCGCGCGGGTGTTCGACCTGTTCGAGCGGGTGATGAAGGGCGAGATCGGCCCCGCCCTCGACCTGCTGGGCGAGCAATACGCCCTGGGCGCCGATCCGGCGGTGGTGCTGCAGGACATGCTGGAGCTGACCCACTGGCTGACCCGGCTGAAGATCACCCCCGACGCAGCCGATTCCTCGGCCGCCTCCGAGACCGAGCGGGTCAAGGGCGGGGCCATGGCGACGGCGCTGTCGATGGCGCAGCTGACCCGGGCCTGGCAGATGCTGCTGAAGGGCCTGGCCGAAACCCGCTCCGCCCCCAATCCGCTGCAGGCCGCCGAGATGGCGCTGGTGCGCCTGGCCTACGTGTCCGACCTGCCCAGCCCGGCCGAGCTGGTCGAGCAGTTGCGGGCCAACCCGCCTTCCCCCGCGCCGCGCGGACCGGGCGGCGGCGGCGCCCCCGCATCCGGCGGCGGCTTCACCGCCGCCATGGCGGCGCCGGCCCCCGCCGGCCCAAGTGGTGGCGGCGGTGCCACCGCCCTGGCCGCCGCCGCGCCCATGGCCCAGTTGCCGCCCATGCCGGCCACCTTCGCCCAGGTCGCAACGCTGTTCTCCGAGAAGCGCGAGGGCCGCGTCGCCGTGGCCCTCAAGACCCAGGTCCATCTGGTCCGCTTCGAGCCCGGCCGCATCGAGTTCCGGCCCGGCGCCTCGGCGCAGTCCGACCTGGCCCCCACGGTGGCGCGGCTGCTGGGCGAGTGGACCGGGCGGCGCTGGACCGTCACCGTCAATTCCGTCGAGCCGGCCGAGCCCACCCTGGCCGAACAGGAGGCCCTGGCCGAAACCCGCCGGCGCGAGGATGCCGCCAGCCACCCGCTGGTCCAGGCGGTGCTGGCCGCCTTCCCCGGTGCCACCGTCGAGGTGGTGCGCGACATCGCCGCCGACGAGCCCGAAGCGGGCGAACTCGCCTTCGACGCCGACCAGATCGCAGGAGAAGAGGAACCATGAAAAATCTCGGCAACCTGATGAAGCAGGCCCAGCAGATGCAGACCAAGATGGCCGAGATGCAGGCCCGGCTGGCCGAGATGGAGGTCTCGGGCGCCGCCGGCGGCGGCATGCTGGAGGTGACGCTGAACGGCAAGTTCGAGCTGCGCAAGATCAAGATCGACAAGGCCCTGGTCGATCCCGAGGACGTCGAGGTGCTGGAGGATCTGATCGTCGCCGCCTTCAACGACGCCAAGGCCAAGGCCGAAGCGGCCATGGCCGACGAGATGGCCAAGATCACCGGCGGCCTCAACCTGCCCCCGGGCATGAAGCTGCCGTTCTAACTCTGAAAGCCCCTCCCCTCGCTTGCGGGGGGAGGTCGGGAGGGGGGCTGCATCCGCTGGCTTCGCCGTCGCCCCCCACCCCGACCCTCCCCCGCAGGCGGGGGAGGGAGATTGTGGAGGTGCGCATCCCATGGTCGGACCCGAGCTCGAACGCCTGATCCAGGTGCTGTCGCGGCTGCCCGGGTTGGGGCCGCGTTCGGCCCGGCGGGCGGCCCTGCACCTGATCGAGCGCAAGGACGTGCTGATGCGGCCCCTGGCCGAGGCGCTGGCGTCGGCGGCCGACAGCGTGCGCCGCTGCCCGGTCTGCGGAAATTTCGACAGCGTCGAGCCCTGTGCCATCTGTTCCGATCCGCGCCGCGACGACGGCCTGCTGTGCGTGGTCGCCGATGTCGGCAGCCTGTGGGCGATGGAGCGCACCGGCGCCTATGCCGGGCGCTACCACGTTCTGGGCGGCCTGCTGTCGGCGCTGGACGGGGTGGGGCCCGAGGATCTGGGCATCGCCCGGCTGGTGACCCGGGCCGCCGCCGCGCGCGAGGTCATCCTGGCCACTCCCGCCACCGTCGAGGGCCAGACCACCGCCCATTACATCGCCGACCGCCTGGCCGGCACCGGCGTCGCGGTGTCGGGCCTGGCCCATGGCGTCCCGGTGGGCGGCGAGCTGGACTACCTGGACGACGGCACCATCAGCGCCGCGTTGCGGGCGCGGCGGAGCCTGTGAATAGACTCCCTCCCCCTTGTGGGGAGGGTTGGGGTGGGGGGCTGGCGCCGCCTGCATTTGCGGCCGCCAACCCCACCCCCGACCCCTCCCCATGGAAGGGGAGGGGGAGTTCACCTTCCGCGCCATGAAACCGCCGCGATCCGGGGCCATCTTGAGGGCATGAACCGCGCATTCGCCTTGCTCGCGCTGCTGTTTCTCGCCGCCTGCACCACGCCCATCGTGCAGACCGACGTCACCCGCTTCCATACGTTGGAGGCGGGGCCGGGGCCGCGCAGTTTCACCATCCTGCCCGAGAACGGCCAGGCCGGCAGTCTGGAGTTCCAGCGCAATGCCGAGCTGGTGGCGGCGGCGCTGCAGGCGCGCGGCTGGCGGCCGCTGCCGGCCAGCGCCAATGCCGATGCCGTGGTGACCCTGGGCTGGGGCTTGGGGCCGGCCCACACGGTGACCTGGCAGACCCCCAGCTCGGTGTGGACCGGCACCGGCTTCGGGTCGCGCTCGAGCTGGTACGGCGGCGGCATCGGCTTTCCCCTGGGCGACCCCTTCCCCTACTGGGAGACCCGCTCGGACACCCGCCATCCCAAGTGGCTGTCGGTCGCCATCCTGGACGGTCCGGCGTACCGGGGCGGCCAGCGGAGAGTGCTGTTCGAAGGTCGCGCGGTGACCGAGCGCGGCCGCCAGGAGATCGCGCCGCTGATGCCCTATCTGGTGCAGGGATTGTTCACCGGCTTCCCCGGCGGGTCCGGCACCACCATCCGGGTCGATGTACCGGTGACCGGCACCGCGCCGTAGGCTCAGCCCTGGCCGGACTCATCGCCGCCGGTGGCGGCGGCGGCGGTCACGATCATCTCGCCGAATTCGCGCAGATAGACCGAGCCCTTGACGGTACGCTGCACAAGCACCGACCGGCGATCGGTCTCGTCGGTCTTGCGCTTGACCAGGCCCAGCTCGGACAGCCGGTCCAGCGCCCGCGTCACCGCCGGCTTGGAGATGTTGAGGGTGGCGGCCAGGCCGCGCACGGTGTGGGGCGGCGGCGTCAGGTAAACGGTGAGCAGCAGCGCCATCTGCCGCGCCGACAGGTCGGGCGCGTCGCGGCGGACGCTTTCGACGATGGCCCCGCGCCAGAGATCCAGCGCCTGCACCGCCTTGAGTTGGAACCCCATTCTGTCGCCGTCCGTTCGTTCCGCTGACGAAATCTTTTATCCCACCGGGAAGGTTCCGGCAATGGCTCGATTGGGAGTTACGCCCAGATTGGTTAAGTTTTGGTTCCAAAGCGTTGCACCGCCACCGAAAAGAGGGCGCGCAGGGCCATCGCCTCGCCGCCTTCCGGGCGGCCGGGGCGCGTGCTGGGATTCCACGCCATCAGGTCGAGATGGGCCCACGGGATGCCAGCCGGCACGAATTCCTGCAGGAACAGGGCGGCGGTGATGGCGCCGGCATGGGGTGAATCCGAGACGTTGGCGATGTCGGCCACCTTGCTGTCGAGCATGCGCCGGTAGGGCTTGAACAGCGGCAGCCGCCACAGCGGGTCGGATTCGGCCTCGCCGGCCCGCAGGATGTCGCCGGCCAGCAGGTCGTTGTTGCAGAACAGCGCCGGCAGGTCGGTGCCCAGGGCGGTGCGGGCGGCCCCGGTCAGGGTGGCGAAGTCGAGCAGCAGATCGGGCTTGTCGCGGCCGGCCTCCCACAGCGCGTCGGCCAGGATCAGGCGGCCCTCGGCGTCGGTGTTGCCGACCTCGACACTCATGCCCTTGCGGGTCTGCAGCACGTCGAGCGGGCGCATGGCGTCGCCCGAGACGGCGTTCTCCACCGCCGGAATCAGCACCCTGAGGCGCACCGGCAGCTTCGCCGCCATCACCATCGCCGCCAGCCCGAGGGCGTGGGCGGCGCCGCCCATGTCCTTCTTCATCAGCTTCATGGCGGCCGAGGCCTTGAGGTCGAGGCCGCCGGAATCGAAGCACACCCCCTTGCCCACCAGGGTGAGACGCGGCGCCCGCTCGTCGCCCCACACCAGGTCGATCAGCCGCGGCTGGCGGGGATGGCCGGCGGCGCGCCCCACCGCGTGGATGGCGGGATAATTCTCGGCCAGCAGGCCCTCGCCGACGATGACCCGGACCCCGGCGCCGTGTTTCGCCGCCAGCGCCTCGGCGGCGGCGGCCAGTTGCGGCGGCCCCATGTCGGCGGCCGGGGTGTTGATGAGGTCGCGGACCAGCGCGATGGCGTCGAAGGCGGCCTCGACATAGGCGCGGTCGGCGCCCTCGGGCCAGACCAGGGCCGGCCAGGCGCGGCCGCCCTTGGCCTTGTAGCGGTCGAAGGAATAGGTCGCCAGCAGCCAGGACAGCGCCGCCCAGGTCGCCGCCTTGGGATCGCGCGCGGGCGAAAGGCGCCAGGTGCCCGGCGGCAGCTTGCCCGGCAGCTGGGCGATGGTCCAGGGATCGTCGTCGTCGCCCAGGCCGGCCAGCATCAGCGCCAGGGCGCCGCCCTTGCCCGGCACCGCGCAGACGGCGCCGGCCTCGGCGGAAAAGCCGGACGCCTTCACCCAGGACCGCGTCGCCGCCGGCTGCGCCGCCAGCCAGCCGTCCAGCTCGGCCTTGCGCAGGGTCACCAAATCCGCCGCGTCGGCCGCATCCACCACGTAATCCACCACCACCGCACCTCCCGTCATTGCCGGTGCAAGGATGGCCCAGTCGGCGGCGGCTGAAAAGACCGGCTTGCGTCCAGGCGACCGAGGGCGCGATCATCCCGCTCGGAAGACAGGGAGGTCCGCCATGGACGAATTGGTATTGGTCATCGGCAGCCGGCGCTGGTCGTCGTGGTCGCTGCGCCCCTATGTGGCGGCGCGCATGGCCGGTGCCACTCCGCGGCTGGTCGAGATCGCCCTGCGCCGGCCCGAAGCCAGGGCGGACATCCTGAAATGGTCGCCCTCGGGCAAGGTGCCGTGCCTGATCCACGGCGCGGTGGTGGTGTGGGATTCCCTGGCCATCTGCGAGTACCTGGCCGAACTGTTCCCCGCCGCCGGCCTGTGGCCCGAGGATCGCGCCGCCCGCGCCGTCGCCCGCGCGGTCTCGGCCGAGATGCATTCCGGCTTCCCGGTGCTGCGCCAGACCTGTTCCATGGAGCTGTGCGCCACCACGCCGCTGGCGGACATCCCCGCCGATCTGGCCGCCGAGCTGGAGCGCCTGGACGCCATCTGGACCGACTGCCGCGCCCGCTTCGGCGCCGGCGGGCCGTTCCTGTTCGGCCGCTTCTCGGTGGCCGACGCCATGTTCGCGCCGGTGGCGACCCGCTGCGCCACCTACGCGCTGCCGCTGGGCGAGGGCGCCGCCGCCTACCGCGATACGCTGCTGGCCTTGCCGGCGCTGGCCGAATGGCGCCAGGGGGCCTGCCCCTAACCCCTGCATGTGCGTGCAGATTCGCGGTTTCGCGCCGCCGCGTTTCGCGGCAATATGTGCGCGCGCGACGCTCGGGGGGCGCCAGAGGTCATGGCTGAAGAAGAACTCAAAGCGATCAGCGACAGCGACATGGATTCCATGTTCGTGCTGCCGCTCTCCATCATCCCGCTGGAGACGCCGGCGCTGCAGAGCGCAAAGCTGATCAAGAACGTCCGCCTGAAAAGCGTCATCGAGATCTTCTCCGACGACCAGACCGGCTCGGGTCAGGTCGACATCGAGAGCCTGCCGCGCATGTTCAACTGGAATCCGGACGAGTTGCACCCGGACCACGCCGTCCTGCGCCGCCTGGCCCTGCTGCCCAGCTACGACGTCTATTCGCTGCGCATTTCCTTGCGCGAGCACGGCATCCCGGTGAACGACTTCTCGGCCCTCAAGCTGAGCCCGGACAAGGCCAGCGAGCTGACCAAGTACATGGTCATGTTCACCCGCCCGCTGATGAAGATGATCTACGCCGACGAGGCGGTGAAGGTCGAAAGCTACGACGACCTGCTGCACCTGTTCCGCGACCCCGACGTGCGCAAGGCGAAGCAGCGCCTCGAGCAGATGGCCACCAGCCTGAACATCGACATGTTCGACGTGCCCCGCTTCCTCGAGGATTACGGCGACACCTTCCTGTCGCTGTCCTATTACCGCCACTCGCTGGACCGCCTCGAGCCCTACTTCACCGCCTGCGTCGCGGCCATGAAGCCGATCCGCACCCATTTCCAGCTGCGCCAGAACCAGGGCCTGATGAAGACCTGCGACATGATCGAGGACACCATCAACAACATGTCGGCCGCCATCACCGGCCGACTCGAGGTGTTCGAGCGGCGCACCCGCGAGATGTGGGGCAACCTCAACCAGGAAGAGTTTCGCCAGGTCAAGACGCTGATCGAGCGCTACCACGTCACCATCGGCGCGGTGCTGTGCGGCCTGACGGTGAAGATGAACACCTTCGCCCGCACCTTCCCGCGGCCCAGCACCGGCGGCCCGGTCAAGCGCGCCGACTTCATGGCCTCGGAGATGATCCAGGGCATCGAGATCATCCGCAATTCCGAGAAGCAGTTCGCCCTGTAGGGAATGCGGGGCGGCCTCAGTAACGCACCGTCATCACCACCTCGCCGCCCGCGTCCGGCAGGTCGAAGGCCGAGTCGGCGAAAGCCGGCGGGCCGCTGACCTCGGGATCGTTGGACAGGGCGTAGCCCTCGGTCGGGATCATGCCCATGAAGCGGTCGAGGCCGCCGTCGCCGTCCTCGTCGTGATAGGCCATGATGGCGTAGCGGCCGGCCGGCAGCCCCTCGAAGCGCACCGTCACCCGCCCCGCCGCCGCCGGCGCCTCCCGCAGCGCCACCGCCTTGTCCTCCTTGCGGAAGGTCTCGGCGCGGTCGTAGAGGCCGACCCGCACGCCGCCCCGGTCGTGGGCGAGTCCTTCCAGGATGGCGGTAAGGTCGGCGGCGGCGGCGGGCCAGGCGGCCAGCGCCAGAAGCAGGGCGGCCAGGCGGACGGGAGCGGTCATGGCGGGATGGGCCTCGATAAATCCGGAACCGCTCCAAAGTGCCGCACAATGCCGTTCAATTCCATGCGAATTCGCAAGTGAGCGACTACTCCGCCGCCCCTTCCAGCGCGGTCGCCAGGCGTTCGTGCAGCAGCGCCGCCTCCTGCTGCTTGTGCCACATTCCGGCATAGCGCCCGCCCGTGGCCAGCAGGTCTGCATGGCGGCCGCGCTCGACGATCTGCCCCTGCTCCATCACCACGATCTCGTCGGCATCGACCACGGTGGACAGGCGGTGGGCGATGACCAGGGTGGTGCGGTCCCGCGACACCTCGCGCAAGGACGCCTGGATCTCCTTCTCGGTGTGGGTGTCGAGCGCGCTGGTGGCCTCGTCGAACAGCAGGATGCGCGGCTGTTTCAGGATGGTCCGGGCGATGGCGACCCGCTGTTTCTCGCCGCCCGACAGCTTGAGGCCGCGCTCGCCCACCCTGGTGTCGTAGCCCTCGGGCAGCGAGACGACGAAGTCGTGGATGCGGGCCAGCCGGGCGGCCGCCTCGATCTCGTCCTGGCCGGCGCCGGGGCGGCCATAGGCGATGTTGTAGCGGATGCTGTCGTTGAACAGCACGGTATCCTGCGGAACGATGCCGATGGCGGCGCGCAGGGATTGCTGGGTCACCGAGCGGATGTCCTGGCCGTCGATCAGGATGGCGCCGCCGGTGACGTCGTAGAAGCGGAACAGCAGCCGGGCGATGGTGCTCTTGCCGGCGCCCGAGGGGCCGACGATGGCCACCGTGCGCCCGGCCGGCACCACCAGGTCGATGCCTTCCAGGATGGTGCGGTCGGGGCGGTAGCCGAAGCCCACCGCCTGGAACCGCACCTCGCCCGGACCGGCGGCCAGCGGCGGCGCGCCCGGGGAATCGGCGATCTCGGCGTTCTCGGCCATCAGCCGGAACATGGATTCCATGTCGGTCAGCGACTGCTTGATCTCGCGGTAGACGAAACCCAGGAAGTTCAGCGGCATGGCCAGCTGCACCAGGTAGGCGTTGACCAGCACGAAATCGCCCAGGGTCATGGTGCCCCGGGCCACCTCGGCCGCCGCCAGCATCATCACCCCGGTCAGGCCGGCGGCGATGATGGCGCCCTGGCCGATGTTGAGCATGGACAGCGTCACCTTGCTTTTGACCGCCGCCCCCTCGTAGCGTTCCAGCGCGCGGTCGTAGCGCGCCGCCTCGTGCTCCTCGTTGCCGAAATACTTTACCGTCTCGAAGTTGAGCAGCGAGTCGATGGCCTTGGTGCTGGCCTCGGAATCGGTCTCGTTCATGGTGCGGCGGAACTTGGTCCGCCACTCGGTGACCGCCAGGGTGTAGGTGATGTAGACGGCGATGGTGCCGAAGGTGGCGAGGGCGAAGCGGGCGTCGTACAGGGTCCACAGCACCGCGGTGACCAGTCCGATCTCCAGCAGCGTCGGCAGCACGTTGAACAGCATGAAGTTCAGCAGGAACTCGATGCTCTTGGTGCCGCGCTCGATGGCGCGCGAGACGCCGCCGGTCTGGCGGTCCAGGTGGAAGCGCAGCGCCAGCCGGTGCAGGTGGCGGAACACCTGCAGCCCGACGGTGCGGATGGCGCGCTGGCCGACGCGGGCGAAGGCGACGTCGCGCAGTTCGGCGAAGGCGCTGGAGGAGACCCGCGCCAGCCCATAGGCCAGCAGCACCGCCACCGGCACCGCCACCGCCACCCCCGCCTCGGCCAGTCCGGGCTGGCCGCCCAGCGCGTCCACCGCCTGCTTGTAGAGCAGCGGCACCACCACGTTGATGCCCTTGGCGGCGGCCAGGAAGGCCAGCGCCAGCACCACCCTGAGGCGCAGACCCGGCGCATCCCGGGGCCACAGATAGGGGGCCAGGGTGCGCAGGGTCTTCCAGTCGTGGCGCGGGCCGATCTGGGCGGGACGGTGGTATTCGGAGGGGAGGCGTCGGTGCATGCCCCTAAGATGAGGCGGGCGCCGCGCCCGCGCAACGCATCCCGTGGGGTTGCGCACAGGAGGCGCCGTTGCCCGCCGCCGCCGCCGTCGCTATTGTGGCCGCATGCGCCATCCCACCGAACTCCATAACGGCGACGTCGCCTGGAAGACCGTCCGCGTCCTGGTCTTCAGCGCCGACGATGCCTTCCGCTTCCTGGTGCGCCAGACCTTCCGCAAGCTGAACGTGCGCGAGGTGCTGTCGACCAGCGTCCCGGCCGACGCCACCCCGATGATGAAGCAGGCCCCCGACATCGCGCTGGTCGATCTGGACGGCGACGTGGCGGCGGCCATCGCCTTCCTCGAGCGGGTGCGCGCCGCCGATGCCGAGATCCCGGTGCTGGCCATGGCGGGCACCGAGAAGACCGGCGCCCCCGACGCCCTGCGCTTAGGGATCGAGGGCCTGGTGCCCAAGCGGGTGTCGGGCCACGAGCTGTCGCACCGGGTGGCCGAGACCCTGAAGGACCCCAGGCGGCTGCCGCCGCCGGCAGAGGCCAAGCCGAAGCCGGCCGTCGTGCTGCCGCCGCGCCCGGCTGCGGCCCCCTCCCCCGAGGCCCCGCCGCCGGGCGCCATCGGCGGCGCGCCCGACCCGGTCAAGGCCGAGCTGGCGGCGCTGACCGCCAGGCTGGCGGCCAATTCCAAGGTCCTGGGCGGCGGCGCCGCCGCTCCCACCCCCCGGCCGGCGCCGCCGCCGGCCCGGACGGCCGCCCGCGGCGGTGACGGCGGCACCTGGGGGGGCGATGCCCCGGCGGCCAAGCGCCCCTCCGGCGGCACCCTCGACCTGGACGACCTCGCCCCGGCGCCGGCGGCGCGCGGCGGCAAGCTGGACGATGACGACATCGCCGCCGCCCCGGTCGGCGTCAAGGGCGGCACGCTGGACCTGCGCCCCCTGTCCGACGACGAACGCGCCGCGGCCGAAAAGCGCAAGGCGGCGTGGCAGGAGGAACTGGCCCAGTCCGGCCATACCGCGCGCGCCGGCAAGGACGTCGCCGGGCTCGACGTCAGCGCCATCGTCGCCGCCCATGGCGAGTGGCTGGCGACCAAGGGGGCGGGCGGCAAGCGCGCCAACTTCCAGGGCATGGACCTGGCCGGCGGCGACCTGTCGGCGGCGGTTCTGGCCAACGCCACCTTCCGCGATGCCGAGCTGTCCGACGCCACCCTGGCCGAGTCCCGTCTCGACGGCTGCGACTTCCGCTATGCCAAGATGGGCGCCACCGACCTCGCCGGGGCCGATCTGGGGGTGGCCCAGCTGCGCCATGCCGACCTGCGGCTGGCCAACCTGGAAGGGGCCAATCTGCGCGGCGCCGACCTGTCGGGAGCGCGGCTGGCCGGGGCACGCCTGGCCGGTGCCGATTTCGGCGGCGCGGTCCTGGTCAGCACCGATTTGTGCGATGCCGACCTGTCGCAGGTCGACAAGCTGGGCCAAGCCCAGGTCGACAAGGCCATCTGCGACATGAAGACCAAGCTGCCGCCCGGCATCTCCCGCCCGCGCCGGCCGGACGGGGAATGAAACCGACTCGCAAGCCGCAGATTCCCATCGAAAATCCACGAATTCGTCATATGCTGATATCCGGGAGTTGAATGACAGCGGGGACGTGTTTTGGCACCGATCGATGCCGAACGCCTGAGGCGCGTCATCGTCCTGTATGCGACCGTCGCCATGGCCACCATCAGCCTGGTGGTGGCGGCGGTGGCCATCGGGCCGCTGGCGCTGCGCCTGCGTGAGGATGCCGTCGCCGGCTTGCGTCACGAACTGGCGCTGAAGGCGATAGCCGGCGCCGAGGTGCTGACCCGCGCCCGCAACCTGGCCGAGCAGGTGACCAGCCGCACCGTCATCCGCGAACGCCTGGAAGCCTACAACCGCGGCGAAATCACCCTGCCCGAGCTGGCCGAGTTCACCCGCGACAAGCTGGGCGACGCCCTCAACCTGTCGCCCGAGCTGCTGGGCATCGGCCGCTTCGCCGCCTCGGGCGAAGCGGTGGTCGATATCGGCCGGCCGCTCGACGGGCTGCCGCTGCCGCCGTTGGGGCGGCGCGAGATGACGCTGTCGCTGATCGAGGCCGGCGGCGAGCCGGTGCTGCTGATGGCCGCCCCCATCATCGGCCGCGGCAAGGTGCTGGCCGGCACCGACCTGGTGGCGGTGGACGCCGGCTCGCTGAAATCGATCCTCGACGAGGCCCGCGCGCTGGGCCACAGCGGCGAGGCGGCGATCCTCGACGCCGCCGCCGGATACCGGGTGCTGCTGGCGTCGAAGGGAGCGCAGGCCGCCGTGCCCGCCACCGCCGCCATCGCCGCCCGCGCCATCGAGTCCGGGGGATCGGTGCTGGACGAATCCGGCGGCTACATCTACACCGCCGAGCCGCTGCGCGGGACCCCGTGGGTGCTGGTGCTGCGCATCCGCTCCGGCGAAGCCACCGCCAGCGTCGACCGCCTGCTGCTGCTGGTGATCCTGGGCGCGGCGGCGCTGATCGGGCTGGGGGTGTTGGGGCTGCGCAAGGTGCTGGCGCCGATGACCGGCGTGTTCATCGTCCAGCATGCCGACATGGCCCGCCAGATCGGAGCCCTGGAACAGGCCAAGGCCGAGCTGGCGGCCAAGACCCGCAGCCTGGCCCTGTCCAATGCCGAGCTGCAGGAATACGCCTACGCCGCCTCGCACGACCTGCAGGAGCCGGTGCGCACCATCATCGGCTTCACCCAGCTGCTCAAGCGCCGCTACCGCAGCCAGATGGGTCCCGAGGCCGACGAGTTCATCGACTTCATCGTCGAAGGCGCCGAGCGCATGCGCCGCCAGATCAACGACCTGCTGTCCTATGCCCGGCTGGGCCGCAACGAGGCGCCGGCCGAGGTGGTGGACATGGATTCGGTGGTGGCCGAAGCCATCGAGGTGCTGCACGCGGTGATCGCCGAGACCGGCGCCACCATCGAGGCGGCGCCGCTGCCGAACGTGAAGGGCGGACACGACGCCATGCTGCGGCTGATGCAGAACCTGCTGTCCAACGCCATCAAGTTCACCAAGCCCGGCGAAGCTCCGCGGGTCGAGATCACGGCCTCGGTCGCCGACGGCTGGGCCGAGTTCACCGTGCGCGACCACGGCATCGGCATCGAGCCGGAATACCACGACCGCATCTTCCACATGTTCGAGCGCCTGCACCCAAGGGGCCACTACGACGGCAGCGGCATCGGCCTGGCCATCTGCCGCAAGGCGGTGGAACTGCTGGGCGGGCGCATCTGGGTGGAATCGCGCCCCGGCGACGGCGCCGCCTTCCACTTCCTGCTGCCGGCGGCGAAGGCGGCGCCGGTGGCGGCGGACGATCATCACGTCCGCCATTAGGGTCCGTTCACGTCGCACCGCCGTGAACGTGAGAAAATCAGCCTCTACCTTTGTTGAATGGAGCAAGCGTCCCACACAATTCTGAGCCCACATGACGCGGTCTTGCGTGGTAGGCGCACAACGTGGTCGCGGCGGTCATGGGGCGTGCAGCTAGCAGGCCCGCCGCTTATTGACCGAGCCCTATTCAATGGTAGTATTTACTCGGTAATGGACGACTTTTTGCCCGGGCCATGAGATTCGAACAATGGAGAACAGCGGTCCGTCGGTGCGCCGCCGTTCAAGGGCGCCGTCCGGCCGAGACCCTCCACGAATACCGTCAGGTGCTGATTGAGCTCCACCAATTGGCTATGCAGGCCCCCGCCGTGGTCCGCGACGCCTTCAAACGCCTGCGTGAGAGCGACATAAAAGCTGAGGCCGCGAAACGGGAAACGCGGGTGGCCAACGGCAATTGCGCCTGGGACTGTCCCCTGGATGACGCCGACGAGGCCACCTGGATGATGGCCCTGGGGGCACAGATCAGGGCAGTGGAAACCTGGATGAACATATCGGTCGCCCACGCCCTGGGAGAACCCGCCAGCGCCGATGCCTGGTACTGCGCCGCGACCGACCACTACGCCGTTCCCCGCCGACGGCCTTTTCGCCCCAAGGACCACCATCCCTATGAGCGTCGGGGCCTGCTCTACCACCGCATCATTCCGGCGGAAGTGTCGGGCTATCAGGTCCGGATCACGCTGGACAACGCCCGCGATCCCTCGCGCGACGGCATCACCCGCATGGGGGCGGCGCTGCTGCAGGACTTCCGCTTCACCCATACCCGCCATGGCGACGGCTTCCTGATCGACTCGGTGGAGGCAACGGATATGGCTGCCACCATCGGGGCACAGGTTGAACGAGCCTGCGGCGCCGCCTGCTATTGCGTGGTCTGGCCCGAATTGGCGCTTTCCCCGGCGGCGCGCGACCATATCGCCACCTTGCTCCGCCACCACGACGGCAGAAACCGGCCTGCCGTTGTGGTTGCGGGATCGTGGCACCAACGCGACGGCAGCGTCGCTCGTAACGTCGGCACGGTGCTGGACGGGTACGGCCGCTCGGTGCTCACCTTCGCCAAGGCGCTGCCGTTCACCCATGACAGCCTCGGACCGGAAGCCATCCAGGGCAGCCACGCCATCGAGGTGTTGGTTACCCGCGACAGCGTCATCGCCTTCGCCATCTGCCGCGATTATTGCGACAACCAGGTGCTGTCGCCGTTTCCCGATCTGGACGTCGATCTGATCCTGGTCCCCTCGCTCGGCAACGCCGCCACCATGGACGGCCACAGGGTGACCGCGAAGCGGGCGGCCCTCAACCACGGCACCCGCACCTTCGTGGTGCAGCAGGACCTGCCGGCGGGCACGGACCCGCGCCTGGGACTCGTGTTGCCGCCGCAGGCCGGGGCCGATCAGAAAGCGCTGGCGCAGTCCGACGTATGGAAGGTCTATGAAGTCACTTCGTTAGGCCCATATTATGTTGGCGGCCGGACTGAAACGTTGTAAAACGTGTCGGCCCGCATTGACGCGGAACAGGCGAATGAACGCATTGCTTGATTTCGATAAAATTGCGCTTGGCGATGCCAAGCCCGCCGAGGCCCGCGCCATCCTGCGGGCGGCCTTGGAGCAAGGGTCCACCGAAGCCATCCAGCGGGCCTACACGGCGCTGCGTTCGTGGGTGTGGAAGACCCTCGACGGCCGCCGCCGCGATGACGAGCTCCACGACTGGTTCGACATCCTGAAGGCCACCCAGGCCCGGCTGGAGCATACCGGCCGGGTCGAGGCCGAACGGCTGCGCGTGTTGCAGGAGCTGATCGACGAATCCATCGCGGTGGCGCAGGTGCGGTCGGCGGAGGCGGTGATCCGGCGGCCCCACGTCATGGACATCCTGCTCCAGCTCAGGAACAACGGCTCCGAGGGACGGATGGGCCGCGACCGCATCGGCGCCCGCCTCAACCTGCGGCAGGCCAACCTGTCGCGCATCCTCGGCATGATGGTCGCCGCCGGCCTGATCGAGCGCGAGCCCTACGGCAAGTACGCCGCCTTCCGCCTCACCCGCACCGGCATGGCGGAAGTGAACAAGGCCCATCCCGAGCGGGAGCCGGCATTGGCCGACAAGCCCCGCATTCGCTCGGGCGCCACACGCGCGTTAAGCTACCGCATCAACCTGGCGACCAACCTGGGGACTCCCGCCGCGGCCGAGATGGCCCAACAGCGGGACGTGGCTCAGCGAGTGACGCGGTTTCTGCAACGCCCGGCCGAAATCCACAACACGACGGACCCCGGCCGCCTGTTGGTCGCTGCGGGCGGCAGGTCCGACGCCAGTGCCGAGTGGGTCGTCCCGGCATCCCCTCCTCCGGGCGTGGGCGAGTTCCACACGGCGCTGGACCGCGCCTGCTCGATGAACAGCCTGGCCTATCCCGTAAACGCAGCGGCGACCGTCAAGAAGGGCGTGGCCGCGCCCCCCTCGCGGAGGCTTGACCATGAGTGACCATCCGGCAGGTTCGCAACCCGACGCCAACACCGAGGAAGAGCTTCAACTGCCCGAGGTGCCCAAGGTGACGGTCACCTGCGACGCGGTCGGGCGCATGCGCATCCCACGCACCGTGATGTCGCTGCTGCTCGGCGTCGGCGAGCTGGAGGACGGGAGCAAGGTGCTGGTTCCTGCGGTGGAGCTGAAGATCGACGTCACCGACGATTCCACCGACGAAACCGAAACCGTCTGCCATTCCATTTCCCTCGACAACGCCGCCTTCCTGATCACCAGCCTGGCCCAGGGCCTGGGCATTTCCCTCGAGCCCCTGAAATCGTTGGTGAACGGGCAGCTTCTACCGGAACCCGCGCGTCTGGAGCAGACCCGCCATTACATGCTGGCGGCGCAAAAGATGCTGGCCGCCGGCGTCGCCGAAATCGACGAAGCCCTGGCGGCGACCCGGGCCGAGCGCGCTCAAGGAAAATAGCCCGTCTCCGTCAGGCGAAGCCGGCCTTCACCAGCAGCTGGTGGAAGTCGCGCAGGGCCTTGGCCTTCCTCGCCGGGTCGGGGATGTCGTCGACCAGGGTGGCGTCGAAATTGGGCTGGCGCAGCAATTCCACCACCCGCTTGCGGGCGCGGGCCAGGGCCTTGCCCTCGGGCAGCACGCCGGCGCCGCAGAACTTGACCAGCCGCACCGCGCGGTCGCGCAGGTGGGTCTCGGGGTGGTCCAGCTTCTCGATGATCTTCTCGTCGATGATGTAGCGTTCCAGCACGCCGTCGATATGGGCCGCCACCTTCTCCTTCAGCTCGTCCGGCAGGGCCGAGTTCTTGGCCGCCTTGAAGGCGCCGGTGACGCTGACCATGCGTTCCTTGGGCGACAGCGAGCGGCGGCACAACTCGCCGATGACGCGGGCGCCGAACACCGTATCCAGCTGCTCGCGGATGTCGTCCAGGTGGTCCTTGGCGAAGTCGGTCTTGGACAGCTCGGCCAGGTACATCACCCCGTGGGCGCGGTCGGGCAGCGCCTGGACGGTATTGGTGATGGCCATGCGCCGCCCGGTGGCGCCGCCCTGCTCGACGAAGCGGGCGCCGCGCACGGTCAGCGCCTCGGCCGCCTTCTCGCCGGCCAGGATGCCGCCCGGCACCAGCAGGCGCATCAGCACCTTCTGGTATTCCTCCATCTCCTTGCCCGGCTCGTTGGTGTAGAGCGGCTGGGGCGAGCGCAGCTGCTTCAGGGCGCGGTCGATGAGAACGTACTGGCTGCCCGGCAGCCGGCCGGCGGCCAACAGGGCGTTGAGCTGCTCGGTGATGTCCTTGGCCTCGCTCTTGGCGGCGTCGAACTTGCCGTCGGCGAGGTCGAGCATGGCGATGATGGCGTCGGCCAGCGAGCGCTGCCAGCCCATGATCTCCTGCGCCACGTTGGCGCCCAGCACGTCGGCGATGACCGTGTCGAGCAGCAGCACCGCCTGGGGATTGGGCTCGTTGGCGGCCAGCTTGCACAGCCGTTCCAGCTTGCCCAGCCAGCTGCGGGTGCCGATCAGCTCGCGCGACAGCACCACCATGGCCAGGTATTCGGGGGTCTCGTCGCGGTACCCGGCGACGTCGGCCAGGGTGTCCGAGAACCGCTCGCCCAGCTTGGGCAGTTGGAAACCGTCGGCGCGCCGCGCCTGGGCCTGGATCTGGTCGAGCGCGGCGAAGATCTCCTCGCGCCGCTGCTTGGCCGGCATCTCGGTGTCCTTGACCTGCAGCGTGGCGACCTTGTCCACCGCCGAGGGGACCAGCGCGTCCTTGTCCATGATGCGCTGCATTTCCTTGCGGTTGTGCAGCAGCTCGGTCGGGGTCAGCACCACCTTCTCGAAATAGGTGCGGAACACCCGGTTCATGGCCATGCGGCTTTCCAGGCCGAAGAAGTCGCGCGGCTTCTCGCAGCGCGGCGGCGCCTTGCCGATGGGATCGATGCGGATGGGTCCCTCGCCGCGGGCGTCCTGCACCTTCTCGAAGATGACGTTTTCCGACATGGAGCCGTCGCGGTTCAGCCAGTTGCGAACCACGCGCGCCCCCTCGCACGCCTTGTTGGACAGGAACTTCTCGGCGAGCTGTCGGGCCTCCGCCTCCTTGTCGCGGGCGGATTCCGTGACCCAGCGGCCCTGCTTCATCACTTGGACTTCGTAATTCTCACGTCCTGACGCGGCCATTCTGACCTCCCCCGAAGTGCACAGGGCAGTATTGAGCCAGTGAGGCTTGGACGCAATACCAAGCAATTGTTCAGCGGGCGGGAGCCAGATAGCCCCGCCGCACCGCATCGGCCACCAGCGCCTCGGCGTGGTCGCCCAGGGCCG
The DNA here is from genome assembly GCF_902729435.1 of Magnetospirillum sp. UT-4. Classification (GTDB taxonomy): domain Bacteria; phylum Pseudomonadota; class Alphaproteobacteria; order Rhodospirillales; family Magnetospirillaceae; genus Magnetospirillum. The sequence goes on from NZ_LR746522.1 coordinate 55,386, forward strand.
GGGCGCCGGCCCGGATGCGCGCCACCAGGCGGGCCACCTGGTCGGCGGTGACGCCGTTGGAGCGCCAGGTGGCGCCGCCGGTGGCGACGTTGTTCAGGATCGGCTGCAGCCGGTCCAGCGCGTCGGCGAAGCGGGCGGTGGCGGTGTCGCGCGCCTCGAATTCCCGCCACAGCGCCTCGAACTCCGCCGCCTGGTCGGGCGGCAGCAGCCCGTACAGGCGCCCGGCCGCCGCCGCCTCGCGCGCCGCCTTGGTGGCGTTGCCGGCCTCGTCGTGGATGAAGGTGTCGCCGGCATCGATCTCGACCACGTCGTGGAACAGCAGCATGCGGGCGGCGCGCCATGGATCGGCGCCCTCGGGGGCATATTCCGCCAGCAGGACCGCCATCGCCGCCACGTGCCAGGAATGCTCGGCGTCGTTCTCGCGGCGCGAGGAATCGGTGAGCAGCGTCTGGCGCAGCACGGTCTTCAGCTTGTCCAGCTCGAGAACGAAGGCGAGCTGCCGGGAAAGGCGGTGGTCGGTCATGGCGTTCCTTCTACCACACCGGTGATTCCGGTTGAAATCGCCACGGCGCCGGTGTAGATGAAGCCCCTTCGGCGCGGCACCCCTGGAGGCCGCGCCTTTCCGCGTTATTGGAGAATCGCGACATGACCGAGATCAGCACCATCGCCGCCGAGCTGCGCGATCGGGCCGGAAAGGGGGCCGCCCGAGCCACTCGCCGTGAGGGCAAGGTTCCGGGCGTCATCTACGGCGCCAAGCAGGACCCCATCTGCATCGCCATCGACCCCCGCATCATCTGGGCCGAGCTGCACAAGCCGGGCTTCAAGACCCGCCTGTTCGACGTCGATCTGGGCAAGGGCGGCAAGCACCGCTGCCTCGCCCGCGACGTCCAGTACCACCCGGTCAACGACCAGCCCATGCACATCGACCTGATGCGGGTGGCCGCCGACGCGGTGGTGCACGTCAAGGTGCCGGTCCACGTCGCCAACGCCGACAAGTCCCCGGGCGTCAAGCGCGGCGGCGTGGTCAACCTCGAGCTGCACGAGATCGAGGTCACCTGCGCCCCCGACCTGATCCCGCACGAGTTCGTGGTCGACCTGGCCGGGCTCGACATCGGCGCCGCCGTCCATGTCGGCCAGCTCGGCCTGCCCAAGGGCGTCACCCCCTACCACGTGGCCGCCGACGCCACCGTGGTGACCATCGCCCCGCCGACGGTGGGTAAGGCCGACGCCGCCGCCGAGGCGACCTCGGCCGGCTGATCGCCATGATCCTGGTTGTCGGACTGGGCAATCCCGGACCCGAATACGCCAGGAACCGGCACAATATCGGCTTCATGGCGGCGGACGAACTCGTCCGCCGCCATTCCTTCGGCCCCTGGCGGGCCAAGTTCCAGGGCCAGATCGCCGAGGGCATGATCGCCGGCGGGAAGGTGATGGCGCTGAAGCCGATGACCTACATGAACCTGTCCGGCCAGTCGGTCAGCGCCGCCCTGCGCTTCCTCAAGGTGCCGGTCACCGACCTGGTGGTGATCCACGACGAGCTCGACCTCGCCCCCGGCCGCATCCGGGTCAAGCGCGGCGGCGGCGCCGGCGGCCATAACGGCCTGAAGAGCATCGACGCCCATCTCGGCAAGGATTACCGCCGCATCCGCCTGGGCATCGGCCATCCCGGCGACAAGGACCGGGTCGCCGACTACGTGCTGCACGATTTCGCCAAGGCCGACCAGGACTGGGTGGACAAGCTGATCGACGCCGTCGCCGACGCCTTCCCGCTGCTGCTGGGCGGCGACGACAACGGCTTCATGAACCGGGTGACGGTGTTGACGGCGCCGCCGAAACCGGCCAAACCCGCCAAGGCGCCGGAACCGGCCGCGCCTGCGGAGGGCGGCCTGGCGGAAAAGCTGAAGGCCGCGATGGAGCGGAAAAAGGACAACTGACCCTTCTCCCGTCATGCCCGGGCTTGACCCGGGCATCCACGGCGGCGAAGCCGCTTCCGGCAGCATGGCCCCCCGGGTCAAGCCCGGGGGTGACGGTGAAGGGAAACCGAGGAACTGGAGAGGATCATGGGTTTCAACTGCGGCATCGTCGGCCTGCCCAACGTCGGCAAGAGCACCCTGTTCAACGCCCTGACCCAGACCGCGGCGGCGCAGGCGGCCAATTATCCCTTCTGCACCATCGAGCCCAATGTCGGCCGGGTGGCGGTGCCCGATCCGCGCCTGGACAAGCTGGTGGCCATCGCCAAGAGCCAGAAGGAGATCCCCACCCAGCTGGAATTCGTCGACATCGCCGGGCTGGTGCGCGGCGCCTCGAAGGGCGAGGGCCTGGGCAACCAGTTCCTCGCCAACATCCGCGAGGTCGACGCCATCGTCCACGTGCTGCGCTGCTTCGAGGATGCCGACATCACCCATGTGGAGGGCAGCGTCGATCCGGTGCGCGACGCCGAGACCATCGAGACCGAGCTGATGCTGGCCGACCTCGACAGCCTGGAGCGCCGCATCGTGCCGCTGGAGAAGAAGGCCAAGGGCGGCGACAAGGACGCCAAGGCCCAGGTCGAGGTGATGGAGGCCTATCTCGCCGCCCTGCGCGAGGGCCGGCCGGCCCGCACAATCGCCTTCGACAGCGAGGACGAGCGCCGCATCGCCCGCCAGCTCGGCATGATGACCGCCAAGCCGGTGCTTTATGCCTGCAACGTCGAGGAGGCCTCGGCCGCCGAGGGCAACGCCTTCTCCGCCCGCGTCTTCGAGATGGCGGCCAAGGAAGGCAACCGTGCCGTGGTCATCTCGGCCGCCATCGAGGCCGAGGTGGCGCAGCTGTCCTCGGACGAGGAGCGGCGCGAATTCCTCGAGACCCTGGGACTGGAGGAGGCCGGCCTGGCCCGCGTCATCCGCGCCGGCTACGACCTGCTTCACCTGCTCACCTTCTTCACCGTCGGGCCGAAGGAGGCCCGGGCCTGGACCGTGCAGAAGGGGGCCAAGGCGCCCCAGGCCGCCGGCGTCATCCATACCGACTTCGAAAAGGGCTTCATCCGCGCCGAGACCATCTCCTACGAAGACTTCATCGCCTGCGGCGGCGAGGCCGGCGCCAAGGAAGCCGGCAAGATGCGGCTGGAAGGCAAGGAATACGTGGTCCAGGACGGCGATATCTTCCACTTCCTTTTCAACGTATAATTAACGATCCGGTTGATCGACATCAAAATCATTTGGCGCCAATAGGTTATGATGCACTCCTGGATGGCGGGGGGGCACATGGTCAGCGGCGATTTGCGGGTTCACTGGAAGGACAGCTTCGCCGTCGGCGATCCCACCATCGACGCCCAGCACAAGGCCTTCTTCGAGGACATCAACCGCCTGGCCGAGGCGCTGGACGGCGATGCCCCGCACCAGGCGGCGATCACCTTCTACCGCGCCTTCCGCCGCGACCTCGCCCGCCACTTCCGCGAGGAAGAGGAAATCCTGCAGGCCACCGGCTTCCCCGACCTCTCCGCCCACGGCGCCGAGCACGAGGCTTTGCTGGCCTCGGTCCAGGGCATGGAGGAAATGCTGCGCGACTATCCCGACACTGCCGATCTGCGCCTGATGCTCCGCCGCCTGTTCCAGGCGCTGATCGAGCACGTGATCGGCGAGGACATGCGCTACCGGCCATACCTACGGCAAGGTTCGGCACCGTGACAGGCCCGGCGGTGGACAGCGGCGCGCCCTTTGTGATGGAGTAGCCCCTCCTCTTCCGCAGGTTCAGGGGTGCCCGATGCAGGTCGAGAGCGAGGCGGCGCCGGGCACGCCACGTCCGCAGGCCAACGGGTGAGGGCGCGCGCATGAAGGCGGTTGTGCACGGCATGCTGGCGGCGGCATCGGCCGCCCTGCCCTCGGGCGCGGCGCTGGCCCACGGCATTTCCGAGCCCGACCGCCTGGCCATGATCGAGGGCGGATACGGCCGCTATGTCGAGCTGGGCGCCCTGCACATGCTCACCGGCTACGACCATCTGCTGTTCCTGCTGGGGGTGGTGTTCTTCCTGACCCGCCTGCGCGACGTGGTGGTGTTCGTCACCGCCTTCACCCTCGGCCACAGCATCACCCTGCTGGGCGCCACCTTCCTGGGCATCACCGTCAATCCCTTCGCCGTGGACGCGGTGATCGCGCTCACCGTGGCCTATAAGGGCTTCGACAATCTCGGCGGCTTCCAGACCCATCTCAACATCCGGCCGCCCAGCCTGCTGGCCATGGTGTTCGGCTTCGGGCTGATCCACGGCTTCGGCCTGTCGACCCGCCTGCAAGAGCTGCCGCTGGGCGACGACCGGGTCGCCACCGGGCTGCGCATCCTGTGCTTCAACGCCGGGGTCGAACTGGGGCAGATCGCCGCCCTGCTGGCCATGACCGCCGCCCTCGCCCTGTGGCGCCGGCGCCCGTCCTTCCCGCGTTTCTCGGCCCTGGCCAACGGCGCCCTGGTGGCGGCCGGGCTGCTGCTGTTCCTGGCCCAGTCGCACGGCGCGCTGCACACCCTCGACCCCGACCAGTTCGGCTTCGCCACCGATCAGCACACCCACGCCCACGAGGACATGCGCCTCGAGCTTCAACGCCTCGAGCAACGACGAAAGGCCGCCGGCCATGACAATCTCTGACCCCCTCCGCGCCGCCGCGCTGGCCGTGTCCCTGGCCCTGGCCCTGCTGGCCGCCCCCCCGGCCGCCGCCCATCCCGGCGGCCATGTGGGCGACCCGGTCGGCCGCGAGGTGGTCGTCCCCGCCGCCATGGACGTCAAGACCCGCCTGGTCCAGGAAGGCAAGATCGACTTCACCTGGGCCATGGTGGAGCCGGCCAAGGCCGACCAGATCGACAACAACGGCGAAAAGGAATGGCTGGTGCTCTTCCACAACCCCGCCGTCGCCGACCCGGCCAAACGAATCCTCTACATCTTCTTCACCATCGAGGGGATGTATCTGGCGGCCAATTATACCGGCCGCTAATTCCTACCAGCCCTTGCGCAAACCGGCGACCACGGCGAGGTAGTCGGGCTCGCCGTCCGGCGTCAGCACGCCGTGGCGGAGCATGAAATCCAGCAGGACCAGGTTGACGTTGAACTTGAAGTCGTCGCCGCTGCGCACCCGCTCCTTCACCTCGGCCACCGGCATCAGGCGGAAATCCTCGATCTCGCCGTCGGTGTTGCGGGGGACGAAATCCTCGGGCAGTTCCAGGTCGAAGCAGAACATGGTGTCCGGCTTCAGCCCCCAGCCGTCCTCCATGCAATAGCTGACGGCGCCGACCGGGCGGGCGGTGCGGGCCAGCGCCTCGGGCAGGTCGGCCTCCTCGGCCGCTTCCTTGACCAGGTTGTCCATCAGCGTGAGCCCGGCCGGCTGGCCGCCGGCGATCATGTTGTCCAGCTTGCCCGGCGCCACCGCCTTGTCCCAGGCCCGCTTGCCGATCCACAGATGCAGGCCGTCGGCGCGGCGCACCACGCCGTTGACGTGGATGCCGTAGGCGCGCACCCCGAACAGCGCCACATGGGCGCGATCGACGGTGAACAGGCTGGGCTCGCCCCAGCCCGGCGCGATGTCGTAGCGCTCGCCCTTGGGACCGGGCGTGCCCCAGGCGGCGGCCAGGTCGCGGCAGGCGGCGTCGATGGCGACCGAGCGCGCCTCGGGGGTGGCCAGGCCGGGATGCAGCGTCACCGCTTCCTCGGACACCCGGAAGGTGGCGGGAAAGGCCGACAGGTGGCCGGCGACATCGTGCCGCACCCACCCCACCTGGCGCCGTTCCGCCATGAACGGGCGGAACTTGCCAATGTCGTGGGCGTTGCAGGCGGCGATGTGGTCGAGGAAGGCCATGGCGAAAAGGTGCCCCCGGCATGCCCCCCGCGCAAGCCCCTCAATGGACGCGGGTGGCTGTGGTGGCTATACTCCCGCCCTCCCGGGTGGTTTTCGCCCGGTGTCCGAGGGCAGAGCAGCGGAGGACTTGATGACCGAATTCGCCAAGAAGACCCTGGCCGATTGGGAGGCGCTGGCCTCCAAGGACCTCAAGGGCGCGTCGCCGGAGACCCTGAACTGGGAGACCCCGGAAGGCATCACGGTCAAGCCGCTCTACACCGCCGCCGACCTGGAAGGGCTCGAGCATCTGGGCTCGCTGCCCGGCTTCCCGCCCTTCACCCGCGGGCCGCGCGCCACCATGTACGCAGCCCGGCCGTGGACGGTGCGCCAGTACGCCGGCTTCTCCACCGCCGAGGAGTCCAACGCCTTCTACCGCCGCAACCTGGCCGCCGGCCAGCAGGGCATCTCGGTGGCCTTCGACCTGGCCACCCATCGCGGCTATGATTCCGATCATCCCCGCGTCGTCGGCGATGTGGGCAAGGCCGGCGTCGCCATCGACTCGGTCGAGGACATGAAGATCCTGTTCGACGGCATCCCGCTCGACAAGATGAGCGTGTCCATGACCATGAACGGCGCCGTGCTGCCGGTCCTGGCCGGCTACATCGTCGCCGCCGAGGAGCAGGGCGTCGCCCAGGACCAGCTGTCCGGGACCATCCAGAACGACATCCTGAAGGAGTTCATGGTCCGCAACACCTACATCTACCCGCCGGCGCCCAGCATGCGGATCATCGCCGACATCATCGAGTACACCTCGAAGAACATGCCCAAGTTCAACTCCATCTCCATCTCCGGCTACCACATGCAGGAAGCCGGCGCGACGGCGGTGCAGGAGCTGGCCTTCACCCTGGCCGACGGCCTGGAATACGTGCGCGCCGCCCTGGCCCGCGGCCTCAAGATCGACGAATTCGCCGGCCGGCTGTCGTTCTTCTGGGCCATCGGCATGAACTTCTTCATGGAGATCGCCAAGATGCGGGCCGGCCGCCTGTTGTGGGCCCGCATCATCAAGCAGTTCGACCCGCAGAAGCCCGCCTCCATGGCGCTGCGCACCCACTGCCAGACCTCGGGCGTGTCGCTGACCGAGAAGGACGCCTACAACAACGTCATCCGCACCACCATCGAGGCCATGGCGGCGGTGCTGGGCGGCACCCAGTCCCTGCACACCAACGCGCTGGACGAGGCCATCGCCCTGCCCACCCCGTTCTCGGCCCGCATCGCGCGCAACACCCAGCTGATCATCCAGGAGGAGACCGGCATCCCGCATGTGGTCGACCCGCTGGCCGGCTCGTACTACGTCGAGGCGCTGACCGCGGCCATCGCCGAGGAGGCCTGGAAGCTGATCCAGGAGGTCGAGGATTTGGGCGGCATGACCAAGGCGGTGGAATCCGGCATGCCCAAGATGAAGATCGAGGAGGCCGCCGCCCGGCGCCAGGCCCGCATCGATCGCGGCGAGGAGGTGGTGGTCGGCGTCAACAAGTACCAGCCGGCCGAGGAGGCCCCCATCGAGATCCTGGACGTGGACAACGCCAAGGTCCGCGACTCCCAGATCGCCCGGCTGAAGCAGATCAAGGCCACCCGCGACCAGGCCGCCTGCGACGCCGCCCTGGCGGCGCTGGAGAAGGCCGGCGAATCGGGCGAGGGCAACCTGCTGGAACTGGCGGTGGCCGCCACCCGGGCGCGGGCCACGGTGGGCGAGATCTCGGACGCGCTGGAGAAGTCGTTCACCCGCCACCGCGCCCAGATCCGTTCCATCTCGGGCGTCTATGGCGGCGTCTACCAGGGCGATGCCGGCTTCGCCGCGCTCAAGGCCGACGTCGATGCCTTCGCCAAGGAGGAAGGCCGCCGGCCGCGCATGCTGGTGGTGAAGATGGGCCAGGACGGCCACGACCGCGGCGCCAAGGTGATCGCCACCGCCTTCGCCGATATCGGCTTCGACGTCGATGTCGGGCCGCTGTTCCAGACCCCGGAAGAGGCGGCCCGCCAGGCGGTGGAGAACGACGTCCACATCGTCGCCGCCTCCTCCCTGGCGGCCGGCCACAAGACCCTGGTGCCGGCGCTGATCGGCGAGTTGAAGGCGCAGGGGGCCGGCGACATCCTGGTGGTCACCGGCGGCGTCATCCCGCCGCAGGACTACGACTTCCTGTCCCAGGCCGGCGTCGCCGCCATCTACGGCCCCGGCACCAACATCCCCAAGGCGGCCGCCGAAATCCTGGCGCTGCTGCGCAAGCGGGAGCGGGCGGCGTAGCGAGGGACGGCTTTCAACCCTCGCCCGCCCGCGGGAGAGGGTGCGAGGCGAAGCCGAGCGGGAGAGGGCCTGTATCCGCCGGGATCGGTGGCGCCGAACGCGGCTGACGTCCAGGCCCTCTCCCTCCCGGCCTGACGGCCGGGCCCCTCCCTCTCCCGCAGGCGGGCGAGGGGTTTTTCTACCCCTTCACCCGCACCCGGTACTTCAGCACCACCTCGCCCTTGGCCGGCACCGTCACCGTCCAGCGGGCGGTGAAGGCGTTCTCCTTGGCGTGCTTGGCGCTTTCGTCCACCACCAGCCAGTCGCCGCCGAAGGCCTCGCGCACGGTGACCGTCTCGGCCTTGGCGGCGGCGTTGGCCAGCTTGATTTCGAAGGCGGCTTCCGAGACCTCGGCCGAGACCTTCTGGAAGTCCACTTGGCTGCGCCGGGCGGTGAGGTCGAAGGCCTTGCCCAGGGTGATGCGGGCGGTGGCGCCGGCCGGGGTGGCGGGCAGGCGGTCCTCGCCCAGCAGGCGCACGCCGCCATCGGCGCCGCGCTGGACCACCCGCACGGTGCCGCCGGGCAGCGGCACCCCTGAGGTATTGCGCAATTCGAGCTGCGCCGCCGGATGCAGCGCCGGGCCCTCCGTCCACGGCTGGCGCCAGGCATAGGGCGGCACCGGGTCGAGCACCAGGCGCCGCTCGGCGGCCACCGCCACCGGCGCCACCAGCGGCACCTGCCGGGTCTCGCCGTCGCGCAGCGACACCGGCTGCGCCACGGTGTAGAGGTGATAGGGACCCAGGGCCTCGCGCGCCGCCTCGGGCGCCATGGCGGCCGCCGCCTGGACCTTCATCAGCGCCCGCGGCGGCGGGGCATCGGCGACGCGGTTGGTCTCGCCGGCCACCAATTGCAGCCGCGCCCGGGGCAGGTCGATGCCGCTGTGATTGGCCACCGCCGCCCATACCGACAGGGTGACGCCATCGCCGGCGGCCGGCAGCTCGGCCACCGTCTCGGCCGACCAGCCGAGGCCGAGGGTCTGGTAGACCAGGTCCAGCGGCCGCCGCCCGGCCGCCTCGGCGCTGATGGCGGCGCGGTAGGCGGCCAGCGGCCGCATGTCCTGGGGCAGCGCATCGTAATGGATGCGGGCCGGCTGCCCGGCCACCACGCGGCCGGCCACCTGGAACACCGGCAGCGGCCCGGCGGCCAGCACCACCGCCCGTTCCTCTCGCGCCGGCGCAGTGCCGTCGGACCACACCACCGTGACCTCGCGCCCCACCGCCGCCCGCAGCAGGCTGCCGGCCTCGATGCCGCCCGGGTCGAAGCCCTGCTCGTCCACCCGCACGCCCGCTCCCGACAGCGACCCCACCCCGGTGGCCTGGCCGGCCACGCCCTCGAACACCAGCGCCTGGGCGCCCTTGGCCAGAGTCGCCTCGCGCCGGTCGCGGACCAGGGCGGTGCCATCCTGGGTGATGGTCACCGCCAGCCCGGTGCGGTCGGCCACCGTTGCCACACCGTCGGCCGCCGCAGCGGGCACGGCCAGGCCCAGCAGGGCGGCGCAGGCGAGGATGGAGGCATGTGGGCGGGCCATGGCGCGAACTCCGTGTCGTCTTCCTGGCCCCGTCCTATGCTATGAAATGGGCGGCATGATGGCATCGGAGGGGTGATCCGTGGACGCAAGCGTGGTGATGGCGGGGCTGGCGGTGGCGGTGCTGGCGCTGCTGGCGGCGGCGGTGCTGGCGCTGAAGGGCCGCGGCGGCCGCGACGAGGCGATCCAGCGGGCGGTGGAATCCCTTGGCCAGTCGCAATCGGCGCTGACCGGGCGGCTGGCCCAGCTGGCCGACAGCCAGGCGGCGACCCAGGCGCAGATGGCCGAGCGCCTGGACCGCCAGGAGAAGGGCGTCGCCCGCGCCGTCGAGGAGCGCCTGGCCGAGCTGGCCAAGCGCCTGGACGAGGGCCTGGCGTCGTCATCCCAGCGCCAGGCCACCACCCTGCACGACCTGCGCGAGCGGCTGGCGGTGATCGACGCGGCGCAGAAGAACATCACCGAGTTGTCGGCGCAGGTGGTCGGCCTGCAGGACATCCTGTCCAACAAGCAGGCCCGCGGCGCCTTCGGCGAGATCCAGCTGAACGACATCGTCACCGCCATGCTGCCGCCCAGCGCCTACCGCTTCCAGGCGCCGCTGGGCGATGGCCGCCGCGTCGACTGCCTGCTCGAGCTGCCCAACCCGCCCGGCTCCATCGCGGTGGACGCCAAGTTCCCGCTGGAAAGCTACCACGCGCTCCGGCAGGCCCGGGACGACGCCGAGCGGACCCAGGCCGGCCGCGCCTTCGCCACCGCCATCCTGAAGCATGTGCGCGACATCGCCGAGAAGTACATCGTCCCCGGCGAGACCGCCGAATCGGCGCTGATGTTCCTGCCGTCCGAGGCCATCTACGCCGAGCTGCACGCCAACTTCCCCGACGTGGTCGAGAAGAGCTTCCGCGCCAAGGTGTGGATCGTCTCGCCCACCACCCTGATGGCGACCCTGAACACCGTGCGCGCCGTGCTGAAGGACGCCCGCATGCGCGAGCAGGCCGGGCTGATCCAGAAGGAGGTGGCGACCCTGCTCGACGACATCGGCCGCCTCGACGACCGCGTCACCGCGCTGGACAGGCATTTCGGCCAGGCGGTCGAGGACATCCGCCAAATCCGCATTTCCACCGACAAGGTGGTGAAGCGGGCCGACCGCATCGAATCGGTCCAGCTGGGCGACGACACGGCAGTGCCCGAGGTCGCCGCCCCCCAGGCGCGCCTGCCGGTGGGGTGACGCCCGTCCCGGTCAGTGCACGCTGACCGGCTCCAGCTCGTGCTGGCGGATGGCAGCGAAGGCGAGGTCGCGGCTGGGGGCGAGGCCCATATGGGTGCCGTCGGCGGCGTGGATGGACCAGCCGACCTGCTCGTCGAGCTCGACCCGCTTGACGAAGGCCAGATGGGGCATGCCCCAGCTGGCGAAGTCCGCCGCGCTCATCGCCTTCTGCGGCTGGTGGACATGGTTGTGTTCGTTCATGGCGGCCTCCTTCTAGCGGCCGGGATGGCGGCGGGGCTTGGACTCTGTCGCCTCGTCACCGGAAAGGTCGATGGTCCTGGGCGCCGGACCGGCGCCCTGGATGGGGATGGAGCGAACCTTGGTCTCGGCCCGCGGACGCTCCAGGTCAACGTGCAGCAGGCCGTTGTCCAGGCTGGCCGCCTTGACCTCGATGCCCTCGGCCAGCACGAAGCTGCGCTGGAACTGGCGGGCGGCGATGCCGCGGTGGAGGAAGATGCGGCTGCAATCGTCCTCGGCCTGACGGCCGCGAATGATCAGCTGGCTGTCCTCCAGCCCGACCGACAGATCCTCCATGGCGAAGCCCGCCACCGCCAGGGTGATGCGCAGGCCGTTCTCGCCGATCTGCTCGATGTTGTAGGGCGGATAGCCCTCGGCCTGGCTTTTGGCGACGCGGTCAAGCGCTCGCTCGAAATGGTCGAAACCGAGCAGCAGGGGGCTGTTGAACAGGGACAGGCGGCTCATGGAAGACGTCCTCCTCTGGCAGCGAGCGAGAAACGGTGGTGGGCCCGGATACCGGCGCCCGTTACGGCGTCCCGCCGGGAAAACTCCCGCACGGAGACCGTTCTGAATGAATATCTTGGGTGGGTTCGGGGGAGAGTCAAGATTAGGTCAGTCATTCTCCCCTATTCCAGACTCACCGCCGAGATGGCGGCAGGGGCTCGGAGCGCACGCGTTCGACCGGGGCGGCCACCGGGATGTTCGTCGGCGCCGGCATCGGAGCCGCCGCTGGCATCGATCCCGGGCCGGTATGGCGCGGCGCCACGGTGACCGAGACCTTGGCACCCCACATGGACCCTGATTCCACCTGCACGGTGGCGGCGCGGTCGCCGCGGGTATAGCTCATGACGGAAATACCCGAGGTGACCGCCATCACCGGCTCCCAGCCGAAATTGGGCATCTGGCTCTGGTAGAAGGCGGTGGCCTCGGGCGCCGACTTCCACAGCTTCATCACCACCCGCCCGGTCCAGCGGTCGCGGTCGCCCAGCACCAGCGAGCGGTCGTTGTCCATGGTCGCCCCGGACGGGATGGGAATGTCGGTGAGCAAGGTGAAGTCCGGCGCCTGGCCGGGATCACCCGACTGCACCGGCGGCAGCGCCGTGCTGGTGCCGCAGCCGGCCAGCGGCAGCAGGACAAGGGCGACGAAAGCGGCGCGGCGGGCGGGCGTCATGGCGCAAACTTACCCGAAAGGGGCACCATGGCACAAGGGAGCGTATGACCCGCAAGGGGCGGCACGAGATGTGGACAAATCGTCGTCCCCGCGCAGGCGGGGACCCAGGGGGTGCACCACCAATCCGTCCGCGACTCCTGGGTTCCCGCCTGCGCGGGAACGACGGCGGAATGCTACCCCAGCCCGTATTCCGCCACCGCCTCGTATTCCGCCCCGCCGCGGCCGAGATGGCTGCGGAACAGCACGAAGCCCTCAACCGGGAAGGGGCCGGCGCGGTAGGGCGAGTGGGCGGCGATGAAGGCCTGGAGGCGGGCGATGGGGGTGTCCTTCAGCCGGGCCAGGGTGACGTGGGGCTGGTAGCGCCGGCGCTCGGGCTCGAGGCCGGCGCGCACCGCGGCCGATTCCACCTTGGCCTGCAGATGCATCAGGCCCGGCGCCCGCTCCACCCCGGCCCACAGGGCGTTGGGGCTGCGCGAGCCGAAGGTGCCGAAACCCTCCAGCGCCAGGTCGAAGGCCGGCGCCCGCACCGCCGCCAGGGATTGGTGCAGCTCATGCCCCACCGTCTCGTCGACGTCGCCGACGAAACGCAGGGTGACGTGCAGGTTGCGCCGCTCGACCCAGCGCGCGCCGGGAAGGCCGGCGCCCAGGGCGGCGAGGGGAACCCCGATGGCGGCGGGCAGCGCCAGGCCGACGAACAGGCGGATCACCGCGCCTCTCCCGCCAGCACGGTGAGCACGCCGGTATAGCCGTAGAGCCGCCCGCCGCAGATCTCGCCATTGGCGAAGAAGCCGGCCAACGGCACCTCGCCCAGGGCGTCCCGGATCATCGCCGGCTCGATGCCGTCGTCGCCGAACATGTGGCGGCCGCGCCCGATGCAGGTGGCGTAGAACGCCGCCCGCGCCGGCCGGCCGTCCAGGCGCCGCTTCACGTCCGCCAGCATGCGCTTCATGTCGGCGCGGGCGGCGGCCGGATCGCGACGCACGAACATCAGGCGGTCGCCGGCCTCGAAGCGGTCGCCGATGGCGATCCAGCCCTGGCGCTGGTCGATGCCCAGCAGGGTGCGGACCAGATAGTCGCCGGTATCCGACCCTGGCACCGGCACCCCGACATGGATGTAGCCGGCGGCGCGCTTGACGTCGCGGGCGATCAGCTCGCCCGCCTCGTCCTTCAGCACCTCCAGCGCCGGCCGACCGTCCAGGCTCATCACCACCCCTTCCCACGCCTCGGTGACCATGTGCACCGGGCCGATCGGGCTGCACCCTTGCGTCACCCCGCACACGGCCGGCACCGAGGCGGCCAGCAGAAGGCCCGACAGCCCGCCCGACACCACGCCGTCGGCGACCTGGGCCGGATGCGCCCCGGCCGAGACCAGCCCGCCGGCCAGGAAGCCGAAATCCGCCGCCGCGCCCCCGACCAGGGCGGGCAGACCGGGATTGCGCGGGTCGCCGTGGACCAGCCCGAGGCAGGGGCCGTGCCCGGCCACCCAATCGCCCAGGCGGGTGCGGAAGGCGGCGACGTCGAGGCCCGAGAAGCAGCGGAAACCCTCCGCCGGCAGCGCCCCCACCATCACCGCCAGGGCGCCGCCCTCGCGCAGGCCGCCACCCTCGCGCAGCCCAATTGCGCCCGAGCAGATGCCGGGGGCGACGGCACCGACCCAGGTTTCGATGCGGGTGGTCTCGCGCAGGAAGGTCAGGATCGAGGCGAAATCCGGGGCGAACGTCTCGGTGGCATAGAGAATGCCGACATTGGCCGAAGGCGCGGCGGCGGCGATTGCCTCCAGGCAGGCCTTGGCGGCGCGGCCCCAATGGTCGGCCTCGGCATGGGCGGCGGCGAAGGGGGCCTGGTCTTCCGGCACCGGTGTGGTGCGAGCGCTCATCCCTTGCCTCCCGCCCCGTCCAGCAGCCTGCGCACCATGGGCAGGATGCCCTGGACCATCAGCTTGACCCCCTCGGCGTTGGGGTGCAAGCCGTCCGGCTGGTTCAGCCGCGCCTGGCCGGCCACGCCCTCGAGGAAGAAGGGATAGAGCGGCACCCCGTGGACCTTGGCCAGGCGGGGATAGATGGCGGCGAAAGTCTCGGCGTAGTCGCGGCCGTAATTGGGCGGGGCGTACATGCCGGCCAGCAGCACCGGCACCCCCTGCTGCTTCAGCCGCCCCAGGATGGCGTCGAGGTTGCGGTAGGCGGCGGCGGGATCGAGGCCGCGCAGGGCGTCGTTGGCCCCCAGCTCGACGATGGCGGCGCCCGGCCGGTCGCCCAGCGCCCAGTCCAGCCGCGCCAGCCCGCCGGCGGTGGTGTCGCCCGACACCCCGGCATTGAGCACCGAGACCTGGTACCCCTCGGCCCGCAGCGCCTGTTCCAGCTGGACGGTGAAGCCCTGCCCGGCCGGCAGCCCGAAACCGGCGGTCAGCGAATCGCCCAGCACCATCAGACGCAGCGGTTCGGCCCGCGCCGGGCCGGCATTCGCGTTGACAACCATGAGCGCCGCGCCATATCCGACCAAGGCCTGCCACATCACCCGCCGCAAGAAAGTCCGCCAGCCCATGGTTCAATCCGACTCAGGGTCCCTGATCCAGCTCGGGGACGTGCACCTCAACTTGGCGAGCATGGCCGGCGAGGTCAACGTCCTGCGTGGGGTCGACCTGACGGTCGAGGGCGGCGAGACGGTGGGCGTGGTCGGCCCCTCGGGCTCGGGCAAGTCGACCCTGCTGATGGTCATTGCCGGGCTGGAGCGCGCCACCTCCGGCACCGTCCGGGTCGCCGGCCACGATCTGTCGGCCCTCGACGAGGACGCGCTGGCCCGCTTCCGCCGCGGCGCCGTGGGTATCGTCTTCCAGTCCTTCCACCTGGTCCCGACCATGACCGCGCTGGAGAACGTGGCGATTCCGCTGGAGCTGGCCGGCGCCCGCGACGCCTTCGACCTGGCCGCCGCCGAGCTGGGGGCGGTCGGGCTGGCTCATCGCCTGTCCCACTATCCCGGCCAGCTGTCGGGCGGCGAGCAGCAGCGGGTGGCGCTGGCCCGCGCCTTCGTGGCGCGGCCGAAGCTGCTGCTGGCCGACGAGCCCACCGGCAACCTGGATCAGGCCACCGGGCGGGCCATCGTCGAGCTGCTGTTCGACCTGCACGGCCGCCACGGCACCACCCTGCTGCTGGTCACCCACGATCCCGCCTTGGCCGCCCGCTGCGGCCGGGTGGTGCACGTCGAGGACGGCCGCATCGCCGCCGACGCCCGCCAGGAGGGCGGCCGCGTGGTGCCGATCCGGCGATGACCGCGCCGCTGCCGCTGACCTTCGCCCGGCGCGAGCTGCGGGGCGGCCTCAAGGGCTTCCGCATCCTGGTCGCCTGCCTTGCCCTGGGGGTGGCGGCCATCGCCGCCGCCGGCTCGCTGCGGGCCGCCTTCCAGACCGCGCTGGACGAGGATTCGCGGGCGCTGCTGGGCGGCGACCTGGACATCCGGCAATCCTATGCCCCGATCGATGCCGGCCAGCGTGCCGCCCTGGACGGCCTCGGCACCGTCAGCGCCGGCATCGAGATGCGGGCGATGGCGCGATCCGAGGCCGGCGACAGCCGCCGTCTGGTCGAGCTGAAGGGCGTCGATGGCGCCTATCCCCTGGTCGGCCGGCTGCAGCTGGAGCCGGCCGGCGACGTCCGGGCGGCGCTGGAGCGGCGCGACGGGGTGTGGGGGGCGGTGGCCGACCCCAACCTGCTGGCCGGGCTCGATCTCGCATTGGGATCGCGGGTGCGGGTCGGCGAGGCGGTGTTCGAGATCCGCGCCACCATCGCCAAGGAACCCGACCGCGTCGCCACCGCCCTGTCTTTCGGTCCGCGCCTGATGGTGGCGGCGGCGGCGGTGCCCGAGACCGCGCTGATCCAGCCCGGCGCCCTGCTGCGCTGGACCTGGCGCGTCGCGCTTTCCCCCGGCCTGACCGCCGCCGAGGCGCGCCGGCAACTGGCCGAACGCTTCCCCGAAGCCGGCTGGCAGGTGCGCGACACCTCGGACGCCGCGCCGGGCATCGGCCGGTTCCTCGACAATCTGGCGGCCTTCCTCACCCTGGTCGGGCTGACCGCGCTGCTGGTCGGCGGCATCGGCGTCGCCAATGCGGTGAAGGCCTATCTCGACGGCCGCATCGAGACCATCGCCATCCTGAAATCCCTGGGCGCCCCGGCCCGCACCATCCTCGCCACCTATGCCGTGCTGGTCGCCGCCCTGGCCGGGCTGGGCACCCTGATCGGCCTCGGCGTGGGGGCGCTGGTGCCGTGGGCGGTGGTACGCCTCGCCGGCGAGTCCCTGCCGCTGGCCGCCCGGGTCGGCATCTACCCGGTGCCGCTGGCGGTGGCGGCGGCCTTCGGCCTGGTCACCGCTTTGGTCTTCACCCTGTGGCCGCTGGCCCGCGCCCGGGCGGTGCCGGCCACCGCCTTGTTCCGCCAGGTGGTGGTGCCGCCCCGGGGCCGCATCGACCGCCCGGCGCTGGCCGCACTGGCGCTGGCCGGGGCGCTGCTGGCCGGCCTCGCCATCCTGTCGTCGCCGCGCCCCGGCCTGGCCGCCGGCTTCGTCGCCGCGTCGGTGGCCACCCTGGCGCTGTTCCGCGGGCTGGCCTGGGTCCTGTCGCGGCTGGCGGCGCGGGCCGGGGCGCGGCGCACCGGCCTGCTGGCGCGGCCGACCCTGCGTCTGGCCCTGGCCAACCTGCACCGGCCCGGCAGCGCCGTGGTCAGCGTGGTGCTCAGCCTGGGCCTGGGCCTCACCGTGCTGGTGGCGGTGGCGCTGGTCGAGGCCAACCTGGCCCGCCAGTTCGGCGAAAGGCTGCCGGCCCAGGCCCCCAGCTTCTTCTTCATCGACATCCAGCCCGACCAGTTGGAGCGCTTCGACGCCATCGTCGGCGCCACCGCGCCCACCGCCACGGTGGAGCGCGCCCCGATGATCCGCGGCCGCATCATGCGCATCGCCGGGGTGCCGGTGGCGGAACGCCCGGTGGCGCCGGAAGCGGAATGGGCGGTGCGCAGCGACCGCGGCCTGACCATGGCCGCCGAACCGCCGCCCGGCACCCGCCTGACCGCCGGCGAATGGTGGCCCCAGGACTATGCCGGGCCGCCGCTGGCCTCGGTGGATGCCAACATCGCCAAGGGCTTCGGGCTGAAGCTGGGCGACACCTTGGGCATCAGCGTGCTGGGCCGCGAAGTGACGGTGAAGGTGGCCTCGTTCCGCGAGATCGAGTGGTCCAGCCTCAACATGAACTTCACCTTCATCCTGTCGCCGGGCGCCCTGGCCGGGGCGCCCCATACCTGGATCGCCACCGTCCACGCGCCGGCCGCCGAGGAAGCGGCGGTGGAGCGGGCGGTCACCGACGCCCTGCCCAACGTCTCGGCCATCCGGGTCAAGGAGGCGCTGGAAAGCGTGCGCGCCATGATCGCCAATGCCGATCTGGCGGTGCGCCTGGCGGCGGCGGTGACCCTGGCGGCAGGGGCGCTGGTGCTGGCCGGGGCGGTGATGGCCGGCCATGCGCGGCGCGTGCGCGACGCGGTGATCCTGAAGGTGCTGGGGGCTACCAGCGGCGATCTGTGGAAGGCCTGGGCGGCCGAGTTCGGCATCGTCGGCATCATCACCGGCATCGGCGCCGGACTGGTCGGGACCCTTGCCGCCTGGGCGGTGCTGGTCAAGGTGATGCGCGCCGACTGGGCCTTCCTGCCCGACATCGCGGCGGCCACCGCCACCGTCGCCACCCTGGCCGCCCTGCTGGCCGGCTTCGCCGGCACCTGGACCGCCATGCGCGCCAAGGCGGCGTCGTATCTGCGGTCCGAATGAATCCTCATCGCTTGATTCCGGGATGGACTGCGCCATATTGGGGTTGCCCGATTGCAACCCGAGCCTGAGGTATCGACAATGGCCTTCGGAACCGACCGCAAATACATGACCCGCACGCAGTCCGAGGCGGCCGAGATCGACGTCGGCCTGCGCCAGTACATGCTGCGGGTGTACAATTACATGGCCTCCGGCCTGGCCCTGACCGGCATCGTGGCGATGCTGGTGGCCTCCAACGAGACCATGACCCAGCTGATCTTCGGCACCCCGCTGAAATGGGTGGTGATGCTGGCCCCGCTGGGCTTCGTCTTCTTCATGAGCTTCAAGATCGAGACCATGAAGGCCAGCACGGCGCAGACGCTGTTCTGGGTCTTCGCCGCCCTGATGGGCGCGTCGCTGGCCTCGGTGTTCCTGGTGTTCACCGGTGAATCGGTGGCCCGCACCTTCTTCATCACGGCGGCCGCCTTCGCCGGCCTGAGCCTGTGGGGCTACACCACCAAGAAGAACCTGTCGGCCTTCGGCACCTTCCTGGTCATGGGCCTGATCGGCCTGATGATCGCCATGGTGGTCAACATCTTCCTGCAGAGCGCCATGATGCAGTTCGTCATCTCGGCCGCCGGCGTGCTGATCTTCGCCGGCCTGACCGCCTATGACACCCAGCGCATCAAGGAGATGTACTGGCACCTGGACGGCGGCGAGGTGGCGGTGAAGAAGGCGGTGATGGGGGCGCTGACCCTCTACCTCGACTTCATCAACCTGTTCACGTTCCTGCTGCAGTTCCTGGGCGTGCGCCGCGACGAATAGGCGGCACCACGGCAAAGCCCCCGGCAACGGGGGCTTTTCTTGTTCCGCGACGAGGCAACGAAAAAGGCCCGGGGATCGCCCCGGGCCTTTTGGTATTCGGTTCCGCTGCAGCCGGCGTCAGGCGGTCGCCTGCTTGTTGGCCAGGGCCTTCTGGACGCGGCGCTTCACGCGGCGGGCCTCGACCGGCAGCTTGGAATCGTTGGTGGTCATCAGGAAGCTGTCGAGGCCGCCATTGTGCTCGATGGTCTTGAGCCCGTGGGTCGAGACCCGGATGCGCACCATCTCGCCCAGCGCGTCGGACAGCAGCGAGGTGTCCTGCAGGTTGGGCAGGAAGCGCCGCCGGGTCTTGTTGTTGGCGTGGCTGACGTTGTTCCCGGTCTGAACGCCCTTGCCGGTGATGCTGCAACGACGGGCCATGGCTCGAATTCCTCTCGTTTTCCTCGATCAGCGGCGCCCATGCGCCGAAACGGTCTCCGCCGGGGCTTGCCCGGGGAAGCCGCGTTTTTAAGGGCCTGCCCGGCCCGCGTCAAGCGGATTCCGTCAGCCGAACAGCTTGTCGATGTCGTCCTGGCCCAGCATGGCGTCGACCTCGGCCTGGGTCACCCCCTTGCCGGTCAGCTGCGGCCCGTGCAGCAGCTTCTTGTCGGGGTCGGTATCTTCCTTGATCTCCACCACCACCTTGGTCAGCTCGTCCCTGCCCCAGGTGATGATGATGGAGTTGATGCGCTCCTCGACGAACTTCATGGAGTTGACCACCTTGGTCACCCGCTGGCCGGTGATGTCCTGGAACGAGCAGGCTTCGAACACCATGTTCACCTTGTCGGTGACGCCGTCGAACACGGCCTTCAGCTTGGGGTCGTCGGTGGCGGCGCGGGCATCGTTCATCAGCGTATCGATGCCCTCGACGCTTTCCATGATGGTGTTGGTGGCCTTTTCGGTGGCGCTGACGATCTCGTCGAGTTCGTCGGACATGCTGCCGAAATGGTCGGGCGCGCCCGGGGGGTTGAGTGACGCCAGTTCCTTGCGGATTTTCTGGAGATGGCCGAACAGCCCGACCAGCTCTTTTTTCAGGGTAAGGATTTCCTGGACCGAGGGCTCGTGGGTCATGCAAAATTCCTGGACACTTGGCGGTCGAACCGTGCCGCAGAGCATACTCCGACATTTGCGCCGCCGCCAAGCGGTCCGGAGGGATGTGATGGATTGATCACGACGCCCCGCCCGCCCGCTCGCGAAAGACCGCCGCCAGGCGGCGCGCGGCGGCCCCGGGGGCCATCTCGCCGGCGCTGACGGCGCGCTCCAGCTCGGGCAGCAGCAGCGCCACCCGGGAATCGTCGCGCAGGGCCTGCAACAGGGTTTCCGACACCTCGTTCCACATCCAGGCATGGGCCTGGGCGGCGCGGCGGGCGGCGAAGCGGCCGGCCTCCTGCATGGCCGCCTGGTAGTCGCCGACGGTGCGCCACACCTCGGCCACGCCGTCGCGCATGAGCGCCGAGCAGGTCAGCACCGGGACCGTCCAGCGGCCGGCCGGCGGCGCCAGCAAATGCAGCGCGGCGCGGTAGTCGCGGGCCGCCCGCTGCGCCGCCGCGGCAAGGTCGCCGTCGGCCTTGTTGACCACGACGGCGTCGGCCAGCTCGACGATGCCCTTCTTGAGCCCCTGCAGCTCGTCGCCGCCGCCGGGGACCAGCAGCAGCAGGAACATGTCGACCATATCGGCCACTGCGGTTTCGCTCTGGCCGACGCCCACCGTCTCGACCACCACCACGTCGAAGCCGGCCGCCTCGCACACCAGCATGGCCTCGCGGGTCCGGCGCGCCACGCCGCCCAGGGTGCAGCCCGAGGGGCTGGGGCGGATGAAGGCGCGCTGGTCGCGGGACAGTTCCTCCATGCGGGTCTTGTCGCCCAGGATCGAGCCGCCCGAGCGCGGGCTGGAGGGGTCCACCGCCAGCACCGCCAGGCGGTGGCCCTGGCCGACCACATGCAGGCCGAAGGCCTCGATGAAGGTGGACTTGCCGGCCCCCGGCACGCCGGTGATGCCGACCCGCACCGAGCGCCCGGAATGGGGCAGCAGGTCGTGCAGCAGCGCCTCGGCCGCCGGGCGGTGGTCGGGCCGGGTCGATTCGATCAGGGTGATGGCGCGGGCCAGGGCGCGGCGCTCGCCCGCCAGCACGCCGGCCGCCAGGGCCTTGGCATCGGGGATCACGTGCGGCCGCCCCCGCCGCTGCCGCCGCGCATCAGCGTGGTGATGGCCATGGCCACCAGCTTGGCCCGGCTTTCGTCGTCCAGCGCGTCGAGGATCTGGCGCTGGGCGCGGTGCACCGCCATGGCGTTCTTCAGCAGGGCCTGACGCTCGGGGGTGGCGAATTCCTTGATTTGGGCGTTGCCGCGTTCGATGGCCGCCTGCCGCGCGCCTTCGGGGGGAGAGGCGCTCTTGGCCGCCGCCACCGCCCTGGCCGGCGCCAGCCTGGCGGCGCGGCGGTCGATGGCCTCCTGGGCCTGACGGTCGAACATGTCCTTGAGGAATCCGAACATGGGGGAATGGTAATCCCTCGGCCGGCGGGTTTCCAGCCCCAGGGAAGGCTACGGCGCCGATGGCTTCAGGTGCGCCACCACCCATTTGACGCCCTCGACATCGCCGGCATCGGCCTTCATGGACTCGGCATCCTCGCGCCGGGCGACGCCGCCCAGCAGGAAGGCGATTCCGTTCACCACCCGCACCACGGTGCCGGCCTTGCCTTCCAGCCCGAGCTGGCGGCGCACCGCCTCCTCGCGCGCCGGATCGGGGCGATAGGAGTCGAGCCGGCTTTCCTCGGCCAGCACCACCTCGTTCAGCACTTCGGCGGCGCCCTCGACGGCGCGGGCCGCCTGTTCGGCGCGGCGGCGCTGCTCGGGCTTGACCACCGCCCCCAGCAGCAGCACGCGGCCGCCCCACACCTCGGCGGTGACGGCGCGGAAGGCGGCGCGGTCCAGCTCGGCGATGCGGCGGAGCACAGTGGCGCGGACGACATCATCGCGATTGGAGACGGCGCGCGGGCGCTCGACCGGCACCGGCGGCGGCGGCGCGGCCGGACCGGCGGTCTCGCAGGCGGTGGCCAGCAGCGCCAGCAGCAGGATGGATGCCCTCATGGCCCGCCCTCTCCCGGCCCGCCCTCGTCGTCACGGTCCTGGCGGTAGCGCCGCCACAGCCACAGGCCCAGCACGGTGGAGGCGACGAACAGGGCCACCGACAGCCCGGTGGTGACCACCGGCTTCAGCTCGATGCCGCCGCCCAGCAGGGCGAACACCACCGTCTGCGGCAGGTAGCCGATGGCCGAGCCGGCGAAGAACGGCAGCGGCCGCACCCCCGAGACGCCGGCCACCAGGTTGGTGGTCAGATTGTGGGTGAACGGGGCCAGGCGCAGCACCAGGGCCATGCCCAGGGTGTTGCCGGCCAGGAAGGAATCCAGCTTGCGCACCCGGTCAGGGAACTTGCGGGCCAGGAACGAGCGGCCCATGAAGCGGGCGTAGTGGAAGACGCCGACGGCGCCGATCACCGTCGCCAGCAGGGCCAGCAGGGCGCCGGTGACGAAACCGAAGGCATAGCCGGCCAGGAACGACACCACCTGGCGCGGCAGGCCGACGGCGGTGAACAGGGCGCCGACCAGCACGAACAGCGCCTCGCCGGTCACGCCCTGGCCGCGCACGTGCTGGTCGATCCAGCCTTCCTCCAGCAGGTGCTTCAGCCCCATGCCCTCGAACAGCAGGCCGATGGCCGCCAGGGTCAGGATCAGGACGATGCCGCGCACCAGCACGCGCGGGCGCCACAGGCTGGAGCGGTCGGGGCCAGGTTGGTCGGCGGGCGACGCGGTCACTTGGCCGGCTCGACCACCGGATTGCGCGAGCGCCGCATCAGCCACATCACCCCCAAGAGGTCGGGAACACCGACCAGGGCGCGGCGCAGGTTGCTGTAGTTGGAGCGGCCGGTCCCGCGCGGGCGGTGGTTGACCTTGACCGAGACCACGGCGCCGCCGGCCCGGATGGTCAGGGCGGGCAGGTAGCGATGCATGTGGTCGAAGCGCGGGAAATCCAGGAACAGGTCGCGCGGGAACAGCTTGGAGCCGCAGCCGGTGTCGGGGGTGGCGTCCTTCAACGCCCAGGCGCGGATGGCGTTGGCCGCCTTGGACGCCCACCGCTTCGAGGCGGTGTCCTTGCGGTTGGCGCGCCAGCCGGCGATCAGCAGCTTGGCCCTCTCCTCCACCGGCGCCTGGCGCCAGCGCGCCAGCATGTTGGGGATGTCGGCCGGGTCGTTCTGGCCGTCGCCGTCCAGCATGGCGATCAGCGGCGCCCGGGCCGCCTTCACCGCGGTGGCGATGGCCTGGCTCTGGCCGCAGGAGAAGCGGTGCCGCAGCACGCGCAGGCGGGGGAAGCGCAGCCGCGCCTCGGCCAGCACCATGGGGGTGGCGTCGTCGGAGCCGTCATCGACGTAGATCACCTCGAACTCGGCCTTGCCGTCGAGGGCGGCGTGGATCTCGTCCAGCAGGGGCACGATGTTGCCGGCCTCGTTCTTGACCGGAACGACGACGGCGAGTTCGGGGGCGGCGGTGGACATCGGGCGGGAACCTGCGCGGACAAGACGGCCTATTTACACCCTCGGGGGGCGGCGGGGGAAGACGTCAGCCCAGCCCGGCGCGGCCCATGTCGAGGAACTTCTCGCGCCGCCGCGCCCGCAGCACGCCGCCCTCGACCCCGCCCATCGCCGTGAGCGCGCCGTCGATGGCGGTGGCCAGGGTCCGCATGGTGAGGTCGGGGTTGCGGTGGGCGCCGCCCAGCGGTTCGGGCACCACCTCGTCGATGATTCCCAGCTTCAGCAGGTCCTGGGCGGTCAGCTTCAGCGCCTCGGCGGCGTCCTGGGCATTCTCGCCCGACCGCCACAGGATCGAGGCGCAACCCTCGGGGCTGATCACCGAATAGATGGAATGCTCGAGCATCAGGATGGAATTGGCGGCGGCCAGCGCGATGGCGCCGCCCGAGCCGCCCTCGCCGATGACCACCGACACCAGCGGCACGCGCACGTCCAGGCAGGTCTCGATGGAACGCGCGATGGCCTCGGCCTGGCCGCGCTCCTCGGCATCGACGCCGGGATAGGCGCCGGCGGTGTCGACCAGGGTGATGACCGGGACCTGGAAATGGTCGGCCATTTCCATCAGGCGGCGCGCCTTGCGGTAGCCCTCGGGCTTGGCCATGCCGAAATTGTGCTTCAGGCGGCTTTCGGTGTCGCGGCCCTTTTCCTGGCCCAGCACCATCACCGAATGGCCGCGGAAACGGCCCAGGCCGCCGATGATGGCCTTGTCCTCGCCGAAGCAGCGGTCGCCGGCCAGCGGCGTGAAGTCCTCGAACAGCGCGCCGATGTAATCCAGTGCGTGCGGGCGGTCGGGGTGGCGGGCGACCTGGGTCTTCTGCCACGGGGTGAGCTTGCCGTAGGTCGCGCGCATGAGCTTGTCGACCTTGGCCTGCAGCCGGCCGACCTCGTCGGCGATGTTGACATCACCACCGTCGGCGAGATGACGCAGTTCCTCGATCTTGCCTTCGAGCTCTGCGATCGGCTTTTCGAATTCCAGGATATGCATGGGGGCTTCATACCACAGCCGGCGGCCGGAGCAAGCGAAAGCGCGCGACGCCCCTGCCGTCATGGCCGGGCTTGACCCACGGCTGTCCGGTTTAATTTTCGGACTGCCTTCTGGAGCCTTTGGTGACGGCCGCGTCCAGGGTGATGTTGGCCGAAGCAGACAGATTACCCTCACCCGCCTGCGGGACCTTTGCGAAACTATGCCCGAGGACGCCCTCGTCGAGACGACCGCTGGCGCGGTCTCCTCAGGATGAGGGCTTTAATGATTTCAACGTATTAAGCCTCATCCTGAGGAAGCCCGCAGGGCTGTCTCGAAGGATTAGGCGTCCCCGGCCCGGATTTCGCAAAGGTCCCGCAGGCGGGCGAGGGGGCATTGGCCAGCCGAGAACTAAACCGGACAGCCGTGGGCTTGACCCGGCCATCCATGCGGCCACCGGCGGAGCGGTCGCCGTGGACCCCCGGGGCAGGCCCGGGGGTGACGGAGTTTCAGGCTCAGTACATGTGCTGGCCGCCGTTGATGGACATGGTCGAGCCGGTGATGAAATCGGCCTTGTCGTCGATCAGGAACATCACGCCGCGGGCGATGTCCTCGGCGCGGCCCAGGCGGCCCACCGGGATCTTGGCGATGATCTTCTCGAGCACCGCCGGCGGCACCGCGCGCACCATGTCGGTATCGACATAGCCCGGGGCGATGGCGTTGACGGTGATGTTCTTGGCCGCGCCTTCCTGGGCCAGGGCCTTGGTGAAGCCGTGGATGCCCGACTTGGCGGCGGCGTAGTTGACCTGGCCGTACTGGCCGGCCTGGCCGTTGATGGAGCCGATGTTGACGATGCGGCCGAAGCCGCGCTCGCGCATGGACTCGATCACCAGCCGGGCCATGTTGAAGCAGCTGGTCAGGTTGGTGTGGATCACCTCTTCCCACATCTCGTAGGTCATGCGGTGCATGGTGGCGTCACGGGTGATGCCGGCATTGTTGACCAGGATCTCGACCGGACCCAGATCGTGGGTGATCTTGTGCACCGCCGCCTCGCACTCGGCGTAGTTCGAGACGTCCCAGCGATAGGTCGGGATGCCGGTCTCGTCGGTGAACAGGCGGGCCGCCTCGACATTGCCGAAATAATTGGCGGCCACCCGGTAGCCGTGCTCCTTCAGGGTGACGGAAATCTGGCGGCCGATGCCGCGGGTGCCACCGGTAACGACTGCTACACGCCCCATGGGATTCTCCTTTGATTGTGATTGGCCGGCCTTGTTTGTGCGCCGGCATTGTTTCCACCCGAGCCACACCGGAGGAGCCGCCGGGCGGGCGGGCGGCTCCTCCGAACAGTGAGTTATCCTATCAACGCTCGACGCAGAGGGCGATGCCCATGCCGCCGCCGATGCACAGGGTGGCGAGACCCTTCTTCGCGTCGCGCTTGATCATCTCGTGCAGCAGGGTGACGAACACCCGGCAGCCCGAGGCGCCGATGGGATGGCCGATGGCGATGGCGCCGCCGTTGACGTTGACCTTGGCGGTGTCCCAGCCCATGCCCTTGTTGACGGCGATGGCCTGGGCGGCGAAGGCCTCGTTGGCCTCGATCAGGTCGAGCTGGTCGTGGCTCCAGCCCGCCTTCTCGAGCGCCTTCTTCGAGGCCGGGACCGGGCCGACGCCCATGATCTTGGGATCGACGCCGGCGGTGGCCCAGCTCTTGATGGTGGCCAGCGGCTTGATGCCGCGCTTGTCGGCCTCGGCCTTGGTCATCAGCACCACCGCGGCGGCGCCGTCATTGATGCCCGAGGCGTTGCCGGCGGTCACCGTGCCGGCCTTGTCGAAGGCGGGGCGCAGCTTGGCCAGGGCATCCAGGGTGGCGCCCATGCGGACGAACTCGTCCACGTCGAACAGCTTCTCTTCCTTCTTCACCACGATCTTGACCGGGACGATCTCGTCCTTGAAGCGGCCGGACTTGACCGCCGCCTCGGCCTTGTTCTGGCTGGCGACGGCGAACTCGTCCTGCATCTCGCGGGTGATCTGGAATTCCTTGGCGACGTTCTCGGCGGTCACACCCATGTGGTAGGCGTTGAAGACGTCGGTCAGGCCGTCATTGATCATGGTGTCGACGAAGCCCATGGGCCCCATCTTGACGCCCGACCGCAGGAAGCCGGCATGCTGCGAGTTGGTCATGCTCTCGTGACCGCCGGCCACCACCACGCTGGCGTCACCGGCCAGGATGGACTGCATGCCCAGCGCCACGGCGCGCAGGCCCGAGCCGCACACCTGGTTGATGGTCATGGCGGTGGATTCGATGGGCAGGCCGGCCTTCAGCGCCGCCTGGCGGGCGGTGTTCATGCCGTTGCCGGCGCTCAGGATGTGCCCCATGACGACGTCGGTGACGTCGGTGGCGGCAACTCCGGCGCGCTTCAGCGCCTCGGCGATGACGATGCCGCCCAGATCGGCGGCCTGATAGCCCGAAAGCGAGCCGCTGAACGACCCCACGGGGGTCCGGCAGGCGGAAGCGATGACGATGTCGGTCATGGAAGGGTTCTCCTTTTAGAGTCTTTGCCCCGGTCGTTGCGGCCATCCGAACTAGAAATAACCGCAAGTCTCTTAGTACGAGGGCGCGGGGTGGCGCAACCCGTGTTGTGCAGTGCCGAACGGACTAGCCATTTCGCCAGCGGGCCGTAGACCTCGGTCTTCGCCCGCGACGACAGCAGCATGCCGACATGGCCGCCCTTCACCGTCACCAGGCGGCAGCCGGGAATGGCGGCGGCCAGCGGCAACGCCGAATCGGGGGGGACGATGCGGTCGCGCTCGGGAATGATGGCCAGGGTCGGGCAGCGGATGGCGGCGGGCGAGACCACCCGCCCGGCCACCCGCCAGCCGCCGCGGGCGGGGGTGTTGTCGCCGTACCAGCCGAACAGGCATTCGTGCGCCACCGGGCCGGCCAGCGCCACGCCGTCATTGGCCCAGTCTTCCAGCGCCACGAAGTCGCGGGCCTTGGCGCGCCGTTGCGGCAGGCGGGCGAAGGCGGCGAACTTGCGGCCGTTGAGGGTGGGGTCGAGGGCGGCGAACATGGATTGCAGCATGTCCACGGGCACATTGCCCACCTGGGCGATCACCCGCCCCAGCGGTCCCGCCAGCGCCCGCATCAGCGCGCCGTGCGCCTCGCGGCTGGCGTGGAAGTCCCAGGGGGTGGCCAGCAGCGCCAGCGCCGACACCGCATCGGGGCGCAGCTGCGCCAGCGCCAAGGCGAGGTCGCCGCCCATGCAATAGCCGACCAAAGCCACCGTCCCGCCGGTGGCGGCCACCACCGCATCGAGGGCGGCACACAACCGGCCGGCGATGTAGTCGGTGAGGTCGAACCCCGTCTCCTCGGCGCCGGGGGCGTCCCAGTCCACCAGGAACGGCGCGAAGCCGTGCGCCGCCAGATAGCGCAGCAGGCTGCGCCGGGCGGTGAGGTCGAGGATGTAGGAGCGGTTGATCAGCGACGGGATCACCAGCACCGGGAGGCCGCCGGAGCCCGGCTCCGGGCCGGCGCGGAAATCCAGCACCGAGGTGGTGCCTTGGCGCCACAGCACGGCCGGCGGCGGCAGGGCGCGGCGATAGGGATGGCGGCGGTACAGCTCGATGCCGTCCAGCACCGCCTGGTGACGGGCCACGCCCTCGGCTTCGATCGCCTTGTCGAACTCAGTCCACTCGTCCGGCCCGGCGCCGGCGAGGCCCGCCCTCAGGCTTTCCGCCGCCTTCGCCAAGGCGGGATTCCAGGGCAGCGAGCCGGTCCTCAACAGCGGCAAGGCGGCGCGCGAGCCCAGCAGCATCGAGGCATGGGTCATCAGGTGCAGCGGCAACGGCCGGGGACCCGGTCGAAGCGGGGAAGGGGCGCTTCGGCGATGCGGCATCGGGTGTTCTCGCCTCGCTCGCTGGGCTGGACATGCCGGTTTGCGCCACCTGGACGAACGCCGCCGGCCCCTGGGCGATCAGGGCGATGCTGCGGGCCAGCGCTTCCGCCAGGGCCGGATCGTTGGCCATGGCGGCCACCTGCTCCTGCCAGAGGTCGAGATAGCGGCGCGCCAGCGCCTTCAGATCCGGCGGCGCTTCAGACATGGCGGCAGTATAGACCGGCGGCGCCGCGTTGACCAGACGGCCCGGGCGCCACCTTGTTGCGCCGCAGAGAAAAATCGCTTGCCAATCGCGGCGATTGGGAAAACTCTGAGAGCATCCAGGCACGATCCCCGATTGGAAGCGACAGCCGCATGTCCGACGCCCAGATTACCGCCCAAGCGCCAATCACGATCAAGAAATACGCCAACCGCCGCCTCTACAACACGGCGACCTCCAGCTACGTCACCCTGGACCACCTCGCGCAGATGGTCAAGGAGGGGGCGGACTTCGTGGTCTACGACGCCAAGACGGGCGAGGACATCACCCGCTCGGTGCTGACCCAGATCATCGTGGAAGAGGAATCCAAGGGCGGGCAGAATTTGCTGCCCATCAGCTTCCTGCGCCAGCTCATCGGCTTCTACGGCGACAGCCTGGGCGGCCTGGTGCCGCGCTACCTGGAATATTCCATGTCGGCGTTCTCGCGCAACGAACAGCAGATGCGCCAGTACATGCAGAACGCCCTGGACGGCCTGTTCCCGTTCAAGCCGTTCGAGGAGGTGAGCAAGCAGAACGCCGCCTTCTTCGAAAGCGCCCTCAAGATGTTCGCCCCCTTCTATCCCCAGGGCGACACCGGCGCCGTCTGGTCCGGCCAGCCGGCCGAGGAACCCCGGCTCGAGGACCTGCAGGCCAAGATCGACCAACTGCAGAGCCAGATCGAAGGCCTGTCGAAGAAGAAGTAGCGGCCGGCGAATTTGCTCCCATTGCGATTCCGGGCAAAGCGGGCCTAGACTGGTCCGTTCCTCTCCTGTCGCATGGGGAAGGCCTTGGGCGATCTGTTATCGGCACCGGTTGAAGTTCGCGCGGCGGGCGCCCAGGCCCGGGCCGCGGCGGCAGTCGTGGCGGTGCCGGTGCGCCCCATCGACCCCGCCCGCCCGCGCTTCGAGGTCGAGGATGGCGGACAGGCGGCACGCAAGGCCCCGGCCAAGCCCGAAGCCGAATCCTTCCGCGACCAGATCCAGCCCGGCCGGCCTTTCCCCGACATGCCGGTGTCGGGCCGGCGCGGCCCCGGCCTGGTGGGCGCCTTCACCGCCTTCGTCGCCAAGCTGTTCACTCAGGACACCGCTTCCGCCGGACTCGAGGCGTCGGCGGTGCTGAACGGCGCGCGGGCCTATGGCCGGGCCGCCAGGCCGACGGCGCAGCCGGACACCCAACCCGGCATGGATATACTTTCGCCGTCATTCCCCAGATTGGCATCGGGTCGGATTCTCGACCTCACGGTCTGACCTATCCTTCCGATTTCGGATATCCACACTGGTACTACCGCGACCGTGCGATCATATATCGCAGCGTGGGAGGCCCCATGCCTCCAGGCAATCCGCGGTCGTTCCGGTCGCAAGGCCGCTATGGACATAAGGCATAGCGCACCGGTTGCGCAGCGTCGGCGCTGATTTCAACAAAATAAAAAAAAGCGGTTTATTGTCGGCGACAAATGTTCCGAACAGAACGCATGTACGACTTTCAAGTGGGTTGCCTAGGCGTCAAAGTTAGACTAGGACAGGGATTAGGTAGCCATGCCGGATACACCGGACGACACCCGCCACTACGACGACCCCAAACTTCAGTCGAGAGCGATGACACCACAGCAAGAGGCAAGAGCGGCGCGCCCGACCAATCGTGCCAACGACACTGACCGGCATGTCGGGGCTCGCATCCGCGAACGCCGCATCATGTTGGGCCTGTCGCAGCAGCAGATGGCCGACCTCATCGGCGTCACCTATCAGCAGGCCCACAAGTACGAGCGCGGCATCAACCGGATCTCCGCCGGCCGCCTGTACGAGATCGCCCAGGTGCTGGGCGTTCCGGTCAGCTATTTCTTCGAGGGCCTGGACACCCAGCGGGTTCCCGACCTCACCACCCGCCAGCGCATGTGCCTGGAACTGGCGCGCAACTTCTCGAGCATCCAGAACGAGAAGCACCAGGAAGCACTGTCGCAGCTGGCGCGGGCCTTGGCGGCCGACCTGTAGCGGTGGATCCCTTCCGGGCGGGAAGCCCTTTGACGAGGAGGTGGCCATGGCCGCCTCTTCGTCGTTTTGGGGCTTATCTACCTGAGGATGCTTGGTAATCCCGGCTGTTCGCGTTGGTATTACCGATGCGGGAACAGGCCCAGGAAGCGGCATCGCGTATGGTGGCAGAGGCGTCGCCGAGACGGGCGGCGGCAACCGGCGCCAGCTCCGGCCGGCCGGAATTGCCGATGGCGACCAGGACGTTGCGCAGCAGCCGCTCGTGGCCGATGCGCTTGACCGGCGAACCGGCGAAGACCTCGCGGAAGCCTGCTTCGTCCAGGTCGGCAAGGTCGGCCAGGCGCGGGGCGGCCAGTTCGGCGCGGGCCAGGAAGTCGGCCTCGGCGGTCGGGCGGGCGAACTTGTTCCAGGGACAGGCGGCCAGGCAGTCGTCGCAGCCGTAGATGCGGTTGCCCAAGGCCGGACGCAGCTCCACCGGGATCGGGCCGGCGTGCTCGATGGTGAGGTAGCTGATGCAGCGGCGCGCATCGATCCGCCCGCCGGTTTCAGTGGCGCCCGGTTCGATGGCCCCGGTGGGGCAGGCGGGAACGCAGGCCCGGCAGCTGCCGCAATGGTCGTCCCCGGGCGGGTCGGGCGGCAGCGCCAGGGTGGTGTAGATCTCGGCCAGGAACAGCCAGCTGCCGAAGTCGCGCGACACCAGGTTGGTATGGCGGCCCTGCCAGCCCAGCCCGGCCCGCCCGGCCAGCGGCTTCTCCATCACCGGGGCGGTATCGACGAAGACCTTGAGGTCGTGGCCGAAACTGTCGGCCATCCAGCGCCCCAGCGCCTTGAGGCGCTTCTTGACCACGTCGTGGTAGTCCTTGCCGCGGGCATAGACGCTGATGCTGCCGCATTCGGGCCGGGCCAGCGGCGCCAGCGGATCGCCGTGCGGGCCGTAATTGCTGCCCAGCACGACGACCGTGCGCACCTCGGGCCACAGGCCGCCGGGACTGGCCCGCTGGGCCATGCGCTCCGCCATCCAGGCCATGCCGCCATGGCGCCCCTGGGCGACGAATTCCTCCAGCGCGGCGCCCCAGTTTCCGTCGGCGGCGGCGAAGCCGACGGCATCGAACCCCAGCTCCAGCGCGCGGGCGCGGATGGCGTCCTTGATGGGGTGCGACCGGTGCCCGTCGGGCACCGCCCTATCCCCGCCCGCGATAGGATGGCACCCCCTGGTCGGGCAGCCACAGGCCCTCGGGCGGGGGTCCGGTCTGCCAGAACACGTCGATGGGGATGCCGCCCCGGGGATACCAGTAGCCGCCGATGCGCAGCCACAGGGGGGCGATGGCATCGACCAGGCGCTTGCCCACCTCCAGCGTGCAGGCTTCGTGGAAGGCGCCGTGGTTGCGGAAGCTGCCCAGGAACAGCTTCAGCGACTTGGATTCCACCAGCAGCGCGTCGGGGACGTAGTCGATGACCAGATGGGCGAAGTCGGGCTGGCCGGTCAGCGGGCACAGCGAGGTGAATTCCGGCGCCGCGAAGCGGACCAGATAGGTGGTGCCGGGATGGGGGTTGGGCACCGCCTCCAGCACCGCCTCGTCGGGCGAGGCGGGAAGGGCGGCCTTGGATCCCAGCTGGGTCAGGTGGTCGTAGCCGGCCATGGCGCGCCTCAGCCCTTGTTCATCTTCCGGATGGTATTGGTGGTGCTCTGGCCTTCCACAAGGTTGGCCAGCACCACCGCGCCGCCCCAGCTCATGACCTCGGCGGCGCCGACCACCGTCTCGACGGTGTAGTCGGCGCCCTTGACCAGGATGTCGGGCTTCAGCCGGCGGATCAGCTCCAGCGGCGTATCCTCGCCGAAGATCACCACCAGATCGACCGTGGCCAGCGAGGCCAGCACGGTGGCGCGCGCCGCTTCCGACTGCACCGGCCGGGTCGGTCCCTTCAGCCGCCCCACCGAGGCGTCGGAATTGAGGCCGACCACCAGCCGGTCGCAGGCGGCGCGGGACTGGGCCAGCAGCGAGACGTGGCCGGGATGCAGCAGATCGAAGCAGCCGTTGGTGAAACCGACCTTGAGGCCCTTGGCGCGCCAGCGCGCCACCATCTCGGCGGCGGCGTCGCGGGCCAGCACCTTGGCCTCGCCCAGGGCCAGCTCGTCATGGTGCAGCGCCGCCACCACCTCGTCGGCATAGGCCACCGCGGTGCCGACCTTGCCGACCACGATGCCGGCGGCGACGTTGGCGATCTGCGCCCCCTCCAGCAGCGAGGCGCCCGAGCCGATGGCGGCGGCCAGGGTGGCGACCACGGTGTCGCCGGCGCCCGAGACGTCGAACACCTCGCGCGCCTCGGCCGGCAGGTGGTGCACCGTGCCGTCGGCGGCGACCAGGGTCATGCCGTCCTGGCTGCGGGTGGCCAGCACCGCGTCGATGCCGCATGCGGCGATCAGGCGGCGGCAGGCGGCGACGATGGCCTCGTCCGAATCCACCGCCATGCCGGTGGCCTCGGCCAGTTCCTTGCGGTTGGGGGTGAGCACGGTGGCGCCGCGGTAGCGGCTGTAATCGCCGCCCTTGGGGTCGACCACCACCGGCTTGCCGGCGGCCCGGGCCTTGGCGATCAGCTCGGCCGCGGCGGGGGGCTCCAGCACCCCCTTGCCGTAATCGGACAGCACCAAAGCGGTGCAGGCGGCGACCGCCTCGGCGGCGCGGGCGGCAAGGGCGGCGCGGCTGCTCTGGGCCAGCGGCGCGCGGGTCTCGCGGTCCGAGCGCAGCAGCTGCTGCGACGAGGCGATGAAGCGGGTCTTGATGGTGGTCTGACGCCCCGCCTCGACCACCAGGCAGGGGTCGATGGCGGCGTGCTCGCCCAGCAGGCGGCCGATCTCGCGGCCGGCATCGTCGTCGCCCACTACCGCCACGAAGGTCGGCCGCGCCCCCAGGGCGACCAGGTTGCGCACCACGTTGCCGGCACCGCCCAGCATGGCGGCGTCGCGTTCGACCCGCAGCACCGGGATCGGCGCCTCGGGCGAGACGCGATCGACGGCGCCGTAGACGAAGCGGTCGAGCATGGCGTCGCCGACGCACAGCACGGCAGTGCCCTTCAGGCGTTCCACCCGCTCCACCAGCTGGGAAAGTTCGGTCATGGCGGCGTCCCTGTCACGTTCCCGGGTCAGCTATCGCATGGGCAAGCGGGTTGCAAGGTCTGTTTGTTCCTACGTCGACAGGAAGCGGCGCTCGCTTCCCTCGAGCACCACCGCGGTCAGCACCCCCGAGGCATAGGCGCCGGTGTCGATGCCGATGCGGTTGGGGCGCAGCTCGGGCAGCGGCGCGATGGTGTGGCCGTGCACCACCACCTTCTCCAGCGGCGACGGGTCGAACAGGAAGGAATCGCGGATCCACATCAAATCGTCGGGGTTCTGGTCGGCCAGGGCCACGCCGGGGCGGATGCCGGCATGGGCGAAGGCGTAGTCTCCCTCGACGTGCAGCAGCGGCAGCCGGGCGAGGAACCTGAGCTGGGCCGGCGGCAGGGCGCGGCCCAGCAGCATCTGCAGCGCCGGGATGTCCCATTCCAGATCGTCCGGCACCGTGCCGACATAGGAGGTCACGGTGGCGCGGCCGCCGTTCCACAGCCAGCCCCGCGCCACCCCGGCATCGTCGAGGAAGCGCACCATGCATTCCTCGTGGTTGCCCTTGAGGCAGATCCATTCCGCCCCGGCCAGGGGGCCGGACGACGGCGGGCCGGCCATCAGCCGCTCGACCACCGCCCGCGAATCCGGCCCGCGATCGACGTAATCGCCCAGGAACACCATCACCAGCCGCGGCGGCCGCGGCGGGCGGGCGGCGTCCTCCTCGACCTGCGCCAGCAGCCGGTCCAGCAGATCGCGCCGCCCGTGGATGTCGCCCACGGCGTAAACCCTTGTTCCGTCTGCGACCGCGGGCGAGGGGGCGGTGTGCATTTCGTTGTAGGCTCGTTAACCGCTGCGATGTATTTTGTCCAACGGACTGTGCCCGTTTCGGCGGGCCGGCACAATGCCCGCGCAAGGGGTTAGCTCGCCGGGTACGGGAACGGCAGGATCGGGGACGGAATGAACGCGACGGCGTTCGGCGGACAGCCTCAGGAAATCGTGACGCCGGAGCGCATGCTCTACGACGCGCTGGAGCGCATCGGGCGCATTCGCGAGGGCCGTATCGCCGTCCACCTGCATCTGTCGCGCCTGCGGGCGCGCAACCGCGACGATTCGCGCATCCGCATCGCCTTCCGCATGTTCGAGACCATGGTCGACAACTTCCATGGCCAGCTGTTCCTGCTCACCAACAACGACATGATCCTGGTGTGCAAGGACGCCCGCGTCGCCGACCTCGACGTCATCGTCGACAAGCTGCGCGCCCTGTTCGCCAAGGACCCGCTGACCTATTCCGAGGCCGAGACCGGAGTCGATCGCTTCGTCAGCTATTTCGACCTGGAAAGCGAATACGAAGACTTCGTCGCGGTCAGCGCGCGGCTGGTGGAAGA
This sequence comes from Magnetospirillum sp. UT-4, assembly GCF_902729435.1. Taxonomy (GTDB): domain Bacteria; phylum Pseudomonadota; class Alphaproteobacteria; order Rhodospirillales; family Magnetospirillaceae; genus Magnetospirillum. Next base: position 90,493 of record NZ_LR746522.1, read on the forward strand.
GGCCAAGCAGCGCATCGCCGACCGCCGCAAGCAGGTGCCGATCAAGCCGCTGGAGGCCAGCGGCCTGGTCGGCGTCATGTCCCGGCTCGGCACCATCGACATCGCCGCCATCATCCGCCGCCAGGCCTGCGTGCGCTTCACCGACAAGAACCACGCCGAGACCGACTTCCAGGAATTCTACATCTCGCTGGGCGATCTGCGCCGGGCGGTGGCCCCCGACGTCGATATCACCGGCAATCGCTGGCTGTTCCAGCACCTGTCGCAGATCCTCGACCAGCGCATCCTGGCGGCGCTGCAGCAGGCCGGCTTCCGCAAGATGCCGGCGGCGTTCTCGCTGAACCTCAACATGGCGACGGTGGAAACCCCCGCGTTCAAGGAGTTCGCCGCCTCGCTGGCCGGGCGCTCGAAGCTGCTGGTGGAATTCCAGCTGATCGACATCTTCAACGACCCCGACCGCTTCATCCGGGCGCGCGACTGGCTGCGCAACCACGGGCACAAATCGGTCCTGGACAGCATGACCGCCACCACCCTGGAATTCATCGACGCCGAGCTTTACGAGACCGACTTCGTCAAGCTGCTGTGGAGCGAGGAGATGGGCGACGAGCAGATCGCCGCCGATACCGCCGAGACGCTGGCACCGGTGGGGTTCGACCGCGTCATCCTCGGCCATTGCGACAACGAGAACGCCGTGGTCTGGGGCCTAAACCAGGGTGTGCGCCACTTCCAGGGCCGCTTCCTCGACACCGTCGTGGCGGCGGTGACCATGAACCAGTGCCCGAAATCGGCCGCCTGCACCCTGGCCCAATGCAACCAGCGCCATGCGGTGATCTCGGGCCGTCCGCGCGCCGAATGCGGCGACAACGACATGCTCGACCTTTTCCCCACCCTCAAGGCCTTCTGACGGGGGACGCCGCAATGGTACCGCCTCCCGCCGAACAGAACCGGGTGACCAGCCAGGAGAACCTGCTGCTGGACTACCTGCAGCGTCTCGAGCGCCACCGCTCCGAGCGCCGCGCGGTGCACCTCCACATCTCCAGCCTGTTGGTGCAGAACCGGCGCGAGCAGCACATGCGCATCGCCCACGGCACCTTCGAGAACCTGGTCAAGATGCTGCAGGCCCAGGTGTTCAACCTGGCCAGCGGCGACATGATGATCGTCTACAAGGCGCAGGCCCAGGACGAGCTGGAATCGGCCATCGTCAAGCTGCGCTTCCTGTTCTCCGACGACCCCCTGATCCTCGACGAGGAGACCGGCGAGCGGCCGTTCTGCACCTGGTACGACCTTGATCGCGAATACGACGTGCTGGTGGCGCTGGCGCAAAAACTGCTGGCCGAGGAACAGGCGCGCCGCCGTGCCGAGATGGAAAAGGCGACCGCCGCCCAGCGCGCTGCCGACAAGCCCAAGGGCATGCCGTTCACGCCGGAGCTGCTGGCCAAGATGGAGGCCAATCTGGGCCAGGCCGACCTGTCCAACCTGATGCGCCGCCAGGCGGTGTGCGCGGTGGTGGGCAAGGCCTCGCCGCAGCCGGTGTTCCACGAGCTGTTCATCTCCATCTCCGACCTGCGCCAGGCGCTGATCCCCAACGTCAACCTCAATTCCAGCCCGTGGCTGTTCCAGGAGCTGACCGAGACCCTGGACAAGCGCGTGCTGTCGCTGCTGAACAAGCACGACGACCGCACCCTGGAAGGCGACATCAGCATCAACCTCAACGTCTCGACCATCCTGTCGCCGGAATTCCTCACCTTCGACGACAACGTCAAGGCGGCCATGCGCGGCACCATCGTGCTGGAACTGCAGAAGGTCGACATCTTCGGCGACCTCAGCGCCTACATGTTCGCCCGCGACTTCGCCCACGACCGCGGCTACCGCATCTGCGTCGACGGCCTCAACTACGCCATGCTGCGCTACGTCGATCGCGAGCGGCTGGGGGCCGACCTGATCAAGCTGATCTGGGACGACGTCCTGACCCGGCAGCCCGACCAGACCGCCGAGGTGCTCAAGCGCATCGGCGTCACCCGCATCATCCTGTCGCGCTGCGACACCCCCACCGCCATCGAGTTCGGCCAGAGCATGGGCATCACCCTGTTCCAGGGCCGCTATGTGGAATCCGAGCTGCTCAACAGCATGCGCCAGAAGGGCATCGGCCGCGCCCGGCCGCGGCGATAATTTTTTCGGGCGATAATTTTTTCGCCGTCACCGGAGATCGGCGGTATCGGCCGCCGCCAGTCCTTCCGCCGGGCTTCCTACAGCCCGAACCTTTCGGCGAATTCCCGGGCTTCCCGCTTGGTCAGGCCGTAGCCGCCGGCATCGGCCAGGCCGGCCTTGCCGGCCAGCATGTCCTTGAGCAGCCCCAGCTCCATGCGCGACAGCCGCGCCGACTCGAGCTGATAGTCGCGGAAGGCCTCGGCGGTGACCGGCACCCACTGCTCCAGCAGCTCCAGGATCTTCTCGGCGTAGATGCGGATCTCGTACTGGGCGTGGCGGTCGGCGCGCAGGCGCAGGAAGTGCATCAGATTGTGCAGGTTGGTCTGCCAGTACATCTGGGTATAGGTGGACAGCGGCAGGCCGATGCGCGCCAGCTCGCGGGCGATGCCGTCGCCCTCCGGGTCGATGGCGTCGCCGTTCTCGTCGGCGTTCAGCAAGGTGTGGTAGCTGGCGAAATTGGCCAGGGCGTCGCGCTTCATCATCTCCAGCACCCGGGCGGCGCGTTCCGGCGTCAAGGTCTCGCCGCGGCCCTGCTTGTTGTCGCTGGATTGCACCGCCAGCTGCGACGGCTCGGGCAGATAGAACTCGTCGGGCATGATGGAATAGCGCGCCGAATATTCGTTCAGGGAGGCGGTGCGGTGCCGCACCCACTGGCGCATGACGAAGATGGGCAGCTTGACGTGCAGCTTGATGACGCAGCCCTCGAACGGGCTGGTGTGGAGATGGCGCATCAGGTAGCGCAGCAGGGCGCGGTCGTCGTTCAGGCCCTTGGTGCCCTTGCCGTAGCTCATGCGCGCCATCTGCAGGATCGACAGATCGTCGCCCATGTAGTCCTTGACCGCGATGAAGCCGTGGTCGAGCACCGGATGGTAGACGTTGACGTGCCGCTCCATCCCCGGGGCGACCGGACGGAAGGTGGTGGAGGTCTCGCGCAGCGGGGCGTCGGCGGCCTCGGGCGTGGGCTTCTCGTCTTCGGGGGCGGACATGCGGGACCTCGTGCAGGGGCGGCTGGGTTGCCGCCGAGTTGTAACCGGGAAGCCCGGTCAGGTCCAGCCGTAGAGGGCGGCGGCGCGGTCGCGGAAGCGGGCGACGATGCGCCGCTCGGCCTCGTGCACCGCCAGCCGCGCCAGCGCCTGCAGCATGGGCGAGCGGAAGGCCAGGCGGTATTCCGCCTCGACCCGGCAGCCGCCGCCGGCGCGGTCGAGGAAGCGCCAGACCAGGTGGAAGCGGCGGAAGGGGCCGTCCTCGGAGGCGATCTCCAGGCTGTCCGGCGGTGCGGCGATGGCGCGGGTGCGGAAGCTTAAGTCCACCGGCCCGGCGCCGAAATGGTTGTCGACCGCCCGCTCCGCCCCGGCTTGCGACACCACGCGGGCGCTGCGGCACCACGGGATGAAGGCCGGATAGCTTTCGATGTCGTCGGCCAGCGCGAACAGCTGCTCGCGGCTATGGCGCGGAAACTCGGCGGCGAACCGTCCGGCCAGCTCGGGCACCGCCAGCCTCAGCGGGTCAGGTTGCGGATGTTGCGCACGAAGATGTTGATCAGGCCGCGGATGAACGGATCGGCCTTGGACAGCTTCTCGCGGAAGGCGTCGCGGCTGATGATGACCACCGACAGATCGGTCTGCGCCTTGGCCGAGGCCATGCGCGGCTGATCGTCCACCAGCGCCATCTCACCGAACAGCTCGCCCTTGCCCAGGGTCGCCAGCGTCAGGCCGTGCTTGGTGATCTCGACGGTGCCCTCCTGGATCAGGTAGGCGCGATCGCCCGCTTCGCCTTCGTTGAAGACCTTCTGTCCGGCGTAGAACACCTTGCGTTCGAGGACCCGTCCCTTCTCCATGGCTCTTCCCCGTGACCGACCTGGAGCAACTTTAAGCACAGATTGCGCCGGAGTCATCCCCTGCCGTAGTCGGACGCGCGATACGTGCGCGTCGACAGCGCACGGCGGCAGGGCTACACTGCGGTTCATGACAAAACGATTTCAACGCCTTCCCCCGCGCCGGAGCCGCCGGTGAGCCCGCCCGGAGCGGTCGGTGCCGCGGTGCGCGAGCGTCTGCTGCACCGGTTGCGCGCACTGATGGCGCGCACCGTGGCCAACGGCGCCACGCCCGAGGAGGAATTGTCGGCGGCGCGCATGGCGGCCAAGGTCAGCGCCCAGATCGACACCATGGACGGCGTCGCCGTCGAGCGCGGCTCGGGTCCCGAATGGGCGCGGGCCGAGCGCGAATCGGAAAGCTACCAGCGGGCGCTGGAGCGCAACACCGCCGAGACCCTGCTGAAGGCGGCGGTGCAGGAACTGGCGCTGGAGCACGTCAACCGCGTCGCCCCGCCGCGCAAGCGCCTGCCCGGCGAAGTGGTCGAGCGGGTCGGCATCCACGATCTGCTGGAACCCTATCTCGGCATGATGCTGGCGGCCAATTCCAGCCGGGTCGGCCGCGCCCTGCTGCGCCAGACCATCGACGAACTGGTTTACGAAGGCGCCCTGCCGCCGTGGATGGACGTCCCGGCGCAGCGCTGAACATGCTTCGAGACGGCCGCCTGCGGCGGCCTCCTCAGCATGAGGCTCCTCACCCTGAGGAGAGCGCGAAGCGCTCGTCTCGAAGGGTGCGCCGCAATCATCCGATCAGCCCCCGCAGCACGCAGTGCAGGATGCCGCCGTGGCGGAAATAGTCGATCTCGTCCAGGGTGTCGATGCGGCACAGGGCGTCGAAGGCGATGGTGGCGCCGTCGCGGTGGCGCACCGTCACCGTCACCGTCATGCCGGGGCGGAGGCCGGCGGCCAGGCCGGTGATGTCGAAGCTCTCGGTGCCGTCCAGGCCCAGGGTCTTGCGGTCGGTGCCGGCGGGGAATTGCAGCGGCAGCACCCCCATGCCGACCAGGTTGGAGCGGTGGATGCGCTCATAGCTTTCGGCGATCACCGCCTTGACCCCCAGCAGGGCGGTGCCCTTGGCCGCCCAGTCGCGGGACGAGCCGGTGCCGTATTCCTTGCCCGCCACCACCACCAGCGGAGTGCCGTGGTCGCCATAGAGCAGGCCGGCATCGTGGATGGCGATGACATCGCCCTCGCCCTTGAAGCGGGTGGCGCCGCCCTCGATGCCCGGCACCATCTCGTTCCTCAGCCGCACATTGGCGAAGGTGCCGCGGGTCATCACCGCGTCGTGGCCGCGCCGGGCGCCGTAGGAATTGAACTCGCCCGGGCTCACCCCGTGCTCGATCAGCCAGCGCCCGGCCGGCGTCGAGGCCTTGATGGTGCCCGCCGGGCTGATGTGGTCGGTGGTGATGGAATCGCCCAGGATGGCCAGCGGCCGCGCCCCGCTGATGTCGCCGGCGGCGGCGGGCACTTCGCGCGTCATGCCGTCGAAATAGGGCGGCCGGCGGATATAGGTCGAGCGCGGGTCCCACCCGTAGGTGCGCCCGCCGGCCACCGGTACCGCCCGCCATTCCCCGGTGCCCTCGAACACCTGGGCATAGCGGGTGCGGTAGCTGTCGGGCGACAGGTGGCGGGCGATGGCGGCCTGGATCTCGGCGCCGGTGGGCCAGATGTCCTTGAGGAACACCGCCCGGCCGTCCGAGCCCGCCCCCAGCGGCTCGGAGGAGAGATCGACGTTCATGGTGCCGGCGATGGCGTAGGCCACCACCAGCGGCGGCGAGGCCAGGTAGTTGGCCTTGACGTGGGGGCTGATGCGGCCTTCGAAATTGCGGTTGCCCGACAGCACCGCCGCCACCACCAGGCCCTCGCTGTCGACGGCCTCGGCCACCGGCGGGTCGAGCGGCCCGGAATTGCCGATGCAGGTGGTGCAGCCGAAGCCGGCGATGGCGAAGCCGAGCTTCTCCAGCGGCTCCAGCAGGCCGGCGGCGCGCAGGTAGTCGGGCACCACCTGGCTGCCCGGGGCCAGCGAGGTCTTGACCCACGGCCTGGAGGACAGCCCCCGCGCCACCGCCTTCTCGGCCAGCAGGCCGGCAGCCATCATGACGCCGGGATTGGAGGTGTTGGTGCACGACGTGATGGCGGCGATCACCACGTCGCCGTGGCCGATGGCGCCGCGCCCGTCGGATAGCGGCACCTTGCGGGTGATGTCGGCGTCCGGGCTCAAGGCCGGCAAGGCGGCGGCGAAACCGGCCCGGGCATCCTTCAGCGCCACCCGGTCCTGCGGCCGCTTCGGCCCGGCCAGCGACGGCTCGACCTCGTCCAGCACCAGCTCCAGCAGGTCCGAGAACAGCGGCTCGGGCGAGCCCGGCTCGCGCCACAGGCCCTGCGCCTTGGCATAGGCCTCGACCAGCCCCACCTGATCCGCATCGCGGCCGGTGAAGGTGAGGTAGCGCACGGTCTCGGCGTCGATGGGGAAGAAACCGCAGGTGGCCCCGTATTCGGGCGCCATGTTGGCGATGGTCAGGCGGTCGGGCAGCGCCATGGCATCCAGTCCCGGTCCGCAGAATTCCACGAACTTGCCGACCACCCCCTTGGCCCGCAGCATCTGGGTCACGGTCAGCACCAGATCGGTGGCGGTCACCCCCTCCTTCAGCGCCCCGGTCAGGCGGAAGCCCACCACCTCGGGAATCAGCATGGAGATGGGCTGGCCCAGCATGGCCGCCTCGGCCTCGATGCCGCCCACCCCCCAGCCCAGCACGCCCAGGCCATTGACCATGGTGGTGTGGGAATCGGTGCCGACCAGGGTGTCGGGGTACGCGAGGCCGTCCTTGCTCCACACCACCCGGGCCAGGTACTCGCAATTGACCTGGTGGCAGATGCCGGTGCCCGGCGGCACCACCCGGAAATTGTCGAAGGCGGTCTGGCCCCATTTCAGGAAGGCGTAGCGCTCGGCGTTGCGGCGGAACTCGGTCTCCATGTTGCGGGCCAGGGCGTCGGGGGTGCCCCAGACATCCACCGTGACCGAATGGTCGATGACCAGATCCACCGGCGACAACGGGTTGACCCGCGCCGGATCGCCCCCCAGCGCCGCCACCGCGTCGCGCATGGCGGCCAGATCGACCACCGCCGGCACCCCGGTGAAATCCTGCATCAGCACCCGGGCGGGACGGAAGGCGATCTCGCGCCCGGCCCGGCCGCGATCCTCCAGCCAGCCGGCCATGGCGCGGACGTCGGCGGCGGTAACGCTGCGCCCGTCCAGGTGCCGCAGCAAATTCTCCAGCAGCACCTTCAGCGACACCGGCAGCCGGGACAGATCCCCCAGCCCGGCCGCCTCGATGCTGTGATAGTCCCAGGTGACGGTGCCGACGGTCAGGGCGCGGCGCGTGTCGAGGGTCTCGGACATGGATGCAGGCTCCCGTGCAAAGGCGGTCGTCCGTGCCCATGAATGTGGGGAGCGGCGGCGGCGGCTGAAAGCCTCTGCCGCTGCGGCAAAGAAAGGGCTATTCGCGAATCGGCGGGGAATCCTGAGCATAGTGGACGTCGTCCCCGCGCAGGCGGGGACTCAGGGGTGCACCGCCGGCTCGTCCGCGATTCCTGGGTTCCCGCCTGCGCGGGAACGACGGAGTGCGCTTTCCGAACGACACCCCGCCAATCCGCGACGAACCAAAGAAAAACCCCCCGGCGGTGTTCCGCCGGGGGGTCAGGTTTGAGCGCTCTTCTTATTAAACTGCCGGGCCGCCTGCTCTCCCGTCGCGTCACCCCCGGGCTTGACCCGGGGTCCATGGCGGCGGGGGGATGCCCGGATCAAGTCCGGGCATGACGGCCCAATTCCTTACACCGTGACCGTCTCCGCCACCGACTGGAAGGCAGGGATCTGGTCGAAGTTCATGTAGCGGTAGATATCGGCGGCCTTGGCGCTGAGGCTGCCGACCTGTTCGAGGTATTCCGCCGACGTCGGAATCCGGCCCATCAGCGCGCACACCGCCGCCAGCTCGGCCGAGCCGAGATAGACCCTGGTGTCGATGCCCAAGCGATTGGGGAAGTTGCGGGTGCTGGTGGACATGGCGGTGCTGCCCTTGCGGATCTGGGCCTGGTTGCCCATGCACAGCGAACAGCCGGGCATCTCCATGCGCGCCCCCGACTTTCCGAGGATGCTGTAATAGCCTTCCTCGGTCAAAATGGTCTGGTCCATCTTGGTGGGCGGCGCGATCCACAGCCGGGTGGGGATGTCGGACTTGCCCTCCAGCACCTTGGCGGCGGCGCGGAAGTGGCCGATATTGGTCATGCACGAGCCGATGAACACCTCGTCGATGGTGTCGCCGGCGACCTCGGACAGCAGCTTGACGTCGTCCGGGTCGTTGGGGCAGGCGACGATGGGTTCCTTGATGTCGGCCAGGTCGATCTCGATCACCGCGGCGTATTCGGCGTCGGCATCGGGGGCCAGCAGCTTAGGATCGGCGATCCACGCCTGCATGGCCTTGATGCGGCGGCCCAGGGTGCGGGCGTCCTCATACCCTTCCGCGATCATCCACTTCATCAGGGTGATGTTGGAGCGCATGTACTCGATGATCGGCTCCTGGTTGAGCCGCACGGTGCAGCCGGCGGCCGAGCGCTCGGCCGAGGCGTCGGTCAGCTCGAACGCCTGCTCGACCTTGAGGTCGGGCAGCCCCTCGATCTCCAGGATGCGGCCCGAGAAGACGTTCTTCTTGCCCTTCTTCTCGACGGTCAACAGGCCGGCGCGGATGGCGTAGAGCGGGATGGCGTTGACCAGGTCGCGCAAGGTGACGCCGGGCTGCAGGCTGCCCTTGAAGCGCACCAGCACCGATTCCGGCATGTCCAGCGGCATCACGCCGGTGGCGGCGGCGAAGGCGACCAGGCCCGAGCCGGCCGGGAACGAGATGCCGATGGGGAAGCGGGTGTGGGAATCGCCCCCCGTTCCCACCGTGTCGGGCAGCAGCAGGCGGTTCAGCCAGGAATGGATGACGCCGTCGCCGGGACGCAGGGCGATGCCGCCGCGGGTGCTGATGAAGGCCGGCAGCTCCTTGTGGGTCTTGACGTCGACCAGCTTCGGGTACGCGGCGGTGTGGCAGAACGACTGCATCACCAGATCGGCCGAGAAGCCCAGGCAGGCCAGGTCCTTCAGCTCGTCGCGGGTCATCGGGCCGGTGGTGTCCTGCGACCCCACGGTGGTCATGCGGGGCTCGCAATAGGTGCCGGGGCGCATGCCCTTGCCCTCGGGCAGGCCGCAGGCGCGGCCGACCATCTTCTGCGCCAGCGAGAAGCCCTTGCCGGTATCGGCCGGCACCGCCGGCAGCCGGAACAGGGTGCTGGGCGGGAGGCCCAGGGCCTCGCGCGCCTTGGCGGTCAGGCCGCGGCCGATGATCAGCGGAATGCGGCCGCCGGCCCGGACCTCGTCGAAGATGACCTCGGACTTGACGGTGAACTCGGCGATCACCTTGCCGTTCTTCAGCGCCTTGCCGTCATAGGGACGCAGCTCGACCACGTCGCCCATGTCCATCTGGTTGACGTCCAGCTCGATGGGCAGGGCGCCGGCATCCTCCATGGTGTTGTAGAAGATGGGGGCGATCTTGGTGCCCAGGCAGACGCCGCCGAAGCGCTTGTTGGGGACGAAGGGGATGTCCTCGCCGGTGAACCACAGCACCGAATTGGTGGCCGACTTGCGCGACGAGCCGGTGCCGACCACGTCGCCCACATAGGCGACCAGATGGCCCTTGGCCCGCAGGTCCTCGAGGAACCGCACCGGGCCGCGCACCCCCGCCTCCTCGGGCTCGATGCCGGGACGCGGGTTCTTCAGCATGGCCAAGGCGTGCAGCGGGATGTCGGGGCGGCTCCAGGCATCGGGGGCCGGCGACAGATCGTCGGTGTTGGTCTCGCCCGACACCTTGAAGATGGTGACGGTCAGGCTTTCGGGGACCGCCGGACGGCTGGTGAACCACTCGGCGTCGGCCCACGACTGCAGCACCGCCTTGGCGTTGGCGTTGCCCGTGTCGGCCAGCGCCTTGACGTCGTGGAAATAGTCGAACATCAGCAGGGTGTTCTTCAGCCCCTGTGCGGCGGCGGCGCCGCAGGTGGCGTCGCCCAGCAGCTCGATCAGCGGGCTGATGTTGAAGCCGCCCAGCATGGTGCCCAGCAGTTCGGTGGCCTTGACCCGATCGATCAGCGGGCTGGACGCGGTGCCCTTGGCCACTTCGGCGAGGAAGCCGGCCTTGACCCGGGCGGCATCGTCGACGCCGGCGGGCACCCGGTGAGTGATCAGCTCGACCAGCGCCTGCTCCTCGCCCTTGGGCGGAGTCTTCAGCAGGGCGACCAGGGATTCGGTCTGCTCGGCCGACAACGGCAGCGGGGGAATGCCAAGGGCGGCGCGTTCGGCGACATGCTGGCGATAGGCTTCAAGCACGGGACATCCTCCGCGAATACGATCGGAACCGGCGAATATTGGACCGGATGCGCCTGCGCTTACACCACAATTTTCAGGTGGAGTCCAGTGTCGCTATCCGAACGGGCGGGGCGCCCCTACCCGAATGCCGGCGCGCGCCCCATATTCCTGCCATAATCCGATGCTTGGATACCGGGATAGACGGCCCCTTTGCCGCCGCCGGCCCACCCCCCCTTTGCGGGCCGGCGGCCCGGGTCATCAGACGGCCGGTGCGTCCCCCCCGCACCGGCCGTTATTTATTGATGGCCCTCAGCCGCCGGGCGGGGCGCCCCTTGAGGGGCCGCGCGCTTTCTGCCATACACCCCCGATGACCTTCGATCCCCCCCCTTCCGCCTTTTCCGGCCAAGGCTTGGGCTGCGTGCGCGGCGGCCGGGTGGTGTTCGCCCATCTCGACTTCCGGGTCGGTCCGGGCGAGGCGCTGATGCTGCTGGGGCCCAACGGCTCGGGCAAGTCCAGCCTGCTCCGGGTGATGGCCGGGCTGCTGAAGCCGGCGGCCGGACAGCTGACATGGGGCGAGGGCGAGGCCGGCGACGATGCCGAGGCCCATGCCGCCCGCACCCATTACGTCGGCCACCACGACGCGGTGAAGCCGGTCCTCACGGTGGCCGAGAACCTGCGCTTCTGGGCCCGCCTGCACGAGCCCCATGCCGGCAAGGCGGCGGGCGCGGTGGAGCACGCGCTGGAGCGCTTCGGCCTGGCGCATCTGCGCGACATTCCCGGCAAGATGCTGTCGGCGGGGCAGAAGCGGCGCACCAACCTGGCCCGGCTGCTGGCGGCGCCGTCGCCGCTGTGGCTGCTGGACGAGCCGACCACGGCGCTGGACCGCGCCTCCATCGCGGTGCTCGAGGATGTGTTCGCCGGGCACCGCGCCCAGGGCGGCATGGTGGTGCTGTCCACACACCAGGACGTCGCCCTGCCCGGCGCCGCGGTGCTGCGGCTGGATCAGTTCGCCCTGGCGGAGGACGAGGAATGAAGGCGGCGGTCGGCAACCTCCCTCCCCCCTCGCGGGCAGAGCCCGCACATTGGTCGTGCGCGTTCCACGCGCGGGGGAGGGTCGGGGTGGGGGGGGAATCCCCGGCTGCCTGCCGGGCGGCACCCCCACCCCAACCCTCCCCCGTCAAGGGGGAGGGGGAGTTCCGGTCATGACCCGCTTCCTCGAGATCATCCGCCGCGACCTGCGCCTGGCGCTGCGCCAGGGGTCGGACAGCATCATGGTGGTGACCTTCTTCGTGCTGACCGTGGTGCTGTTCCCGTTCGGCATCGGCCCGGAAAGCGGCATCCTCGAGCGGGTCGCCGCCGGCGTGCTGTGGGTGACCGCGCTGCTGGCCTCGCTGCTGTCGCTGGACCGGCTGTTCCAGGCCGATTACGAGGACGGCTCGCTGGAACTGCTGGTGCTGACCCCGGCGCCGCTGGAGGTGGCGGTGGCGGCCAAGGTGGCGGCCCACTGGCTGACCACCGGCGTGCCGCTGCTGGTCGCCGCGCCGGTGCTGGCGGTGCTGCTGCACCTCAACGCCGACGCCTTCGGCGTGTTGATGCTGACCATGCTGATCGGCACTCCGGTGCTGTCGCTGATCGGCGCCATCGGCGCCGCCCTGGTGCTGGGGGCGCGGCGCGGCGGCGTGCTGCTGTCGCTGCTGATCCTGCCGCTCTACGTGCCGGTGCTGATCTTCGGGGTCGGCGCCATCGACGCGGCGGCGCAAGGCCTGTCGGCGAAACCCCACCTGCTGATCCTGGGCGGGCTGCTGGTGGGCGCCCTGCCGCTCGCCCCCTTCGCCACCGCGGCGGCGCTCAGGCAGGCGCTGGAGTAGCTAGCCCGGGGATGTCTTCCGCCGATAGCGGAAGAACACCGGCGCATTGCCGGTGATGCATTTCTGTTCGTAGCGGGTCGGCGGCCAGTCGTCGGGCAGGGTGGCGCGGTCGCGGGTGACCTGGACTTCCTCGAACAGCGGGTGCGCCGCCAGATGCTGGCCGGCCCAATCCTGGTAGACCGGGTCGTCCGAGGCGACGCGCAGCTCGGCACCGGCGGCCAGCACCCGGGCCAGGGCGTCCAGGTTGGCGGGGCCGATGAAGCGGCGTTCGGCGTGGCGCTTCTTCGGCCAGGGATCGGGGAACAGCACGAAGGCGCGGCCGATACTGGCCTCGGGCAGGGCCGGCAGCAGCAGGCGGGCATCGTCGGCGAAGATGCGCACGCGGTCGCGGGCGTCTTGCGGCAGGTGCGCCAGCAGGCTGGCGATGCCGTTGCGGAACGGCTCGCAGCCGATCAGGCCGATTTCGGGATTGAGGGCGGCCTGGGCCACCACGTGCTCGCCGCCGCCGAACCCCACTTCCAGCCAGACCTGGCCGGGGCGGACGGGAAACAGGGCGAAGGGGTCGAGCGGACCGGCCGGCAGCGGGACGGCCATGCCGGGCAGCACGGCATCCAGCAGGTCGAGCCCGGACTGGCGCAGCTTCTTGCCGCGCCGCCGGCCGAAAAAGCGCGGGCGGTCGCCCGCCCGCGTCTCTTCGGTATCTTCGGCCAAGTGGGTTAGAACGCCTTCTTGAGCTGGTCGACCAGGTCCAGCTTCTCCCACGAGAAGCCGCCATCGGCATCGGGATTGCGCCCGAAATGGCCATAGGCGGCGGTGCGCGCGTAGATCGGCTTGTTGAGGGCGAGATGGGTGCGGATGCCGCGCGGGCTGAGATCCATCAGCTCCTGCAGCACCATCGACAGCTTGTCCTCGTCGACGCGGCCGGTGCCGTAGGTGTCGACATAGACCGACAGCGGCTTGGACACGCCGATGGCGTAGCTGAGCTGGATGACGCAGCGATCGGCCAGACCGGCGCCGACCACGTTCTTGGCCAGGTAGCGGGCGGCATAGGCGGCCGAGCGGTCGACCTTGGTCGGGTCCTTGCCCGAGAAGGCGCCGCCGCCGTGGGGCGCCGCACCGCCGTAGGTATCGACGATGATCTTGCGCCCCGTCAGGCCGCAATCGCCGTCCGGACCGCCGATGACGAAGCGGCCGGTGGGATTGACGTAGAAGGTCTCCTCGGGGCACATCCAGCCCTCGGGCAGCACGTCGAGCACGTGCGGGCGCACGATCTCGCGCACGTCGGCCTGGGACAGGGCGCCGTCATGCTGGGTCGATACCACCACCGAGGTGGCGCGCACCGGCTTGCCGTCACGGTATTCCAGGGTCACCTGCGACTTGGAATCCGGACCCAGCAGCGGCTGGGCGCCGGAATGGCGGGCCTCGGCCAGGCTCCTCAGGATCTCGTGGGAATAGTAGATGGGCGCCGGCATCAGCACCGAGGTCTCGTTGCAGGCGTAGCCGAACATGATGCCCTGGTCGCCGGCCCCCTCGTCCTTCTCGCCGGCGGCGTCGACGCCGACCGCGATGTCGGCGGACTGGGAGTGCACGTGGCACTGGACTTCGGCGTTCTTCCAGTGGAAACCGTCCTGCTCGTAGCCGATGTCCTTGATGGCGTGGCGGGCGATCTCTTCCATCAGCGCCGGGGTCACCGAGGCCGGGCCGCGCACTTCGCCGGCCATCACCACCAGGTTGGTGGTGCACAAGGTCTCGACGGCGACGCGGGAATAGGGATCGGCGGCCAGGAAGGCATCGACGATGGCGTCGGAGATGCGATCGGACACCTTGTCGGGATGGCCCTCGGACACGGATTCGGAAGTGAAAAGGAAGTTCTTCTTGGACACGGGACAGGCTCTCCTAGTTCCAGGCGGGTGGACCAGGGGCATCGGGAATGGACGATAGGGCTGCCATCGGGATGCACCCACTTAGCCGGTGTTTTGCGTGGCGGCAAGCGGTCACAAATCTCCACGCGGAGGCTGCGCGCGGGCGCCCACCCCCAAGGGGGTTCTTGTGACAGCACGACCATCGTCTCGTCAAGTCCGAAGCGGTCCGCCCATCTTCCGACCGGTTGATGACATTCCTCCGAAACGACGAACGGCCCCCGAAGGGGCCGTCGCCGCAACCGGAAACCATGGGTTCGCGTTCAGCGCCCCATGGCCTCGGCGGCGTCGGCCAGGGCCTTGGCCAGCTCGTAGACGCGCTTCCTGACGTGGGGGTCGGTGATGCGGTAATAGGCCCGCACCAGCTCCAGCGTTTCGCGCTTGGCCATGGGATCGTGCTCGAACTGGGCGGGCGGCTCCTCCAGCCCGCCGACGCCGGCGATCAGGGCCGGGCTCTGCGCCTTCAGGTCGTCGCCCATGTCGTCGAAGAAGAAGCTGACCGGCACGTCGAGGACGCGCGAGAGGTCGAACAGGCGCGACGAGCCGATGCGGTTGGCGCCGCGTTCGTATTTCTGCACCTGCTGGAAGGTCAGGCCCAGGGCCTCGCCCAGCTTCTCCTGGCTCATGCCGAGCAGGGTCCGGCGCAGGCGCACGCGGGCGCCGACATGGACGTCGATGGGATTGGGCTTGCCCGATGGCATGCGCCCGCGGCTGCTCACCTTCCGGGGTCCGGTTTTCTTGGTACGCGGAGTTTGTGCCATTGGGATATCCGACGCTAAACTATTGAGAAGTAAGGGCCTTGACCCGGTGACGACAATAGTATGGCATTTGTATGCAAGTCAATCGGGTGTCTTCACCATTGTCGTCGCGCAGTGGGCATGCGTTCAACCCTTTCCTCGTGATGCGCGGCGGAGCCCGCCGGCGACAAGTCCGGCGACGACGAGACAGGCCAGCGCCAGCGCCAGCGGCAGGGGCGGCCCCAACCGGGCATAGATGGTCGCCGGCAGCGGGCGCGGCAACGACGAATCGACGATGCCGCGCCGTCCCAGATCCAGCCGCGCCACCTCGCGCCCCAGCGGGTCCCAGACGCCCGAAATGCCGGTATTGGCCGAGCGCACCAGCGGCAGGCCCTCCTCCACCGCCCGCATGCGCCCGGCGGCGAGGTGCTGATAGGGACCGGCCGACAGGCCGAACCAGCCGTCATTGGTCACCGTCAGCAGCCAGTCCGGGCGCTGCTGGTCGCCGCCGACCACGGAACCCGAAAAGATCGCCTCGTAGCAGATCAGCGGGCTGAAGGGCGGCAGGCCGGGCAGGTCCAGGGTGCGCAGGCCGGGTCCGGGCGAGAAATCGGTGCCGCCGTGGGTGATCTTGGCGATGGGCAGAATCTGGCGCAGCGGCACGTATTCGCCGAACGGCACCAGATGCACCTTGTCGTAGCCCCCCACCACCTGGCCGGCGCCGTCGATGGCCATCAGGCTGTTCCACAGCCGCATCGGCTCGACGCCCTTGGGGGTGATGCGCGGCGCCCCGGTCAGCACCATGCCCCCCGGCGGAGCGACATGGGCGACCAGCGCCCGGTGGCGGGCATCGAGGTCGAGGAAGAACGGCGCCGCCGTCTCGGGCCACACCACATGGGTGATGCCGTCCAGCCCCGGCTGGCGGGTCAGTTCGATCTGGTCGAGCAGGTGCGCCTCGCGCAGGTCCTCCTGCCATTTGTGCTGCTGGCCGATGGCGGCCTGGATCAGGCGCAGGCGGATGCCATCGACGGTTTCGGTGGGGTTGGCGGCCAGCCGCAGGCCGCCGCCGCCCAGGGTCAGGGCGGCCAGGGCCAGGGCGGCCCCCAGCGCCCGCATCCTCACCCGGCGGTCCGGGGCCTGCGCCGCCGCCGCCGGCAGGCCGAACACCAGCACGGTGCCCAGGCACAGGCCGTAGACGCCGACCACGGCGGCGCCCTGCAGCACCGCCGGCACCGCGTCCCACACCGAGCCCAACGGATTCCACGGAAAGCCGGTGAGGAACCACGAGCGCACCCATTCCGCCAGCGTCCAGGTGCCGGCCAGCGCCACCACGCCGAGCACCCCGCCGGGCCGCAGCATCCACGCGCCCAAGGTGGCGAGGCCGAGGAACACCGCCTGCACGCCGCCCAGGCCCAGGGTGGAGAACGGGATCATCCAGGCGAATTTCTCGGGCTCGATCAGCATGGCGTTGCCGATCCAGTAGAAGCCACCGGCATACCAGCCCAGCCCCCACCACCAGCCGACGGCGAAGGCGCCCTTGCGCGAGGTGGCGCCGCCCAGCGCCCAGACCAGGGCGGCGACGGTGGGCAGCAGCACCGGCACCAGCCCGACCGGGGGCAGCGCCAGCACCGACAGCAGGCCCAGTGCCGCCAGAAGCCCGTTGCGGCGCCAGCCCTTCAGCCCGGCCACCGCGCCCGGCAGCGCGCCAAGTCCGCCTCCGGCGAAGCCGCCGGCACGGGCCAGCGCGAGCACGGCGGCGGTGGCGGTCATGCGGAATCCGGGGACGGTTCGGGGGCGGTGCGGCGGACCCGCAGCCACTTGACCCGGCGCGGATCGGCATCGACCACCTCGAATTCCAGGCCCGAGGGGTGGGCGATCAGCTCGCCGCGCGACGGCACCCGCCCGGCGATGAAGAACACCAGGCCGCCCAAAGTATCGACGTCGTCGCGCTCCTCCTCGGTCAGCACCGACCCCACCAATTCCTCGAATTCGGCGATGGGGGTGCGGGCGTCGGCCTCGATGACCCCGTCGGGGCGCATTACCAGGTCGGGCTCGGCGGCGCGGTCGTGTTCGTCCTCGATCTCGCCGACGATCTGCTCGACCAGGTCCTCGATGGTGACCAGCCCGTCGATGCCGCCGTATTCGTCCACCACCAGCGCCATGTGGGTGCGCTTCAGGCGCATCTCCAGCAGCATGTCCATCACCCGCATGGACGGCGACACGAACAGCACCCGGCGCACGATGCGGTGCAGCTGGAACGGCTTGTCGACCCGAAGGGCGGCCAGCACGTCCTTGATGTGGACCATGCCGATGATGTCGTCCAGGTCGCCGCGGTACACCGGCAGCCGGGAATGGCCGTGGCGGGTGAAGAACTCGGTCAGGTCGTCCGCGCCCAGGGTGGCGTCGACGCCGACGATGTCGGCGCGCGGCACCATCACGTCATAGGCGGTGCGCTCGCGCAGGTGCAGGATGTTGCCCAGCAGCAGGCGCTCGTGGTCGTCGATGGGGATGCCGGATTCGTCGCGGTCCTCGATCAGCTCCTCGAGGGCCTCGCGCACCGTCTCGCTTCCCTTCGAGCGGCGCAATTGGCGCATCCAGTTGCGGATGCCGTCGACAAGGCCGTCGGCCCTGTGGTTCGCCCCGTTCTCACGGGGCGGGGTACTTTGCGGGTCGTTCATGGTCCTCATCGCCCTCCTTCGGCGATGTTCGTGGGGGCGGCGATGCCGGTATAGGGATCGGCGATGCCGTAGCCGGCCAGGATGGCGGCTTCCAGGCGTTCCATCTGCTCGGCCTCGGCCTCGCTTTCTTCGTGACCGCGGGCTTCGTGCCCGCTGGCCTCGTGATCATAGCCCAGCAGGTGCAGCACGCCGTGCACCACCAGATGGGCGGCATGGTGGGCCAGGGTCTTGCCCTGCTCGCGGGCCTCGGCGACGCAGGTGCCGAGGGCCAGCACCACGTCGCCCAGCAGCAGCGGCGCGCCCACCGGCAGCGGCGCCTCGTCGTCGTCCATGGCGGCGAAGGACAGCACGTTGGTGGGCACGTCCTTGCCCCGCCACTCGCGGTTCAGGCGCTGCACCTCGCCGTCGTCGGCGAGCAGGATGCTGATTTCCACCGGCGGCCCATCGAGCCCCTCGCCGGCCCCGGCCACCGCCGCCGCCGCCATGGTGCGGCACAGTTCCTCGGCGCCGGGCAGGGCCTCGGTCCAGGCGGGATCGGCGATGGCGACCTCTACTGTGACGATGGTCATGGACTGGGTTTTCCTTCCCGCTCGGCGCGGTCATAGGCCCGCACGATGCGGGTGACCAGGCCGTGGCGGACCACGTCGCGGTCGGTGAAGCGGATGAACGAGACGCCCTCCATGGCGCCCAGGATGTCGATGGAATCCTTGAGGCCCGACCGGGTTCCGGCGGGCAGGTCGATCTGGCTGAGATCGCCGGTCACCACCATGCGCGAGCCCTCGCCCATGCGGGTCAGGAACATCTTCATCTGCACCGGGGTGGTGTTCTGCGCCTCGTCCAGGATGACGAAGGAATTGGCCAGGGTGCGCCCGCGCATGAAGGCCAGCGGCGCCACCTCGATCTCGCCCGAGCCCAGCTTCTTCATCACCTGGTCGCCCGGCAGCATGTCGTAGAGGGCGTCGTAGAGCGGGCGCAGATAGGGATCGACCTTGTCCTTGAGGTCGCCGGGCAGGAAGCCCAGGCGCTCGCCGGCCTCCACCGCCGGGCGCGACAGGATGATGCGGTCGACCTCGCCGGCCAGCATCAGCGCCACCGCCTTGGCCACCGCCAGGTAGGTCTTGCCGGTGCCGGCCGGACCCAGTCCGAACACCAAGGGGTCGCGGGCCAGGGCGCGCAGGTAGTCGGCCTGGGTCGGCGTGCGCGGGGCGATGTGACGCTTGCGCGTGCGCAGCACCAGATCGGCGCCCGGCTCGGGGACATGGCGGGCCATGCGCACGGCGGCATCGACGTCGGCGGTTTCCAGGTGGCCCTGGCGGCGAGCCAGGGCGTAAAGGGCGTCGAGCACCTGGCCGGCATCGCCGGCGGCCTCGACCGGGCCGGACACCGAGACGGTGTTGCCGCGGGCGTTCAGCGCCACCCCCAGCTGCGCCTCGATGCGCTCCAGATTGGCATTGTGGGGACCGAACAGCACCTGCAGCAGGGCGTTGTCCTCGAACTCGCGATGGGTGGTCGCATCGGCGGGGCTGGCCTGGCTCACCGCGGGCTCCCTTCCGCCGCCGGCACCGCCGCCAGCGAGTTGGGGTGCACCGCGGTGACGGTGAGCCGCACCACCTTGCCGGCCAGATGGGCGGCGGCGTCCACGTGCACCGGCTGCATGTAGGGCGAGCGCCCCAGCATCTGGCCGGCATGGCGGCCGGGGCGGTCGAGCAGCACCGGCATGGTGCGCCCGACGCAGGCGCGGTTGAAGGTCTCGGTCTGCGCCTGCAGCAAGGCCTGCAGCGCGGCCAGGCGGGCCTCCTTGACCGGCTCGGGGACCTGGTCGGGCATGGCCGCCGCCGGCGTGCCGGGACGGGCGGAATACTTGAAGGAATAGGTCTGGACGAAGCCGACCTCGCGCACCAGTGCCAGGGTGTCGGCGAAATCGGCATCGGTCTCGCCGGGGAAGCCGACGATGAAGTCCGAGGACAAGGCCAGATCGGGCCGCACCGCCTTCAGCCGCTCGGCCAGGCGCAGGTAGTCGTCGCGGTCGTGGCGGCGGTTCATGGCCGCCAGGATGCGGTCCGAGCCCGATTGCACCGGCAGGTGCAGGAACGGCATCAGCTTGTCCACCTCGGCGTGGACGGCGATCAGCGCCTCGTCCATGTCCATGGGGTGCGAGGTGGTGTAGCGGATGCGCTCGAGCCCGTCGATCCCGGCCAGGCCCCGGATCAGATGGGCGAGGCCGCCCTGGTCGCCATGCCAGCCGTTGACGTTCTGGCCCAGCAGGGTGATCTCCACCACCCCCTGATCGACCAGGCGGCGGGCCTCGTCCAGGATGGCGGCGCGGGGGCGCGAATACTCGGCGCCGCGGGTATAGGGCACGACGCAGAAGGTGCAGAACTTGTCGCAGCCCTCCTGCACCGACAGGAAGGCGGCGGGGCCGTCGGCGCGGGCGTCGGGCAGGTGGTCGAACTTGGGCTCGGCCGGGAAGTCGGTGTCGAGCACCGAACCGCCGGCGCGGCTCGCTTGCGCCACCATTTCCGGCAGGCGGTGATAGGTCTGCGGCCCCAGCACGATATCGACGAAGGGGGCGCGGCGCAGGATCTCCTCGCCCTCGGCCTGGGCGACGCAGCCGGCCACGGCGATGATCATGCCGTCGTCCCGGGCGGTCTTCAGGCGCTTCAGCCGGCCCAGTTCCGAAAACACCTTCTCGGACGCCTTCTCGCGGATGTGGCAGGTGTTGAGGATGACCATGTCGGCGTCTTCCGCCCGTTCGGCCGGGCCATATCCCAGCGGCGCCAGCACGTCCGCCATGCGGGCGGAATCGTAGACGTTCATCTGGCAACCGTAGGTCTTGACGAAGAGCTTTCTGGTCAATGTCTTATGCAAGCGGCGTTGCCGCCGCCAGCGGTTGGGGACCGGGCCATGCCATGAAGCTAGCACCGCCGGTCCAGGAGTCAAGGTTCGGAACAGTTACGCCGGGTTACGCTTCCGCGACGGCGGCGGCCGGATGAGGTAGCGCCGGCGGCAGCGGGCGCCCGCACAGGGCGCGGACCACCCCGTTCGCCACCACGTCGTGGCAATGGTTGGCCAGGGCCTTTCGGTCGCCGAAATCGGCCAGGGTGACCGGCGCGTGGAAGGTCACCTCGACGGTGGCCTCGCCCAGGCCCAGCGCCTCGAACAGGTGGCCGGCCAGGGTCATGTCGCCGTACCAGGCATAGAAGCTGCGGAAGGCGCGGCCCATGGGCATGCCGTCGAGCCGGGTATAGGCCACCGACACCGGCTGCACCACCGGAAGCGAGGAATCGGCCAGCGGCGCCTCTACCACCGCGAACAGCGAGCTCTTGAACGGCAGCACCCGGTTGCCGTCGTTGGAGGTGCCCTCGGGGAACAGGATCAGCGAATCGCCGCCGTCCAGGCGCCGGCGCAGCAGGTCGCGCTCGCGCGCCGAACCGCCGCGGCGGCGAGCGACGAAGACGGTCCGCGCGATGCGGGCGAGGAAGCCGAAGCCGGGCCACCCCGCCACCTCGGTCTTGGCGACGAAGCAGGCCGGCAGCAGGCTGCCCAGGATGACGATGTCGAGATAGCTGGAATGGTTCGAGACGAACATCACCGGCCGCACGAGGCCGGCCGGGGTGCCGTGCACCACCACGTGGAAGCCGCAGATGCGGGCGACCCGGCGGAAGTAGAAGCGGGTGAACCGGGCGGCGTGGAAGCCGCTGGCCGCCAGCACCGCCAGATAGGGCGGCAGCAGGACCAGGGTCCAGCCCAGGAAGGCGATCAGGCGCAGGGTGGCGACGAAGGGATTGACCATGGCTGGGGCGTCAGGAGGTGGCCATCACGTCCCGGGCGGTGCGGTCGTAATGCTTGGAATATTTCGCGGTGACCAGGTCGGTCTTGACCAGGACACAGACGTCGGTGGTGTTGAACTGGTGATCGATCACCGCGCCGTCGCCGACGAAGCCGCCCAGGCGCAGATAGCCCTTGACCAGCGGCGGCAGCGAGGCCAGCGCCCGGCGGGGATTGAGCGAGTCCGCCGGGGCGCGGTTCATGTCGACATAGAGTTCAGGCAGGGCGCGGGGCCGCATGGCCTCGGGCGCCAGGTGGAAATGGTGCAGATAGGCCAGTTGGGTGGCCAGCGCGTCCGGATCGGTGCCGGGCAGCGAGGCGCAGCCGAACATCAGGTCGATGCCGTGGTCGAAGACGTAAGAGGCGATGCCCGCCCACATCATCTGCATGGTGGTGCCGGTGCGGTATTCGGCATCGACGCAGGAGCGGCCCAGTTCCATGAAGCGGCCGCCGCCGGCCAGCACCTTGGAGATGTCGTACTCGCCGGCGGTGTAGAAGCGACCGAAGCGCTCGCCCACCTCGCGGCGGATCAGGCGGTAGGTGCCGACCACCGCGGCACCGCCGGTCCCGCGCGCCGGATCGAGCACCAGCAGGTGGTCGCAGACGGTGTCGAAATCGTCGAAATCCGAGCCCCGGGCCGCCATGGCGGCGGACGGCCTGGCCCCCATCTCGTCATAGAAGACGCGGTAGCGCAGGGCCTGGGCGGCGGCGATCTCCTCGTCGCTCGCCGCCAGACGCACCTCAAGGCGAGACCCGCCGGCCTCGGCCTCATTCTCCGTCGACGTCATGTCCCCTCGCGTCAGTCAGATCAGGCTTCGGATTCTTTGTCCGCGCCCAGCGGAACTCCATACAGCTCAAGGCGATGACCGACCAGACGGAAGCCATAGCGGCGCGCGATCTCGCGCTGCAGCGCCTCGATCTCGGGGCTGGTGAACTCGATCACCTTGCCCGATTGCACGTCGATCAGGTGGTCGTGATGCTCGCTGGGCGATTCCTCGTAGCGGGCGCGGCCGTCGCCGAAATCGTGGCGCTCCAGGATCGCCGCCTCCTCGAACAGACGCACCGTGCGATAGACGGTGGCGATCGAGATGTGGGCATCGATGGCGGTGGCGCGGCGATAGACCTCTTCGACGTCGGGATGGTCATCGGACTCGGACAGCACCCGGGCGATCACCCGGCGCTGATCGGTCATCTTCATGCCCTTGTCGATGCAGCGCTGCTCGATTCTCGAAACCATGCCGAACCTTGTCTCTTGGAAAGCGCGGCGCCATCATAGACGAAAAGGCGCCGCAAGCAAAACGCCTGCGGCGCCATCGCTGTTCCCGATGCCGGGGCCTGGGATCAGGCCCGCTTGGCGGCCGGCCGCCGGCGCGGCTTGGTGCCCAGGCCGATCTTCTTGGCCAGGGTCGAGCGGTGCGCGGCGTAATTGGGGGCGACCATGGGATAGTCGGCGGGCAGGCCCCAGCGCTCGCGGTATTCCTCGGGCGTCATGTTGTAGGCGGTCTTGAGGTGGCGCTTCAGCATCTTCAGCTTCTTGCCGTCCTCGAGGCAGATGATGTAATCGGGATTCACCGACTTCTTCACCGCCACCGCCGGCTGCGGGCGCTCGGGCACCGCCGGCACCGAGCCGACGCTGGCCAGGGTGCGGTAGACCTCGTTGATCAGCTGAGGCAGGTCGCTCACGGCGACGGTGTTGTTGGCGACGTGCGCAGCCACGATCTCGGTGGTCAGCGCCAACAGGTCGCTGGTGTTAGAACGCTCCGACATGAAGAGCAGACCTCCAAATACGACGAATGGAGGGGTATATAATTCTTTTGCCGGCTAGTGGCAATAACTTCTACGGAAAAAACAAGAAGGCAGCCTGCGCATGACTGACGACGCAAACTACTACCTTGACATCACCGGAGAGGTCTGCCCCATGACCTTCGTCCGCACCAAGTTGCTGGTGGAACGCATGCAACCCGGCGAGATCGCCGAGGTGCGCCTGAAAGGTCACGAGCCTTTGACCAATGTCCCGCGCTCGGTGGCGGAATTGGGGCATGAAATCGTGTCGCTTGAGGCGGAAGTCGAGGGCGGCGCCCAGGGTGTCCATCGGCTCACGATCCGGAAGAAGTAGTGTCCAGATCCTTGCGCATGATCAACGCGTCATTGCCGCCGTAATAGCCCTTGCGCCGCCCCACGGCGGTGAAACCCCGCCTGCCGTAAAGCGCCAGGCCGGCCCGGTTGCCGGCATCGACCTCGAGGAACAGCACCGTCGCCCCGGCCGCCGCCGCCCGGTCGGCCGCCGCCTGGACCAGCCGCCCGCCGAGGCCGCGGCGGCGCCACGGCGGCAGCACGGCGATGGTCAGGATCTCGGCCTCGCCGGCGGCGGCGCGCCACAGCACCAGGCCGGCCGGCCCCGGCGGCCCGGCGGCGGGCACCAGGCTGGCGCCGTCCACCGCGATCAGGCCGGCGGCGCCCGGCATGGCCAGCAGGTCGATCATGGCCTGGGGTCCCCAGGGCTCGGCGAAGCAGATGCGGTGCATGCCGGCCAGCACCTCGGCGTGCAGCGGCGTGGCGGCGATCAGCTCCACCGCCTCAGGCCCGGGGCGGGGTGACGTCGGCGGCACGCAGGTACAGCGGCTCGGGCGCCAGCGCGGTGCCGGCCGCCCAGCGTGCCGCCGCCAGCGCCGCCACCACCGCCGCGTCGGGACAGGGCGGCGCCGTGGCGGCGACGGCGTCGGGCAGGTGCGGCAGCACCCGCGCCGCAGCGTCGCCGACCACCACCACCGGGCCGCCGACCAGCGTGGCCGCCGCTTCCGGCGGCAGCGCCAGCGGCGCCGACAAGGGGCGCAGATCGGAGTCGAAGGCCTGCAGCCACGGCTCCTCACGACGGGATTCGATGGCCGCCAGGACGGTGCGGCCGCGCCGCTCGGTCTCCGCCACCGCCGCCGCCACCGCCTCGGGCACGGTGATGCCGGCCAGCGGCTTGCCCGCCGCCAGGGCCAGGGCGCGGGCGGTGGCCAGGCCGATGCGGATGCCGGTGAAGGCGCCCGGCCCCACCGTCACCGCCAGCAGGTCGAGATCGGCGAAGCCCCGTCCCGCCTCGTCCATGACCGCCGCCACCATGGGCACCAGCGCCTCGGACTGGCCGCGGCTCATGGCGGCGAAGCGGCGGGCCAGCACGGCGCCGTCCCGCCACAGGGCGGCGGAACAGGCGGAGGCGGCGGAATCGAGGGCGAGAACCAGCATGGTCTTAGCGGCAGCCGGGCGGGGCGGCTATACTGCCCCGCCCGCGTGCGGATGAAAAGGAGAAGCGATGGTCCCGCTGGTGCGCATCGGCCCGCCCGACCTGGACGTCGAGGTGGCGCTGGCCTACGCCACCGCCGACAATTTCACCGGCCGCCCGGTCTATCGTCCCGATGCCGGCTGCTTCCTCGTCGCCGAGGCGGCGGAGCGGCTGGCCGAGGCGGCCCGGCTGGCGCGGGCGCTGGGATTGCGGCTGCGCATCCTCGACGCCTTCCGCCCGGTCGAGGCGCAATGGGTGCTGTGGACCCACACCCCCGACCCCGACTTCCTGGCCGATCCCCGGCGAGGGTCGCTGCATTCGCGCGGGGCGGCGGTGGACCTCACCCTGGTGGACGACGCCGGGGCGCCGCTGGACATGGGCACCGCCTTCGACGCCTTCACCCCCGAGTCCCATCACGGCGCCGCCGCCATTCCCGCCGCCGCCCAGGCCAACCGCCACCTGCTGCTGGGCCTGATGACGGCGGCCGGATGGGATCATTACCGGAAGGAATGGTGGCACTACCAGTTGTTCGCCCCCCACCCCCGCCACCCCCTGCTGTCGGACAGCGTGCTCGGCCGTGACGCCATGATGCCGCGCTGACGCGGCACCGCGCTCTTGCGCGCCGGCCGGGGCGACCACATGTCTATGCCGACCCGGGCATATTCGAGGCTTCCTAATATTGCGCTGCAGTATTCACCTTCGGATGCCACCTCCGTGGTAAGAAAGCGGCAATATGATACTTATGAACGGATCGACAAGCCGTAGTCATAGTGATGTATAGTCGAGACACGCCCACATCAGCCGGAAGGGGGCAACCATGATACCCAGCGCCTGTTCGCCCGCCCTGCCGACCGAAGCCCGCACCGTTCCGTTCGCCCTTGGCGTGCACATGCGCCGGTCCAGCCGCTATCTCGGCAATGACGAGCCGTCGCTCGACGAGCTTCTCGCCGACGACGACGTGCTGCGCCGGGTCATGGCCCGTGACGGGGTCGAGCCGGAAAGCCTGCTCGCTCTCGCCCACCATCTGCGCGACCGGGACTGAACGCCGCCGCGCACCCGAAGGAAAGGCCGTCCCCGGCGGGGGACGGCCTTTTTTGGTGTTCTGGCGGCTGGGCGGGGAACGCCCCGCCCTACTTCTTCTTGGCGGCGCGCCTGATGGCCTCCTCGATGAGCTCGGCGGCGCGCTCAGGCCCGCCCCAGCCCAGCACCTTGACCCACTTGCCTTCCTCCAGGTCCTTGTAGTGGGCGAAGAAGTGCTCGATCTGCTGGATCAGGATGCGGGGCAGTTCGTCATAGGACTTCACGTCGTCGTAATAGGGGTGCAGCTTGGGGTGCGGCACCGCCAGGATCTTCTCGTCGTGGCCGCCCTCGTCCTCCATCAGCAGCACGCCGATGGGGCGGCAGCGCATCACCGCTCCCACCGCGATGCCGTGCTTGCCCACCACCATCACGTCCACCGGATCGCCGTCGTCGGACAGGGTGTGCGGCACGAAGCCGTAATTGGTCGGGTAGAACATGGCGGTATGCATGAACCGGTCGACGAACATCGCCCCCGATTCCTTGCAGATCTCGTACTTCACCGGGTCGCCGCGCAGCGGGATCTCGATGATCACGTTGATGTCGTTGGGGGGGTTCTTGCCGATCGGAATCTTCTTGATGTCCATGGTGGTGCCAGATCCTTTTTGTTATTCGGCCAGCGCGGCCAGGGGGTCGACGAAGGCATGGCCCAGGTCGCGCGCCACCGCGGCATGGGTGACCTTGCCGCGGTGGACGTTGAGACCCGCCAGCAGATGCGGGTCCCGTCTCAGTGCCTCGGCCCAGCCGCGATCGGCCAGGGCCCGGACATAGGGAAGGGTGGCATGGCCCAGCGCGAAGGCCGAGGTGCGGGCGACCGCGCCGGGCATGTTGGTGACGCAGTAATGGACCACGCCCTCGTCCACATAGGTGGGCTGGGCGTGGGTGGTGGGCCGCGCGGTGGCGAAGCAGCCGCCCTGGTCGATGGCGACATCGACCACCACCGAGCCGTTGCGCATGCCGGCCACCAGCTCGCGCCCGACCAGCCTGGGGGCGGCGGCGCCGGGCACCAGCACGGCGCCGATGGCGAGGTCGGCCTCGAGAACGTGGCGCTCGACCGCGTCGAGGGTGGCATAGGCGGTCTGGACGCGGCCGCCGAACATCTCGTCGAGCTGGGCCAGGCGGGCCAGCGAGGTGTCGAGCACCGTCACCCGCGCCCCCAGCCCCACCGCCATGCGGGCGGCGTTGGTGCCGACCACGCCGCCGCCGACGATGGTGACGCTGGCCGGCGGCACTCCGGGCACGCCGCCCAGCAGCAGGCCGATGCCGCCCTGTTCCTTTTCCAGGCAATGGGCGCCGACCTGGATCGACATGCGCCCGGCGACCTCGCTCATGGGGGCCAGCAGGGGCAGCCGGCCGAAGGCATCGGTCACCGTCTCGTAGGCGATGGCGGTGCAGCCCGACTCCATCAGCCCCCTGGCCTGGACCGGATCTGGTGCGAGGTGGAGATAGGTGAACAGCACCTGACCCTGGCGCAGCATCGCCGTCTCGGACGGCTGCGGTTCCTTGACCTTGACCACCAGCTCGGCGGTGGCGAACACCTCGGCGGCGGAGTCTGCGATGGCCGCGCCGGCCAGCCGATAGGCGTTGTCCGGACTGCCGATGCCGTCGCCGGCCCCGCTCTCGACCACCACCTGGTGGCCGCCATGGATCAGCTCGCGCACCGCCGCCGGAACCAGCCCGACGCGGTATTCGTGGGTCTTGATCTCCTTGGGAACGCCGATCCGCATGTCTCACCTTTTTGCGCTGCAGCATAGAATAGCCGAAACCGCGCGCGGCGCAAAGACGGCGTCCTATGACCCGCGCGGGGGGGAACCCTGCGCCAAAGGTGGGGTCTCGGCGCCCCCGCTTGAAGGGTCGCGGCGCATCATCCACAGCAGCAGCAGCAGCGCCGGCACGGTGGCGACGGTGGTGAGCAGGAAGAAATCGACCCAGCCCAGCACGTCGGCCAGCTTGCCGCTGACCGAGGCGAACAGGGTGCGCCCGACTGCGGTGAGCGAGGACAGCAGGGCGTACTGGGTGGCGGTATAGGCGGCGTTGCACAGGCCCGAGATGTAGGCCACCAGGGCCGAGCCGGCCATGCCGGCGGTCAGGTTCTCGGCCGCCACGCACAGCGCCAGGGCGTAGACGTTGTGGCCGGCGGTGGCCTGCAGCACGTAGAACAGATTGCCCAGCGACTGCAGCACGCCGAACAGCAGCAGCGCCCGCATCACCCCCAGCCGGGTCACCAGGGCACCGCCGATCAGGCTGCCGGCGATGGTGGCGCCGAAGCCGAACACCTTGCTGACGGTGGCGATTTCATCAAGGGAGAAGCCCAGCTCGACATAGAGGGTGTTGGCCATCGCCCCGGCCATGGCCTCGCCCAGCTTGTAGCCGATGACCAGGGCCAGCACCGCCAGCCAGCCCTTGCGGCTGACGAAATCGGCGAAGGGGCAGATCACGGCGCCGTACAGCCAGGCCGTCACCGCCGCCGCCGGCCCCTTGAGGTGCGGCCGCGCCGCCAGGTACTCGGCCGCCTTGGCCTCGCGCTCGGCGGTGGCGGCCGAGACCTTGACCGCCGGCTCGGGGCCGAACAGGAAGACCAGCATGCCCACCCCCAGCAGCGCCGCCATGGCGGCGTAGGCGGCGAACCAGCCGAAGGCCGAGGCGAGGTAGAGGGCGCCGGCCCCGGCCGCCAGCATGGCCAGGCGGTAGCCGGTCTGCACCGCCCCCGCCCCCGGCCCCTGCTGGTCGGCATCCAGCAGCTCGACGCGGTAGGCGTCGATGACGATGTCCTGGCTGGCCGACAGGAACGCCACCAGCACCGCCAGCACTGCCATCCGCCCCAGTTGCCCCACCGGATCGGTGGCGCCCAGCGCCAGCACGGCGACGATCAGCAGCACCTGGATCAACAGGCCCCAGCCGCGCCGGCGCCCGAAGACCCGCGTCAGCACCGGCAGCGGCAATCGGTCGATCAGCGGCGACCACAGGAATTTCAGCGCATACGGGGTGCCGACCAGGGCGAAGATGCCGATGGCGGTGCGGCTGATGCCTTCGCTCTTCAGCCAGGCCGACAGGGTCGAGAAGGTCAGCAGCAGCGGCAGGCCGCTGGCGAATCCCAGCAGCAGCACCATCACCACCCGGCGGTCGAGATAGACGGCGAAGGCCCTGCGCCAGTCGGCAATCATCATCGGTCCCCTGGTTGCACCGGCGGCAGCTTACGGGGAATCGGCGGCGAATTGGTTAACGGCGAGGGCCTGGCCGGCACACCCACTTGCTATACACCGTCGTTCCCGCGCAGGCGGGAACCCAGGAGTCGCGGGCACGTCGGCGGTGCACCCCCTGGGTCCCCGCCTGCGCGGGGACGACGTTCGGATCACCCCCCCAGCCCCTTCTCCATCACCGCCGCCAGGCGGCGGGCGAAGTCGGCGGGGTCGGCGGGGGGTTCGCCCTCGACGATGCGGGCCTGGTCGAGCAGCAGCCAGGCCATGTCGTCGATGGCCTCGCGCCCCGAGGACGCCACCTTGGCGGCCAGGCCCTTGATCAGCGGATGCTTGGGATTGACCTCCAGCACCCGGGCGCTGTCCTGGTCGAGCTGGCGGTGGGCCTTCAGCAGCTTTTCCAGGTGCATGCTCATCTGCCCCGAATCGGCGACCAGGCAGACCGGCGACGAGGTCAGGCGGGCCGAGGCGCGCACGTCCTTGACCCGCTCGCCGAGGCTGAGCTTCAGCGCCGCCACCAGGGTGTCGATGCCGCCGTCCTGGGGCTCGGGCTCGGGCTGGGCGGCCGCGTCGCCGCCGGCGACCTTGGCCAGATCGACGTCGCCCTCGGTCACCGAGCGCAGGCGCTTGCCGGCGTACTCGCCCACCGCCGGCACCCAGAACTCGTCGATGGGGTCGGTCAGCAGCAGCACCTCGATGCCCTTGGCGAGAAAGCCTTCCAGCTGCGGGCTCTTCTTCAGCGCCGCCACGTCGTCGCCGGTGACGTAGTAGATCTCGTCCTGGCCCTCCTTCAACCGTCCCGCCACCTCGGCCAGCGAGGCGAGGGACTCGCCGGCGGTGGTGCGGAAGCGGCACAGCTCCAGGATGTCGGCCTTGCGCTCGAAATCCTCGTAGATGCCTTCCTTCAGCACGGCGCCGAAGGTGTCCCAGAAGGTGGCGTAGTCGCCCTCGGCATCCTCGGCCTTCTTCTTCAGCTCGGCCAGCACGCGCTTGACCAGGCCGGCCTTGATCTTGGCCAGCACCGGATTGTGCTGCAGCATCTCGCGGCTGATGTTCAGCGGCAGGTCCTGGCTGTCGACCACGCCCCGGAGGAAGCGCAGATAGGGCGGCAGCAATTCCTCGGATTCGTCGCTGATGAACACCCGCTTGACGTACAGCTTCACGTGCTGCTTGCGGTCGGGGTGGAAGATGTCGAGCGGCTTCGAGCCCGGCACATAGAGCAGCCCGGTATACTCGATGGCGCCCTCGGCCTTGTAATGGATGGTCAGCCAGGGGTCGTCGAAGGCGTGGGCGACGTGGTGGTAGAATTCCTTGTACTGCTCGGGCGTGATGTCGGATTTGGAGCGCGTCCACAGCGCCGAGGCGGAGTTGAGCGTCTCCTCCTTGTCGCCGTCCTTCAGCACCACCGGGATGGCGATGTGGTCCGAGTAGCGCTTGACGATGGCGCGCAGCCGGTGCGGATCGAGGAACTCGGATTCGCCGTCCCGGAGCGTCAGGGTGATGGCGGCGCCGCGCGCCGCCTCGGCCTCGGTGACGGTGAACTCGCCCTTGCCCTCGCTGGTCCAGCACCAGCCCTGGTCCTCGCCGGCCTTGCGGGTGGTGACGGTGACGTCCGAGGCGACCATGAAGGCGGAATAGAAGCCGACGCCGAACTGGCCGATCAGCGTCATGTCGGCCTTGGAATCGCCGGTCAGGCGGCTCATGAACTCGGCGGTGCCGGACTTGGCGATGGTGCCCAGGTTGGCGATCAGGTCGTCGCGGTTCATGCCGATGCCGTTGTCGGTGACCGTCAGGGTGCCGGCCGCCTTGTCGGGGATCAGGGTGATGCGCCAGGCGCCGTCGCCCTCGGCCAGCTCGGGCTGGGTCACCGCGGCGTAGCGCAGCTTGTCGCAGGCGTCGGAGGCGTTGGAGATCAGTTCCCGAAGGAAGATCTCCTTGTTCGAGTAGAGCGAGTGGACGACGATGTCCAGCAGCTTGGCCACTTCGGCCTGGAACTCACGCTTTTCCGCACTCATGCGCCCCACCTCGTTCATCCGGCGATCCCTAATCCGCCCATCGGCGGCGCCCTGATATGAGGGTGTTCGCGACACCTTGCAAGCCCGCGTCTTATCCCTAAGAATGGACCATCGCGCGCACGGTTGCTCCCGACGGGCCGAATGGGTATAGATATCGGCCCCCGGCGCCAGGCCGGGGCGGCGCCGCCCGGCAAACAGGCGCGGCGATTGGAATAGCAGGAGACGTTTCATGCAGAATCCCCTCCAGATCACCTTTCATGGCATCGACCATTCCGACGCGGTCGAGACGCGCGTCCGCGAGAAGGTGGCCAAGCTGGAGCAGTTCTTCGACCGCATCACCTCCTGCCGGGTGGCGATCGAGTCCCATCACAAGAACACCTCGAGCCTGCATCACAAGGGCGACGCCTTCCACATCCGCATCGATGTGGCGGTGCCGGGCTCGGAGCTGGTGGTGAAGCGCGATTCCGACGAGCACGAGGACGTCTATGCCGCCCTCAAGGGCGCCTTCCAGGCCATAGAGCGCCAGCTGAAGGAATACGTCGCCCGCTCGCGCGGCGACGTCAAGGCGCGCGCCCACGCGTGAGCCCCCCGGGGGTCCATTAAAATGGGGGGATCCGCAGCGCGGCCCCCCCGGGCTCCATTTAAAATGGGGGGATCCGCGGCGCGGCCCCCCGGGCTCCATTAGAAAATCGGCAGATGCGATTAGCGTCTTCTGCACGGTTGATGTTTGCCCCGAGGTGCGCTAGAAGTCCGCCGTCTTCGCGGGTGCGGCAGAGCGGCTGGCGCGCCCCTTTCGGGACCTCCCATGAATATCGATCTGGCGCGCACCTTCCTGGAAATCGTCGAAACCGGCAATTTCAACAGGGCGGCCGAACGCCTGGACGTCACCCAGTCGACCGTGTCCATGCGCATCAAGGCGCTGGAGGACGAGCTGGGTCGCCCCCTGTTCGTGCGCTCCAAGGCCGGCACCGAGCTGACCGCCGCCGGCATGCAGTTCCGTCGCTACGCCACCACCCTGGTGCGGGTGTGGGAACAGGCCCGCCAGGAGATCGCCCTGCCGCCCGGCTTCCGCACGGTGCTGACGGTGGGCGGCCAGTTCTCGCTATGGGACCGCCTGCTGGTGCAGTGGATCCCGTGGATGCGCACCGCCCTGCCCGACGTCGCCCTGCGCGCCGAGATCGGCGGCTCGGACGGCCTGATGCGGCAACTGGCGGAAGGCATCATCGACATCGGCGTGATGTATTCGCCGCAAAGCCGCCCCGGTCTGCACATCGAGAAGCTGCTGGAAGAACGCCTGATCATGGTCTCCACCAAGCGGCGCTCCGTCGATGAGTGGGACGACGATTACGTCTTCGTCGATTGGGGGCCGGAATTCCGCCAAAGCCACAGCCAGGCCTTTCCCGACCTCAAGACCACCGCGGTGTCGGTGGGTCTGGGGGCGCTGGGCCTGCAGCACATCCTGGCCCATGGCGGCACCGGCTATTTCCCCATGCGGGTGGTGCGTCCGGCCCTGGCCGCCGGCCGCCTGACCGCGGTGGAGGGCGCCCCCGAATTCCGCCGCCCGGCCTGGCTGGTCTATGCCCACGACGAGGGGCGCGCCGACTGGTTCCCCACCGCGCTGGAAGGCCTGCGCCACGTCGCCTCGCTGGAAAGCGAAGATTAGAGCCGGATGCTATCAGGTTGAATCGCGAGGCGATCCAACCTGATAGCTGAATCCGCCTCTAAATCAATAAATTAGACTCCCCCCGCCCGCCTGCGGGAGAGGGGGATCATTTAACTCCCGGCTTTCTTCAGAACTGCTTCAGCAGCCGGCGCAGATAGTCGCGTTCGGCCTCGGGGCGGCGCCATTCGCCGGCACGGCGGCGCAGTTCGTCGAGGATTTCGCGGGCCCGCACCAGATCGCCCCTTTCCGGAATGCGGGTGGTGCCGTCGTCGCCGAAGCCGGTACCGGTGAGCGGCCGGCCCAGGGGGTCGCGCGGCACCGCGCCGAAGCCGCCCTGGCCGGCGGCGCTGAGTTCCGCCATCGCCTCGCGGGTGGCCTGGCCGAGGGCGGCCACCGCCGCCGCCTGCGCCTCCGAGGCCGTGCCCCAGTCGCCTTCGCCCAGCGAGCGGGCCGCCTCGTCCATGGCCCCGGCCGCCTCGCCCAGCGAATCCGGCAGCCGCCCCAGCCCGGCCGCCAGCTTGTCGGCCAGCCCGTCCAGGGTATGGCGCAGCGCCTGCTGCGCCCGGGCCGCCTCGGCGGCGGCGCCGCGCGCACCGGCGCGGGCGTTGCGGTGGCTGGTGTCCAGCATCCGCTGCTGGCGCTCCGCCAGATCGCGCAGGCCCCGCGCGGCGTCCACCGCCGGCCCGCCGCCATCGGCGGGGGCGGCCTGCAACCCGTCCAGCAGCGCCCCCAGGCGGTCCAGCATTTGCTTCAGCGCGTCGCGCGCCCCCGCCTCGGCCAGGGCGCGCAGGGTGTCGGCCATGTCGGCCAGCTCGTCGCTGCCGATGGCGCGCTGGTTGGGCGCCATGGCCGCCGGATTGTCCGCCGCCCGCGCCGCCAGGGCGGCGACGTAGCGTTCCATGGCGGCGCGGAACTGCTCGACCAGCTGCTCGATCTCGGCGGCCGAGGCGTCGCCGGCCAGCGCCCGCTCGAGCGCGCGCCGGGCCTGTTCCAAGGTGCGCTCGGCCCCGGCCAGCTCGCCGTCCTCGATGCGCAGCGCGGCGTTCCACAGCAGGTCCTGCACCTCGGCGAGGTCGAAATCGCCACCCATCAGGGTGCGATGGGCGGTCATCAGGGCCAGGAAAACGGCAAGGTCGTCGTTGAACAGCTCCGGCTGGTCGACGATGCCGTCGATGACGTCCGCCGCCCGCGGGGCATTGGCGCGGTCCTCGGTGACGGCGCGGCGCTGGGCGGCCAGGGCCTGGGCGGCGGGATGGGTGAAGTGGCGCTCGGGCAGGGTGATGGTGACCGGCACGCCGCCGCCGGTCTGGCCCATTGTGTCGGCGGCCTTGGGCGCCAGGGTCGCCGGCAGGCCGGCCCAGGGATGGGCGGTGAGGTCGTGCCAGCCGGCCAGCCCGGCCTGGCGCGGGCGGTTGGCGGGAAGCTGCAGCTCGACCATTGCCGGCGCTTCGCCGTCCGGCGCCCCCAGGCGGCGGATCTCGATCCAGGCACGCTCCAGGCCGTGATCGTCCGAGGCGGCGAGGTCCAGGCGCAGGCGGCCCTTGTCGCCGGTCTCGGGCGGCGCCGCGAAATCGATGGAGGGCAGCGCGTCGGCCACCACCCGGATCGGCCATTCCGCCAGGGTCCTGCCGGTCTGGCGCACCGCCAGGCGGTGTATCGGACCGATGCCGGCCTCGATGCGCTGGCCGTCGCCGTCCTGGCGCTCGAAGGCGATGCGCTCGTCGTCGAGGACCAGGGTGGCGCCGCCCCAGCCACCCGAGAGCACCGCCAGCACGGTGCTGCCGGCCGGGACGTCGATGCCCTCCCCGCCCGCCGCCAGCAGCACCGGCGGCGCGTTGGCGGTGGCCGGCGGATTGATCCACACCTCCAGGCTGGCGGGGGCGCCGACGCCCAGTTGCGGCGACAGCGCGCGGGTCAGCCGGTTTTCGCCGTCGTGCCAGCCGCCGGCCAGGGCGATCACCAGCAGCAGCAGTGCCGCGGCGCGCCAGCCATAGGGGTCGCGGGCGGCCATGCCGCCATCCGGCCAGGCCAGCCGCAGCCGCCCGGCCAGCGCCGCCATGCGGCGGCGATGGGCGGCCCACAGGGCGGCGGTGACGGGATCGTCGGCACCGCCGGCGGGGCGGTCGGCCAGGGCTTCGAGCGGGCGGTTGGCAAGCTCCGAATCGCGCTCCAGCCGCCGCGCCGCCTCGTCGAGGGCGGGCCGGCGCAGCCGCAGCGGCACCCGCATCAGCAGGAACCCCAGCCCGCCGCCATAGGCCGCCAGCACCAGCCCGTGCAGCCATCCGGGCAGCAGCGGCAGCACGTCGAACAGGGCCAGGGCGACGAAGGTGGCGGCCAGCGCCAGCGGCGGCACCAGCAGCGGCCAGGCCTGCTCGACGGCCAGCACCGCCCGCGCCCGCGCCAGCCGCTTCGCCAGCCGGCGCTCGAAGGCGGGATCGGGATCGGCCGGCGGCGGCGTGGGGTGCATGGCGGTGCCTAACAGGCTGTCCATATTGGTTTCTTGGCCCGCCTGATCCTTCGAGACAGCCGCTTCGCGGCTTCCTCAGGATGAGGCTACTGTGACGACCTAAGACCTCATGCTGAGGAGGCCGCCGCGAGGCGGCCGTCTCGAAGCATCCCTAGTGTGGTGGCCTGCTTATCCCCGAAATCCGCTATACGGATTTCGGGGGCAGGACACTAGAACCAGTCCGGCAGGCTCTCCAGGGCCCGCATCTCCTCGTATGTGGGGCGGGCGCGGACCACTGCAAAGCGGTCGCCCTTGACCAATACCTCAGGCACCAGCGGACGCGTGTTGTAGGTCGATGCCATGGCGGCGCCATAGGCCCCGGCGGTGCGGAAGGCCAGCAGGTCGCCGGCCTTGACCGGCGGCAGCAGGCGCTGGCGGGCGAAGGTGTCGCCGGTCTCGCAGACCGGGCCGACCACGTCGACCGGCACCGGCTCGGTGCCCGGCGGCGGCGCCGTCACCGGCTCGATGGCGTGGTGAGCGTCGTAAAGGGCGGGACGCATCAGATCGTTCATGGCGGCATCGACGATGACGAAGGTGCGGGTCGCCCCCTCCTTCACGTAGACCAC
Organism: Magnetospirillum sp. UT-4; assembly: GCF_902729435.1. Taxonomy (GTDB): domain Bacteria; phylum Pseudomonadota; class Alphaproteobacteria; order Rhodospirillales; family Magnetospirillaceae; genus Magnetospirillum. Next base: position 126,284 of record NZ_LR746522.1, read on the forward strand.
GCGCGACACCAGGATGCCGGCATTGGCCACCAGCAGGCGCCCCGGCTCCAGCACGATGCGGCAGCCGAGATCGCCCAGGGTGTCGCGGATCGCCGCCGCGTATTCGTCCGGATGCGGCGGCGTCTCGTCCTCATAGGGCACGCCGAGGCCGCCGCCGACATCGAGGCGGCGGATGTCGAAACCGTCGGCGCGCAGGATGGCGACCAGGTCGCGCACCCGCAGGAAGGCCTCGCGGAACGGCGCCACCTCGGTCAGCTGCGAGCCGATGTGGCAGGCCACCCCCACCACCTCGATGCCGGGCAGGGTGCGGGCCTTGCGGTAGACCTCGTGGGCGCGGGTCCACTCGATGCCGAACTTGTTCTCCTTCTTGCCGGTGGTGATCTTGGCGTGGGTGCCGGCATCGACGTCCGGGTTGACGCGCAAGGATACCGGCATGCGGATCCCGCGCTCGGCCGCCACGCTGGACAGCAGCTCCAGCTCCGGCTCGCTTTCCACGTTGATCTGCATGATCCCCTTGGCGACGGCGAATTCCAGCTCGCCGCGGGTCTTGCCCACCCCCGAGAAGACGATGCGCCCCGGCGGCACCCCGGCGGCCAGGGCCTGGCGCAGCTCGCCTTCCGACACCACGTCGGCGCCGGCGCCCAGCTCGGCCAGGGTGCGGATCACCGCGACGTTGGGATTGGCCTTGCAGGCGAAGCAGATGGTGGCGTCCAGCCCGGCCTTTTCCAGCGCATGGGCGAACACCGTGTAGTGGCGCACCAGGGTGGCGGTGGAGTAGCAGTAGAACGGCGTGCCGATGCGGGCGGCGATCTCGGCCAGCGCCACCTGCTCGGCATGCAGGCTGCCGTCGATGAGGTCGAAGTGGTTCATCGCGGCGCCGCCTCGATCTCGGATTGCGGTTCCTCCTCCATCTCCTCCATCTCCTCGCCGGGCTTGGGCTTCGGCTTGGGAAACTTGATTTCGGGATAGACCCGCGGGAATTGCGAATCGTCGGGTTCGATGGGCCGCCCCTTGCGGCCGCAGGCGGCCAGCGAGGTGCCCAGGGCGGCGATCACCAGGATGGTGAATAGGGCGCGCAGCATGATCCCCCCTTCTTCTGTCAGAGCCAGCGGGCGCGGGCGGCGGCGACCTGCTCGCGCACCCGTTCCGGCGCGGTGCCGCCGAAGCTGGTGCGGCTGGCCACCGAATGATCCACCGCCAGCACCGCCCTCGCCTCCTCGGTGATGCCGGGCTCGATGCCCTGCATCTCGGCCAGGGTCAGGTCCTCGAGGCCGCAGCCCCTTGTCTCGGCCAGCTTGACCAGCGAGCCGGCGACGTGGTGGGCGCGGCGGAACGGCATCCTCAGCGCCCGCACGCACCAGTCGGCGATGTCGGTGGCGGTGGTGTAGCCGGCCCCGGCGGCGGCCCGCATCACCCCTTCGTTGACCCGCATGTCGCGCACCATGCCGGCCATGGCGGCGATGGCCAGCTCCATGGTGTCGGCGACCTCGAACACCGGTTCCTTGTCGTCCTGCATGTCCTTGGAATAGGCCAGCGGCAGGCCCTTCATGACGATCAGCAGGGCGTTGAGATCGCCGATCACCCGGCCGGTCTTGGCGCGGATCAGCTCGGCGGCGTCGGGGTTGCGCTTCTGCGGCATGATCGACGAGCCGGTGGTGAAGGCGTCCGACAGCGACACGAAGCGGAACTGGGCGCTGGTCCAGATCACCAGCTCCTCGGCCAGGCGCGACAGGTGGACGGCGGCGATGGCGGCGGCGGCCATGAATTCCAGCGCGAAGTCGCGGTCCGAGACGCCGTCCAGCGAATTGTTGGTGGGCGCCCGGAAGCCCAGCTCGGCGGCGGTGGCGTGGCGGTCGATGGGGAACGAGGTGCCGGCCAGGGCGGCCGAGCCCAGCGGGCATTCGTTCAGCCGGGCGCGGGCGTCGGCGAGGCGGCCGCGATCGCGCCCCACCATCTCCACATAGGCCATCAGGTGGTGGCCGAAGGTCACCGGCTGCGCCGCCTGCAGGTGGGTGAAGCCGGGCATCACGGTGGCGGCGTGTTCCTCCGCCCGCTCGATCAGCGCCGCCTGCAGGTCCCGCAGCGCCGCCTCCATGCCGTCCATGGCGTCGCGCACCCACAGGCGGAAGTCGGTGGCGACCTGGTCGTTGCGCGAGCGCGCGGTGTGCAGCCGTCCCGCCGCCTCGCCGATCAGCTCGGCCAGGCGGGCCTCGACGTTCATGTGGATGTCTTCCAGCTCGGCCCGGAAGGGGAAGCCGCCGGCCTCGATCTCGGCCAGCACCCGGGCCAGACCGTCCAGGATGGCGTCGCCGTCGGCCGCGGTCAGAATCCCCTGCTTGACCAGCATGCGGCAATGGGCCATGGACCCCTTGACGTCCTGGGCATAGAGACGCTTGTCGAAGTCGATGGATGCGTTGATCCGCTGCATGATGGCGGCGGGACCGCCGGCGAAGCGGCCGCCCCACATGGAAGAGGCGGGCGGGGCGGAGGCGGAGGAAGACTTGTCGGTCATGGACACCTTGGACGGACTTGCAGGAAACGGGCACCGATGAACAGGAACGGAAACGGCTGGATGCGCTGGATCGCCCTCGGGCTGGGATTGGCGATCGCGGCGGCGGTGGTGTTTTACGTCACCAGGCGCCAGGAAGGCTACACCCAAGCCGGCCCGGACCCAAGCCGGACCATCGTCGCCGCCGCGCCGGCGGCACGCCCCGCCCCGCCCGAACTGATCTTCGCCGATGAAAGCGGACGCGGCCTGACGCTGGCCGACTTCGCCGGGCGGGTGGTGCTGGTCAACGTCTGGGCCACCTGGTGCCCGCCTTGCATCGCCGAGATGCCGTCCCTGGACGCGCTGCAGGCCAGGCTGGGCGGCGAACGGTTCCAGGTGGTGGCCATCGCCATCGACCGCGGCGGCGCCGCCGTGGCGCGGCGCTGGTTCGAGGCCAACGGCATCGCCGCGCTGGCCGTCCATGCCGCCAACCCGGCCCGCTTCCCCAACTGGGAAATCCCCGCCTCGTTCCTGATCGACGCCCAGGGCCGCCTGGCCTGGCGCGGCAAGGGCATCTTCGACTGGGAGGGGCCAGAGGCGGACCAGGTGGTGCGGGAATTGCTGAACGAGTAACGCCGCCCATGCGGGGTTTGCGGCCATTGCGGCCGCGGCCAAGACCGCGGGACGCGGGCGCCCGGCGAGGGCAAACCAACAAACGAAACCGGCGCCCCAGGGGGGCGCCGGTTCCGGTTCGTTCAGGCGAGGAGATCAGCCGTTGACGCGCACGATGACATCGACGCGGCTGATGGTGAACCCTTCGGGGGCTTCGGGCACCTTGGTCAGGCCGATCATCTCGGCCGGAATGTCGCACAGCCGCCCGGTGCTTTCGAAGAAGAAGTGGTGGTGGTCCGAGGTGTTGGTGTCGAAATACGACCGCCCCGAATCGACCACGATCTCGCGCAGCAGCCCCGCTTCGGTGAACTGGTGCAGGGTGTTGTAGACGGTGGCCAGCGACACCCGGATGTTGCCGGTCAGCGCCTCGGAATGCAGCTGCTCGGCCGACAGGTGGCGGTCGCCGCCGTCGAACAGCAGGCGGGCCAGCGACAGTCGCTGCCGGGTCGGCCGCAGGCCGGCGGCGCGCAGGCGGTCGAGTGCTTGGGAATAGGGTCGTGCGTTGTGCATATTCATAATGTGGTCCGCCCCGAACCGGATGTGAAGCCCCCTTCTCATTTAAGAAGAGTTCTGTGTCGAAGGTATCACAGAGAGGATTGAAACATAAAGGCTTCTCAGCGGAATGCCGTGACTGTGGTCAAGTGGCGGGGGGCGCTTCGAAGGGATGGACGTGGTGGGCGCCGTGGCCCGTCAGCACCGAAACGGCCCGGGCTTCGGCGGCGGTATCGCGGCAGCGCACCCAGATCAGGATGCCGCCCGTCTCCAGCTGGCGCTCGAATTCGTCGGCGAGGCGGCGGTCGAACAGCCGCCCCAGGCCGAACCCGGCGCCCGCGCCGGCCCCCGCTCCCAGCAGCGCCGCCCCCACTGCCACCGCGGCGCCGCCGCCGGTGGCGAAGACCAGCCCCAACGCGGTGACGGCGCCGAGATAACCGAGCGCCGAACCCAGCGCGCCGCGCCCCTCGGTGCGGGTCTCGGGCGCGACCCAGCCGCGCCGGGGCGAGTCGGGATCGTCGGCGGCGGCGACCGAATCGTCGAGGCGGTGGCCAAGCTGCTCGCGCACCACGCCTTCGGTGGCCAGCAGCGACAGGTCGCCGTGGTCGAAGCCGCTGCTCAGCAGCTCCTGCACGGCGGCCTCCATGGTCCTGGGATCGGGGAACAGTCCCACCACTTCGCGGGCGAGGGCGTCGGGCATGGCTGGGCCTCCCTGGGCAATTCCCCTGCATATGGGGCGACCGGGAGGCGGCGGGGATGGCCTTGCGGTTGCCTTACCCGGAATTGCTCCGATATAAGCGGCACCAGCTTCAGACCACCGGACGGGCGAGCGATGATCCTCTATACCCTGCGCTGTTCCCACGACCACCACTTCGAGCAGTGGTTCTCCAACTCGGCGGAATACGATTCGATGAAGGCCGAGGGCGGGCTGGCCTGCCCGGAATGCGGCGACAAGGACGTCGCCAAGGCGATCATGGCGCCCAACGTCAAGGGCGCCCCGGCCGCCGCCCCCGCTCCGGCTCCCGCCGCCTGCACCCCCGGCGGCTGCGGCATGTGCCAGTTCGCCGGGCAGCATTAGGCACGTTCCTGGCCCGCCTCGTCCTTCGAGACAGCCGCTTCGCGGCTTCCTCAGGATGAGGCCACTGTGATGGCAAAAAACACCTCATGCTGAGGAGGCCGCCGCCAGGCGGCCGTCTCGAAGCATTTGCGGCGCCTCACTTCCCGTCCGGCACCCAGGTCAGGGTGGCGCCGCCTTCGGCCTGGCCGCACAGATCGGCCAGGCGGGCCGCCGACAGCCGGGTCGGCAGGGTGCCGTTGACGATCACGGTGCCGTCCTTGGCGAGGCGCCAGCCGGCCTGGACGCAGGCCTTGGTCGGCAATCCCTGGGCGGTCACCATCAGGCCGTTGGCCCCCGAGGACACCGCCAGGGAACCACCGAAGGCGTGGCTGGGCGGCGCCGCGCCCGAGGCGGCGGCCCGCATCTGCCCGATCAATGCCTCGCCGGGATCGGCCGATTCTTCGCCATTGCCGAGGACCAGCCAGGCGGCCAGTCCGGCGGCGGCCACCACGGCCCCGGCAGCGATCCAGGCGACGAGGCGGCCGGGCCGCTCATGGCGTGGCGCCGGACGGTGGGAAACAGGATGGTGATGGGACAGGCTGGCGGTCTTGGACATGGCGATACCCGAATTGGCGCCCCAATTATCCACATGGTAACGCACAGAGAATGAACAAGGGATGAAGTTTGCCCGAAGCGGCGCGAGCGGGTAGACTCGCGCCATGCCGATCCGCCTGCTGCCCCCCACCCTGGTCAACCAGATCGCCGCCGGCGAGGTGATCGAGCGTCCCGCCGCCGCGGTCAGGGAGCTGGTGGAGAACGCCCTCGATGCCGGGGCGACCCGCGTCGAGGTAGCGCTGGCCGAGGGCGGCCAGGCGCTGATCGCGGTCACCGACGACGGCGCCGGCATGAGTCCCGACCAGCTGGTCCTGGCGGTGGAACGCCACGCCACCTCGAAGCTGGACGGCGACGATCTGGTCCACATCCGCCATCTCGGCTTCCGCGGCGAGGCGCTGCCCTCCATCGGCTCGGTGGCGCGCCTGGCCATCACCTCGCGGCCCAAGGGCGCCGACAGCGCCTGGAGCCTCAGCGTCGAGGGCGGCGCCAAGGGCGCACCGGTGCCGGCCGCCCATCCCCCCGGCACAAGGGTCGAGGTGCGCGACCTGTTCTATGCCACCCCGGCGCGGCTCAAGTTCCTGAAGAGCGTGCGCGCCGAGCTGGGCCAGGCGGTGGACGTGGTCGAACGCCTGGCCATGGCCCATCCCCGGGTCGCCTTCGCACTGCAGGACGGCGCCCGCACGGTGCTGAAGCTGCCGGCCCAACCGGATCGGCTGGGGCGGCTGGCGGCGGTGCTGGGCCGCGACTTCGCCGCCAACGCGGTGGAACTGGATGCCGAGCGCGACGGAATCCGCCTGTCCGGCTGGGCCGGTCTGCCCACCTTCAACAAGGGCACATCGGCCCACCAGTACCTGTTCGTCAACGGACGCCCGGTGAAGGACCGGCTGGTGATCGGGGCGGTCAAGGGCGCTTATCAGGACGTGTTGTCGCCCGACCGTCACCCGGTGGTGGCGCTGTTCCTGGAGCTGCCGGCCGACGCGGTGGACGTCAACGTCCACCCGGCCAAGGCCGAGGTGCGCTTCCGCGATGCCGGCATGGTGCGCGGGCTGATCGTCTCGGCCATCCGCCATGCCCTGGCGGCGGCCGGCCACCGCACCGCCTCCACCGTCTCCGACGCCGCCCTGGGGGCGCTTGGCGCGGCGCGCCCGGCCTATCAATGGCAGCCGCCGCCGCGTCCCTCGGCCGGGCAGGTCCGCACCGCCGCCTGGGCGCAGGCGCCCATGGGCCTGGCCGAAGCCATCCCCGGCCTCGATCTGCCGCCGGCGGCACCGGCCGCCGAACTTCAGGAACCAGTCGCCGATTATCCGCTGGGGGCGGCGCGGGCGCAGCTGCACGACACCTACATCGTCGCCGAGACCAGGGACGGGCTGGTCATCGTCGATCAGCACGCCGCCCACGAGCGGCTGGTGATGGAGCGCATGAAGGCGGCCATGGCCGCCGACGGCGCGGTCAAGGCACAGGCGCTGCTGCTGCCCGAGGTGGCGGAACTGGGCGAGGCGGCGGCCGCCCGCATCGCCGAGGCGGCGCCCGACCTGGCCGCGCTGGGGCTGGTGGTCGAGCCGTTCGGCCCCGGCGCGGTGGTGGTGCGCGCCACCCCGGCGCCGCTGGGCGAATGCGACGCCGCCGCCTTGGTGCGCGACCTCGCCGACGACCTGGCGGAATGGGGTGAGGCCCTCGGCCTCAAGGACCGCCTGGGCGAAGTCTGCGCCACCATGGCCTGCCACGGCTCGGTGCGGGCCGGGCGGCGCCTCTCGCCGGCCGAGATGGATTCCTTGCTGCGCCAGATGGAGGCGACGGCGCTGTCGGGCCAGTGCAACCACGGCCGCCCCACCCACGTCACCCTGCGCCTGGCCGATATCGAGAAGCTGTTCGGCCGGCGGTAGCAAGGCTACTCGCCGTATTCCGCCGCGCAGTTGGGGGTTTCGAACACGCGCACCAGCACCAGCCGGGCGGTGCCGCCCGAGCGCTGCCGCACCGGTCCGGCCAGCTTGGTGAACCAGTGCCGCGCCAGGCATTCGGCGGTGGGCTGGAAGCCGACCACGGTGAGCCTGGTGCCCAGGCGGGTGTCGGTGGTGGTGGCCTCGCCCTCGGCCGCCACCCGGGCGGCCAGCGCCGCCATCCAGTCCCGCGCATCGGCCCCGGCGGGAGCGAACAGGGTCAGCAGCTCGGTATCGGCGATGGCGGCGATGAAGCCGTGATCGCAGGGCGCGTCGATGGCCGTCAGCATCTCCTCTTTCAGGAAGCCGAAATCCACCACCATGTCGGTCTGCTCGCCGTCATGGTGCAGCTCGGCGGCCTCGCACACCGCCTCGACGGCATAGCGGTGGCCGTGCAGGTGCCGGCACTTGGAGCCGTGGGTCATGATGCGGTGGCCGGCATCGATCTCGATGCGGCGGGTGACGCGGTAGGGGGCGGCCATGTCTGCCTTCAGGGGATGCCGATCAGCTTGTGGGTCTGCAGGCTGAGCCGCCAGAGGGGATGCGTCAAGCACCACGCGACGCAGGCAGCGATGTTGGCCGCCCGCTCCGGGCCGTCCATGGGCTGCAGCAGGCGGTGGGTGAAGGCCAGGGCCTCCAGCGCCCCGGGGTCGAGGCCGGGCTGCGGCCACACCAGCTTCAGCTCGTCGCCCTGGCGCAGAACCAGTTCGGTGCCGGCCTTGGGGCTGACGCAGACCCAGTCGATGCCGGCCGGCAGCGTCCGGGTGCCGTTGGTCTCCACCGCCACCTCGAACCCCCGGCGGTGCAGGGCGTCGACCAGCGCGTCGTCCAGTTGCAGCGCCGGCTCGCCACCGGTGCAGACCACATAGGGGACGCCGCCGCCCGGCCACAGCGATTCCACCCGTTCGGCCAGCGAAGCGGCATCGGCGAAGCGCTCGCCGCCGACGAAATCGGTGTCGCAGAAGCGGCACTGGGCGCCGGCCCGATCCTCCTCGCGCCCGCTCCACAGGTTGCACCCGGAAAAGCGCAGGAACACCGCGACCCGCCCGGCCCGGGCGCCCTCGCCCTGCAGGGTCAGAAAGAGTTCCTTGACGGTGTAGGTCATGGGCTGATCCGTTGCCTTCGCCCCTTGATGGGGAGGGGTCCCCCCTTCTTTTCTCCCCTCCCCTTGATGGGGAGGGGTTGGGGGCGGGGTGAGGTTCCGCGACACCGCCGACGCGGTTCACCCCCACCCTAACCCTCCCCACAATTGGGAGGGGACGTTAGTGATCGCTGCCGTGGAGGATGCCGGCCATGCCGGTATCGTAGTCCTGACCGGCCAGGGTCAGGGTCAGCGCATGGGGGAAGGTGCTGCGGATCAGGCCCTTGCGCTCCAGCGCCGCCCACACCGCCGGATTGGCCAGTCCGCTGGCGTCCTTGCTCATCATCACCTTGTCGCCGACGTGGAAGTGGTTGCCGTGCGGCTTGGGCAGGGTGTTCAGCACCTTCTCGCCGGTTTCCAGGGTGTTGCTGGTCTCGGGGTGGCGGGCCAGCTCCTGGAACAGCACCAGGGTCTTGCACTGCAACGGGTTGAGCTTCAGCGGATTGGTCTTTGGCGGCATGGCGATCCTCCGGGAAAGGGCGGCGATTATGCCTGCCTGGGCCGCCACTTCCAATCCCCGGCGAGGGCCTGCACCACCGCCAGGGCGGCGATGGCGGCGGTCTCGGCGCGCAGGATGCGCGGCCCCAGCGAGACGGCGCGGGCGAAGGGCAGGCGGAGCAGCAGGTCGCGCTCCTCGGGCGCGAAGCCGCCCTCGGGGCCGACCAGCAGGGCCAGCTTCCCGGACAGGCCGGCCGCCACCTCGGGCAGCGGGGCGCCCGACCCGCCCTCGTCGAGGAACAGCAGGGTGCGCCCCGAATCCCAGCCGGCCAGGACCTGATCCAGCGCCGCCGGCGGCTTCAATTCGGGCACCGTCAGGCGCTCGCATTGCTCGGCCGCTTCCATCAGATGGGCGCGCAGGCGTTCGGCATTGACGCGGGCCGCATTGGTGCGCCGGGTGAACACCGGCCACAGCGCCGAGGCGCCCAGTTCCGCCGCCTTCTCGGCCACCAGATCGGTGTTGTCCTTCTTCAGGGGGGCGGCCAGCAGCCAGATATCGGGCTCGGGCGCCTGCGGCCGGGTCTGCGCCCCGACCGTGAGGCGCACGCCCCCCTTGCCGACATCGTCCAGCACCGCCAGCCACTCGCCGTCGCGCCCGTTGAACAACGCCACCGCCTGCCCGGCTCGGGCGCGCATCACGGTGGCGACGTAATGGGACTGCTCCCTGGCCAGCACCAGACCAGCCCCGGCGGCGAGGTCGAAGGGGACGAACAGGCGCAGACTCATTCCTTGGCTTCCACCCTGAGAGTGATGCCGTCCACACCCACCACCTTGACCCGGGCGCCGGCGGGCAGGTCGGGTCCCGTGACCGGCCAAGTGCCGTCGGCCACCCGCAGACGGCCGCGCCCGTCCTTTATCGGCATGTCCAGGGTATGGATGCCACCCACCAGGGCCTCGCCGCGGCGGTTGAGATGGGGTTCGTCCGCCGCCGGCGCGCGCAGCCGCCCGTAGAGCCGGCGCCCCAGGATGGCGGCGGCCAGGGACAGCGCGGCGAAGGCCAGCGCCTGGATCTCCCAGCCGATGTCCGGCGCCGCGTAGGCGACAATGCCGACCGCCAGGGCGGCAATGCCGGGGAACAACAGGTAGGCGCCGGGCATCACCGTCTCGACGGCGACCAGCACCACGCCCAGGGTCAGCCAGTGCCAGAAGACCAGATGCATGGCCTGGGCCTCAGCCCTGGTCCGACGCGGGCACGCTTCCGGTGCGCCGCGGCCGGGCGGCATCGGAACCGAGGGCGTCCCTGGCGATCTCGGCGATGCCGGCGACGGCACCGATGACCCCCGATGCCTCCAGCGGCATCATCACCAGCTTCTGGTTGGGTGCGGCCGCCACCTTCTCCAGCGCCCCGACATAGCGCTGGGCGACGAAGTAGTTGACCGCCATGGCCTCACCGTTGGCGATGGCGGAGGACACCATGGCGACGGCCTTGCCCTCGGCCTCGGCCTCGCGTTCGCGCGCCTCGGCGTCGCGGTAGGCGGCCTCGCGGCGGCCCTCGGCCGCCAGGATCTGGGCTTGCTTCTGTCCTTCCGCCTTCAGCACCTCGGCCTGCTTCAGGCCCTCGGCCTCCAGGATGGCGGCGCGTTTGTCCCGTTCGGCCTTCATCTGCCGGGCCATGGCGTCCACCAGATCGCGCGGCGGGGCGATGTCCTTGATCTCGATGCGGGTGACCTTGACGCCCCAGGGCTGAGTGGCGCCATCGACCACGGTCAGGAGCTGCGCGTTGATGCGGTCGCGCTGGGACAGCAGCTCATCCAGGTCCATGCCGCCCATGACGGTGCGGATGTTGGTCATGGTCAGGTTCAGGATGGCCAGTTCCAGCATCGCCACCTCGTAGGCGGCACGCGCCGCGTCCAGCACCTGGAAAAACACCACGCCGTCCACCGTCACCATGGCGTTGTCGCGGGTGATGACCTCCTGGCTGGGAACGTCCAGCACCTGCTCCATGACGTTGAGCTTGCGCCCGATCCTGTCGATGACGGGCACGATGAGATGCAGGCCGGGCGACAGGGTCCGGGTATAGCGGCCGAAGCGTTCGACCGTGCATTCGAAGCCCTGGGGCACCACCTTGACCCCCAGAACCACCACCAGCACCGCCGCCGCCGTCAGTACCAGCGCGAAAATCGCGAAATCGCCCAGCATGAGCACATCCCCCCGGCTGACTACCCAAACGTTACTATAGCCGAAACCACGCCGCCTGTCGTTTGCTCGCGTGGGAGACGGGTTGCCCACCGCCGCCGGCCGGGGCATAACCTGACCCCGGGGGACGCGAAAGGAAGCGCAGCATGGACACCATCGGCATCGTCGGCGCCGGCGCCTGGGGCACCGCCTTGGCCGTCACCGCGCGCCGGGCCGGGCGCAACGTGGTGGTGTGGGCGCACGAGCCGGACGTGGTCGGCGCCATCAACGCCATGCGGCGCAACATCGCCTATCTGCCCGACATCCATCTCGATTGCTGCATCCGCGCCACCACCGAGATCGCCGAGACGGCGTCCGCCGAGGCGGTGCTGCTGGTCACCCCGGCGCAGCACCTGCGCGCCGCCTGCCGCGCCCTGGCGCCCCATTGGCGGGCCGGGGTGCCGGCGGTGATCTGCGCCAAGGGCATCGAGCAGGGCAGCGGCGCCATGATGACCGAGGTGGTCGCCGCCGAGCTGCCCCATGCGCCGCTGGCGGTGCTGTCCGGCCCCACCTTCGCCGTCGAGGTGGCGCGCGGCCTGCCCACCGCCATCACCCTGGCCTGCGCCGATGCCGAGCTGGGCCGCCGGCTGGTGGCGGCGCTGGGCACGCCGACCTTCCGTCCCTATCTCGCCGACGACCTGGTGGGGGCCGAGATCGGCGGCGCGGTCAAGAACGTGCTGGCCATCGCCTGCGGCATCGTCGAGGGCCGCGGCCTGGGCGACAACGCGCGGGCCGCGCTGATCACCCGCGGCCTGGCCGAGCTGACCCGTCTGGCCCTGGCCAAGGGCGGCCGCGCCGACACCCTGATGGGCCTGTCGGGCATGGGCGACCTGATCCTGACCGCCTCGTCGGCGCAATCGCGCAACTACTCGCTGGGCTTCGCCCTGGGCGAGGGCCAGACGCTGGCCGACATCCTGGCCTCGCGCCGGGCCGTCACCGAAGGCGTGTGGACCGCCGGGGCGGTGGTCGAGATGGCCACCGGCTTAGGCATCGAGATGCCCATCTGCGCCGCGGTGGATTCGGTGATCAACCGCGGCCACGACCTCGACGACGCCATCACCGCCCTGCTCAGCCGGCCGTTCCGGGCGGAGGGAGCCTAGGCCCCCGCCATCTCGATGGTGACGCCGCAGGCCTGGGACGGCGGGATGCGGATGGTGCCGTCGGAATCGCGGCCGAATTCGACGCCACCGGCGTGCAGGATCTCGGCGGCCTTGCGGGTGTCGGCCACCTGCAGCGCCAGCACCACCAGGGCCGGGGGCGGCGGCTGCTCGTCCAGCTCGGCGTCGGGGTGGAGCTGGGTCAGGTCCTCGGGCCGGGTCAGGAAGATCAGGCCGCGGCCGGTATGCACCGTCACCGTCTCGTCGGTCACCACCGCGCTGTGGGGGCCGAACACCCGGTCCCAGGCCGGAGTCAGCGACACCGGGTCATCGACCACCGCGGTCACCGCGGCGATGCCGAAGGCGCCGTTGACGTGCTGCAGCCATTCCGGGTGGCGGTCGCGCTGGGCGGTGAGGTGCTGGATCATGCGGGTCGGCACGCCCGGCGTGGCATCGGCCGGCAGCGGCGTTTCCGAGAACATCAGCACCGGTTCGTCGGGGGCGTCGAGGCGGCGCGACAGCGAGCGCGGGACCGGCACGTCGAGCCCGGCGCGGCGCAGGGACTCCCCCGATGCGGCGCCGTCATTGGTGCGCAGCGCCAGGCCCATCAGCCCCTCGCGCTGCTCCAGGAAGGCGCGCACCGCCTCGGCCTCGGCGCCGTCGCCCTCGGGCGAAAGCAGTTCGACGTAGTCCTGCCCGAACATGGCGCAGTGATTGGCGGTGCCCCATTCGGCGTGGTGGCCGCGCGGGGTCAGGGTGAAGCCCAGCCGGCGGAACACCTCCGCCGCCTGGTCGAGGTCGCGCACGGCGATGACCGCGTGGTCGAGTCCGACGATCTGGTTGGCCATGGTCTGTCCTCCGCTGCCCGAAGCCACAGGGGACACCGGCACGCCGGAAGAGTCAACCGTGCGGGGATGACGGCGCCGTCAGGCCTGCTTGGCGTCGATGATGGCGCGCCGGATGGCGCGGGTTTCGCGGAAGCGTTCCTCCAGCACCTCGCCCTCGCCCCAGCGGATGGCCCGCTGCAGGGCGGTGAGGTCCTCGGTGAAGCGCTGGATCACCTCCAGCACCGCCTCCTTGTTGCCGAGGAAGATGTCGCGCCACATGATCGGGTCCGAGGCGGCGATGCGGGTGAAGTCGCGGAAGCCCGAGGCCGAGAACTTGATGACCTCCTGCTGCAGGTGGCCTTCCAGGTCATTGGCGGTGCCGACGATGGTATAGGCGATCAGGTGCGGCAGGTGCGAGGTGATGGCCAGCACCTGGTCGTGGTGATGGGGGTCCATCTCCTCGACCATGGCGCCGATGGCCGACCACAGGGCGCGCACCTTCTCCAGCGCCTTGGGATCGCCGCCGGGCAGCGGCGTGAGGATGGTCCAGCGCCCGGCGAACAGCTCGGCGAAGCCGGCCTCGGGGCCGGAATGCTCGGTGCCGGCGATGGGGTGGCCGGGGACGAAATGCACGCCGTCGGGCAGATGCGGCACCAGGTCGCGCACCACCGCGATCTTCACCGAGCCGACATCGGTGACGATGGTCCCCGGTTCGAGATGCGGCCCGATGGCGGCGGCCACCTGCTCCATGGCGCCCACCGGCGTGCCCACCACCACCAGCCCGGCGCCCTTCACCGCCTCGGCGGCGTCGGCGGTGGCGGCATCGACGATGCCGAGGCGCAGCGCCGCGTCGCGCGCCTCTGCGGATATGTCCAGGGTCACCAGGCGGCGGGCCAGATCGTGCTTGCGCAGCGCCCGCGCCAGCGAGGAATTGATCAGGCCGATGCCGACCAGGCAGACGGTGTCGAACAGCGGGGCGGTCATGGCCTAGGCGTCACCGATGTCGAGGCGGCGTTCCATGCGGTCGAGGCGGGTCTCGATGCGGTCGATGCGCATGGACTGGCCGGCGAAGTCGCCGTGCACCTGGGTGACCGCCAGTTCGAGCGAGGACAGGCGGCGCTTGACGTCGGCCATGTCGTCGCGCAGATCGCGCTGACCGTCGAGGACGCGCTGGATCATGGTCTGGATCAGGTCGAGGTTGGGTTCGGCCATCTGTCTCTCCTGGCCCGATGGTAGCAGCCGGCGAGCCGGCGGCACAAAGCTATTTGGCCGCCGCCGCGAACTCCTCCAGCGCGGCGATCACCGCCTGGTTCTCCTCGCCGGTGCCGATGGTGATGCGCAGCCAATCGCCCAGGCCGTAGCCGCCCATGGCGCGTGCGATGATGCCGCGGCCGCGCAGGTATTCGTCGGCGGCCCTGGCGTCGCACCCTTCGGCCTTGGGGAAGCGCACCAGCACGAAGTTGCACACCGAGGGCGTGGCGGGCAGGCCGATGCGGGCCAGTTCGGCCAGCATCCAGGCCAGCCAGTAATCGTTGTGCTCGCGGCACAGATCCATGTAGGCGGTATCCTCCAGCGCCGCCAGGCCGGCCGCCAGGGCCGGCGAGCCGACGTTGAAGGGATTGCGCACGCGGTTCAGCACGTCGGCGATGCTGGCCGGGCAATAGGCCCAGCCCAGGCGCAGGCCGCCCAGCGCGAAGATCTTCGAGAAGGTGCGGCACATCACCGTGTTGTCGCCCGCATCCACCAGCTCGATGCCGGGGGTGTAGTCGTTCTTGGACACGAACTCGGCATAGGCGGCGTCGATCACCAGCAGGATGTCGGGGCGCAAGGACGCCCGCAGCCGCTTGACCTCCTCGGCCGCCAGATAGGTGCCGGTGGGATTGTTGGGATTGGCCAGGAACAGGATCCTGGTGCGCGGCGTCACCGCCGCCAGCAGCGCGTCCACATTGGCGGTGAGGTCGGTCTCGGGCGCCGTCACCGGGGTGGCGCCGCAGGCCTTGGCGGCGATGGCGTACATCAGGAAGCCGTGAGCGGAATACAGCACCTCGTCGCCCGGCCCGGCATAGGCGCGGCAGAGGATGCCCAGCAGCTCGTCCGAGCCGGCGCCGCAGACGATGCGCTCGGGGTCCAGGCCCCAGCGGGCGCCCAGCGCCTTGCGCAGGCGGGTGGCGCCGCCGTCGGGATAGCGGTGCATCTCGCCGGCCATGGCGCGCAAGGCCTCGACCGCCCTGGGGCTGGGGCCGAGCGCGCCCTCGTTGGACGACAGCTTGATCACCCGGGACGACCCGTCGAGGGCGGATTCGCCGCCGACATAGGGGCGGATGTCCATGATGCCGGGGCGCGGGGTCGGGGCGGTCATCGGGCGGGGTCTCCTGGGGCGGGCGGTAGCGATAAACTCAGACGGGCAGCGGCACCGGATAGCCGCCGATCACCCGGAGGTGGCGCACGGCGTCCTTCTGGCTCGACGCCAGGGCGGTCAGGCGGGCATCGGCGTCGGTGAGATGGCCCGCCACCTCGGCCAGATGCAGCCAGTACTCGCCGCCGCGATGGGTGGCGACCACTCCGGTGCAGTCCAGCGAGACGCCCGAGAGCAGGGCGCGCAGGCGGTCGCGGCTGACGTCGGGCACCGTCTCGACCACCACCAGGGTGCGGTCGTCGCCGGTGTCGTCGTGGTCGCGCGCGGCGATGACGTAGCCCTCGAGCGGTTCCGGCTTGCCCGGCACGTGGTCCACCGCCAGCACCGGCAGGCGTGCCACGATGCGCGGCAGGTTGATGGAATCGGCGGCCAGCGAGGGCCACCACGGATCGTCCTCGGCGGCGGCGGGGATCGGCACCACGCCCACCGCGGCGATTCCGTCGGCGACCTGGCGCACCACATGCCCGGGCGAGGGGAAGACGGTCTGCGGCGCCACCACGCCGAAATGGTCGCGGGCCAGTTCGACGAAGCCGGACCCGCCGCCCGGCTGGCACACCGCCACGGTGAAGGGACCCTGGATGCCGACCAGCGCGCCCATGATCTCGCGCCAGATGCGCACCAAGGCCGCCTTGGGGAAGCAGCCCTGGTGGCGCTCGACCAGGCGGCGCAGGATTTCGGCCTCGCGGCCGGGGCGCAGCGCCACCGTGTTTTCGCCGGCCTTTGCGGCGGCGATGCGTTCGACCAGGGCGGCGCGTTCCTGCAACAGGTCGTGCAGCCGGTCGTCGATGCGGTCGATGTCCCGGCGGAGCCGGGTGAGGGTCTGGGGATCGGTTGTCATGGCCAATGTTTGCGCCTGCAGCGAAGCCGCATAGGTTTAGTGCGTCGTTCCCCCGAAATCAAAGAAAACGTTGACAGCCCCCGCGCGCCCCCATAGCTAATCGTGTCTTTTCCCCAAGGGACCACGCGTTCCCCCCGATGACCGTACAAGAGCCGCCCGGCGCCGCTTCCGACCATACCCCCGGCGGGCACACCGTCGAGCTGGGGCGCGACCGGCCGATCCGCCTGGATTGCGGCGTCGAGCTGACGTCGGTGACGGTGGCCTACCAGACCTACGGCCGCCTCAACGCCGACCGCTCCAACGCCATCCTGATGTGCCACGCGCTGACCGGCGACCACTACGTCGCCGACCCGCACCCCATCACCGGCAAACCGGGATGGTGGAGCGAGGTGGTCGGTCCCGGGCTGGTGTTCGACACCGACCGCTTCTTCATCATCTGCTCCAACGTGCTGGGCGGCTGCATGGGCACCACCGGGCCCAAGGACGTCAATCCCGCCACCGGCAAGCCGTGGGGCCAGACCTTCCCGGTCATCACCATCGGCGACATGGTGCAGGTGCAGGCGCGCCTGCTGGACCATCTCGGCATCGGCCAGCTGTTCTGCGTGGTCGGCGGCTCCATGGGCGGCATGCAGGTGCTGGACTGGTGCGCCAGCTACCCCGAGCGGGTATTCGCCGCCATCCCCATCGCCACCGCCGCCCGCCATTCCGCCCAGAACATCGCCTTCCACGAGGTCGGGCGTCAGGCCATCATCGCCGATCCCGACTGGATGGGCGGCAATTACCTGGACCACGGCATCCGGCCCCATCGCGGCCTGGCGGTGGCGCGCATGGCGGCGCACATCACCTACCTGTCGGAAACCGCGCTGCACCGCAAGTTCGGCCGCAACCTGCAGGACCGCGACGTGGTGTCCTACGGCTTCGGCGCCGACTTCCAGGTGGAAAGCTACCTGCGCCACCAGGGCTCGACCTTCGTCGACCGCTTCGACGCCAATTCGTACCTCTACATCACCCGCGCCATGGACTATTTCGACCTGGCGGCCGAGCATGGCGGGCAGCTGGCCAACGCCTTCCGCGGCACCCGCACCCGCTTCTGCGTGGTGTCGTTCTCGTCGGACTGGCTGTTCCCGACCCAGGAGAGCCGGGCGGTGGTGCACGCGCTCAACGCCGTCGCCGCCAATGTCAGCTTCGTCGAGATCCAGACCGACAAGGGCCACGACGCCTTCCTGCTGGACGAGCCCGAGTTCCACGCCACCCTGACCGGCTTCCTCGAGGGCGCGGCCGAGCATCGCGGCCTCGGGCGCCGAGAGGGAGGCGCCTCATGATGGTCGTCGCCAACGGCAACCTGCGCGTCGATCTGCGCCTGATCGCCGACATGGTCGAACCCGGCGGCCGCGTCCTCGACGTCGGCTGCGGCGACGGCACCCTGCTGGCCTGGCTGGGCAAGCACAAGAACGTCGACGGCCGCGGCATCGAGCTGTCCATGGCGGGGGTGTCGGCGGCGGTGGCGCAGGGGCTGTCGGTGATCCAGGGCGACGCCGACACCGACCTCAAGGACTATCCCACCGGCGCCTTCGACACGGTGATCCTGTCGCAGACCCTGCAGGCCACCTACGCGCCCCGCACGGTGCTGGCCAACATGCTGCGCATCGGCCGGCGCGCCATCGTCTCGTTCCCCAATTTCGGCCACTGGCGGGTGCGCCTGGGGCTGGCGCTGGGCGGCCGGATGCCGGTCACCGACACCCTGGCCTACGAATGGTACGACACCCCCAACATCCACTTCTGCACCATCCGCGACTTCCTGGTGCTGTGCCGCGAACTGGGCATCACCGTCGAGCGCGGCATCGCGCTGGACCGCGACGGCCGCGTGCTGCCCTTCGCCGGCGACGGGCGGCGGGCGAACCTTCTGGCCGCCCAGGGACTGTTCGAACTGTCGCGATCGGTGTGATTGGGGTATCCTGGGGTCGAGTAATCGCCTTGGGGGAGGCCGTGGGGGTCCTGCGCACCGTCGTGTTGCTGTTGCTGGCGGCCGTCACGGCTTCGGGGGCCAGGGCCGAGACGGTGCGCCTGCTCACCATCGACGCCGCGCCGTGGGCCTCGCTGGACGCCGCCGGCCGGCCGGCCGGCGCGCTGCCGGCCATCGCCGCCGAGCTGTCGGCCCGCACCGGCCACACGGTGACCATCGACCTGATGAGTCTGGCCCGCATGGAACGGGAGCTGGGCGAGTACGACTGCACCATCATCCTGTGGAGCGAGCGCCGGGCGGCGCTGGTCGAGCGCGGCGAGGACGTCTATCCCATGCCGTTCGGGGTGATCGCCCGCAAGGGCGTGACGCTGGACTCCTATGACGATCTTTTGCCGCTGGTGATCTCGGTGGTGCGGTCGCTGGCCATCGACCCGCGCTTCGACGCCGACCCCGCCCTGCACAAGGATTTCGACACCGACTACCTGCAGGGGCTGCGCAAGATCGCCCATCGCCGCCTCGACGCGGTGGCCGGGGCCATCCCCACCATCCGCTACCAGGCGCTCAAGGCCGGACTGGCGGACGAGATGGGCCAGCACCTGACCCTGCGCACGGTGCCGCTGACCCTGCAATGGGTGCGCACCTCGCCGCGCCTGGGGCTGCTGCCCGAATTCAACCGCGCCATCCAGGCCATGCGCGCGGACGGGACCCTGGACCGCATCCTCGCCGCCAACCATTACAGCCCCTAGATGGTCGGCGCCCCCACCCCCCGACACCCGTTGGGCAAGGCGCTGAGCCACGGCATCGGGCTGCGCTTGCTGGTGCTGATCGTGCTGTTCAGCACATTGGTCACCGCCATCTCCACCGTCATCCAGCTCTACCTGGACTATCGCCGCGACGTGGGCGCCATCGAGGGCCGCCTCGACGAGATCGAACGCTCCAGCCTGGCCAGCCTGGCCGGCAGCCTGTGGCATGTGGACGTCGATCAGCTGCGCCGCCAGGTCGAGGGCCTGATCCGACTGCCCGACATGCAGGCGGTGGAGGTGCGCGAGGCCGAGGGCGCCGCCCGGCCGCTGGTGGTGGCGGTGCGGTTGCGCGAGGGCGGGCCGGTGCTCGCCCGCGACCTGCCGCTGGTCTACAACGACCGCGGCACCGAGCGGCTGATCGGCCACCTCCATGCCGAGGCGACGCTGACCGGCGTCTATTCCCGCCTGATCGAGACCGCGGTGGTGATCCTGGTCAGCCAGGGCATCAAGACCTTCCTGGTGTCGCTGTTCACCCTGTACATCGTCTACCGCCTGGTCGCCCGCCATCTGGTCGACATCGCCGGCTATGCCCAGCGCTTCGACATCAAGGATCCGGCGCCGCCGCTGGCCCTGAGGCGCCGCCATCCCGGCCGTCCCGACGAGCTGGACCAGGTGGTCAGCGCCTTCAATGCCATGCGCATGGACCTGCAAAGCGCCTGGGAGCAGCTGCGCACCGCCAATGCCGAGCTGGAGGACGACATCGTGCGGCGCGAGGCGCACGAGCGCGAGATGAGGCGCCTGGTCGACCGCCTCACCCGCACCAACGCCGAGCTGGAGCGCTTCGCCACCATCTCGTCCCACGACCTGCAGGAGCCGCTGCGCGCCATCACCAGCTACGCCCAGCTGATCGAGAAACGCTACGGCGACCATCTCGACGACGAAGGGCGCGAGTTCCTCGGCTACATGACCGGCGGCGCGCTGCGCATGAAGGCGCTGGTCAATGACCTCGCCACCTATGCCCGCATTCCCGGCCATTTCGAGCCGCCGCGGCCGGTCGAGCTGGGCGCGGTCTGCGCCGGCGTGCTGGCCGGCATGAAGGACGCCATCGAGGCGGCGGACGCCGAGATCGTGGTCGGGACGCTGCCGGTGGTCGAGGGCGATCCGGAGCGGCTGGCCCACCTGTTCCGCAACCTGCTGGACAACGCCATCAAGTTCCGCCACCAGGACGTCGCCCCCCGCGTGTCGGTGACCGCCGAACCCGATCCCGGCGGCGGCTGGGTGGTGTCGGTGGCCGATAACGGCATCGGCATCGGCGCCACCAACCAGGACGTGTTCGAGATCTTCCGCCGCCTCCATCCCGCCTCGGCCTATCCCGGCACCGGCGTCGGCCTGGCCATCTGCCGCCGCATCGTCGAGCACATGGGCGGCCGCATCTGGCTGGACTCCAGGCCCGGCCAAGGCACCACCATCCGCTTCACCGTCGGCGTGCCGCCCGAGGCGGCGGCGGAGTAGCGGGCGCGCTCAGAGCACGCTGCGATTAAATCGCATCGCGCTCTAGCTTTGTTGGGGTGCCCCTCGCCGGGCGCAAACCTGCGGTTTGCTTGGCCGCCGCCGCAATGGCGGCAGGAGCAGGGCGAATCCGTCGGATATCCCCCTGCTCTAAAACCCCTGCGGCACCGGCACGTAGCCGCGCCGCGCCCGGGCGCCGCGCAGGGACGAGCCGGCGTAGATCTGCTTGGTCGCCTCGACCACGGTGACGCCGGCGATGGTTTCGAACCAGCGCCGGCCCAGTTCCTCCACCGCCGGGGCCGAGCGCAGCAGCACCCGCGAGGTGGTGGGCGGCATGAACAGCGCCCCGGCCGAGGCCACCGGCGTGAACATGCAGTCGCGCAGCATGCGGGCCAGCTGGCCGGTGGTGTAGGGGCGGCCCTGGCCGAACGGCGTGCGGTCGAGGCGGGCCCAGATGCCGCGCCGGTTGGGCGCGACGATGATCACCCGGCCGCCATCGGCCAGCACCCGCCACACCTCGCGCATCATGCCGCGCACCTGCTCGGTGGCCTCGACCGCGTGCACCAGCACGATGCGGTCGACCGAGCGGTCGGGCAGCGGCAGCTCGGTCTCGTCGGCCAGCACCACCAGGCCGGGCCCTTCGGGCGGCCACGGCAGCACGCCCTGGCTGGCCGGCATCACCGCCATCACCCGCTCCGCCTCGGCCAGGAAGGGGCGCAGATAGGGGGTGGCGAAGCCCAGCCCCAGCACCCGCATGCCGGCCACGTCGGGCCAGAACCGGCGCAGCTGGCGGCGGATCATGCGCCGCGCCATCTGGCCCAGGCCGGTGTCGTAGAAGTCCCGGAGATCGACCACGTCGGTCCAGGGGCGGGGGAACAGCGGCGCCGGCTGCACGACGGTCACTCCCCGATGTTGAGCAGCAGGCCGCGCTGGCGTGCCACGTGGTGGGTGCGCAGGAACAGGGCGGCGGCGGCGCCGACGTAGACCAGGTTCAGCGCCGCCGCCGAGGCCATCAGGCCGGCATCGAAGCCGTGGCCCAGCATCACCGAGCGCATGCCCTCGAAGACGTGGGCGGGGGGCAGCGCCCAGGCCACCGGCTGCAGCCAGGCCGGCAGGGTGCTGATGGGATAATAGATGCCGGCCACCGGCGCCACCGCGAACACCAGCACCCAGGCCAGGCTTTCCGCCCCCAGGCCGAAGCGCAGCACCAGCGCCGAGACGCCCAGGCCGATGGCCCAGCCGGTGACCATCAGGTTGACCCAGAAGCCGATCAGCGGCAGCCCCAGCTCGAACAGCGAGAAATGGTAGAGCGGGATGGCCAGCAGCGCCGCCGGCAGCACCCCGATCACCGTGCGGATCAGGCTCATCACCAGCATGCTGGCCACCAGCTCGTGCGGGCGCAGCGGGCTGACCGACAGGTGGCCCAGGTTGCGCGACCACATCTCTTCCAGGAAGGCCAGCGAAACCCCGAGATTGCCGCGGAACATCACGTCCCACAGGATCACCGCGCCGATCAGGATGCCCGCCGCCTGGGCCAGCCACGACGAATGGCTGGTGAAGAACTGGCTGGTGAAGCCCCACACCACCATGTTGACCGCCGGCCAATAGGCCATTTCCAGCACCCGCGGCCACGAGCCCCGGAGGATGTAGAGATGGCGCAGCACCATGGCGCCGACCCGGCGGAGGGAGAAGGAGGTCATGTTTCACCCTCCCCCCTTGCGGGGGAGGGCCGGGGTGGGGGGGGAACCGCGTCGGCGTCGTCGCGGAACTCACCCCACCCCCGGCCCCTCCCCATCAAGGGGAGGGGGGTATTCCGGTGCGCCGTCATCACTGCGCCGCCTCCGATGGTTTCTGGCGGTCGCGGGCGATGTCGAGGAACACCTCCTCCATGGTGGCGCGGCCGTAGCGTTCGATCAGCGCCGCCGGGCCGCCGGCATCGACGATGCGGCCCTGCTTCATGATCAGCACGTGGTCGCACAGGCGCTCGACCTCGGTCATGTTGTGCGAGGCCAGCACGATGGTGGCGCCGGTGCGGCTGCTGTAATCCTGGAAATAGCGCCGCACCCAGTCGGCGGTGTCGGGATCGAGCGACGCCGTCGGCTCGTCCAGCAGCAGCAGTTCGGGCCGGTTGAGCATGGCCTTGGCCAGCGCCGCGCGGGTCTTCTGCCCGGCCGACAGCTTGCCGGCGGCGCGGTCGACGAACTCGCCCAGGTCCAGCTCGGCGGTCAGCTCGGCGATGCGGCCCCTGAGATCCGGCACGCCGTAGAGATGGCCGTAGACCGTCAGGTTCTCGCGCACCGTCAGGCGGTGGGGCAGGTCCACATAGGGACTGGAGAAGTTGAGCCGGGGCAGAACCCGGTAGCGGTGGCGCACCATGTCCTCGCCCAGCACCCGGATGGAGCCCGAACTGGGGATCAGGAGGCCCAGCAGCATGGACAGGGTGGTGGTCTTGCCGGCGCCGTTGCCGCCCAGCAGCGCGGTCACCGAGCCGCGGCGGACCGAGAACGAAATCCCGTCCACCGCCCGCACGGCCCCGAATGTCTTGGTGAGGCTCTCGACCTGAAGCGCGAAGGGCTGCATCCCCCGACATATAAGGGAGTCGGGCCTGCGCCGCCAGTGCGGCGACGGCGACACCCTATTCCTTCAGCCACTCCATGGCCTGGTTCAGCTGGCTCATGCGCTCGTGGCTGCCATGGTCGCTGTCGGGGTGGTGAATGGTGGCCAGCATGCGGAAGCGGGCGCGGATCATGCGCTTGTCGGGATGGGCGCCGGGCGGGAAGCCGAGCACGTGCAGCGCCTCGGCACGGCTGCCGACGCCGCCGTCCAGCGGCTCGAAGGCGAGCACGTTGACGATGGCGCGCAGGCGCTCCAGCTCCTCGGCGGTGGCGTCGTTGGCCCGCCGTCCGAAGGCCCGGTCGGTGGCGCGTCGCGCCTGCTGCGGTTCCGGGGGCGGCGGCGGCGGCGGCGGGGGAGGCGGCGGCGCCTTGGGGTCCTCGACGGAGAGCTTGAGGGCGCCGCCATCCAGGGCCAGGGCCAGCGCCAGGGCGCGGCGGACGAAGCCGAGGTCGAAGCCGGGCGGCATGCGCACCTGCAGCCGCGGCTTGCGCTTCCATGGCCGGCCCTGGGCCGGGCCGGATTTCAGCACCACCGTCTCGCGGTCGTCGGCGCCCGGCTCGCCGGGATCGGGAAAGGCGGCGATGGCGTCCGGCGGCATCACCAGCAGCACCGAGCGGGCGATGTCGCCGACATTGACCCGGCGCCGCGCCGCCAGCGCCTCGACCGCGTCGCGGAACGCCGAGGCGCAGGGAACGGTGTAGGAGTGCTTGACCGCCGAGGCCGCCCTGGGATGCCCGCCGTGATGGGACTCGCTGCCTTGCATGTGTGTCCCCGGCGCGGTGCGCCGGCCCCCTTTGCAATGGCGAAACGATTAGGCGCGGGCGGGTGGGCCGTCAACTACAAACGAATCCCGACCCGAATCCGTATGGCGTCAGGCGGTCTGCCGTTCGGACTGGTAGAGCGCCCGGCCCTCGGCCAGCAGCTGTTCCATCTCGGCCGCCGGCAGCGGCCGCGAGAACAGGTAGCCCTGCATCTGGTCGCAACCGACATTGCGCAGGTATTCCAGGTGCTTGACGTGCTCGACGCCTTCCGCCACCACCTTCATCCGGAGCGCCTTGGCCATGGCGACGATGGCATCGACGATGGCGGCGTCGTTGGGGTCGGTGATGACGTCCATGACGAAGCTGCGGTCGATCTTGAGCTTCGAGATGGGGAAGCGCTTCAGCACCGACAGCGAGGAATAGCCGGTGCCGAAATCGTCGATGGAGCAGGCGATGCCCATGTCCTTCAGGGTCTGCACCACCTGGATGGCGTTGTCGGCGTCGCGCATGGCCGAGCTTTCGGTCAGTTCGACCTCGAGGTAGCGGGGATCCAGGCCGGACTGGTCCAGGGTGGTCTCCAGCGCGGTGATCAGGCGCCTGGCATACTGGAACTGCCGACCCGAGACGTTCACCGCCACCGGCACCTTGGGCAGGCCCTTGTCCTGCCAGGCCATGTTCTGGCGGGCGCAGGCCTCCAGCATGACCTCGCAGATGCCGTCGATCAGGCCCGATTCTTCGGCCACCGGAATGAATTCGCCGGGCGACACCATGCCCAGGTCGGGGCTTTGCCAGCGGACCAGCGCCTCCATCCCCACCACCTCGCCGGTGACCAGGTCCACCTGCGGCTGGAAGTAGGGGATGAACTCGCCGCCGTCCAGCGCCCGGCGCAGCTTGGTCTGCAGGCTCAGGGTCTTGGCGGCGCGGTCGCTCATCTCCTTGGTGAACACCTGCAGGGTGCCCGGCCCCTGGCCCTTGGCCCGCTGCAGCGCCGCCTCGGCGTTCTTGATCAGGGTCTCGGCGTCTTCGCCGTCGCGGGGAAAGGTCGCCACGCCGCCGGAAGCGGAAATGTCGAATTCCTCGCCGCCCACCGTCACCGGCCGCTGCGCCAGGACATGGATGCGCTCGACCGCGTCGGCCAGCTCGCGCTTGCTACCCTGGCTGGCGACCAGCAGCAGGAAGCGGTCGCCCGATGCCCGCGCCATCACGCTGTCGCCGCCCAGCCCCGATTGCAGCATGTCCGCCACCGCAATCAGCACCTGGTCGCCGATGCTGTGGCCCATGGTGGCGTTGATGATGCCGAAGCGGTCGATGCCCAGGCTGACCACCGCCATCGGAAGGTGCTGTTGCTGCGCCCGTTCGCGGGCGGCGGCGAAGCGCTCCAGGAAGGCGGTGCGGTTGGGCAGGCGGGTCAGGGGATCGTAATAGGCCAGGAACGACAGGCGCTGCTCGGCCACCTTGCGGTCGGTGACGTCGATCATCACGCCGTCCCACACCACGTCGCCGCCGTCGCGCCGGGTCGGGCGCGACTGGCCGCGCAGCCAGCGCCGGCGCCCGTCGCCGCCGATGGTCATCATCTCTTCCTCGAACGGCTCCATGGCATGGGCCGAGCGGGCCAGCTGGGCGAAGAAGCGCTGGCGCTCGTCGGCCGACAGCGGGTTGAGGAACAGCTGCGAATCGGCCATCAGCGCCTCGGGCTCGAGCCCCAGGAACGCGCGGCAGCCCTCGCTGACATAGGTGTAGACCAACTCGCCGGAAATCCGCAGCACGCGCTGGAACACCATTCCCGGCATGTTGGCGGCGATGGCCCGCAGCCGCTGCTCGGTCTCGCGCAGCGCCGCCTCGGTGGCCTTGCGGGTGGTGATGTCGCGGCCGATGGCCACGTACAGGCGGTGGCCCTCGATGCGGACCTCGCTGGTCGACAGCTCCAGCGGAAAGGTCGAGCCGTCCTTGCGCAGGCCCACCAGCTCGTGGGCGGTGCCGCCGACGATGCCCAGTTGGCAGAGTTCGGCGTCGTCGCAGCTCGCCTGGTCGGCGGACAGGATGTGCGGGTGGCGGTCGGCCTCGGGCAGCAGCAGCGCGAAGGCGCGGCCGGCCAGCTCCTCGGCGCTGTAGCCGAACAGCCGCTCGGCGGCGGCGTTGGCGGTGTCGATGGTGCCGGCCTCGTCGATCACCAGGATGGAATCGGCGGCATGCTCCATCAGCATGTCCAGGCGGAACTCGGCCCGCCGCCCGTCGGTAACGTCGATCAGCACGCCGTCCCACACCACCGTGCCGTCGGCCAGCCGCCTGGGCCGCGATGCCCCCTTCAACCAGCGCACCTCGCCGCTTTTGGTGACGGCGCGGAATTCCTCGATGCAGGAGGCGAGATCGTCCGCCGACCTGCGGATGGCCGCCAGATGCTGGTCACGGTCGGCCCAGTGGGTGACGTGCAGACAGCCTTTGGCGTTGATCGCCATCTCCTCGGGCGCGAAGCCCAGGATCGCGGTGACGTTGTCGCTGAAATGGGAATAGGACAGGGCGCCGTCGCCGTCCATGCGGCGCTGAAAGGCGAAGCCGGGCAGACTGGCCGCCAGCCCACCGGCCCGGGCGGCCAGTTCGTCATATGTCGCCCGATCGATCGCGCCTTCGCTGTCGGTCACTCAAGCACTCCGTCCTGCGGCGCCGCCCCCGGCCATCCTATGACCGAATGGTATCGGCGAACCGCCCCGCTGGCAACGGCGTAGCCCCAAGGTATAGTCGCGGCCCGGACGCGGTCAGGCAATCTTGCTTCTAAAGTACTCGATGGTGCGCTGCAGTCCGTCCTCGAGCTTCACCGTCGGCTCCCAGTCCAGAAGGGTGCGGGCGCGGGTGATGTCGGGCTGGCGCTGCAGGGGATCGTCGGCCGGCAGCGGCTTGACCACCAGCTCGGACTTGGCCCCGGTCATCCGGATGACCGTCTCGGCCAGCTGGCGGATGGTCATTTCGTGCGGGTTGCCCAGGTTGACCGGCCCGGTGACCTCGTCGGGCGAATCCATCAGGCGGATGAAGCCCTCGATCAGGTCATCGACGAAGCAGAACGAGCGGGTCTGGCTGCCGTCGCCGTAGATGGTGATGGGCCGGCCCTCCAGCGCCTGGACGATGAAGTTGGAGACCACCCGGCCGTCGTCGGGATGCATGCGCGGCCCGTAGGTGTTGAAGATGCGCGCCACCTTGATGCGCAGGGAATGCTGGCGCCAGTAGTCGAAGAACAGGGTCTCGGCGCAGCGCTTGCCCTCGTCGTAGCAGGCGCGCGGGCCGATGGGGTTGACGGCGCCGCGGTAATCCTCGACCTGGGGATGGACTTCCGGATCGCCGTAGACCTCGGAGGTGGAGGCCTGGAAGATCTTGGCGCCGACCCGCTTGGCCAGGCCCAGCATGTTGATGGCGCCGTGGACGCTGGTCTTGGTGGTCTGCACCGGATCGCGCTGATAGTGGATCGGCGAGGCCGGGCAGGCCAGGTTGTAGATCTCGTCCACCTCGATGTAGAGCGGGAAGGTGACGTCGTGGCGCACCAGCTCGAAGTAGGGATTGCCCATCAGATGGGCGATGTTGTCCTTGGCACCGGTGAAGAAATTGTCGACGCACAGCACGTCGCAGCCCTGGGCCAGCAGGCGCTCGCACAGGTGCGATCCCAGGAAGCCGGCGCCGCCCGTCACCAGAACCCGCTTGCGTGCGTACTTCATGCTGTTCCCCATCGGCTGACTCGTCGGGGGTTCATATGCCCGTTCGCGACAGAGGGCAAGGGATATGGGGGCAGGGATATGGGGGAAAGGCTTGACTCGCGGCGGCGGCGGGCGTAATGACCTCCCCTCTTCGGTTCGTTCGAAGATTCCGCCACCACGGTGGCCCGCCAGTCCGCGACGTTACGCGCACTGGCGTGTTCGTGTTTTGCGCGTTCGCATTCGGAGTACCCACGGTCCCATGTTCGATACGCTCTCGCAGCGCCTGTCCAAGGTCTTCGACAAGCTCACCGGCCGCGGTGCGCTGTCCGAGGCCGACGTCACGGAAGCCCTGCGCGAGGTGCGGGTGGCGCTGCTGGAAGCCGACGTGGCGCTGCCGGTGGTCAAGGACTTCGTCGCCCGCGTCAAGGACCGCGCCATCGGATCCGAGGTGGTGAAGTCGGTCACCCCCGGCCAGATGGTGGTCAAGATCGTCCATGACGAGCTGGTCGCCACCCTGGGCACCGAGGGGGTCGAGCTCAACCTCAACGCCGTTCCGCCGGCGGTCATCCTGATGGTCGGCCTGCAGGGCTCGGGCAAGACCACCACCTCGGGCAAGCTGGCGGTGCGCCTGAAGGCGCAGAAGAAGAAGGTGCTGCTGGCCTCGCTGGACGTCTACCGCCCCGCGGCGCAGCAGCAATTGGAGATCCTGGCGCGCCAGGCCGATGTCGGTTCGCTGCCCGTGGTCATGGGCGAGATGCCGGTGGCCATCACCCGGCGCGCCCTGGAGATGGGCCGCCGCGAGGGCTACGACGTGGTGGTGCTGGACACCGCCGGCCGGCTGCACATCGACCAGGAACTGATGGCCGAGGTCGCCGCCGTGCGCGACGTCGCCAAGCCGGTGGAAACCCTGCTGGTGACCGACGCCATGACCGGCCAGGACGCCGTCACCCTGGCCCGCGAGTTCAACGAGAAGGTCGGCGTCACCGGCATCGTGCTGACCCGCGTCGATGGCGACGCCCGCGGCGGTGCCGCGCTGTCCATGCGCCACGTCACCGGCCGGCCCATCAAGTTCCTCGGCCAGGGCGAGAAGCTGGACGCGCTGGAGGTCTTCCACCCCGACCGCATCGCCGGGCGCATCCTGGGGATGGGCGACGTGGTGTCGCTGGTCGAGAAGGCCATCGAGACCGTCGATCACGACGAGGCCGAGAAGCTCGCCAAGCGCATCCAGAAGGGCAAGTTCGACCTGGAAGACATGCTGACCCAGTTCAAGCAGGTCGAGAAGATGGGCGACCTCAAGGGCATCCTCGGCATGCTGCCGGGCATCGGCAAGATGGCCGCCCAGTTGAAGGACGCCAAGATCGACGACAAGGCGCTGGGGCGGCAGAAGGCGATCATCCAGTCCATGACCCCGGCCGAGCGCCGCAACGCCGACCTCATCAAGGCGTCGCGCAAGCGCCGCATCGCCGCCGGCGCCGGCGTCTCGGTCCAGGACGTCAACAAGCTGATCAAGCAGTACCAGCAGATGGCCGACATGATGAAGAAGGTCGGCAAGATGGGACAAAAGGGTTTCGCCCGCCACGGTCTCGCGGGGCTGCTGCCCCCGGGCGGCGGCGGGTTCGGAAAGTTCGGCCGCTGACCCCCATCCCGTCATGCCCGGGCTCGACCCGGGCATCCATGGATCGCCGGGTCAAGCCCGGCGATGACGGAAATGGGAAAGGTGGCCAAGGGTATTTGGTTCTAGATAGAGGAAGATGAATAATGGCTGTGAAGATTCGCCTCGCCCGCGGCGGCGCCAAGAAGGCTCCGTTCTACCGTATCGTCGTCGCCGACGCCCGTTCGCCGCGTGACGGCCGCTTCATCGAGAAGCTGGGCATCTACAACCCGCTGCTGCCCACCGACCACGCCGAGCGCATCACGCTCAATGCCGAGCGCATCAAGCACTGGCTGTCCATGGGCGCCCAGCCGACCGACCGCCTGGTCCGCGTGTTCTCGGCCCAGGGCCTGATGGCCGCCCCGACCCGTCCCGAGCAGACCAAGAAGCCGCAGCCCAAGGCCAAGGCCCAGCAGCGCGCCAAGGAAGTGGCCGAGCGCGCCGCCGCCGCCGCCGCTGCCGCCGCCGCCGAGGGTGGCGAGGCCGCGGCCGAGTAGTCGGCCATGGACTCCCGTGTCTGCGTCGGAATCATCGTCGGCGCGCAGGGGGTGCGGGGCCAGGTCCGCGTCAAGAGCTTCACCGCCGATCCGGCCGACGTGGCCGCCTATGGCCCGGTGGAGAGCGAGGACGGGACCCGGAGCTTCCGGCTCGACGCGGTGGGGGAAGCCAAGGGCCTGGTGATCGCCAGGCTGGACGGCATCCGGGACCGCGACGGCGCCGAGGCGCTGAAGGGGACCAGGCTGTTCGTGCCGCGCGAACGCCTGCCGGCGACGGAGGAGGACGAGTTCCTCTACTCCGACCTGGCGGGCCTGAGGGCGGAGGCCACGGATGGCGGGGCCCTGGGCACGGTGCGGGGGGTGTTCGATTTCGGTGCCGGCGACGTGCTGGACATCGGGCTCGACGCAGGCGGCAGCCTGATGGTCCCCTTCACCCGGGCGGCGGTGCCGGTGGTGGACCTGGCCGGCGGACGGCTGGTGGTGGTTCCTCCGCCATTCGCGGAGGACGAGAAGGACGGGGAAGACGGTGGAAAGCAGGGCTAGCCCATGGCGCGCCACGGTGCTGACCATCTTCCCCGAGATGTTTCCCGGGCCGCTGAGCCAGTCGCTGGCCGGGCGGGCGCTGGAGCGGGGGATCTGGGCGCTGGATGTGGTCAACATCCGCGACCATGCCCTCGACCGGCACCGGTCGGTGGATGACGAGCCCTTCGGCGGCGGGGCCGGGATGGTGATGCGGCCCGACGTGGTCGATGCCGCCATCCGGGCCGGTCGCGGACCCGACGGACCGGATGTGGGGCCGTTGATTTACATGACCCCGCGCGGGCGGCTGCTGGATCAGCCCCTGGTGCGGGAGTTGGCGCAGGGACCCGGGGCGACCGTGCTGTGCGGCCGCTTCGAGGGGGTGGACCAGCGGGTGCTGGACGCCCACGGCGCCGTCGAGGTCAGCCTCGGCGACTTCGTCCTGTCGGGAGGCGAGCTCCCGGCGCTGGTGATGCTGGATGCCGTGGTTCGGCTCCTGCCCGGGGTGGTGGGCAAGGAGGAATCGCTGGCCGAGGAGAGTTTCGAACGGGGGCTGCTGGAGCACCCCCTCTATACCCGCCCCGCCGACTGGCAGGGCAGAAAGGTGCCGGAGGTTCTGCTGTCCGGCCACCACGAGAGGATCCGCGACTGGCGCAAGAGCCAGTCCGAGGACGCAACGAGGGCACGCCGACCGGACCTGTGGCGCCGGTATGCCTCTGCCGAAGGCAAGTAAGAAGGAACGAGGATCATGAACATCATTCAGCAGCTCGAGCAGGAGCAGATCGCCAAGCTCACCGAGGGCAAGTCGATCCCCCAATTCGCCCCCGGCGACACCCTGAAGGTCAACGTCAAGGTGGTCGAAGGCAACCGCGAGCGCGTCCAGGCCTATGAGGGCGTCTGCATCGCCCGCAAGAACGACGGCCTGAACAGCCACTTCGTGGTGCGCAAGATCAGCTACGGCGAGGGCGTCGAGCGTATCTTCCCGCTCTATTCCCCCAACATCGCCTCCATCGAGGTGGTGCGCCGCGGCGACGTGCGCCGGGCCAAGCTGTACTACCTGCGCGACCGCCGCGGCAAGTCGGCCCGCATCGCCGAGCAGACCACCGGCTATTCGGCCAAGGTGACCGCCGCCGAGCGCGAATCCGCCGCCGCCGAGAAGGCCGCCAAGGCCGCCCAGCCGGCGCCGGCCGCCGCCGCCGAGGAGTAATCTCCAGCAGCAGCCTTTCCCTTCGTCATTCCCGCGAAGGCGGGAATCCAGGGTCGCGGAATGGCTGTGGGTGCACTCCCTGGGTCCCCGCCTGCGCGGGGACGACGATCGACAATGAACCTTGCAGCCTGGGAAGCTCCCGGGCTGCATCGGCCTGTGGCGGTTCTATATTGCCGTCCGGTCATGTTTCGCGAGGGAGCAAGATGTCCAAGCCGCGCACGCTGTTCGACAAGATCTGGGACGCCCACCTGGTCGATGTCCAGGACGACGGCACCTGCCTGATCTACATCGACCGCCACCTGGTCCACGAGGTCACCAGCCCGCAGGCGTTCGAAGGCCTGCGCATGGCCGGCCGCAAGGTCCGCCACCCCGAGGCGACGCTGGCGGTGGCCGACCACAACGTGCCGACCACCGACCGCTCGAAGGGCATCGAGAACGAGGAAAGCCGGGTCCAGGTGGAGACCCTGGAGCAGAACGCCCGCGATTTCGGCGTCGAGTACTACGCCATGGACGATGTCCGCCAGGGCGTGGTCCACATCGTCGGCCCCGAGCAGGGCTTCACCCTGCCCGGCACCACCATCGTCTGCGGCGATTCCCACACCGCCACCCACGGCGCCTTCGGGGCGCTGGCCTTCGGCATCGGCACCTCGGAGGTCGAGCACGTGCTGGCCACCCAGACCCTGGTGCAGAAGCCGGCCAGGAACATGCGCATCACCGTCAAGGGCAAGGCCCCGGCCGGGGTCACCGCCAAGGACATCGTGCTGGCCATCATCGGCAAGATCGGCACCGCCGGCGGCACCGGCTACGTGGTGGAATTCGCCGGCGAGGCCATCACCGCGCTGTCCATGGAAGGCCGCATGACGGTCTGCAACATGACCATCGAGGCCGGAGCCCGCGCCGGCCTGGTCGCCCCCGACGCCACCACCTTCGAGTACATCAAGGGCAAGCCGCGCGCCCCCAAGGGCGCCGCCTGGGAAGCCGCCATGGCGTGGTGGAAGACGCTGTACACCGACGAAGGCGCCAAGTTCGACGCCGAGATCGAGCTGGACGCCGCGACCCTGGTGCCGCAGATCACCTGGGGCACCAGCCCCGAGGACGTCATCGCCATCACCGGCACCGTGCCCGACCCCGCCGACATCAAGGACGAGGCCAAGAAGAAGGCGGTCGCGCGCTCGCTCGACTACATGGGCCTGAAGCCCGGCATGAAGGCCACCGACATCGCCGTCGACGTGGTGTTCATCGGCTCGTGCACCAACGGCCGCATCGAGGACTTCCGCGCCGCCGCCGAGGTGTTCAAGGGCCGCAAGGTGGCCCCCGGCGTGCAGGCGCTGATCGTCCCCGGCTCCGGCCTGGTCAAGGAACAGGCGGAAGCCGAGGGCCTGGACCGGATCTTCATCGAAGCCGGCGCCGAATGGCGCGAGCCCGGCTGCTCCATGTGCCTGGCCATGAACGCCGACCAGCTGAAGCCCGGCCAGCGCTCGGCCAGCACCTCGAACCGCAACTTCGAGGGCCGCCAGGGCCGCGGCGGCCGCACCCACCTGGTCAGCCCGGCCATGGCCGCGGCGGCCGCGGTGACCGGCAAGCTGACCGACGTGCGGGAGTTGAAGTAGGAAAAGCCCCTCCGCCGGACACGGTGGAAAACGTTTACCGCTGTTTGAAAAGGGAATAGGAACCACAGAGACACGGAGGGCACAGAGAGGCCCTTGCTTCCGTTGTCGTCATCGCCGGGCTCGACCCGGCGATCCACGCCAAAACCGCGTGGATGCCCGGGTCGAGCCCGGGCATGACGAGCCTGGGAAATATCTCTGTGTCTCTGTGGTGATTCCTCTTTTTTCATTCCGGCGGACTGCAAACGGAGTGCGCAATGGACAAGTTCACCGTTCTCACCGGCGTCGCGGCGCCGTTGCCGATGATCAACGTCGACACCGACATGATCATCCCCAAGCAGTTCCTGAAGACCATCAAGCGCACCGGGCTGGGCAAGAACCTGTTCGACGAGATGCGCTACACCCCCGACGGCAAGGAAGTGGCCGAGTTCGTGCTGAACCAGCCGGCCTGGCGCCAGGCCAGCATCCTGGTGGCCGGCGCCAATTTCGGCTGCGGCTCGTCGCGCGAGCATGCGCCGTGGGCGATCCTGGATTTCGGCATCCGCTGCGTCATCGCGCCCAGCTTCGCCGACATCTTCTTCAACAACTGCTTCAAGAACGGCATCCTGCCGGTGGTCCTGCCGCAGGCGCAGGTGGAGGCGCTGATGGCGCAGGCGCAGAACGGCGCCAACGCCACCTTCACCATCGATCTGCCGAACCAGACCATCACCGCCCCCGATGGCAGCACGACGCCGTTCGAGGTGGATTCGTTCCGCAAGCACTGCCTGATCAACGGCCTGGACGATATCGGCCTGACGCTGATGAAGGACGCCAAGATCGCCACCTTCGAGGCCGCCCGCAAGCAATCCTCGCCCTGGCTGTAGTTTGATTCCACCACAAAGACACAAATCGCACGAAGGGGAAATATTCTTTGTGTCCTTTGTGTCTTCGTGGTGAATTGTCCGTCCTTTTCTAAGGAGCAATCTTCCATGTCCGCCAAGAAGCTTCTCATCCTGCCCGGCGACGGTATCGGCCAGGAAGTCATGGTCCAGGTCCGCCGCATCATCGACTGGATGGGCAAGAAGCGCGGCGTCGCCTTCGACGTCTCGGAAGGGCTGATCGGCGGCTCCGCCTATGACGTCCACGGCACCCCGCTGGCCGACGAGACCCTGGCCGACGCCATGGCCGCCGACGCCGTGCTGCTGGGCGCGGTGGGCGGCCCCAAGTGGGACGACCTGCCGTTCGAGAAGAAGCCCGAGCGCGGCCTGCTGAAGATCCGCAAGGAGATGGGCCTGTTCGCCAACCTGCGCCCGGCGGTGGTGTTCGACGCCCTGGTCGAGGCCTCGACCCTGAAGCCCGAGGTGGTCAAGGGCCTCGACATCATGATCGTGCGCGAGCTTACCGGCGGCCTTTACTTCGGCCAGCCGCGCGGCATCGAGACGCTGCCCGACGGCCAGCGCAAGGGCGTCAACACCCTGACCTACACCACCTCGGAGATCCAGCGCATCGGCCGCGCCGCCTTCGACCTGGCGCGCAAGCGCCGCAAGAAGCTGACCAGCGTCGACAAGGCCAACGTGCTGGAATGCACCGTGCTGTGGCGCGAGGAGATGATCAAGCTGCACAAGGAGGAATATTCCGACGTGGAGCTGGAGCATCTGTACGTCGACAACGCCGCCATGCAGCTGGTGCGCAATCCCCGCCAGTTCGACGTCATGGTCACCGAGAACATGTTCGGCGACATCCTGTCCGACTGCGCCGCCATGCTGACCGGAAGCCTGGGCATGCTGCCCTCGGCCAGCCTGGGCGCCGCCGATGCCACCGGGGCGCGCAAGGCCCTGTACGAGCCGGTGCACGGCTCGGCCCCCGACATCGCCGGCAAGGACATGGCCAACCCGCTGGCCTGCATCCTCAGCTTCTCCATGTGCCTGCGCTATTCCTTCGACATGACCGCCGAGGCGGACATGATCGACAACGCGGTCAAGACCGTGCTGGCCGGCGGCCTGCGCACCGGCGACATCATGGCGGCGGGCAAGGCCAAGGTCTCGACCACGGTGATGGGCGAGGCCATCGTCCGCGAACTGGACAAGATGGGCTGAGACGTCGGGTCGTTTCGTATGCGTAGCCTCACCCTGAGGAGCCCCCTTGGGGGGCGTCTCGAAGGGTGAGGTGGGCCATGGATGCCGGTGCGACGGGCCTCGTCCTTCGAGACGCCGCCTGCGGCGGCTCCTCAGGATGAGGCCCGAATGAAACGAGGCCTCGGCCAGGTCGGCCCCTATGGGAACGCCTCCGCTATTCCCGGTAGCCGTTGGCGCGGGCGAATTCGGCGGTGACGAAGTCCATGGTGTTGCGGTGGATCATCAGCCAGCCGGGCAGGTCCTCGGTGAAATAGCGATCCATGGGCTCGCCCGACCGCAGCCTGGCCAGCACCGCATCCAGTTCGGCCAGCACCCGCTGGTGCTCGCCCTGGTGGCAGCCGAAGGCGAAGAAGCCGGTGGCTTCCATCATCGCCTCCTCGCGGGCGAAGTGCTCGCGGCAATGGTCGATGAAGTGGGGCAGCAGGGCGATGCGCTCGGGCAGGCCGGCTTCCGCCAGGTGGTTGATCTGCGCGGCCGCCGCCTCATGGTCCCGGTCCATGAATCCGACGCCGACGTTCAGGCCGTCGTGCCACGTCAATACGCTCATGATCGCTTCGTCCGCTGTTCAGTGCCGCCCTGCCGCCTGTCCAGGCGGCGGCGCATTATGCTGCCAACCTATGCAAATTGGAATATCGGAATACACCTTTTGGCATGACCGCTAAGGGTTTGACCCGACTTATCTTTTATCCGAAAGTCGGACATGCGCACATGCCGATGGATAAGCATACCGAGGCCGTATTCCCGTGACGGCCTCGGCGGGGGCACCCTGGAACCAGTCAAAAACAGCCCCCGGAAGCGATCATGGACACCACCAGCCACTGGATGCGCCTCGCCCATCTGCTGCGCCGCGAACTCGAGGGCCAGCCCATCGACCGCCAGCAGGCGGCCTCGCTTGCCGAGATGCTGGCCCCGCTCCACCCCGACATGACCCATACGCTGTCGAGCGTGCGCCGCCGCATGCGGGCGCAATCGGCCTGACTTTTCCCTTTCCCTCGCCTGGCCCGGTTCCTGCAATGCCCTGACCATGGACCGCCGGGGACGGCTTCATCCCCATCCCCGGCATCCCATGTGTAAGAAAAGTTACATCATTGCGGGGTATCATCGTTTACAGCCGAGCGAGGTGCGCCATGCCCATTACAGCCTTCGTGGTCGCCTGCCTGGGCCCGCTGTGCAGCTACAGCGCCAGCCCTCAGCCCTTCGACACCGTCGCCCAGTGCGAGCGGGCCGCCCCGGTGATGGCCGGGATCGCCCGCAGCGGCATGACCGAGTTGTTGTGGGTCCCCACCGACACCAGCCGCCGCCTGGCCTTCCGCTGCATCGACGTCCGCACCGGCGAGGTGCTGATGTCCTTCGACAGCGCCGACCAGGTTGCCGCCGCCCGCCCCGCCACGCCTCTCCGGGACTGAAGTCGCGGCCTTGTGGTCTCTGCGCCCCGGGCCTATATCCCGATGGCGTTTCCGGGTTGATCGGAGGAGGCATGTTCATCCGCGTGTTCGCTGTCGCCCTGCTGGCGCTGGTCCCCGTCGTTTCCGGACCGGCCGCCGCCCAGGTGTTCAACCCCACCACCCATACCCTGGGCAACGGCCTGCAGGTGGTGGTGGTCGAAAACCACCGGGCCCCCATCGTCAGCCACATGGTGTGGTACCGGGTCGGCGCCGCCGACGAGCCGCCGGGCAAGAGCGGCATCGCCCACCTGCTCGAGCATCTGATGTTCAAGGGCACGCCCGAGGTCCCGCCCGGCGCCTTCTCGAAGATCGTGGCCAGGAACGGCGGCCGCGACAACGCCTTCACCTCGTCCGACTACACCGCCTATTTCCAGAACATCGCCGCCGACCGCCTGGAGCTGGTGATGAAGATGGAGGCGGACCGCATGCGCAACCTGACGCTGGATGAGGCGAATGTCGTCACCGAGCGCGACGTGGTGCTCGAGGAGCGCCGCTCGCGCACCGACAACAGCCCCTCGGCGCTGCTGTCCGAGCGGGTCGAGGCAGCCCTCTACCTCAACCACCCCTACCGCCGCCCGGTGATCGGCTGGGCCTCGGAAGTCGCCGCCCTCAACCGCGAGGACGCGCTGGACTATTACCGGCGCTGGTACGCCCCCAACAACGCCATCCTGGTGGTGGCCGGCGACGTCCGCCCCGAGGAGGTCAAGGCGCTGGCCGAGAAGTATTACGGCCCGCTCAAGCCCGAGACCGTGCCGCCGCGCCTGCGCGCCGCCGAGCCGCCCCAGGTGGCCGCCCGCCGGGTGGTGCTGGAGGACGCCCGGGTGCAGCAGCCATCCTGGAACCGCACCTACATCGCCCCCAGCTACACCTCGCCCGACAAGGCCCAGGCCTATGCCCTTCAGGTGCTGGCCGAGATCATGGGCGGCGGCGCCACCAGCCGGCTGTACAAGGCGCTGGTGGTCGAGCAGGGCATCGCCGCCGGGGCCTCGGCCTGGTACGACCCCTCGGCGCTGGACATGGCCAGCTTCGGCATCGGCGCCACGCCGCGCCCCGGCGTGCCCATGGACCGGCTGGAGGCGGCGGTGCTGAAGGAACTGGCCCGCGCCACCGGCGCCGGCATCAGCGCCGCCGAGGTCGAACGGGCCAAGACCCGCCTGAAGGCCAACGTCGTCTATGCCCGCGACAGCCTGCACACCGCCGCCCGGGTGCTGGGCGAGGCGCTGACCACCGGCCAGAGCGTCGCCGACGTCGAGGCGTGGCCGCAGCGCATCGCCCAGGTCACCCCCGAGGCGGTCAACGCCGCCGCCCGCGCGGTGCTGGACGAGCGCGCCTCGGTCACCGGCGTACTGCTGCCCAAACCGATCGCCACGGCCGCCGCTCCGGTGGAGAACTGACATGCGCCGCATTCTCGTCCTGCTGGCCCTGCTGGCGGCCTGGCCGCTGTCCGCCGGCGCCGTCACCGTCGAACGGGTGGTCAGCCCCAAGGGCATCGAGGCCTGGCTGGTGCAGGACCACGCCAATCCCATCGTCGCCCTGTCGGTGGCCTTCCGCGGCGGCGCCGCGGTGGAGGCGCGGCCCGGGCTGGCCAACATGGTCTCGGGCCTGCTCGACGAGGGGGCGGGGCCTTACGATTCCCAGGCCTTCCAGGGCCGCCTGGAGGACCTCGCCATCGATCTCGGCTTCGAGGCCGGACGCGACGAGTTCCGCGGCCGCCTCAAGACCCTGAGCGAGAACCGCGACGCCGCCTTCGAGCTGTTCCGCCTGGCCCTGACCCAGGCCCGCTTCGACAAGGAGCCGGTCGAGCGCATCCGCAGCCAGATCCTGGCCGGGCTGGCGCGCGAGCTGCAAAGCCCCGAGGCGGTGGCGGCGCGGGCCTGGTTCCGCCAGGCCTTCGCCGGCCACCCCTATGCCAGCGCCGTGCGCGGCGAACCCGAGACGGTGAAGGCCGTCACCACCGCCGAGCTGAAGGCCTATGCCCGCACCTGGCTGGCCCGCGACGGCATGGTGATCGGCGTGGTCGGCGACATCACCCCCGAGCAGTTGAAGCCGCTGCTGGATTCCACTTTCGCCGCCCTGCCCGCCCGCCACCCCGGGATCACGGTGCCCGAGACCGCGCCCAAGGCGCCCGGCGCCACGATGGTGGTGACGAAGGACAACCCGCAGAGCGTGGCCATGTTCGGCGAGGCGGGGCCGAAGCGCGACGATCCCGACTGGTACGCCGCCTATGTGATGAACTACATCCTGGGCGGCGGCGGCTTCTCGTCGCGGCTGACCGAACAGGTGCGCGAGAAGCGGGGCCTGGCCTATTCCGTCTATTCCTACCTGTCGCCCTACGACCGCGCCGGACTGATCGTCGGCGGCGTCGCCACCCAGAACGCCCGCATCGCCGAATCCCTCGACCTCATCCGCGCCGAGTGGCGCCGCATGGGCGAGGAGGGGCCGAGCGAGACCGAACTGGCCGACGCCAAGACCTATCTCACCGGCTCGTTCCCGCTGCAGCTGGATTCCACCGCCGCCATCGCCGGCCTGCTGGTGGCCATGCAGCTGGACGATCTGGGCATCGACTACCTGGACAAGCGCAACGGCTACATCGAGGCGGTGACCCTCGCCGACGTGCGCCGGGTGGCCAAACGCCTGCTCGACCCGGCGCGGCTCAGCGTGGTGGTGGTGGGCAAGCCGGAAGGGCTGGCGGCGACGCGGTGAAGACATCTCCCCTCCCCTTCCATGGGGAGGGAGACGTAAAAAAACCCCGCCCCCTTGCGGAGGCGGGGTCTTTCATGCCGAAGCGGGTTCAGCCTACAGGCTGGCCTCGACCCATTCGTACAGCTTGCTCTTGGGCAGGGCGCCGATCTTGGTGGCGGCGACCTGGCCGTTCTTGAAGATCATCAGGGTCGGGATGCCGCGCACGCCGTACTTGCCGGGGGTGGCGGGGTTGTCGTCGATGTTGATCTTGGCGACGGTGACCTTGTCGCCCATCTCGCGGGCCAGATCCTCCAGCGCCGGAGCGATCTGGCGGCAGGGACCGCACCACTCGGCCCAGAAATCCACCAGCACCGGGCCCGCGGCCTTCAGCACGTCGGCCTCGAAGCTCGCATCCGTCACGTTCATCATCGCCAGCATCCTCGTTCGTGTCGTTCACCGGGCGGGCACCGCCCGCCGGCATCCATTAGCATTCACTCTATGAAGCCCCGCCCAGGGCGTCAAGATGGGGGCGTCAAGGCAGGGGCACGCCCGAAATGTCGGTGCCAGCCATATGGGGACGCCGGGGTCTTCCGCGTAGGCCCGTCGCGAATGGTTGCCAGCCCGCCCGCAAGGTGCCAAGAATGGCGCGTCGCCGCGTCCAGACGAGCCCCCATGACCAAGACCCCGCTTCTCGACCGCCGCAGTATCGAAGCCGGCAAGGTCATCTTCGAGCAAGGCGACAACGGCGATGCCGCCTATGTGGTGGAATCCGGCGAGGTGGCGGTGTTCAAGGAGATCGACGGCGAGAGGGTGCGCCTGGGCAGCATCAAGCCGGGCGGCATCTTCGGCGAGATGGCGGTGATCGACGGCAGCCCGCGCATGGCCACCGCGATAGCCGACACCCACACCGTGCTGGTGCGCGTGCCCAAGGCGGTGTTCGACGGCAAGCTGGCGGCCTGCGACCCCTTCATCCGCGGCCTGATCGCCATCTTCCTGGCCAACATCCGCGCCGCCCACAAGCTCTACAACAAGCGTCCGCGCTCGCTGGCCGACCACCTGCGCATGCTGGACGCCTATTCCATGGATCTCACCACCTACATCAACGGCGTCGATGTGGCCGATTTCTCGCCCGACATGGTGACGGCGCTGAACGACCTGAACGACGCCATCGCGCGGGTGCGCGTGGCCTCGCGCGACCACCACGACCGCCGCGATTCGGTGATCGATACCGACGACCTCAAGGGCGTCAACCTGCGCGCCGTGCTGGAGCGCGGGTAACCCTCACCGCCCGGTTTCGGCGCGCTGCTCCAGCGTCTCGATATAAGCGGCGACGTCCTCGATCTCGCGCGTGCTCAGGGAAAACCCGCGCATGGGCCGGGCATGGGGCTTGACCAGGAAGGCGCGGATCTCGGCGCTGTCGCGGCGCCCGGCGATGGCGGCGAAGCTGGGCGCGGAATCGGTGCCGGCCCCCGATGGCCCGACCACATGGCAGCCGGCGCACCAGCGGGCGGCCAGATCGGCCCCGGCCTCGGGCGACGGTGCCACCGCGCCGGCCGGGGCGGTGGCCAGCCACAGGATCACGGCAACGGTTCCCAGCCCACCCAGCACCAGCGGCATTGCGCGCATGTCCGACACCCCGTCACGGAACGCCGGCCCGTGCCGGCGGGGCGCAGGATGGCGCGCCGGACCTGGGGCGGACAAGGGCGCGGAGGGCGGGTCCGACGGATGTCACAGGGGGGGGGGTTATGCTACCGCGCCGAAACCGTCTCCAGCAGGGCGAGAAGGCCGGCCAGGATGTCCCTGGGCGGCGGCGGGCAGCCCTTGATGTGCAGGTCGACCGGGATGATGGCCGAGACCCCGCCGGCCACCGCGTAGGACCCGGCGAAGCAGCCGCCGTCGCGGGCGCAATCGCCCATGGCCACCACCCATTTCGGCGCCGGGGTGGCCTCATAGGTGCGCATCAGCGCCTCGGCCATGTTCCAGGTCACCGGGCCGGTCACCAGCAGCACGTCGGCGTGGCGCGGCGAGGCGGTGAACTTGATGCCGAAGCGTTCCAGGTCGTAGACCGGATTGTTGACGGCGTGGATCTCCAGCTCGCAGCCGTTGCAGCTGCCGGCATCGACCTCGCGGATGGCCAGGCTGCGGCCCAGCCGTCCCCGCGCCCGCTGCCCCAGCGCCTCGGCCAGCTCGAGCAGCCCGTCGGCATCCGGGTCGGGGGCGCCGCGCATGGTGTACGGGCCCTTCAGCAGGTGGCGGGCGAGGAACTTGGCGATGGGGGGAATCATCGAAAGCTCCTCGAATAAAGTAATTCACCACAAAGACACAAAGAGCACGAAGAATAAAAAGAAGAACTAATCTTCCTCATTCCTTCTTCGTGCCCTTTGTGTCTTTGCGGTGAACTAATCTTCACTGGTCATGCCCCGAATAGGAACAATTGAACGACTTGTTGCACAGCGGGAAGTCGGCGACGATGTTGCCGTCGATGGCGGCCTCCAGCAGCGGCCATTGGAACCAGCTGGGGTCGTGGGCGTGCAGGCGCACCACCTTGCCGGCCTCGGAGACCCGGACCCAGACGATCACCTCGCCGCGGAAGCTCTCCACCGCCGCCACCCCCTCGCCGGCGCCCCTGAGCATCAGCGGCGCCAGCACCGGACCGTCGGGCAGCTGGGCCAGGATCTGGTCGATCAGCTTGAACGAGGCGCGCACCTCGGCGACGCGGACCATGATGCGGGCGTGGACGTCGCCCTCGGCCATCACCGGCACCT
This sequence comes from Magnetospirillum sp. UT-4, assembly GCF_902729435.1. GTDB lineage: Bacteria > Pseudomonadota > Alphaproteobacteria > Rhodospirillales > Magnetospirillaceae > Magnetospirillum. The sequence goes on from NZ_LR746522.1 coordinate 168,296, forward strand.
CGAAATCCAGCTCGTCATAGGGCGGGTAGCCGGGCAGGCGGCGGGCGTCGTGGCCCCGCGACGAGGCGCGGCCGACGAAGCCGCCGGCGCCGAAGCGATGGACCAGGGCGCCGCCCACCACGCCGGTGCCGGTGGTGCGGTCGAGCAGCGACGGCGTGCTGTCGTAGAGCGCCACCGCCTGCTCGAAGCCCTTGCGCACGCCGTAGAGCATGTGGCCCAGCGCCTCGCGCCCGGCCTCGGACAGGTCGGCGGCGACGCCGCCCGGCACCACCCGGTCCATCAGCAGCCGGTGGCCGAAGCACAAATCGTTGCCGCGCAGCAGCTTCTCGCGCAGCGCCCCCATGTGCCCCAGCATGATGGCGAAGGCGGCGTCGTTGCAGATGGCGCCGATGTCGAAGACGTGGTTGGCGATGCGCTCGAACTCGGCCATCAGGGCGCGCAGCCACACCGCCCGCGGCGGCGGCTCGATGCCCAAAGCGGCCTCGACGGCGCGGGCGAAGGCCAGGGAATAGGCGACGGTGGAATCGCCCGACACCCGGGCGACGATGCGGGCGGCGTCGGCCACCGGGCGGCCGGCCACCAGCCCGGCGATGCCCTTGTGGACGTAGCCCAGGCGTTCCTCAAGGCGGACCACCGTCTCGCCCTGGCAGTGGAAGCGGAAATGGCCGGGCTCGATCACCCCGGCATGGACCGGCCCCACCGGAATCTGGTGCAGCCCGTCGCCCTCGGCGGTGAGGAAGCGGTAGGTGTAGGGCTCGCCGTCGTACTGGCGCGGCTTGCCCAGCGGATGGCGCACGCCCCAGCGGCCGTGGTCGAGCCACGGGCGCTGGTCCTCCAGCCCCTCGGGCACCAGGCCCCACAGGTCGCGGATGGCGCGCTCCAGCCGGATGGCCGAGGGTCGCACCCGCCCCAGCGCGAAGAACTTGCCGTCGGGACAGGGATGCGACACCACGGCGATGGCGCCCGAATCCTCGCCGCGCAGCAGGACGTGCACCTCGGCCGGCTCGCCCCATTCGGCCAGCACCTCCCAGTTGGACACCGTCATCTGCTCGACCAGCGCCCGCCAGCCGCGCGCGTCCAGCTGATAGCGCGGCCACGGCTTGTGGCCGGGCACCTCGCGCCCGCCCGACAGGAACTCCAGCAATGTGACGTTGCCCATCATCTCGGCGTCACCCCAGCATCCGCGCCACGGTCTCGAACCATTCCACCAGCGGCCGCGGCAGCCACAGCCCGGCCACCACCACCAGCGCCAGATGGACCCACAGCGGCACATAGGCCAGCGTCGTCGACAGCCAGCCGGCCCGGCCGTAGCCCCGGGTGGCGGCCGGGGTGCCGAAGGCCAGCCCCTGCAGCCGGGTGACCAGGGCGGCGAAGGCCAGCAGCAGACCGAGAATCAGCGGCACCGCCAGCAGCGGCTGGGTGGCGAAGGTGCTGCTGACCACCAGGAACTCGCTCATGAACACGCCCATGGGCGGCATGCCGGCGATGGCCAGCACCGCCACCACCAGGCCCCAGCCCAGCACCGGATGGCTGACGGTGAGGCCGCGGATCTCGGCGAGGCGCTTGGTGCCGGTGTTCTGGGTGATGACGCCGACGGCGAAGAAGATGGCCGACTTGGTCAGCGAGTGCATGGTCATGTGCAGCAGGCCGGCGAAATTGGCCAGCGGCCCGCCGATGCCGAAGGCGAAGGTGACGATGCCCATGTGCTCGATGGAGGAATAGGCGAACAGCCGCTTGATGTCGCCGCGCCGGTACAGCATGAAGGCGGCCAGGAACAGCGACGACAGCCCCATCATGATCATCTGCGGCCCCGCCGGCAAAGTCTGGCCGTTGGCCGAGATCAGCATCTTGAAGCGCAGCAGGGCGTAAAGGGCGACGTTCAGCAGCAGGCCCGACAGCACCGCCGAGATGGGGGTGGGGCCCTCGGCATGGGCGTCGGGCAGCCAGGCATGCAGCGGCGCCAGGCCGACCTTGGTGCCGTAGCCCACCAGCACGAAGACGAAGGCCAGGTTCAGCAGGTCGGGCTGGAACTCGGCGGCGCGCCCGATCATCAGCGTCCACGCCATGGCGTCGGCGCCGTCGCCCATCACCGGCTGCGCCGCCAGATAGACCAGGGTGGTGCCGAACAGCGCCAGGCCGATGCCCACCGAGCACAGGATGAAGTATTTCCACGCCGCCTCGATGGCCTCGCGCGAGCGGTACAGGCTGACCATCAGCACGGTGGTCAGCGTCGCCGCCTCGACCGCCACCCACATCACCCCGGTGTTGTTGGCGGTCAGCGCCAGCAGCATGGTGAACAGGAAGGCCTGGTACATGGAGTGGTAGAAGCGCAGATGCACCGGGCTCAGGCGCTCGGCCTCGGTCTCGCGGGCGATGTAGGCGGCCGAGAACAGCGCGGTGGTGAAGCCGACGAAGGCGGTCAGCACCACCAGGTAGATGTTGAAGTCGTCGATGAACAGCAACCGGCTGGGCGCCGGGCGCTGCTGGAACAGCATCAGCGAGGCGGCGAAGGTGGCGGCCGAGATGAAGACGTTGAGCACCGAGGCCAGCCGCCACGACGGCAGCACCGCCAGGAACCCGGCGGCGCCCAGCGGCAGCCCCAGGATCCAGAACAGCGGGTTGGCCGCCTGCAGCTGCTCCAGCGCGGTCATGATCGGTCCCCGCGATAGGTTTCCAGATAGTGCAGGTCCAGGGTGTCGAAGCGCTCGCGGATGCGGAAGAAGAAGATGCCGAACAGGGTCATGGCCACCAGCACCGAGAAGGCGATGGAGATCTCGACCACCAGCGGCATGCCCTTGGCCGACACCGCCGCCAGGATCAGCCCGTTCTCCAGCGCCATGAAGCCGACCACCTGGGTCACCGCGTTGCGCCGGGTGATCATCATCAGCATGCCCAGCAGCACCACGCTCATGGCCAGGGCCAGGCTCTCGCGGGTCAGCGCCGCCGCCTTGGCGGTGACCGGCAGCACCAGCAGGATCGACAGCGCCACCAGCGCCACCCCGACGATCATGGTCCAGCCGATGGACAGCGCGGTCTCCACCGTACGGTGGATCCCCAAGCGCTCGACCAGCCAGTGCAGGGCGAAGGGCACCAGCAGGGCCTTGAACACCAGCGCGATGGCGGCGGTGGCGTAGAGGTGCGGCGCGTGCTGCACGTGCGCCTGCCAGGCGGCGGCGGCGGCCAGGGCGAAGGCTTGGAAGGCGAAGGTGTTGAGAACGGCGAAGATGCGGCGCTGGTAGAGCATCCCGAACCCCGCCATCAGCACCGTGGCGCCGATCAGGTGGGCGAGGTCGTAGGAGAATTGCTGCAGCATCACACCGCCTCGGAGACGTAAAGGAAGATGGTCGCCAGCAGGCCCAGCAGCAGCGCGCCGCCCAGGAAATCGGCGTAGCGGAACACCCGCATCTTGGCGATGGCGGTCTCGAACCACGCCAGGGCGGTGGCCAGCACGAAGGACTTGGCGACGAAGGCGCCCATGCCGACCATGATCCCCACCGGCCCGCCGCCCGGCTGGGCCATGCCCCAGGGGGCGAACAGGCAGCCGATCAGGGCGATGAACAGGGTCAGGCGGACCATGGCCGCCACCTCGATCATCGCCAGGTGACGGCCGGAATATTCCAGCACCATGGCCTCGTGGACCATGGTCAGCTCCAGGTGGGTGGCCGGGTTGTCGATGGGGATGCGGCCGTTCTCGGCGATGGCCACCATCACCAGGGCGGCCATGGCCAGGCCCAGGCTGACCTCGATGCCGACGTTGCCCGACAGCACGAAGGCGACGATCTGGGCCGGCGCGGTGGTGCCCGAGACCAGCGACAGCGAGAACGACACCATCAGCATGGCCGGCTCGGCCAGGCTGGCGATCAGCATCTCGCGGCTGGCCCCCAGGCCGCCGAAGGCGGTGCCCACATCCATGCCGGCCAGCGCCGTCCAGAACCGCCCCACCGCCAGCAGCGCCACCAGGGCGATCAGGTCGGCGGCCGGGGCCAGGAACATGTTGGTGGTGAAGGTCGGCACCATGGCGGCGGCCAGCCACACCGAGGCAAAGGTGACATAGGGCGCGGTGCGGAAGATCCACGACGCCGAATGGGCGACGATGGCCTCCTTCTGCAGCAGGCGGTAGAGGTCGCGGTAGGGCTGCCACGGCGCCGGCCCGCGCCGGCCCTGCAGGCGTGCCTTGACCCAGCGGACATAGCCGGTCACCAGCGGCGCCGTCGCCACCACCAGCACGATCTGCACCAGCTGCCAGATCACCGAATTCATGGCTGCCTCGCGGCGACGACCAGCAGGAACAGCACCAGCGTGCCGAACATCATCAGCAGGTAGCCGCGCACCGTCAGGTATTGCAGCCGGTTGACCAGATCGGCGAGGGCGTCCACCGCCTTGCCGATGCCCTCGTACAGATAGGTCCACACCGGATCGATCATGTGGACGCGGTGGCGGGCCGGCGAATCGTCGCCGGGCTCGGGCATCTCCACCGTCTCGCGGGCGCGGAAGATGGTGGCGCCGAAGGCGCGCCGCAGCGGCTGGGCGAAGGACTGGGCGGTGTACTGGGTCTCGGGGATGTCCTCGGCATGGCCGCAATCCCAGGCGTCGGCGGCGCGGATGGCGCGGGTGCCGATGCGGTGGACCAGCACGATGGCGGCACCGAACATGGCCAGCCCGACCATCACCAGCACCGTCGCCGAATAGGAGCCGCGGGTCGAGGACACCGGCGACAGCCACGGCCAGCCGAGATCGGCCGAGACCGCGAAGGACACCCCGGTCAGCGGCTCGACCACGTGCGACAGCGCGTTGGTCACCGTCACCGGCACCACCCCCAGGAACACGCACAGCGCCGCCAGCACCGCCATGGCGCCCTTCATGCCGAAGCTGACATCGACCGCCCGGGCGGCGGCGGCCGAGCGCGGCCGGCCGAGGAAGGCGATGCCGTAGGCGCGCACGAAGCAGGTGGCGGCCAGCGCCGCGGCCAAGGCGAGGAAGGCGCCGACCACCGGCACCCCGAACTTCATGGCCCAGTGCGGCATGGCCGGCCCCTTGAACAGCGCCTGCAGCACCAGCCATTCGGACACGAAACCGTTGAGCGGCGGCAGCGCCGAAATGGCGGCGGCGCCCACCAGGAACGCCGCCCCGGTCCACGGCATGCGCTTCAGCAGACCGCCCAGCGCCCCCAGCGAGCGCTCGCCGGTGGCGCTCATCACGGCGCCGGCGCCCATGAACAGCAGGGTCTTGAAGATGGAATGGTTGAGCACGTGGTAGAGGGCGGCGACCAGCGCCAGGGCCGCCAGGTTGCGCTCGCCGTCGGCCTTGAAGGCGATGGCCAGACCCAGCCCGATGACCACGACGCCGATGTTCTCGACCGTCGAATAGGCCAGCAGCCGCTTCATGTCGTCCTGCATCACCGCGTACAGCACCCCCATCACCGCGGTGATGCCGCCCGCCACCATGATGCCGGCGCCCCACTGCCAGCCGACCTCGCCGTGCAGGTCGAACAGCACGCGCACCATGCCGTAGAGGGCGACCTTGGTCATCACCCCGCTCATCAGCGCCGAGACGTGGCTGGGCGCCGCCGGATGGGCCAGCGGCAGCCAGGCGTGCAGCGGCACCAGCCCGGCCTTGGAGCCGGTGCCCAGCACCACCAGCAGGATCACCAGCGCCCCCGGCACCTCGCCCAGTTCCTTCAGGCGCATGGCGGCGAAGGTGTAGTCGCCGCCCGGCCCGGCCAGCAGGCCGAAGCAGGGCAGCAGGCAGAAGGTGCCGAACGCCGCCATGGTGAGATAGACCATGCCGGCCTTGCGGTTCTCGGCCTTCTCGTGGTCGGACAGGACCAGCAGCCACGAGGCCAGCGACATGAACTCCCAGGCGACCAGGAACACGAAGGCGTCGTCGGCCACCAGCACCGCGTTCATGCCGAACAGGAACAGGGGATAGAAGGGGGTGACGCGGGCCCGCTCGGGCAGGTGCTCGGAATAGCCCACCGCGAAGGCCGAGGCCGCCGCCGCCGACAGGTTGACCACCAGCATGAAGAAGGCCGACAGGTTGTCGATGCGGAAATGGGCCTTCAGCCACGGCAGGCCGAAGGGCAGCACCACCGACGGCGCCGAATCCCGGTGGCCGAGATGCTCGATCCCGGCCGACAGCAGCGCCATCGAGGCGACGAAGCAGCCGGCATAGACGATGCCGTGGGACCAGTCCCGCCGTCCCGCCACCACCGCGAAGGCGAACAGCATCAGCAGGACCAGCAGCGCCGACGCGATCAGCATGCGGACCGCTTTGGCCGGTGACGAAGGATCAAGCCGCGCCTCGCCGAAAGGGTTAAGGGCGAATCATATCACGCAAGTGCGAAAGGGCAAGTAGGCCACCGGACGGGCTACAGCAGGCTCCCCTGGCGGCCGTCCTCCTTGCGTGGGCGTCCCGGCTTGGGATGGCCGGCGCCCACCGCCACCTCGACGCGGCCGTCCTTGAACTCCACCGCCCAGGCGGCGCCGGCCTGGGCGTCGGCGGCGGAAACCACGGCGCCGGCGGCGTCGCGCACCACCGCGTAGCCGCGTTCCAGTACCTTGCGGTACGAGACGCTGTCCAGCAGCTTGCCGGCCTGATCGAGGATGCGGGCGCGGTCGGCGAGATCGCGGGCCATGGCCGGGGCGAGGCGTCCCGAGGCCTGGTCGAGACGCAGGCGGGCCTTGTCGATGCGCCCGGTTTCCGCCGCCAGCGCCGTCTTCACCGCATGGTCCAGGCGGGTGGCGATCGCGGCGAGGCGGTGATTGGCGTCCGACAGCACCTCGCGCGGGTGCTTCAGCCGCGCCGCCGACGCCTCCAGCCGGGCGGCCTGGCGCTCCAGCAGCGCCGGCAGGGCGTTGTCCAGCCGCTCGCCGCGATCGTCCAGGCGCTGGGCGCACTCCTCGATGGTGCGGCGCGGATTGGGCAAAGCGCGGGCCAGGTGCTGCACCCGGGCGCGGCGATCCTCGATGCCGCGCAGCAGCGCCCCGGCCAAACGGGCGCCGCAATCGGCGACGGCGGCCATCAGCTCGGCCCGCACCGGCACCGCCTTCTCGGCCGCCGCCGTGGGGGTGGGGGCGCGCAGGTCGGAGGCGTAGTCGATCAGGGTGGTGTCGGTCTCGTGCCCGACCGCGCTGATCAGCGGAATGGCCGAGGCGGCGGCGGCGCGCACCACCACCTCCTCGTTGAAGGCCCACAGATCCTCGACCGAGCCGCCGCCCCTGGCGACGATCAGCAGATCGGGGCGCGGCACCGCGCCACCCGGCTCCAGCGCGTTGAACCCGGCGATGGCGGCGGCCACCTGGGCGGCGGCGCCCTCGCCCTGCACCGCCACCGGCCACAGCAGCACCCGGCGCGGGAAGCGGTCGGCCAGACGGTGCAGGATGTCGCGGATCACCGCCCCGGTGGGCGAGGTGACGACGCCGATCACCGCGGGCAGGAACGGGATCGGGCGCTTGCGGGCGGCGTCGAACAGCCCCTCGGCGGCCAGCTTGCGCTTCCTGTCCTCCAGCAGCTTCAGCAGCGCGCCCTGGCCGGCCAGCTCCATGCGCTCGACCACCATCTGGTATTTCGAGCGCCCGGGATAGGTGGTCAGCCGCCCGGTGGCCACCACCTCCATGCCGTCTTCCGGGCTCATGCCCAGCCGCTGCGCCTGCCCGCGCCAGCACACCGCGTCCAGCACCGCCTCGGCATCCTTCAGCGCGAAATACAGGTGCCCCGAGGAATGGCGCTTGAAGCCGGAAATCTCGCCGCGCACGCGGACGAACTGGAAGGTGTCCTCCACCGTGCGCTTGAGCGCGTTGGAGAGTTCGCCGACGGAGAATTCGGGGACGTTGGTGGCGGGCTGGGTCATGGCCCGATGATGGCGCGGCCGCCGCCCGATTGCAAACCCCGGCAGCCATGGTAAAACCCGCCCATTGCGGGCGCGGCCAAGCGCGCGGAGGCGCGCGCCCGACGAGGGCCTGGGACCCCGAATGGATCATTCGGGGTCCGTATCATACGGCAACGGAGGCGGTCATGAAGGTGCTGGTGGTGGGCGGCGGTGGCCGCGAGCATGCGCTGTGCTGGAAGCTGGCCCAGTCGCCCCTGCTGTCCAAGCTGTATTGCGCCCCCGGCAATGCCGGCATCGCCGATGTGGCCGAATGCGTCGCGGTGGCGGCCGAGGACGTGGCCGGCATGGTCGCCTTCGCCCGCGACACGGCGGTCGATCTGGTGGTGGTGGGACCCGAGGGGCCGCTCTGCCTGGGCCTGGCCGACCGGCTCAAGGCGGCCGGCATCAAGGTGTTCGGCCCCTCGGAGGCGGCGGCCCGGCTGGAGGGCTCGAAGGGCTTCATGAAGGACGTGGTCGCCAAGGCAGGCATCCCCACCGCCTGGTATCGCCGCTTCACCGACATGGACGCCGCCAAGGCCTTCGTGCGCGAGAAGGGCGCCCCCATCGTGGTCAAGACCGACGGCCTGGCCGCCGGCAAGGGCGTGGTGGTGGCCATGACCCTGGACGAGGCGTTGAAGGCCATCGACGACATGATGGGCGCCAAGGTGTTCGGCGCCGCCGGCGACGAACTGGTGATCGAGGAATTCCTGGACGGCGAGGAGGCCAGCTTCTTCGCCCTGTGCGACGGCAAGACCGCGCTGCCGCTGGTCGCCGCCCAGGACCACAAGCGGGTGGGCGACGGCGATACCGGCCCCAATACCGGCGGCATGGGCGCCTATTCCCCCGCCCCGGTGGTGACCCCTGACCGCGAGCGCGAGGTGTTCGAGCGCTGCATCCTGCCGGCGGTGCGCACCATGGCGGAGCAGGGCGCGCCCTTCACCGGCGTGCTGTTCGCCGGGCTGATGTTCACCAAGGACGGCCCGAAGCTGCTGGAGTTCAACGTCCGCTTCGGCGACCCCGAATGCCAGGTGCTGATGGCCCGCATGGACTCGGACCTGCTGCCGGTGCTGCTGGCCGCCGCCGAGGGCCGCCTGGCCGAGGTGTCGCTGGACTGGCGCGACGAGTGCGCCCTGGTGGTGGTGATGGCCGCCGCCGGCTATCCCGGCAGCTACAAGAAGAACACGGTGATCCGCGGCCTGGCGGCGGCCAACGCGGTCGAGGGGGTGACCGTGCTGCACGCCGGCACCGCGCGCAACGCGGCCGGCGAGGTGATCGCCACCGGCGGCCGCGTGCTGGGAATCACCGCCATCGGCCCCAGCGTCGAGGAGGCCCGGACCCGCGCCTACCGCGCCGTCGATGCCCTCGACTGGCCGGACGGCTTCTGCCGCCGCGACATCGCCTGGAGGGCGCTGGCACGACGATCGTAGGATTGGTCGCCGGCCCTCGCCGGTGTTAGAGTCCTTCCAAAAAAGAGACTGCTCTCACCGGGAGGACCACCCATGAAGATCGCTTCCGTCGCGGCACTCGCCGCCGCCGTCCTGCTTGGCGCCTGCGCCCAGGGCGGCAATTCCCATTACGGCACCCAGAAGGTCGTTTACCAGCTGAACCAGCCGGGCGGCGACAAGGACCAGGCCTACATGCAGGCGCTGACCTATGCCCAGAACCACGTCAACGCGGTGGGCAAGGAGAACATCGACCTCGAATTCGTGCTGTTCGCCGATGGCATCAACCTGCTGAAGAGCGCCAAGGACAACGTGAACCTGCAGGCCAAGGTGATCAACCTGAAGGAGCAGAAGGTCAAGTTCCTGGTCTGCAACAACACCCTGAAGGCGCGCAAGCTCGACCCCGACAAGGACCTGTTCGACGTGGACAAGGCCGACATCGTGCCGGCCGGCGTCGCCGAGGTGGCGCGGCTGGAAACCATGGGATACGCCTACATCCGGCCTTAGAGCCGGATGCTATCAGGTTGAATCGCGGGGCGATCCAACCTGATAGCTGAATCCGCCTCTAAATCAATAAATTAAAGTGCGATTCAGACATTAGGTCGGCGTACCCCGTGCGCCGACCTAATGTCATCGCGCTCTAAGGCCGAAGCGGATGCTTCGAGACGGCCGCCCTCGGCGGCCTCCTCAGCATGAGGGACCAGCCCCATCCTGAGGAGAGCGCGAAGCGCTCGTCTCGAAGGATGCTCCCCGGCCCCCTATTCCGCCGGCTTGGCCGCCATGTGCTGGTCGTAGGCCTCCAGCGCCAAAGCGGCGTACATCAGCGACGGGCCGCCGCCCATGTAGATGGCCATGCCGATCACCTCGAGGATCTCCTCCCGCGTCGCCTTGAGGTCGCGGGCCGAGCGGGTGTGGAAGGCGATGCAGCCGTCGCAGCGCACCGCGATGGAGATGCCCAGCGCCACCAGTTCCTTGGTCTTGGCGTCCAGCACCCCATCGGCCCCGGCCGCCTTGGCCATGGCCGAGAAACCCTTCATCACCTCGGGGATGCCGCCGCGCACCTGGCCCACCAGCGCCGACAATTCCTTGGCCAGATCCGGCCAGTCCTGGGTGCTCATCCGCCCGCTCCGTCTTTAATATCACGAGCGGCGAATATAGCCCTCAGCGCGGCTGCTGCGCCACATCCTGGACGGGGTGCAGGGTGACCATGCCCTGCTGGCGCAAGCCGATGGCGAAGGCGGCGCCGCGCGCCAGGTCGATGACCGGGCCGTCGAACGGGCCGCGGTCGTTGATGCGCACCACCACCGCCGCGCCGGTCTTGGGGTTGCGCACCTCGACCAGGGTGCCGAAGGGCAGCGTCTTGTGGGCGGCGGTGTAGCCGTCGGGGTCGAACACCTCGCCGCTGGCGGTGCGCCGGCCGCGATACTCGTCGCCGTACCAGGTGCCGAGCACCGGCCGGCCGTGAAGGTCGCCGGAACCGGCGGATTCCTGGGCGGAAGCGGCGGGAGCCGCCAAACTCAGGCAAATCGCCGCCAGATGAAATATCTTCATGCCGAACCACCGTCACAGCAATCAACTGCCGCGACTGTAGTCCGGATAATAGTAATGATGCAATATTTCTAATTGAATGCTGAATCTGTACATAGTTATCTAAAGTTTTATGCATTTACCTCTATAAATATATGTCACCGTCTCTCCCGGAAGAAGGCCTTCAGCAACTCGGCCGCTTCCGATTCCCGCACGCCGCCCACCACCTCGGGACGGTGATGGCAGGTGGGATGATCGAACACCCGGGCGCCGTGCTCGACGCCGCCGCCCTTGGGGTCGTAGGCGGCGAAGTGCAGCCGGCGGATGCGGGCCAGCGCGACCGCCGCCGCGCACATGGGGCAGGGTTCCAGGGTGACGTAGAGGTCGCAGCCCTCCAGCCGGGGCTGCCCCAATTGGGCGGCGGCCTGGCGCAGCGCCAGCACCTCGGCATGGGCGGTGGGGTCGGACAGCTCCTCGACCCGGTTGCCGGCGGCGGCCAGCACCGCGCCGTCCCGCACCACCACCGCGCCCACCGGCACCTCGCCGCGGGCGGCGGCGGCGCGGGCCTGGTCGAAGGCAAGGGACATGAAGTCGGTCATGGGGCTGGAATAACACATTGCCGCCACCTTGGCAGGGTTCTATACGATGCAGCCATGAGCACCCTGCCCGTCATCGGCATCACCCTGGACAGCGAGGAGCCCGGCGGCTACGCCGCCTTCCCCTGGTATGCCCTGCGCCGGAACTATTGCGGCGCGGTGGCGGCGGCCGGCGGCCTGCCCATGGCGCTGCCGCACGAGCCGGAGCTGGCCGGGGAGTACCTGGAGGTGATCGACGGCCTGGTGGTGACGGGCGGCGCCTTCGACGTCGACCCGGCGCTGTTCGGCGCCCCCGAGCGCCACGCCAGCGTCACCACCAAGGCGCGGCGCACCGCGTTCGAGCTGGCCATCCTGCGGGGGGCGCTGGCCCGCGACCTGCCCATCCTGGGCATCTGCGGCGGCCAGCAGTTGCTCAATGTCGCCCTGGGCGGCACCCTGATCCAGCACATCCCCGACGAGGTGGCAGACGCCCTGGCCCACGAGCAGCCCAACCCGCGTGACCAGGCCGGGCACGAGGTCGCGCTGGTGCCCGGCACCCTGCTGGCCGCCATCGCCGGCACCGACCGCATCGCCGTCAATTCCGCCCATCACCAGGCGGTCAAGGCGGTGGCGCCGGGCTGCGTCGCCGACGCCATCGCCGCCGACGGGGTGATCGAGGGCATCGAGGACCCGTCGCGGCGCTTCTGCATCGGCGTGCAATGGCACCCGGAATTCATCATCAGCGCCGCCGACGCGGCGTTGTGGACCGCCTTCATCGAGGCCTGCCGCACATGAGCGAAGAAAAAACCAAGGACAAGGGCGCCCCCGACGAGAAAGGCGCCCACGACGAGAAGGGCGCCCACGACGAGAAAGGCGAGCGCGTCGCCAAGCGGCTGGCCCGCGCCGGCATCTGCTCGCGGCGCGAGGCCGAGCGGCTGATCGCGCTCGGCCGGGTGGCGGTCAACGGCACCGTGCTGGACAGTCCGGCCTGCGTCGTCACCGATGCCGACACCGTCAGCGTCGACGGCAAGCCGGTGGGCGAGCCGGAGCGGGCGCGGCTGTGGCGCTACCACAAGCCGGCCGGGCTGGTCACCACCCACCGCGACCCGCAGGGGCGGCCGACGGTGTTCGAGAAGCTGCCCGAGGGCCTGCCCCGGGTGATCTCCATCGGCCGCCTCGATCTCAGCTCCGAGGGGCTGCTGCTGCTGACCAACGACGGCGGCCTGGCCCGGGCGCTGGAACTGCCGGCCCAGGGCTGGGTGCGGCGCTACCGGGTGCGGGTGCACGGGGTGATCGACACCGAGCGGCTGGTGCCGCTGGAGCGCGGTCTCACCGTCGAGGGGGTGAGGTACGGGCCGATCATGGCGGTGCTGGACCGTCAGCAGGGCTCCAACGCCTGGCTGACCATCTCGCTGAAGGAAGGCAAGAACCGCGAGATCCGCAAGGTCATGGAGCATCTGGGCTGGCCGGTCAGCCGGCTGATCCGCGTCTCCTACGGCCCGTTCCAACTGGGCAGCCTGGCCGAAGGCGCGGTCGACGAGGTGCCGGCCAAGGTGGTCAAGGACCAGCTGGGCCAAGGCGACAGCGGCTGGGCCAAGGCCGAACCGGAAAAGCCCAAGCCGCCGCCGGGACCCCGGCACAAGGCGCCGAAGCACAAGAGCCCCGGCCATGCGGATCGTCGGCGGAAGGCATAGGGGGCGGCGCCTGGCGGCGCCCGCCGGCGGCGCCACCCGCCCCACCGCCGACCGGGCGCGCGAGGCGCTGTTCAACATCCTGGCCCATTCGCCGCTGGTCGCGCTGGACGGCGCGGTGGTGGTCGATGCCTTCGCCGGGTCGGGCGCGCTGGGGCTGGAGGCGCTGTCGCGCGGCGCCGCCGCCGTGACGTTCCTCGACAGCCACCCGGCGGCGCTGGCCGCCATCCGCGACAACCTGAAGAGTCTGGGCGAGACCGCCACAGTGCTGCGCGCCGACGCCACCCGGCCGCCGGCCGCCGTAGCGCCCTGCACCCTGGCCTTCCTCGACGCCCCCTACGGCAAGGGATTGTCCGAACCCGCCCTGGCGGCGCTGGCCGGCGCCGGCTGGCTGGCCGAAAGCGCCCTGTGCGTGGTCGAGGTGGCGGCCGCCGAGGATTTCACCCCGCCGGACGGCTTCACGGTGGTGGACGAGCGGCGCTACGGCGCGGCCAAGCTGGTCTTCGCGGTGTATGCGGCGGCCCAAAAAGAAAGCCCCCTCCGCTCGGGAGGGGGCTTCCCGTGACCTGATCGGTCGGGAGACGGGACTTAGAAGTCCATGTCGCCCATGCCGCCCATGCCGCCGCCCGGCATGGCCGGGGCGGAGTCCTTCTTGGGCTTCTCGGCGATCATCGCCTCGGTGGTGATGAGCAGGCCGGCCACCGAAGCGGCGTCCTGCAGCGCGGTGCGCACCACCTTGGTCGGATCGATGATGCCGGCCTTGATCATGTCGGTGTAGGTGCCGGACTGGGCGTCGAAGCCGAAGGAGGTGTCCTTGGACTCGAGCAGCTTGCCGGCCACCACGGCGCCGTCGAAGCCGGCGTTCTCGGCGATCTGACGCGCCGGCCACTGGATGGCGCGACGGACGATCTCGATGCCGACCTTCTGGTCGTCATTGCCGGGCTTCAGGCTGGCCAGGGCGTTGACGGCATAGAGCAGGGCGACGCCGCCGCCCGGGACGATGCCTTCCTCGACCGCGGCGCGGGTGGCGTGCAGGGCGTCATCGACGCGATCCTTGCGCTCCTTCACCTCGACCTCGGTGGCGCCGCCGACCTTGATGACGGCCACGCCGCCGGCCAGCTTGGCCAGGCGCTCCTGCAGCTTCTCGCGGTCGTAGTCCGAGGTGGTCTCCTCGATCTGCGCCTTGATCTGCTTGATGCGGGCCTCGATGTCGGCCTTGGCGCCGGCACCGTCGACGATGGTGGTGTCTTCCTTGGTGATGGACACCTTCTTGGCGGTGCCCAGCATGTCCAGGGTGACGCTTTCCAGCTTGATGCCGAGGTCTTCCGAGATCACCTGGCCGCCGGTCAGGATGGCGATGTCTTCCAGCATGGCCTTGCGGCGGTCACCGAAGCCCGGCGCCTTGACGGCGGCGACCTTGAGGCCGCCACGCAGCTTGTTGACCACCAGGGTGGCCAGGGCCTCGCCCTCGACGTCCTCGGCGATGATCAGCAGCGGACGCGACGACTGCACCACCGCCTCGAGGACGGGGAGCAGCGGCTGCAGGCCGGACAGCTTCTTCTCGAACAGCAGGATGTAGGGGCTGTCGAGCTCGCAGGTCATCTTCTCGGCATTGGTGACGAAGTACGGGCTGGAATAGCCGCGGTCGAACTGCATGCCCTCGACCACGTCCAGCTCGGTCTCGAAGCCCTTGGCCTCCTCGACGGTGATGACGCCCTCGTTGCCGACCTTCTCCATGGCCTCGGCGATCTTCTTGCCGATATCGGCCTCGCCGTTGGCGGAGATGGTGCCGACCTGGGCGATCTCGGCGTTGGTGGAGACCTTCTTGGAGCGCGACTTGACGTCGGCGACCACGGCCTCGACGGCCATGTCGATGCCGCGCTTCAGGTCCATCGGGTTCATGCCGGCGGCCACCGACTTGTTGCCCTCGCGGACGATGGCCTGGGCCAGCACGGTGGCGGTGGTGGTGCCGTCGCCGACCAGGTCGGCGGTCTTCGAGGCCACTTCGCGCACCATCTGGGCGCCCATGTTCTCGAACTTGTCGGCCAGCTCGATCTCCTTGGCGACGGTGACGCCGTCCTTGGTGATGCGCGGGGCGCCGAAGCTCTTCTCGATCACCACGTTGCGGCCCTTGGGGCCCAGGGTGACCTTGACGGCATCGGCGAGGATGTCCACGCCGCGCAGCATCTTGGTGCGCGCGTCGGTGGAGAACTTGACTTCCTTGGCAGCCATTGTCTTGAACCTCTAATTCCGGATGGCGGGGGAGAATCCTTAGGCGAGGATGCCCAGGATGTCGGATTCCTTCATGATCAGCAGCTCTTCGCCGTCGATCTTGACCTCGGTGCCGGACCACTTGCCGAACAGGATGCGGTCACCGGCCTTGACGTCGAGGGCGACGACCTTGCCGTCCTCGCCGCGAGCACCGGAACCGACGGCGACGACCTCGCCCTGCATCGGCTTTTCCTTGGCGGTGTCGGGGATGATGATACCCCCGGCGGTCTTTTCTTCCGCGTCGATGCGCTTGACAAGCACACGATCATGGAGCGGGCGGAACTTCATAAGAAAACCTCCGTCAATGCGGTTTGGTCCTGGAATTTGACAAAGCCGGGCCGGGAGGTGTTAGCACTCCCGGCCGACGAGTGCCAACGATCTAGGGGGGAGGGGCTTCCCTGTCAAGCGCCAAACCGGCGATTTTGTGCTGCGGGCGCTGCGACGCACCGACAATCCGTTGATTTAACGGAATTGTACGATATCGCCATAGCTGGGGAGATACGGGGATATAAGGGGACAGTGGCGTCAGAAATCCAGATCGGCGTAGTGCCGGGGCGGCGGCACGCCGGGCAGGTGGTCGGCCAGCAGCGGGCGGAAGGCCGGGCGGGACTTGACGCGGGCGTACCAGTCCTTGGCGTTGGGGTGGCGATCCCAGGGCACGTCGCCGATGTAGTCGATGCACGAGATCTGGGCCGCCGCGGCGACGTCGGCCAGCGAGTATTGGGCGCCGGCCAGCCAGGTCCGCCGCTCGGCCAGCCAGCCGATGTATTCCAGGTGCTGGTGGATGGCGGCGAAGCCGGCGCGGATGGCGCGGGAATCGGGCTCGCCGTGGCTGGTGGTCAGGCGCTTGATGACCTTCTCGCCGACCAGGTTGGCGGTCACCTCGCGATGGAATTTGCCGTCGAACCAGCCGACCAGGCGGCGCACCTCGGCGCGGCCGTGGGGCTCGGCCGGCATCAGCGGCGGCTCGCGGTGGACCTCGTCCAGGTATTCGCAGATGGCTGCCGAATCGGCCAGGGCGGTGCCGCCCTCCTCGACCAGGACCGGCACCTCGGCCGCCGGGTTGAGGGCGGCGAAGTCGTCGCGGCGTTCCCAGTAGCGCTCGACGTGCCCCTCGAACTCCAGCTTCTTTTCGGCCAGCACCAGGCGGACCTTGCGCGAGAACGGACACAGGGGATGGTGGTAGAGGGTTCGCATGGCCCCCTTTCTACTGCCTTTCGCCGCACCGCGACAAGAGGATCAGGCGGCGCGGCTGGCCGGCGATTCGGTGAGCAGGGCGTAGAGGCCGTCGGGACTGTCGGTGCCGCGCAGCTTCTCGCACACCCCCTTGTCGCGCAGCAGCCGCGACACCCGGGCCAGCGCCTTGAGGTGGTCGGCGCCGGCCGATTCGGGGGCCAGCAGCAGGAAGATCAGATCGACCGGCTGCTCGTCGATGGATTCGAAATTGATGGGGCGTTCGAGGCGGGCGAACAGGCCGTGCAGCTTGTCGATGGTGGCCAGCTTGCCGTGCGGGATGGCGATGCCGTTGCCGACACCGGTGGTGCCCAGCCGCTCGCGCTCGAGCAGCACGTCGAACACCTGGCGTTCGTGCAGGCCGGCCAGTTCGGCCGCCTTTCGCGCCAGTTCCTGCAGAGCCTGTTTCTTCGACGTCGCGCGCAGGTTGGGAATCACGGCGGCCGGGCTGATCAGATCGGCGATATCCATGGGACGTACCCTCTCTATCCGCGGATGGCCTTCGACACCGGGCGTTCCGCCTCTCACGGTCCGAATGTTGCCATTCCGCGAACCGGTCCAAGGGAGGGCCGGAACATAGTTCCGCACCACTTCCGAGTCAAGCGCCGCGGGAAAAGCACCTGGCTAGACCCCCAGCGATTTCTCGCGCCGGCGCTGTACCGACGACGCGATGTTCATGCCTTCCCGGTACTTTGCCACCGTCCGGCGGGCGATGTCGATGCCTTCGCCCTTCAGCAGCTCAACAATTCGGTCGTCGGACAGGATGTCGCGCCCTTCGGCGTCGATCAGCGCCTTGATGCGGTGGCGCACCGCCTCGGCCGAATGGGCGTCGCCGCCGTCGTTGGAGCCGATGGCCTGGGTGAAGAAGTACTTCAGCTCGTAGATGCCGCGCGGCGTCGCCAGGTACTTGTTGGAGGTCACCCGGCTGACCGTGCTCTCGTGCATGCCGATGGCGGCGGCGATGTCGCGCAACACCAGCGGCTTGAGGTGCTGCACGCCGTGGCGGAAGAAGGCGTCCTGCTGGCGCACCAGCTCGGTGGCGACCTTGAGGATGGTGGTGGCGCGCTGGTGCAGCGACTTGACCAGCCAGTTGGCCGACTGGTAGCGCTCGGACAGGTAGCTCTTCTCGTCCTTGTTGCGGGCGACGCCCGACACCTTGGCATAGTAGCGGCTGTTGACTAGCACCCGGGGCAGGGTGTCGGAATTGAGCTCGACCAGCCAGCCGCCGTCCGAGGCGCGGCGCATCAGCACGTCCGGCGTGATCGGCTGCGCCACCGCGTGGTCGAATCTCAGCGCCGGCTTGGGATCGAGCGCCCGGATCTCGGAAATCATCTCGGACAGGTCCTCGGCATCGACGCCGCACACCTTCATCAGCCCGGGCAGGTCGCGCCGCGCCAGGATCTCCAGATTGTCCAGCAGGGCCGCCATGGCCGGGTCGAGGCGGTCGCGCTCGGCCAGCTGCAGCGCCAGGCATTCCTTGAGCGAGCGGGCGAACACCCCGCTCGGGTCGAAGCGCTGGACCCGGGCCAGCACACCTTCGACCCGGCCGAGATCGCAACCCAGCTTGGCCGCCACCTCGGCGAGATCGCCGATGAGGTAGCCGCTTTCGTCCAGCATCTCGATCAGATGCAGGCCGATCAGCCGGTCGGCGGGGTCGTGGATGTCCATGTTGAGCTGGGACAGCAGATGGTCGCGCAAGGTGGCGCCATCGGCCAGGGTCTGTTCCAGGTTGGCGTCGCCGTCCTCGAAATCGTGGCGCCCGCCGCCGCCCCGGCTCCAGTCGGCGAAAGCCTCGCCGCCGATTCCGTCGGCGGCGCTGTCGTTGTTGTAGAGGTTGTCGTAATCCACATCCATGGCGTCGTCGGCGGTGCCGGGGCCGTCCAGGATCGGCTCGTCGGCGCCCGCATCGGCGCGCGTCTCGGGCTGTTCGGGCTGGTCGGCGGGGTCGGCGCGGTCGCCGTCCTCGCTTTCCAGCAGCGGGTTGCGCTCCAGCTCCTGCTCGACGAAGGCGGTCAGTTCCAGGTTGGACAGCTGCAGCAGCTTGATCGCCTGCTGCAGCTGCGGCGTCATCACCAGCGACTGGCTCTGCCGCAGGTCCAGGCGTGGGGTGAGCGCCATGGGCGGCCGCGTCCTAGAGACTGAAACGTTCGCCGAGATAGACGCGGCGCACGCCTTCGTGCGCGACGATCTCGGACGGGCGGCCCTCCATCAGCACCTTGCCGTCGTGGAGGATGTAGGCACGGTCGATGATATCCAGGGTCTCGCGCACATTGTGGTCGGTGATGAGCACGCCGATGCCGCGGTCCTTGAGGTGGGCGACCAGGTCGCGGATGTCGGCCACGGCGATGGGATCGATGCCGGCCAGGGGCTCGTCCAGCAGCATGAAATGGGGCCGCGAGGCCAGGGCGCGGGCGATCTCGACGCGGCGCCGCTCGCCGCCCGACAGGGCCATGGCCGGGGCGCGGCGCAGGTGCTCGATGGAGAACTCGGCGAGCAGGGAATCCAGCTCGGCCTCGCGCTTGTCCTGCAGCGGCTCGACCACCTCGAGCACCGCCATGATGTTGGCCTCGACCGAAAGGCCGCGGAAGATCGAGGCCTCCTGCGGCAGGTAGCCGATGCCTAAGCGGGCGCGGCGATACATGGGCAGGCCGGTGATGGCGTGGCCGTCCAGCAGGATGTCGCCGACGTCGGGGTTGATCAGGCCGGTGATGCAGTAGAAACAGGTGGTCTTGCCCGCCCCGTTGGGTCCCAGCAGCCCCACCGCCTCGCCGCGCTGCACCGACAGCGACACGTCGCGCAGGACCGGGCGGCCCTTGAAGCGTTTGCCGATGGCCCGCGCCACCAGCCCGGGATTGTCCGCCACCAGGCGCGGGCCGGCCGGCTGGTCGCGGTCTTGGGCGGCGATGGTCGGCTCCATGGTCATTCCTTCCGGCGCCCGGCCTCGCCCTGGGGCGTCGGGCCGGCGCCCTTGAATACGGCGCGGCGGTCGCCCGCGTCCTTCTTCTCGGGGTGGAACGTGCCGCGCACGCGGCCGTCGCCGTCCTTGCCGCCCGGCACCGCGCCGAACAGCTTGCTTATGCCGGTGTTCAGATTGACGTGGGCGTAGGCGCCGTTGAGCTCGTTCCCCTCGCGGGTGATCTTAACCGAACCGGTCACGGTGGCGATACCCGTTTCGATGTTGTAGTCGCCGCGGTCGCCGACCACTTCCTCCTTGGGCGTGGTCAGCACCACGTGGCCGTAGGCGTCGGCCCGGTTCAGCTCGAGCTCCTGCCGGGCATTCTCCTTGAAGTGCGAGGTCAGGGTGTCGGCGCGGATCTTGCGGTCCTTCTGCGTCGCCACGGCGTTGCCGCGGGCCACCGCCATCTGCGTCTTTTCCCAGTATTCCAGGGTGTCGTTGGCGGTGACCGTTTCCTTCGGGGTGGTCAGCACCGCCGGCTGGCCGTGCAGCACCACCACCGCCTTGTCGAGGTCGTAGATGGCCTTGGTCCCGGTGGCCTTCTCGGTCGGCGAGGTGATCACCACGTTGCCGTCGGCGTCCAGGCGCCAGATCTCGTCGCCGTTGGGGCCGGCCCGGTAATGGGCGGTGAGCGAATCGGCGGTGACGGTCATGTCGCCGCGGATGGCCTTGGCGTTGCCGCGGGCGATGACGCGGTTGGCCTCGCTCAGCCACTCGATGCCCTGGTCGGCGTAGACCTGGATCTGGGCATCGTTGCCGCGGGACAGGTTGAAGCCCTGGGCCTGCGCCGGAACTGCGCCCAGCAGCGCCAGCAGAAGGGTTGCGGCGAGGCGCCTCATTTCCTGCCGGCTCCCTTCATCGTCGCCGCCGAGCGGCCGAGCACCAGGACCTGCCGGCCGCTGTCCTCGATGCGGAAGCCCTCGCCGTCGATGCGTCCCTGCGGGCCGTTGCCGGTGACCGGCACGGTTCCCTCGGCGGTGGACTTGCCGAGGTCGATCCGGGCGCTTTGGGTATGCAGCTCGTAGCCCTGGTCGTGGTAGAGGGCGACGTCCCCGGACAGGTCGAGCAGCTGTTCGCGTTCATAATAGATGCCGCTTTTCGCCTCGATGTAGACGCCGCTGCCGTCGCGGCTGCTGAAGTCGGCCTTGGGCGCCTCGAGCTCGATCACGCCCTTGCGCGCTTCGACCTCGGTGCCGCTGTCGGCGGTGATGGTGAACGGCCGGTTGCGCGAATCCACCCCGTAGTAGCGGGCATTGACCATGGACAGCGCCTGCACCTTGTCCGGCGACAGGTCGGCGAAGCCGATGCGGAAGCGGCCCTCCTCGCTGCGCAATTGCGGCCACACCGCCACCAGCGCCAGCAGCACCACCGCCAGCGAGGGCAGCAGCACCTTCATCACCACGACGAACCGGGAATAGCGGTGATGGCCCGGGCGCACCGGATGGACGCGGGACCGCCGGGTCGGGCGCAGGTCGGCGGGGGCGCGAAGGTCCATGGCGGCCACCTCCCTACCCTCAGGCCAGGCCGGAGCGCAGCAGATCGTGGACGTGCAGCACGCCCACCGGCCGGCCGTCCTGCACCACCAGCAGGGTGGTGATGGACTTGGCGTTCATGATGCCCAGCGCCTCGGCCGCCAGCATGGAGGGCGGCACCGTCCTCGGACCCGGCGTCATGATGTCGCGCGCCGGGCGGCCCATCAGGCCGTCGCCCATGTGGCGGCGCAGGTCGCCGTCGGTGATGATGCCGGCCAGGCGGCCGTCATCGCCGACCACGGCGACGCAGCCCAGGCTCTTGGCACTCATCTCCAGGATCACCTCGGCCATGGGCGTGGCCAGGCGGGACAGCGGCAGGCCGTCGCCGCCATGCATCAGGTCGGACACCTTGCGCAGCCGCTTGCCCAGCTGCCCGCCGGGATGGAACACCCGGAAATCGGCGGCCGAGAACTCCTTGCGCTCGAGCAGCGCCACCGCCAGGGCGTCGCCCAGGGCCAGCATCATGGTGGTCGAGGTGGTGGGGGCCAGGCCCATGGGGCAGGCCTCCGGGATCGGCGGCAGGATCAGCGCCGCATCGGCGCTGCTGGCCAGCGAGCTTTCCGCCCGCGAGGTGATGGCCACCAGCGGGATGCCGAAGCGCCGGGTGTAGGCGACGATGTCCGACAGCTCGGGAGTCTCGCCGGAATTGGACAGCGCCACCACCGCGTCGTCGGTGGTGATCATCCCCAGATCGCCGTGGCTGGCCTCGGCGGGGTGGACGAAAAAGGCCGGGGTGCCGGTGGAGGCCAGGGTGGCGGCGATCTTGCGCCCGACATGGCCGGACTTGCCCATGCCCGACACCACCACCCGCCCGGCCGCCCCGGCCAGGGAATCGACGGCGGCGACGAAGGCGGCGCCCAGCGAATCGGCCAGGGCCGAAAGCGCTTCCGCCTCGGTGGCGAGGACACGCCGGGCTGAAGCGATGTCGCCAGACGCGAAGTCACCAGACGCGAAGTCGGGGGCGGCGATGTCGGCGGCGGCGACGCCGTCCTGCACGGCATGGGTCATGGATGGAATCCCAAACTTGCAATCCCTGCGCCAATGCCGGCGCCGGTGACTAACTATACGCAACGCCGATGGCAGCGGAAGGCAAATCAGCGGGCGCCTGGACGGAATCGCCGCGGTGCCCGCGCCCGGCGAGAGGCAGGCCAGAGCGCCGCCCACGCCCGGCGAGGGCTGTCATCAGTGCGCGAAGATGTCCTCGGCGTCCCAGCCGGCCAGATCCAGGTCGGCGCGGTCGGGCAGGAAGCCGAAGCAGGCCTCGGCCAGGGCGCGGCGGCCCTCGCGGTCCATCAGCACCTCGAGCCGGGCCTTCAGCTGGTGCAGGTACAGCACGTCCGAGGCGGCATAGGCCAGCTGGTCGGCGTTGAGGTCCGGCGCCCCCCAATCCGAGGTCTGCTGCTGCTTCGACAGCTCGATCCCGATCAGGTCGCGGCACAGATCCTTCAGCCCGTGGCGGTCGGTGTTGGTGCGCGTCAGCCGCGAGGCGATCTTGGTGCACCACGCCGGCTGGCAGCGCACGCCGAGATGGCGGCGGATCATCGCCAGGTCGAACCGGGCGAAGTGGAACACCTTGGTCACCGCCGGGTCGGCGAACAGCCGGGCCAGGTTGGGCGAATCGTAGCGCGGCTCGGGGAAGTGCACCACGTGGGCGTTGCCGTCGCCGGCCGACAGCTGCACCACGCACAGCCGGTCGCGGACCAGGCTGAGACCCATGGTCTCGGTGTCCACCGCCACCACCGGACCCAGCGCGAGGCCGGCCGGCAGGTCGTAACGATGATAGGTGACGGACATGCGAACGGCCCCTCCGAATGTTCCCGGAGGGGCCGTTGGCAGAGAGCCCCGAAGAGGCGCATCCCGGCGTCACGTCCCGCGCGGGAAAAAGTATGGTGCCCAGGAGAAGACTCGAACTTCCACGACATCGCTGCCACACGGACCTGAACCGTGCGCGTCTACCAATTCCGCCACCTGGGCAGGTGGTCCCGAAGGGTCTCCCCGTCCGAGGCCGAGAGGGATATCCGACAGCGGCGGGGGCTGTCAACCGGCATTCGTGCGGCCCGGCGAAATTCTTGCCCGCCCGCGGTTGCCTTGGCGTCTGGAAACGAATAGCCTCGCCTCAAGAACGACATAGGCACGCCGCCCGGCACGGCGGCGGCGACGGCAAGGGGAGATGTCCGGATGACTCGGCGCGTGGTCACGGTATTCGGCGGATCCGGCTTCATCGGCCGGCAGGTGGTCAGGCGCTTTGCCGCCAATGGCTGGACCGTGCGGGTGGCGGTGCGCGACCCCGAGGCCGCAGCCCAGCTGCGCCCCATGGGCGATCCCGGCCAGGTCAATCCGCTGCGCGCCGAAATCACCGACCCGGACTCGGTGCGGCGCGCCGTCGATGGCGCCCAGGCGGTGGTCAACCTGGTCGGCATCCTGTTCGAACGCGGCCGCGCCAGCTTCGAGGCCATCCACCACCAGGGCGCCGCCAACGTCGCCACCGCCGCCAGGGAAGCCGGGGCCGAGCGGCTGGTGCAGATGTCGGCGCTGGGGGCCGACCGCAATTCGGCCTCGGCCTATGCCCGCTCCAAGGCGGCCGGCGAGGAGGCGGCGCAGGCGGCCTTCCCCGGCGCCACCGTCATCCGTCCGTCGGTGGTGTTCGGCCCCGACGACGACTTCTTCAACCGCTTCGCCCGCCTGGCGGTGCTGTCGCCGGTGCTGCCGGTGTTCACCGGCGACGGCTTCAAGCCGGTGCGCTCCGAATCCGGCTGGGGCATCGATCTGTACGGATCGGGCGGCGCCACCTTCCAGCCGGTCTATGTGGGCGACGTCGCCGAAGCCATCCTGCGCGCGGTGGAGAACCCGCGCCTGGGCGGCCGCGTCTACGAGCTGGGCGGCCCGCGGCGCTATACGCTGAAGGAGGTGCTGGAGCTGGTGATGCGCGAGACCGGGCGGAGCCGATTGCTGGTGCCGCTGCCGTTCTGGGTCGCCAGGATTCAGGCGGCGCTGCTGCAGATGCTGCCGACGCCGCCGCTCACCCCCGATCAGGTCAAGCTGCTGAAGGTCGACAACGTGGTGCGCGGCGGCAAGCCCGGCCTGGTCGAGCTGGGAATCCAGGCGACCGCGGCCGAGGCGGTGACGCCGGCCTATCTGGCCCGCTACCGCCCGCATTCCTGACTTGCCGGTTCAGGCGCTGACCGCCGGCGGGACCGGGGTGAAGCAGTCGGGGTCGAACAGCATCGACACCGCCACCGTCATGGCGCGGGCGCCGTTGCGCTCCACCATGCGGACGTGGCGGGGGATGTCGGGGTAGTCGAACACCCGCTCCACCACCCACTCGCCGCCATAGGTGCCGGCCTTGCGGAAGATGTCGCCGGGAGCGACATCGTCGCCCCGCGACCGTCGACCGAACAGGCTCATGGTCTTCGACCCTCGATATTCTGAACTGGAGAATTTCTCATACGCCGGCCGGTGCCGGTTGTCGAGAGGTGAACGCCCGATCTAGCGCCTGGCGGCGCCGGCCTGGCGGATATCGGCCTCCAACTCGGCGATGCGCTTGGCCAGCGCGGTGCGCACGGCCTCGGCGACATAGGGCTTGAGCGCCGCCTGCTGGTCCTTCAACTGGACCAGCATCCGCTTCTTCTCGTCGAGTGACCGCCGGATCGGCATGCGGTCGGAGAACTGCCCGTCATGGCTGCGGAAGCCGCTCATACCCGTTTCTCCCTGCTGGCAAATGATGGGGAGCGGACCATGACCGAAGGAACCGCGACACGCAAGCGGCATTTGCCGCCCCATCCCGCCCTATTGTTTGTCCGCCCGCCCCGCCGATGCTATAACCGCCCCCATCGCCCGCACGCGACGCCAGCGTCCCGGTAGCTCAGCAGGATAGAGCAACGGTTTCCTAAACCGTAGGTCAGGGGTTCGAATCCCTTCCGGGACGCCAATTCCTCAAAGCCCCCATGCCCCCCACGCCCGGCGAGCGGCGAGGTCGCTGGTCTATGGGTCGCCGAAGCTGACCGAGCGGGTGTCGTCCTGGACGAAGCCGCCCTGCATCTTGAGGAACGCCTCGGCGGTCAGGATGGCGTCGAGCAGGGCGCCGTGATGCTGGAAGCGGTCGGAGCGGTCGATCCACAGGCGGTCGCACAGCACGTCCAGCGATCCCGGCGCGCCGGGGAAGAAGGACCGCGACAGCTCCTGCGTGCAGACGAAATCGCTGTCCGCGAAGATGACCTCGTCGAACCCGCACCGGCCCAGGCGGGCATATTCGAAGTTCAGGAAATCCATCTCGTTCTCGGCGCTGTGGGCGAGCAGCACGTCCTGGCCGATGAAGGCCTCGAAATCGTCGAGCACGTCCTTGAACGGCGGCGCGTCCTTCAGATCCGCCGGATGGATGCCGTGCACGGCGATGGAGGCCTTGGAAATCGGCCCGTTGGGTTGCACCCGCCGATGCCAGGTCTCCCCGGTCTTCCACCCCGCGCCGTCGCGCAGCAACTCGACGCAGCCGATCTCGATGACGAGGCCGGGCAGGCGATAGCCCTTGGGCATCTTCCTGATCTCGGCGGCGGTGGGGGTGCGCATGCCGGTGGTCTCCATGTCGATGGAAATCATCCGGTTCACATCGCCCAAATCATCCAGGCTGAGCATCGCACGTCCTTCCTGCCTCTGCGTTGCCGCCAGCATAGCACCATGCGGGGAATGGCGGGGAGGGTGTGGCGGAGGGGCACGTTCGTTCAAACGTGGTCACAAGTTGCCTGGTCATGGGCGGGGGTGGCCCACGGGCGTCCGGTTTGGTTGTCGGCAAGGGCCCGAGGGGCGCGGCGACCCTGCGACGCGCGGCCGGCATCGAGTCATCGAACACAGATGAACACAGGCGCCTGACGGCGCACACAGATGAACACGGATAAGGAAAAACATCTGTGTTTATCTGTGTTCATCTGCGGGCGATGAATAACTGGTTGCCGCTGTCCAAAGCTATTGCTTACAGCAACTGTGGGCGAGCCGGACACATTACGGTGATGGGGTGGACGGCCCCCTCTATGGTCAGTTTCCAACGACCACTGTGGCGCATTGCGACGCCGGGGAGCACGGGCCGTCCACCCCATCACCGTAATTCCAACCCCAATGCGGTCATAAACCGGGTATGCAATACATCGATGAATATGGAATGTGCCCACGGTTTCAAAAGCAGGCAGTCGCCAGCTGTCGCTAGCACTGGTATTCTGGCAAGCGGAATGATAGGTATGCCCGGTTGCGCCCCCTTCGAACAAGCCGAACGCACATGTCAGAAAATTTCAACTACATTGCCTTTGGAAACCGGAATCTTGTCGAGGGACGGAGTGGCGTTATAGAAATGAGTCGTGGGCGTATGTTTGAATACACGCCCACGGATATCGAGAAGCGCCTCGAGGACCTTGGTCTGAAATCGATCACGTTCTTGGAGAAGCTTCCTACGTTTGTCTGTAGCGAAATCGGCTACTCAGCCGATACGGCCACGATGCTCATCAAGTATGGGCGTATCGAAAAAACAGCCGTGGATGGAAAGGTGGTTTCGACCACCTTCATAACTTTAGCAGATTTTGGCGAGGTCGAGTTCGACAGCGTTGAGCAGGCGCGGGATGTCTTTGGCGCTGACAGATCGCAGCTTTACCGCACGCACTGGGCCGTTAGGGCTGGTCACGCCCGCGAAGTCTTAGCCAAGCTAGCCCGTCCTA
>NZ_LR746529.1:0-12922 GCF_902729435.1 Magnetospirillum sp. UT-4
GGCCGGGCCATGCTTGACACCAGGCACGCCAAACGCCATCATTCGATGATGGAATTGATGCCTGGAGGGCGGTGGGCATGCGCACGACATTGGCCTTGGATGACGATCTGATCTCCCAGGCCCAGGCCTTCACCGGCCTGACGGAGAAGTCGGCGATCGTGCGCGAGGCGCTCAAGGCGCTGATCGAGCGCGAAAGCGCGCGCCGGCTCGCCCGCCTGGGCGGCAGCGAATCGGGGTTGGAAGCCCCATCGCGGCGGCGCGGCGGGGAACCCGGGTGATCCTGGTCGATACCTCGGTCTGGGTCGATCACCTCCGCTCCGGCGATTCCGGGTTGATGGACCTGCTCGACGCCGGAGCGGTGCTGGTTCATCCCTTCGTCATCGGTGAGATCGCCCTGGGGCAACTGCGCCAGCGGGACCTGATCCTGAGCATGCTGGACAATCTTCCCCGGGCCCGCGTCGCCGCCGACCGGGAGGTGCTGTTCTTCATCGACCGCCATCACTTGGCGGGGCTGGGCATCGGCTATGTGGACGCGCATCTCTTGGCGGCCGCCACCCTGACGCCGGACACCCGCCTGTGGACACGGGACCGGCGCCTGGGGGACGCGGCCGAGCGGCTGGGGCTCGCCTGAGGCCGTCAGCCGCCGATCAGCGCCAGCCATTCCGCTTCGGTGAGGATTGTCAGCCCCAGCTTTTCCGCCTCGGCCAGCTTGGATCCGGCGCCCGGTCCGGCGACCACGTAATCGGTCTTCTTCGAGACGCTGCCGACCACCTTGGCGCCCAGCGATTCGGCCCGCGCCTTGGCCTCGGCCCGGGTCATGGCGGTCAGCTCGCCGGTGAACACCACCGCCTTGCCGGCCACCGCCGAAGTGCCGGACACCGGGGCCTGGGCGTCCTGGAGGGTCAACTGGGCGGCGAGGTCGTCGACCACCTCGGCGTTGTGCTCTTCGGCGAAGAAGGCGGACAGGTCGGCGGCGACCGAGGGGCCGATATCCTCGATGGAGGTGAGCTCGGCCTGGGCCTCGGGGTCGCCCGCCGCCACCCTGGCCATGGCCTCGCGCCAATGGGCGAAGGTGACGTAGTGGCGCGCCAGCCGCTTGGCGGTGGCCTCGCCGACCTGGCGGATGCCCAGCGCGAAGACGAAGCGCTCCAGCGCGATGGTGCGCCGCGCCGCGATGGCGGCGAACAGCTTGGCCACCTTCTTCTCGCCCCAGCCCTTGAGGTTCTGCAGCCGCTGCAGCCCGGCGGAATTGCGCTGTTCCAGGCGGAACAGATCGGCCGGGGTGGCGATCCAGCCGCCCTCCAGCAGGGTCTCGACGTTCTCCTCGCCCAGTCCCTCGATGTCGAAGGCGTCGCGGGAGACGAAGTGGCGCAGCCGCTCCTTGACCTGGGCCGAGCACGACAGGCCGCCGGCGCAGCGGCGGATCGCTCCGTCGGCCTCGCGCAGGGTGTGGCTGCCGCAGACCGGGCACAGCTCGGGGAAGGCGAAGGGCACGGACTCCTCGGGCCGCTTCCCGGCCACCACCGCCACCACCTGGGGAATGACGTCGCCGGCGCGCTGGACGATGACGGTGTCCTTCTCGCGCACGTCCTTGCGGGCGATCTCGTCCTCGTTGTGCAGGGTGGCGCGGCTGACCATCACGCCGCCCACATTGACCGGCACCAGATGGGCGACCGGGGTCAGCGCCCCGGTGCGGCCGACCTGGATCTCGATGCGCTCGACCACGGTGGTGGCCTGCTCGGCGGGGAATTTGTGGGCGATGGCCCAGCGCGGGGAATTCTCGCGCATGCCCAGCCGCGCCTGCCAGTCGAAGCGATCGACCTTGTAGACCACGCCGTCGATGTCGTAGGGCAGGGCGGCGCGCCGCTCGCCGATTTCGTGGTAGACCGCCAGGGTGTCGTCCACGGTCTCGCAGCGGCGGGCTTGCGGGTTGACGTCGAAGCCCCAGTCGCGCAGGCGCTGAAGCAGGGCGGAATGGCTGTCGGCCACCGGCTCGGAGACCTCGCCCAGGGCATAGGCGAACAGCGACAGCGGCCGTGTGGCGGTGACGCCGGAATCGAGCTGCCGCAGCGAGCCGGCGGCGGCGTTCCTGGGATTGGCGAAGATCTTGTCGCCGGCCGCCTCCTGGCGGCGGTTGAGGTCGAGGAAATCGGCCTTGGCCATGTAGACCTCGCCCCGCACCTCCAGCACCGCCGGGGCGCCGGTGATGGTGGCGGGCAGCCGCCCGCGCGCCACCAGGGTGGTCAGGTTGGCGGTGACGTCCTCGCCTTCCGAGCCGTCGCCGCGGGTGGCGCCCTGGACGAAGCGCCCGTTCTCGTAGCGCAGGGAGATGGACAGCCCGTCGATCTTGGGCTCGGCCACCAGGGCCACCGGCTGGTCGGGACCCAGGCCGAGGAAGCGGCGCACGCGGCCGTCGAAATCGCGCACGTCCTGGTCGTCGAAGGCGTTCTCCAGCGACAGCATGGGCACCGCGTGGCGGACCTTGCCGAACCCGTCCGCCGGGGCGGCGCCCACCGCGCGGGTCGGGCTGGCGGCGGTGGCCAGTTCGGGGAAGGCGGCCTCGATGGCCTTCAGGCGGCGCTTGGCGGCGTCGTAGGTGGCGTCATCGACCTCGGGCGCGTCCTCGGCGTGGTAGGCGCGATCCCAGCGGGCGATGCGCTCGCACAGCTGGGCATGCTCGATGCGGGCCTCGAACGGGGTGAGCGCGGACGTGTCCATCATACTCCCGTTTATAATCCGCCGCCGGTCGGGGCGCCAGAGTGCTCCGGTAGCATAGGTTTCCACGCCCATTGCATTAGGCTATTCTGACATTCGTCTGGGATGTTCGGGGGGCGATATGGCGATGGATATGAGCCGCCGGCTGGCCGTCAAGGTTCTGGCCGCACTCGCCGTGCCGCGCCTGGCCGGAGCGGCGGCGGCGCCGTTGCGCATGGCGATCCTGCCCTATCTTCCCGCCCAGGATCTGCACCGCCGGTTCTCGGGCCTGCTGGGCTGGCTGGGCCGGCGCATCGGCACCGAGGTGGAGCTGTTCGTCGCGCCCGACTACACGACCATGATCGAGATGGTCGGCCGCGACCAGGTCGATCTCGCCTATATGGGGCCGGCGCCGTTCGTCCAGATGGCCGCCCGCTTCGGCGGCAAGCATCTGCTGGGCCGGCTCGAGGTGCGCGGCATGGCGACCTTTCGCGGCATCATCGTGGCCAAGGCGGCCGATCCGGTGAACACCCTTGCCGATCTGCGCGGCCGGCGCTTCGCCTTCGGCGACCGGCAATCGACCATGAGCCACCTGCTGCCCCACCACATGCTGCTGCAGGCCGGCCTGCGGCTCGGCGACCTGGCCGGCCACGAATTCCTGGGCAGCCACAACAACGTCGCCCTGGGGGTGCTGTCGGGCGAGTTCGACGCCGGCGCGGTCAAGGACGAGGTGTTCGAAAGCTATCGGGTCCGCGGGCTGAAGGCGGTCGCCACCACCGTCCCGGTGTCCGAGCAGGTGTTCCTGGCCACCAACCGCCTGCCCGCCGACCTGCGCCAGCGGGCGGCGGCGGCGCTGGCCGCGGCCTGGGCCGATCCCGAGGGACGGGCCGGGTTGTCGGCCATCACCGCCGGCGTCACCGGCCTGGTGCCGGTGGCGTCCTCGGACTTCGACGAATTGCGGGTCATCCTCGACAGCCTCGCCGCCGCCGGGGACGAGCGCTAGGCATGGCACGCCTTCTCCACGCCACCAACATCGCCCTGGTCGCCCTGGTCGCCACCCTGCTGGCGGCCATGACCGCCGCCTATCTGCTGATCTTCTTCGGCGAGCGCGAGCAGCGGCTGGAGCAGGACCGCTGGCACTGGGAACGCCAGCTCGGCCTGATCGACGGCTTCATCGCCGAGAACCTGGGCAAGCACCGCTACCAGGACGTCGAGGAATTCCTTCTGCGCTGGACCCGCGAGAACGGCCGGGTGGTGCGGCTGGAGGCCCGTTTTCCCGACGGCACCCCGCTGACCGAGTACCGGGTGGACCGCGCCGTCCCCCACGTCATGACGTACCGGCGCGACATCCGGCAGCAGGAGCGCCTGCGCCTGACCCTGGACGTGGCGGTGGACAACGGCGCCATCCACGCCCAGTTCGTCGCCATCGGCTGGTGGTTCGCCCTGATCGCCCTGGGCTTCACGGCGGTGCTGAGCGCGCTGATCTGGTTCATCATCCGCCGCCTGGCGCTGCATCCGGTGGAAGCGGCCTGGATGTCCGAGCGCTTCCGCCAGCAGGACGAGATCCGCAAGCTGGCGCTGGTCGCCGACACCACCTCGAACGCGGTGGTCATCACCGATGCCGAGGGCCGCATCGAGTGGGTCAACGCCGCCTTCACCCGCATGTGCGGCTATGGCCTGGACGAGGTCGCCGGGCGCCGGCCGGGGGATTTCCTGCGCGGCCCCGCCACCTGTCCCGACACCGCCCGGCGGCTGTCCGAGGCGCTCCAGCGCGGCGAAAGCTTCGCCGGCACGCTGGTCAACTACACCAAGGCCGGCAGGCCCTACTGGGTCGAGATGGACATCCAGCCGATCCGCGGCGAGGACGGGAGGGTGGAGCGCTTCTGCGCCGTCGAATCCGACGTCTCGCAGCGCAAGGCCGACGAGATCGCCCTGAAGCGGGCGGCCAGCGTGTTCCGCCACACGGTCGAGGGCATCCTCATCACCGACGAGGGCGGCACCATCCTGGACGTCAACCCGGCCTTCAGCGAGATCACCGGCTACAGCGCCGCCGAGGCCATCGGCCAGACGCCGCGCATCCTCAAGTCGGACCGCCACGACCACGAGTTCTACCGGGTCCTGTGGCACACCCTGGAGCAGGTCGGCTTCTGGCGCGGCGAGCTGTGGAACCGGCGCAAGAGCGGCGAAGTGTTCCTGGAGTTCCAGACCATCACCCGCATTCCGGCCGGTGCCGACGGCGTGCCCGGCGGCTATGTCGCCATCTTCAACGACATCACCGAGGTCCGGCGCAAGGACGAGCGCATCGCCCATCTCGCCTATCACGATCCCTTGACCGGGCTGCCCAACCGCACCCTGCTGCTCGACCGTCTCGACCAGGGGCTGGCCATGGCGTCCCGCGACGGCAGCCACCTGGCGGTGCTGTTCCTCGACCTCGACCGCTTCAAGAACGTCAACGACACCCTGGGCCACCAGCGCGGCGACGACCTGCTGAAGGTGGTGGGCGAGCGCCTGGGCGATCTGATCCGCGCCAGCGACACCCTGTGCCGGCTGGGTGGCGACGAATTCGTGGTCGTGCTCACCGATTCTCCGGAGGAGCGCGCCGTCTCGGCGGTGGCCGACCGGATCATCGAGGCGGTCGGCCGCCCGGTCGAGCTGGGCGGCACCGTGGTGCAGGTGGGGACCTCCATCGGCATCGCCATGTCGCCCACCGACGGCAGCGACGGCGTGACATTGATGAAGAACGCCGACGCCGCCATGTACGCGGCCAAGGCCGCGGGCAAGAACACCTACCGCTATTTCAGCCGCTCCATGAGCGACAAGGCCATGGCCCGGCTGCGGCTGGAGAACGAGCTGCGCGATGCGGTCGCGCGCGGGCAGTTGGAGCTCTACCTGCAGCCCAAGGTATGCCTGCGCCGCGACGTCACCACCGGGGTCGAGGCCCTGCTGCGCTGGCACCATCCCGAGCTGGGGCTGGTGTCGCCGGCCGAGTTCATCCCGGTGGCCGAGGAAACCGGCCTCATCATCCCCATCGGCGACTGGGTGCTGGCCGAGGCCTGCCGCATCGCCCAGCGTTTCGTCGGGCTGGGTCTCGGCGACCTGTCCATTGCCGTCAACGTGTCGCCGGTGCAGTTCCAGGAGGGCCACGTCGCCGAGCGGGTGGCTGCGCTGCTGGAACAGCACGGGGTCGCCGCCGCCTCCATCCAGGTGGAACTGACCGAGGGCACCGTGATGGGCGATCCCAAGCGGGCCATCGACGTGCTGGGCCGGCTGTCCGAAAACGGCGTCTCGGTGGCGGTGGACGATTTCGGCACCGGCTATTCCAGCCTCAGCTATCTGCGCCGGCTGCCCATCGACACCCTCAAGATCGACCGCTCCTTCGTCAAGGACGCCCATCGCGACGTCGGCGACGCCGAGATCGTCAAGACCATCGTCGGCCTGTCCAAGTCCCTGAAGCTGATCGCCATCGCCGAGGGGGTGGAAACGGCGGTCCATGCCGACCTGCTGCGGGCCATGGATTGCGACCTCGCCCAGGGGTTCCACTTCGCCAAGCCCATGCGGGTGAACGACTTCCTGGGCTGGCTGGCCGCCCGCGAGGGACGTGAGGTGTCTGATTCCGCCCAGCCCGCTCCGTCCGTAGCCTCACCCTTCGAGACGGCCGCTGGGGCGGCCTCCTCAGGGTGAGGCCCGAATGACATGGCAGTGCGGTGTCCTGGACCCCTCCTACCCCATCGCCACCCCGTCCTCGATGGTGCCGGCCTCGCGGACCTGGTCGGTGAAGTAGCGCACGCGCTTGGCGGCGTCGGGGTGGGGCTTGCCGAAATAGTAGCCCTGGGCGTAGTCGATGCCGACCTCGGCCAGCAGCTTCAGGGTTCCGGCGTCCTCGACGCATTCGCCGACGGTGACGATGTTGAGATCGTGGCATAGCCCGGTCATCGCCTTCAGCACCGACCGGCCCTTGGGGTCCTTGGCGTCGATGACGTAGGCGTGGTCGAACTTGGCGAAGTCCACCGGCAGGTTGCGCAGCAGGTCGAAGGCCGAGCCGCCCGAGCCGAAATCGTCCAGCGAGATCTTCGGCCCCAGCCGGCGGATGCGGGTGAGCAGCCGCTTGGCTTCGTCCATGTTGTAGATCTGGGTGGCGTCGGTGATCTCCAGGATCAGGCGGCGCAGCACCTGCTTGTTGGCTTCCAGCAGCTTCAGCAGCGCCTGATAGAAGCCGGGATTGCCCAGCGAATGGCCCGAGATGTTGACCGCGATGTTGGCCAGTGTCGAGACCGTGCCCGGCTCTTTCATCATGGCGATGGCCTTGGTCACCGCCGCCAGGTCGAACTCGCCGATGACGCCCACGTCGGTGGCGAAGGGGATCACCTGGGACGGCACGAAGAAGGCGCCGTTGTGGATGATGCGGCTGAACGCCTCGTATTTCAGCACCGCGCCGGTGCGGACGTTGACGATGGGCTGGAACCAGAACACCAGCTTGTCGTCGCCCTTGATCATCTTGCGGAAGTTGCGCACCCGCACCAGGGTGTCGGCGATGGCCAGGCGGGCGCCGTCGGCCAGCGACTTCATGACGAAGCCGCTGCTGTCGCGACAGAAAGAGTTGACGATGTAGGACAGCGCCTTGCCGATGTCCTCTTCCGAAAGCTCGGAATCCTCCATGTCCAGGGTGGAGGAGCGGATCTTGAGCAGGGAGGCGTCGGCGGTTCCGCCGAACCTGTCGATCACGCCCGCCAGGTGCTTGCGCATCATCTCGGCGGACATGCTGGAATCGTGGACCATGCCGAAGGTACGCTCGGACAGCGCCGCCGCCGAGGCGCCGCGCACCGAGCATTCCTCGATGGCGTGGTAGAAGGTGGCGAGAAAGCTCTGGCCCAGCACCGGCTCGATGCCCTCCAGCCGGCAGCCCGACAGGTCGAACAGGGTGAGCAGGTAGTCCTGGCCCAGGCGGTTGGCTTCGTTCAGGCGCGACTGCACCATCTCGACGAACTTGGCCTTGGGATCGGACTCGTCACCTGAAACCCGGTCGGCGTCGGCGACGGCGATGGGCGGGACGCGCGACAGCACCAGGTGGTAGGTGTTGGGATATTGCGGCAGGCGGATGCCGGCCAGCCGCATGCGGCTGACGGTGCCGGCGGCGCCGACCAGGGTCAGCGGCGTGTGGTCCAGGCGGCCGGTGTTCCTCAGGCGCAGAAGGGCCTCGTCGTACCGCTTGCGGTCGCGCGGATAGACGAATTCCGCCAGCGGCTTGCCCATCATGTCGGCGTCGGTGACGCCGTGCAGCGCCTCGCCGGCGCCGGCGCAATAGCCGATGGTTTCCGCCCCGTCCCCTCCCAAACCCGAACCACCCCCACTGCCACCTTAGTATAATATTAACTTGTGCGCAATATTCCGCACAGCGTGTGCGCGCCCGCAGGCGTGAATGCGGCGCGCACGCCGGCGCCTGCCGGAAGTCGTTGCCCTCGACCCGCTTACGCCATTAGATATGCGGCGCGGAGACCACAAGCCGCACAAACAGGGGAGGAGGTTCGACCATGCGAGCATTCGTGAAATGGGGTGTGGCGGCTCTCGCCGCGATGACGGCCGGCCTGGGCGCCGGCGCGGCGCCGGCGGCCGAGCCGGTGAAGATCGGCGCGTTCCTGTCGGTGACCGGCCCGGCCTCGTTTCTGGGCGAGCCCGAGAAGAAGACCCTCGAGATGTATGTCGGGCGCCTGAACAAGGAAGGCGGCGTCGAGGGACGCAAGATCGAGCTGGTGATCTATGACGATGCCGGCGCCCCCGACAAGGCGGCGACCTTCGCCAAGCGCCTGATCCAGAACGACGGCGTCGACCTCATCATCGGCGGCACCACCACCGGCACCTCCATGGCGGCGATCAAGGTGATCGAGCCGGCGGCGGTGCCGTTCATCTCGCTGGCCGGCGGCATCGACATCGTCGAGCCGGTCAAGAAGTGGGTGTTCAAGACCCCGCATACCGACCGCATGGCGGCCGAGAAGGTCTTCGCCGACATGAAGAAGCGCGGCATCACCAAGGTGGCGATGATTTCCGAGGATGCCGGCTTCGGCAAGTCGGGCCACGACCAGTCGCTGAAGGTGGCGCCGCTCTACGGCATCGAGATCGTCGCCGACGAGGTCTATTCGCCCAAGGACCCCGACGTCACCGCGCAGCTGACCAAGATCAAGAACACCCCCGGCGTGCAGGCGGTGTTCAATTTCGGCTTCGGCCAGGGGCCGGCCATCGTGACCAAGAACTTCAAGCAGATCGGCATGTCGGTGCCGTTCTACCAGTCGCATGGCGTCGCCTCGAAGAAGTACATCGAGCTGTCGGGCGACGCCTCCGAGGGCGTGCGCCTGCCCGCCGCCGGCCTGGTGGTCGCCGAGCAGCTGCCCGCCACCGACCCGCAGAAGCCGGTGGTGACCGCCTTCAAGAAGGATTACGAGACCGCCTTCAAGTCCGAGGTCTCGACCTTCGCCGGCCACGCCTATGACGGCCTGCAGATGGCGCTGGCGGCGATCAAGCGCGCCGGCTCCACCGACAAGGCCAAGGTCAGGGACGAGATCGAGAAGACCTCGGGCTATGTCGGCACCGGCGGCCTGGTTTCCATGTCGCCCACCGACCACATGGGCCTGTCCCACGCCGCCTTCCACATGGTGGAAATCCGCAAGGGCGACTGGCTGCTGTCGGACTGATTCTTTGTGTTCTCGTCATGGCCGGGCTTGACCCGGCCATCCACGTCTGCGACATGGACCCCCGGGTCAAGCCCGGGGGTGACGTCGTAAAATACGGGGCTTTCGCTTCATCATGTTCGCCGAATTCCTCCAGTACATCCTGGCCGGGCTGACCTCGGGGGCCATCTACGCGCTGGCCGGGCTGGGCTTCGCCATCATCTACAACGCCAGCCACGTCATCAATTTCGCCCAGGGCGAGTTCATCATGATCGGCGGCATGGCGACCTCGACCCTGGTCGCCGCCGGGGTGCCGCTGCCGCTGGCGGCGGTGCTGGCGGTGCTGGTGACCATGGCGGTCGGGATGGCGCTGGAGAAGTTCGCGGTGGAACCGGCCCGGGGGGCCGAGGTGGTGACCATCATCATCATCACCATCGGCGCCTCGATCTTTCTCAGGGGCGCGGCGCAGATCATCTGGGACAAGGAATTCCACTCGCTGCCGGCCTTCTCGGGCGAGACCCCGATCCTGGTGCTGGGCGCCACCCTGATGCCGCAGAGCGTCTGGGTGGTGGCGGTGGCGATGGTGATCATCGCGGCGCTGTGGTGGTTCTTCAACCGCACCCTGTTCGGCAAGGCCATGCTGGCGGTGTCGTTCAACCGCGAGGCGGCGCAGCTGATGGGCATCGGCGTCAAGAAGGTGCTGCTGGTCAGCTTCGCCCTGTCGGCGCTGCTGGGGGCGGCGGGCGGCATCGTCATGACCCCCATCACCTTCACCAATTACGAGGCCGGCATCATGCTCGGCCTCAAGGGCTTCTCGGCGGCGGTGCTGGGCGGGCTGGGCAACGGAATGGGCGCCATCGTCGGCGGCCTGACGGTGGGCATCGCCGAGGCGCTGGCGGCCGGCTACCTGTCGTCGGCCTACAAGGACGCCATCGCCTTCGTCATCATCCTGTTCGTGCTGTTCTTCATGCCCAGCGGGCTGTTCGGCAAGAAGGGCACGGACCGGGTATGAACACGGCGCTTCGAACCCCCCGCGTCGCCGGCCTGGGCGCCCTGGCGCTGGTGCTGGCGCTGGCACCCTTAAGCTTCCCCAACGCCTATTTCTACGACGTGGCGGTGAACGCGCTGTTCAACGCCATCGTCTGCGTCGGCCTCAACCTGCTGATCGGCTATGGCGGCCAGATCAGCCTGGGCCATGCCGGGTTCTTCGCCCTGGGGGCCTACGGCTCGGCCATCCTGACCACCCGCTTCGGGCTGCCGCCGCTGGCCGCCATGCTGGCCTCGGCGGCGGCGGTCGGGCTGCTGGCCTTCGCCGTGGGCCGGCCGATCCTGCGCCTGAAGGGCCATTACCTGGCCATGGCGACCCTGGGCATCGGCATCATCATCCACATCGTGCTGAAGACCGAATCCTGGCTGACCGGCGGTCCCGACGGCATGGGCGTCGATCCGTTCCGGGTCGCCGGGCTGGAGGTGGCGGGCGACCGCATGTGGTACTGGGTGGCGGCGGCGCTGCTGCTGCTGGCGGTGTGGGTGGCGCTGAACCTGATCGATTCGCCGCTGGGCCGGGCGCTGCGGGCGGTGCACGGCTCCGAGACCGGGGCCGAGGTGGTGGGCGTCGATACCGGCCGCTACAAGATGCTGGTGTTCGTGGTCTCGGCGGTGTTCGCCAGCCTGGTCGGCTCGCTGTTCGCCCACAAGAACGGCTTCATCACCCCCGACATCGGCAGCTTCTTCCGCTCCATCGAGCTGGTCACCATGGTGGTTCTGGGCGGCATGGCCTCGACCTTCGGCGCCGTGCTGGGGGCCTTCATCCTGACCCTGCTGCCGCAGCTGCTGGCGGCGTTCGAGGATTACGAGGCGATGGTGCTGGGCGCCATCATGATGGGCACCATGATCTTCATGCCCAAGGGCCTGCTGCCCAGCCTGGCGCTGCTGCTGGCGCGGCGCAAGGGCGGGGAGGCCCGGCCATGACGCTGCTGCGGGTCGATGGCCTGTCCAAGGAGTTCGGCGGCGTCCACGCCGTCGAGAACCTGTCCTTCGCGGTCAATCCCGGCACCATCCACTCCATCATCGGCCCCAACGGCGCCGGCAAGACCACGCTGTTCAACCTGATCACCGGCATCTACACGCCATCGTCGGGGCGCATCCTGTTCGAGGACCGCGACATCACCGCCAAGCGGCCGTTCGAGCTGGCCCGCCTGGGCATGAGCCGCACCTTCCAGAACCTGCAGGTGTTCTTCAACATGAGCGCGCTCGACAACGTCATGGTCGGTCGCCACCTGCACCTGGACCGCCGCTTCATCCCCTCGCTGTTCCGCCTGCCCTCCATCGTGCGCGCCGACGCCCGCGCCCGCGCCGACTGCGCCGAGCTGATGCGCTTCGTCGGCCTCGACCGCTATGTGGGGGCCGAGGCGGCGCAGATGCCCTACGGCGCCCTGAAGCGCCTGGAGATCGCCCGCGCCTTGGCCGCCAAGCCGCGCCTGCTGCTGCTGGACGAGCCGGCCGCCGGCCTCAACGCCACCGAAAGCCGCGAAATCGACGAGGTCATCAAGAAGGTCGCCGCCACCGGCGTGACGGTGGTGCTGGTCGAGCACGACATGAAGATGGTGATGGGCATTTCCGACCATATCCTGGCGCTGGATTACGGCCGCAAGCTGGCCGAGGGCACCCCGGCCGAGGTGGGCGCCAATGCCGAGGTGGTGGCCGCCTATCTGGGAGCGGAGGCGTGATGCTGGAGATCAATGGCCTGGTCAGCCATTACGGCCGCATCCAGGCGCTGAAGGGCATCGACCTCGCCATCGCCGAGGGCGAACTGGTCGCCCTGGTGGGCGCCAACGGCGCCGGCAAGACCACCCTGCTGCGCTGCCTGTCGGGGGTCCAGCCGGTCACCGGCGGCGGCATCCGCTTCGAGGGCGCCGACCTCACCCGCCTGCCGGCCGAGCGGCGGGTCCAGCTGGGCATCGCCCAGGTGCCGGAAGGGCGCCAGGTGTTCGGCCCGCTCTCGGTCGAGGACAACCTGCGCCTGGGCGCCTATCGCCGCAAGGGGCCGGACGTCGCCGCCGACCTCGACCGCATGTACGCCATGTTCCCCATCCTGAAGGAGAAGCGGGCGCTGCCGGCCGGCACCCTGTCGGGCGGGCAGCAGCAGATGCTGGCCATCGCCCGGGCGCTGATGAGCCATCCCCGCCTGCTGCTGCTGGACGAGCCGTCCATGGGCCTGGCGCCGCTGCTGGTGGCCGAAATCTTCGCCACCATCCAGGCCCTGAAGGATTCCGGCACCACCATCTTCCTGGTCGAGCAGAATGCCTACGCCGCCCTGGCCATCGCCGACCGCGGCTACGTGCTGGAAACCGGCACCGTGGTGATGCACGCCGCCGGCGCCGACCTGCTCGCCGACCAGCGGGTCAAGGAAGCGTATCTCGGGATCTAGGGCGTTTCCCGCCACTTCTTCTTCGTCATGCCCGGAC
The DNA here is from genome assembly GCF_902729435.1 of Magnetospirillum sp. UT-4. GTDB lineage: Bacteria > Pseudomonadota > Alphaproteobacteria > Rhodospirillales > Magnetospirillaceae > Magnetospirillum. Next base: position 12,821 of record NZ_LR746529.1, read on the forward strand.
TTGATCCACGGCTGTCCGGTTTAATTTTCGGCTGTTAAGGGCCCCCTCGCCCGCCTGCGGGAGAGGGGGCGAGCGTCAGCGAGCCGGGGTGAGGGCGGCGCG
>NZ_LR746529.1:13189-18317 GCF_902729435.1 Magnetospirillum sp. UT-4
TTTTCGGCTGTTAAGGGCCCCCTCGCCCGCCTGCGGGAGAGGGGGCGAGCGTCAGCGAGCCGGGGTGAGGGCGGCGCGTGTCCACGCGCCCAAGACCTGGAGAGACAGCCGCTTTCGCTGTCGCGAAGCGCACCTGGCGGTGCGCGCCCTCTCCCTCCCGTCGCTGTCGCGACGGGCCCCTCCCTCTCCCGCTGGCGGGCGAGGGAAATTATGTATACTGCGGCCAGCGTCACCCTGGACGCAGCCGTCACCAAGGGCTCCAGAAGGCAGTCCGAAAATTAAACCGGACAGCCGTGGACTTGATCCAGGCATCCATGCCGCCGAGGGCGACTTCGTCGCCGTGGACCCCCGGGTCAAGCCCGGGGGTGACGGTGAGGGGGGAGGCCGTCAATGCGCAGCCAATTCCACGGTCGCGTCCGCCGCCACCCTTGCCGCCCCCCCAGCGAAAGAGGTGCCCCTCTTTCGCCGGCCCTTGCGAGCAACCACCTGACCTGATGAGGGCCACCAGCTCCCTTCCGCGTCCCGACCGGGCGCGGCCGGTGGACTGATGGGCGAGGGCGCTTGACCGCCTTGGGCCCAGGAGCCACGTGAGCCCTCGCGAATCCGCGCGTCCGGCGTTGCGGCGCGCGGGTTTCCCAACTGGTCTGCAGGAGATTGGCATGGCGGTCGGTATCGTGAAATGGTTCAATGCGACCAAGGGATATGGTTTCATTCAGCCCGAAGGCGGCGGCAGCGACGTGTTCGTCCATGTCACCGCGGTGCAGCGGGCGGGGTTGGACAAGCTCGACGAGGGTCAGCGCATCCGCTACGAAATTGTGCGCGACCGCGGCAGGGTAGCCGCCGGCAACATCACGCCGGCCGATTGACCGGGCTCGCTCCGGCGCCGTGGGCGGTCCGGGCGGGCCGTCCACGGCATCCGGGGGAGCCATGAAAAGCTGCGTCGCCATTCGCCATGTCGCCTTCGAGGATCTGGACCGGCTGGGGCCGGTGCTCGCCGAGCTGGGCTTCACGGTCACCATGGTCGAGGCGGCGACCGACGACCTTGCCCGGCTCGACCCGCTCGCCCCCGATCTGCTGGTGGTGCTGGGCGGTCCCATCGGCGCCTATGACGAGGCCGACTACCCCTTCCTGACCGCCGAGATCGACCTGATCCGCCGCCGCCTTGGCGCCGACCGCGCCACCCTGGGGATCTGCCTGGGCGCCCAGTTGATGGCCCGCGCGCTGGGCGCCCGGGTCTATCCCAATCCCAACGGCAAGGAGATCGGCTGGGCCGCTTTGTCCCTCACCCCGGAGGGCGAGGCCTCGGTGCTGACCGAGCTTGCCGGCGCGCCGGTGCTGCATTGGCACGGCGACACCTTCGACCTGCCCCACGGCGCCGTCCGCCTCGCCGAGACCCCGGCCACCGCCAACCAGGCCTTCGCCTGGGGCATGCGGGCGCTGGCCCTGCAGTTCCACGTCGAGGCGGGTGCGCGCGGTCTGGAGCGCTGGTTCGTCGGCCACGCCGCCGAGATCGCCGCCACGCCGGGGGTATCGGTGGCCGAACTGCGCGCCGCCACCGCTGCCGTCGCCCCCCGCATGGAGCCCAGGGGGATGAGCCTGTTGCGCAAGTGGGTGGAACAGGTGTGCGCGTAGCTGTTCAGCCTGCATGATCGGATGTATAGTGTGGCCGATCCCGTCCCGGGGATGCCAACCCGAAAGAAACCGGTCGTGGAAGAAACGCTGAGAGAGGAAGACGTCGCGCGGCTGCTGTCCAACCCGACCGCCGACGTCCGCGCCGAGATCGCCGAGAAGATCGCCAGCCAGCATGCCGGCCTGAGCGCCGAGCAGCGCCGCATGGCGGAGGACATCTTCCGGCTGATGGTCAAGGACGCCGAAGTTCGCGTGCGCGAGGCGCTGGCTCGTCAGCTCAAGGAGAACCCGCTGGTTCCCCATGACGTGGCGCTCGATCTGGCGCGCGACGTCGATGCTGTGTCGCTGCCCATGCTGCAGTTCTCCGAGGTCCTCACCGACGAGGATCTGGTCGAGATCGTCAAGAGCCAGGGGACCGGGAAGCAGGTGGCGGTGGCCAGCCGCGCCCACGTCTCCGCCGATCTCGCCGAAGCCCTGGTCGAGACCCACAACGAGGCGGTGGTCGCCACCCTGGTGTCCAACGAGGGCGCCGAGCTGACCGAGACCACCCTGCAGAAGGTGGTCGAGGAATTCGGCGCCTCCGAGACCGTCGGCGGCAAGCTGGTGGCGCGGCGCTCGCTCCCGGTGACCGTGGCCGAGCGGCTGATGACCCGGGTGTCCGAGAACCTGCGCGAGGCGCTGATGCAGCGCCCGGACGTCTCGCCTGAGACCGCCACCAGCCTGCTGCTGCAGGCGCGCGAACTGGCGGTCCTGGGCCTGGCCGACGCCGATTCCGACGTGCTGAAACTGGTCGATCACCTCTACCGCAACGGCCGCCTGACCCCCTCGATCATCCTGCGCGCCGTGTGCATGGGCGACATGGTGTTCTTCGAGGCGTCGCTGGCCAAGCTGGCCCGCATCAAGCTGGAGAACGCCCGCACCCTGATCCACGACGCCGGCCGCCGCGGCTTCGAGGCACTGTTCGAGAAGGCAGGCCTGCCCAAGGCGTTCTTCCGCGCCATGCGGGCGGCGGTGGACGTGTCGTACCAGATGGAATACGACGGCGGCCCCAACGACCGCGAGCGCTTCTCGCGCCGCATGATCGAACGAATCCTCACCCAGTACGGCGACCTCGGGGTCGAGTTCGAGAACGACGACCTCGAATACCTGCTGGCCAAGATGAACCAGTTGCCGGCGACCATGCTGGGCGAATAGTGTCCTGCCCCCGAAATTCGCATGGCGAAATTCGGGGATGAGCAGGCCACTACTTTGTAGAATTGTGTAGTGACGCTGACGTTCGTATATTGCCGCGAAATTCAGCATCACTACGCTGTGCGGGACAGGGGGATCCACAGAGAATGGCCGACAAAGCCAAGCCGGCGCCCAAGCCGGTGGACAAGGATGCCGAGAACCGCAAGGACATCATCCGCACCATCAAGGGGCCGGTGATGGAGCGGCTGCTGGAGATGGTGCCGGTGTTCCGCAGCCACGAGGATCCCTACGCCACCATCATGGCGACGCCGGACCTGCTGTACGCCTGCCTGCAGCTGATCAAGACCAAGCGCGAGAAGTTCCAGGATCTGCTGGTGGATTCCGTCGGCAATCCGGTGACCGTGGACGACATGCCGCTACGCTGCGAGCGCAGCCTGGACCAGATCGTCGGCATGGTGGTGCGCTCGGGCACCAAGGCCTATTCCGACCACCGCTGGGGCAGTGCCGGCGATCAGGCGCCGAAGCCCCAGATCTCGCCGCAGACCAAGTCGCTGCTGGAAAAGCTGACCGGCCTGGTGCGCGGCAAGTGGAGCGAATCCGAGCAGCCCAAGCCCAGCCTCACCCAGGGCGACCGCTTCTATTCCGCCATCAAGGACTACCTGGACTACGACTGGCAAGTGCCGCTGATCCCCTATTTCGCCGAGCTGCCGGTCAAGCTGATCACCGAGATGGGCCGCGGCGTCACCACCTTGCGCACTCCGGAAGGCATCGCCGCCCTGGCCGATATCGGCCGCCATTCCATGGACTCGGCGCGCAAGATCCTGTCCGATTCCATGATGCGCGAGATGCTCGACACCCAGCCGCTGGCGGCCAAGGGCGTCGCCTTCCTCGGCAAGGACCGCTACGAATTCCTGCACGGCGCCGTCTACGAGAAGATGGGCGAGAAGTTCTGGGAAGTGTGCGTCGATTGCGACCGCCTCGAGGCCATGGAGGTGCAGAACGCCAAGGACCTGGAGCAGATGGCCGACTGGCTGCACCTGATCTCGGGCGAGACCATCAACCAGATCATCACCTTCCTGCAGTTCCACCAGATCCCCATCTTCCTGGGCATCGCCCAGGAGAAGCTGGGCGAAGAGAAGTTCAACGAAATCTTCGGACCGCCCGGCAACAAGAAGCTGATCAAGATGTTCTGCGAGAAGACCTCGCGCACCCCGCTGGATCCCGCCGACCCGCTCGAGGACCTCAGGCGCCGCCTGCCCGACGTGTTCGGCGCCTACATGCGCGCGCCGGCGGATTTCGAGAAGGGCCTGTAGGGGGGCGGCAACGCCGGCGCCTTGCGCGCGGTGGCCGCTGGTTCATGGGAACACAGACGAATACACGCGCCTGACGGCGCGCACAGGTAAACGCCGATGGATCGGTGCATCGGCGTTCATGTGTGGTTGTCTGTGTTCCTCTGTGATCCCATGACCGGCGGCCGGGTGCTCCGTCAACGTCACCCGCCCCCCGCAAACTTCGGCACCCCGCCGTATTCCGCCAGTTCCACCACCACCCCGTCGGGATCGCGCACGCATGCCATGCGCTTGCCCACCGGCACGATGTGGCGCAGGCCGGGGGCGGCGAGGGGGGGCAGCGGGCATGTCCCCGGCGGCTCGAAGGCCAGTAATTCGACCCGGCAGCCGCCCTCCGGGCGGTCGAGGATGATGCAGCTGCAGCATGGGGATGTCGGACGGGTAGGGCGGGATGTCGCCGAACTTGGCGGCGTCCTCGCGGTACAGCGGCCAGGGATCGTCCTCGGGCAGGCGGCCGCGCGGCTTGCCGTCCTTGTCTTTCAGGTGCACGGGGTCGATGCCGACGGGGCGGTGGTGGTGCGCCGTCAGCTCCGCCGGGCCGAGCTGCTGAAGGTCTTCTGCAAGATTTTGCCATGCCTGGTGGGACTTGAGGCTTGCGCCACCTCGCATTACTGGCCGCGGCAGATCGCGGCACTGGGCCATGAGGTCCGGCTTCTGCCGCCGGCGCACGTCAAACCCTACCTGAAGCTCGGCAAGAAGCCGGTGCGGTTGGTCACGGTGGCGCTGGCCAACAAGATGGCCCGCATCGCCCGGCCGGTGATGACCTCGGGCAAGGTCGAGGCCCGGGACGACCACACCATCGTCGCCGAGCTGGTCCAGCCCGACGGCAAGGTGTCGCGCACCCTGACCTTCGACCGCCTGACCTGCCGCCCGTCGAAGGCGCAGTGACGCTGTCCTCCCCTCCCCTCGATGGGGAGGGGGTGCGGGTGGGGTGGAGCTTCACCTCATTCGGGCCTCAT
>NZ_LR746524.1:0-68896 GCF_902729435.1 Magnetospirillum sp. UT-4
TCAATAAATTAGAGTGCGCTCCAGACGATCATCGAATAGACGAGATATGCGAACTCCCCTCCCCTTGATGGGGAGGGGTTGGGGGTGGGGGGGCTTCACTCAGGCGCTGATGTATTTGGAGATATCGACCTCGTCCAGCTGCTCGGGCAGCAGGAAGCGCTCCGCGTAGTCCTTGTAGATGCCCGAGGTCAGGAACAGGTCGAACAGGTCGGGGTCGATGTGACCGTCCTTCTTGAAGAAGGACAGGATCTTGATGCACTCCGACAGGGTCTTGGCCTTCTTGTACGGGCGGTCCGAGGCGGTCAGCGCCTCGAAGATGTCGGCGATGGCCATGATGCGCGACGGCACCGACAGCTCGTCCTTGGTCAGCTTGCGCGGATAGCCGGTGCCGATCAGGGTCTCGTGGTGGGTGCCGGCATATTCCGGGACGCGCCGCAGCTGCTTGGGGAACGGCATGGTCTCCAGCATGGCGATGGTCTGCATGATGTGTTCGTTGATCTTGAACCGGTCTTCCTCGGTCAGCGTGCCGCGGCCGATGGACAGGTTGTAGACCTCGCCCATGTTGTAGAGGTTCTCCGGCACCTTGACCTTGAAATCCAGGGTCTCATAGGCCTTGTGCATGCCGCCCAGGCGCGGGATGACGTGGTGCGGCTTGTCGCCCAGCAGCGGCTCGGCCACCGGCAGCGGCGCATCCTCCATGTGGTCGTAGCGCTTCAGTTCCTCGTGGCCGAGGCCCAGGCGCTCGTCGAAATGGCGCCACCAGGTCTGGGACGCGATCTGCTGCAGCCGCTCCACCTTCTCGGGGGCCATGAACTCGCCGCCGACATTGCACTCGGCGACGAAGGCGAAGTCGTCCAGCAGCTGCGCCTTGCGCGCCGCCATGCGGGCGTTGGCCTGGGCCGGGTCCATGCCCTCGGCGATGGCGCGCAGGCGCAGAATCTCGGCGTCGCGCAGCAGCACCTCGAAGCGCATCCGCACCTCGTGGATGCGGTTGTAGATGGTCTCGAGCTTGGTCGCCTTGTCGACGATGTATTCCGGCGTCACCACCTTGCCGCAATCATGCAGCCAGGCGCCGATCCTGAACTCGCGCCATTCCTCGTCGGTCTCGAAGCGGAAGTCGGCCAGCGGGCCGGCCTTCTGGTTGGTCGCCTCGCGCGCCAGCATGAGAGCCAGTTCCGGGACGCGTTCGCAATGGCCGCCGGTATAGGGGCTCTTGGCGTCGATGGCGCCCGCGATCAGCTGGATCATGGAATCCATCAGGCGTTCCTGCGCCGACAGCAATTCGCGATTGTACATGGCGGTGGCCGCCTGGGCCGCCAGCGCCTCGACGAAGCGCTGGATCTCGGCGACGAAGGGAATCACCTTGTCCGACCCCGGCGGGCGCGCGTTGATCAGCTGCAGCGCGCCGATGATGTCGCCGCCACGCGGCTTCAAGGGCACCGTCATGAACGAGGTCGAACGGTAGCCGGTGCGGGCGTCGAAGGCCTTGGTGCCGGAAAAATCGAACGCGGTGGAATCGTAGGCGTCGGCGATGTTGACGGTGACCTGCTCGTGCACCGCGTGGCTGACCACGTTGCGGTGGTTGGGCCGGCCCTCGTCGTCGAACAGGGGCACCGCCGGGATGGTGATGGGATTGCCCGAGGTTCCGCCGAGGGCGACGTTCAGGGTATCGTTGCGCAGGATCTGGAAGTGCAGCTTGCCGTCGTCGCCGATGGTGTAGAGGGTGCCGCCATCGGCGTTGGTCAGCTCCTTGGCGCCCACCAGCACCATTTCCATCAGCTTTGTGGTGTCGCGCTCGGCCGACATGGCGATACCCAGATCGACCAGCCGGCCCAGCTTCTCCTGCTCGACCTCCAGGGCGCGGGTCTTGGCCTCCAGCGTCGCCTTCATCATGCCGAAGGCGGTGCCGAGGTCGGAGAATTCGATGATTCGCGACGACGGCGCCTCGCGGCCCGAGAAATCGAAGTTCTGCACCCGCACCGCGTCGGCGGCCAGCGCCCGCACGGTCGCCGCCATGCGCGCCGAGAAGAACAGCGCGCCGGGCAGGAACGCCACCAGCGCGCCCAGCGCCAGCAGCAGGATCTGCTTCTGCATGTCGCGGATGCCGCCCGAGAAATCCTCGATCGGGGCCGCCACCGCGATGCCGATGGAGCGGCCGCCGCCCCGCCATTCCTGCATGCGCACCAGCAGGCGGCCGCCAGCATCCTCGACCACCCGGGTGCGCTCGCCGCCGCCTTCGGCCGCCAGCCGCGCCAGGGCCTGCATGATCCCGGTATTCAGCGACTTCATCTCGGCCAGGGCCGGCTGGCCGGCATCGCCCAGGCCGTGGCTGTAGGCCAGGATGCGCTGGGCGTCGTCGAACAGCACGATGCCGCCATTGGCGGAGACCGACTGCTCGGCGACGAAGTCGTCGAGGCCGGACAGGGTGATATCGACGCCGAACACGCCGGCGCCGCCCACCATCCGCCGCGAGGCGGTGATGCCTGGCTGCTGCAGCGAGTTGAAGACATAAGGCGCCGACAGTTGCGCGCCCTCGGCCGCCTTGGCCGCCTCGTACCACGGGCGCTTGCGCGGGTCGTAGGACGGCGCCTGGTCGACCTGGCGGCTGATTTCCATGCGGCTGGCATCCAGGAAGCTCCAGACCTGGCGGCGGGCGTCGCCGCTGCCCGAAATGGAGCGCACGATCCACGCCGTGCCGGCGGGGGCCTTGTGCGCCTCGAGGATGCGGGAGTCGGAGCGGGTGGCGATGACCTGCAGGAAATTGGCGTTCTCGAAGCCGTAATAGACCGAATAGATCGAGGGATCATCGGCCAGCGCGGCATAGAGCAGCGGCAGCGCCGGGAAATCCAGGCCCTGCTCGGACAGCGCCCCGAAGAACGGCTGCGACGCCCCCAGGCCGGCCAGCTTCAGGGTGTCCCCCACTTCGCGATCGACCCGCTCCTGCGCCGTCCGTGCCACCCCGGCGAACAGCTGGCCGGCGGTCTCCTCGGCCGTCTTCGAACTGGCGACATAAACGCTGCCGAGGGTCGCCGCGCTGAGCGCCACGACGATCACCAGAATGGCCGAGACGATACTGACCTGGAAGGGGACCTTGAAACGCAGCATGGAAACACCCGTACAGGGGGAAAGCCATACTTTTAGATCAGGTGGCGAACCGCCGTCCCCTGCTATTTTTGAATGCGCACAGGCTCCGTCACCGAGCCGCCACCTCGCGCCACAGCGTCTTGAGCATCGCGAAAACCTCGCGCAGATGCGCACACCACCATTCGTATCCGGGACGCTCGGGCCGAGCCGCCGAGCCCGCGGCGGCGAGGCCGTGGCGGCGGAACAGGAACAGGGCGCGCGGCAGGTGGTAGGCATCGGTCACCACCACCACCCGGCGCCATCCCCGGGCGGCGACGATGGCGGCCGACAGGCGGGCATTGCCGCGGGTGTTGACCGACCCGGTCTCGACATGGACGCGCTCGGGCGCCACCCCCTCGGCCAGCGCCAGGGTCCGCATGATTTCGGCCTCCGGCACCGGATGGCGCACCGGGCCGCCGCTCATCAGCAGCTCGGCGACGATGCCGGCGCGCACCAGGCCGACGGCATGGCGGACCCGCCGGCGCAGCGCCGGCGACGGGCTGCCGTCGGGCAGCACCTTGGCGCCAAGGACTATGGCGATGTCGAACTCGACAGGGGGGGGCGGCATCGGCTAAGCAGTTCGGACGGCGATCAGGAGGTCTCATGGACAGGCGGCGCAATACGGATGTGATCGTGGAGACGCTGGACCTGGAAGGCAAGCGCGTCATCGACGTCGGCTGCGGCGACGGCCATCTGGTCCGTCACATGGCCCGCCGGGGCGCCAGCGTGCTGGGGGTGGAATGCTCGGCCCGCCAGCTGGCCAAGGCCCGCGCCGGCGAGACCGTCGGCGCCATGGACATCATCGAAGGTGTCGGGCAGGCGCTGCCCGCCGCCGATGCCTCGGCCGACATCGTGGTGTTCTTCAACTCGCTGCACCACGTCCCCGCCGAGCACATGGAAACCGCCCTGGCCGAGGCCGCCCGCGTGCTGGTGCCGGGCGGCACCGTCTATGTGTCCGAGCCGCTGGCCGAAGGGGTGTTCTACCGCACCTGCCGCCCCATCGACGACGAGGCCGAGGTGCGCGCCCTGGCCTACCGCGCCCTGGGCGCCTGCCCGCAACTGCGCATGGAGCGCGAGTTCACCTATCTCCACACCGTGGTGATGCGCGACTACGAGGCCTTCCGCGAGCGCATCATTTCCGCCAATGCCGAGCGCGAGGCGAAATTCGCCGCCATGGACGGCGAGATGCGCGCCCTGTTCGCCGCCAACGGCACCCCCACCCCCGACGGCATGGAATTCGACCAGCCCATGCGCGTCAACCTGCTGCGGAGGGCCTGATGCCCCTGGAATGGCGCGACCAGCTCAGCATCGGCGTGCCCTCCATCGACGCCGACCACAAGCAGCTGATCGCCATCATCAACGAGTTCGAAGCCGGCTCGAGCGCCGGAGCGGAGCGGCTGCAATCGGTGGCGCGCAAGCTCTTCCAGTACGCCGCCAGCCATTTCGAGCGCGAGGAGCGGCTGCAGGTGCTGAACGGCTACGGCCGCCACCAGGCCCATCAGGCCGAGCACAACGCCCTGCTGGACTCGCTGGAGGCCTTCATCCAGTCCCACTTCATCGACCGCACCAAGCCCATCGACACGGCCAGCGCCGCCGAGATGGCGGCGTTCCTGAAGCACTGGCTGGTGGACCATCTGATCCATTCCGACCTCAAGATGAAGGGACTGGTGACGGAGCGGTAAAGTTTTCCGATACGATGTGGTCACCCTCTCCTTCGTCATGCCCGGACTTGATCCGGGCATCCATGCTGCGGAAGGCGGCTCCGCCGCCGCATCCATGCTGCCGAAGGCGGCTCCGCCGCCGCATCCATGCTGCCGAAGGCGGCTCCGCCGCCATGGACCCCCGGGACAAGCCCGGGGGTGACGATCAGGGGGAGGTATTTCCTTGCGTGCGCAAAGCGGGTTAGTTCAAATCCCGCTGCCGCTGGTCTCGCCCGAATTGGGCGGCGGCGTCATCATCACCCGGTCGATGCGCCGGCCGTCCATGTCCACCACCTCGAACGACCAGCCGCGCCAGATGAAGGTCTCGCCGATCTGCGGCAGGTGACCGGTCTGCGACAGCACGAAGCCGGCCAGGGTGTGGAAGTCGCCCTCGTCACCCATGCCGGCCAGGCCGGTGACGGCCTCGACCTCGTCGATGGCGATGCCGCCGTCCATCAGCCACGAGCCGTCGTCGCGGCGCACCGCCGCCGGGTTGTCGTCCCCGTCGGCGGCCGGCATCTCGCCGGCGATGGCGGTCAGGATGTCGGTGATGGTGACCACGCCTTCGACGCCGCCGTATTCGTCCAGCACCACCGCCATGGGGGCGCCGGTCTCGCGGAACATCTCGAGGATGCGTGGCACACGTGTGTCCTCGTGCACCACCGGGGCCTCCACCACCGCCGCCATGGGATCATGATCGGTGCCCGCCAGCACGCGGTTGAGCAGCCGGCGGGTGTCGAGGATGCCGACCAGATCGTCCAGTGTCCCGCGCCCGACCGGGAACCGGGAGTGGCGCACCTCGGCCAGCCGCGCCGCCCAGCCGGCGGTGTCCTCGGCGTCCAGCCACACCACGTCGGGCCGCGGCGTCATGATCGAGCCGACCGGGCGGTCGGTGAGGCGCAGCACGCGGTCGAGCATGGCCTTCTCGGCCGGCTCGATGGCCCCGACCAGGGCGCCTTCGGCGATCAGGGCGCGCACCTCGTCCTCGGTCACCGCCCGCGTCTGGTGCGGCCGCTGGCCGAGCAGGCGCAGCACCGCGTTGGTCGAGGCCCGCAGCAGCATCACCAGCGGACCGCCCGCTGCCGCCAGGCGGTGCATGAAGGGCGCCACCCGCACCGCGATGGCCTCGGCGTGGTGCATGGCAAGGCGCTTGGGCACCAGTTCGCCGGCCACCAGGGACAGGTAGGTGATGGCGCCGATCACCACGGTCATGGCGATTTCCACGGCATACGGGGCCAGGGCCGGCGACGCCGCGGCGATGCGGTCGGCCAACTTGCCGCCCAGGGTGGCGCCGGAATAGGCGCCGGCGACGATGCCGACCAGGGTGATGCCGATCTGCACCGCCGACAGCAGGCGCGACGGGTCGGCCTGCAGCTGCAGCGCCACCTTGGCCCCGTGCGAGCCGGTCGCGGCGCGGCGGCGCAATTCGCCGGCGCGGGCGGAAACCAGCGCCAGCTCGGACATGGCGAAGAAACCGTTCAGCGCCACCAGCAGGGCGACGACAAGTATTTCCCACCACATTCGGCGACATATCCCGGCTGTTGAAGACCAGTGGCCATTCTATCAGCCGGGGCGCGCCAGGTCACCGCCGCCAGACGGGCTTGCCCAAATCCAGATCCTCCTCGTCGGTGAGCGCCCCGGCGGCGGCACCGCCGGCGCCGCCGATGGCGGCACCGCCCAGGATGCTGCCGCCGGTCACTGCGGCGGTGCCGGCGCCGACACCGGCGCCGATGCCGGCACCGGACAGGGCGCGGTCGGTGGTCGAGGTACCGCAGCCCGCCAAAGCGAGCACGGCCAGGGCAGCAGCGAGCAAGCGCGGGTTCATGGACGGCCTCCTCCGAAGGGTGATGCAGCGGCAACAGGCGGACGCACCGGCGGGTTCCCGGGGGCGCGGAAGAAGTAGGCAAGGAACTTGCCGGCGGCTGGCCGGTTAACCCTGCGAGCGTCAACCGCGAAATCGGAGGAATTCATGGCTCAGGAAGGCAGCAGCGGCGGCTCGCAGGGTTCGGCCGCCAACGTGACCCACGCCTTGAAGGGTATCGACTTCCCCTGCTCCAAGCAGGACATCATCAAGCACGCCCAGCAGAACAACGCCGACAAGACGGTGTTGGACGAACTGAACAACCTGCCCGACGAGCAGTACGCCAGCATGGCCGATGTCATGAAGGGGTTCGGCCAGTCGCGCTGAGTCCGGCACGCCCTGCCCCCCTCCCCCTGCCGCAGGCGGGGGGAGGTCGGGTGGAGGGCCACATTGGGGGCTCGCCCTGGGGAGGCCGCGGCAGCGGTCGTCTCGATGGGCGGAGCCCGTCGCACCCCCCCATCGCAAACCCTTGGCCCGCCTCGCCCTTAGCAGGGTGCGGAACCCCCCCTTTTTCTTCCGTCATTCCCGCGCAGGCGGGAATCCATGCCTCAGCGCACTATATATTGCGGCAAGCTCTCCGCATTGCCCCAACATGGACCCCCGCCTTCGCGGGGGTGACGGGTCAGAGGGTGGCAAACCGAGTTTTTCCGCACCCTGTTAGAGACGACCCCCAAAGGGTGGCTCGTCAGGACGAGGCTACGGGTCGAGCGGATTGGCAAATATCCCTCAGAACTCCATCCGGATATCCACCTCGCCCTCGCGCCGCAGCACGTTGATTCCCACCGAATGGGGATGGCGGTTGAGGATGATGTCGACCGAGGCGCCACCCACCGTCAGATTGCCGATCTCGACCCGGTTGAGGAAATCGGGCAATGCCGGGCGGTGGAACAGGATGGTCGGCGGCGACGCCTTCAGTTCCAGCCCCAGCACCGATTGCAGCATCAGGAAAGCCGAGGCGGCCGACCACGCCTGCGGGATGCAGGCCACCGGATAAAGCGTCGGCCCCTGTCCCGCCTGACGCGGGAAGCCGCAGAACAATTCGGGCAGACGGTTGAGATCGACCGCCAGGGCGGCGTCGAACATACCGGCCAGGATCTTGTGGGCACGCTCGGCCATGCCGTAGCGGGCCAGCCCGGCGGCGGCCAGGGCGTTGTCGTGGGGCCAGACGCTGCCGTTATGGTAGCTCATGGGGTTGTAGCGCCGCTCGCGCTCGGCCAGGGTGCGCACCCCCCAGCCCGAGAACAGCTCGGGTCCCATCAGCGAATCGGCGACCAGCCGCGCCCGCTCCGGACTCACCACGCCGCAAAAGAGCAGGTGCCCGGGATTGGAGGTTTCCACCCGGCAGGGGCGCTTGGCGCCGTCCAGGGCCAGCGCGTAGGTGCCGAGATCGTCCAGCCAGAACGCCGCCTCGAACCGCTCGCGCAGGGCCTGGGCGCGCTGCTGCAGCTCGTGGGCGCGTTCCGGCTCGCCCAGCGCGCTGGCCAGTTCGGCGGCCCCCACCAGGGCGGCATAGACGTAGCCCTGGACCTCGCACAGGGCGATGGGACCCTCGGCCAGGCTGCCATCGGCATGGGAAATCGAATCCTCGGAATCCTTCCAGCCCTGGTTCACCAGGCCCTCGGGCCGCTGGCGGGCGTATTCGACGAATCCGTCGCCGTCCGCGTCGCCGTAACGTTCGATCCAGTCCAGCGCCCGCTCCACGTGCGGCCACAGCCCGTGCAGGGTGGCGCGGTCGCCGGTGCGGCGCCAATAGGCGTGGGCCAGCATGACGAACAGCGGCGTCGAATCGGCGCCGCCGTAGTAGCGGCCGTAGGGCACCTCGCCCAGATTGGCCATCTCGCCTTCGCGCCATTCGTGCAGGATCTTTCCCGGCTCGGCGTCCTGCACCGGGCTGGACCGGTCGGCCTGGTTGGCCGCCAGGGTGGCGAGCACGCCGCGGGCGATGCCGGGGTCGATCCACAGATATTCCAGCGCGGTGATGATGCCGTCGCGGCCGAACACGGTGGAGAACCACGGCACCCCGGCATAGGGATAGGGGCCGTCCGGGGTGTCGGTCTCGAGCATGCGCAGGTCGGACGCCGATCGCTCCAGCCAGTGGTTGAACTGCTCGTTGGAGGTGGTGAGCGTGGTGCAGCGGCGGCCCAGCTTGCCGATCAGCTGTTCGCGGCTGCGCTGGAAATGCACGGCTCCGGGGGGCTCGGCCGCCCCTTCCTCGAAGGACGCGGTGTGGTAGAGCTCGAAGGCCTCGCGCGGGCGCAGGCGGGGGGTGAAGCGGGCGTGGCCGGCGGCCAGCTCGGCCGGCGGCTCCGAGAACTCCATCCGGGTGATGCGGCGAACGCCGTCCAGCCCCTGGTAGCACAACGCCACGGTGTCGCCCTCGACGTCCACCCATTGCCGGCCGCGCTCGCGCCGGTGGACGCCGCGCACCTCGAAGACGTCGGCGAAATCGGCCTCGAACAGGTAGGTGATGTCGGTCTCCAGATCCTCGTCGCCGTAGTTGAACACCCGGGTGCGGCAGCACATGGCGCCCTGCCACAGGAACAGCGAACGGAAGACGTGGATGGCCCCCCTGGGAATGATGCGGTTGCCGCCCAGGGGGATGTCGGGATTGGTCAGGTCGACGGCGACGAAGGCGTTGTATTCGTGCACCGTCGAGGACAGCAGCAGCGGCCGCTGGTGGCCCAGGCGCAGTTCGTGGTGGGCCAGCATGCGGGTGCCGCGGTGGTAGATGCCCTGCTCGCCCGAGCCGACGCTGCCGGTGTCGCCGTAGCGGTCGAACACCGCGAAGGTGTCGCCGTCCTTCAGCGTCAGCGTGCGCATGGCCACCCGTGGCGAGGTGGCGAGCACGTAGGCGTGGCCGCTGACGCGGATGATGTCGCTCATGGCTCAGGCCCCCCCGATTGCGGGGCGCAGCGGTGTCCGCCAGCGGGCGGCCAGACGGCGATAAACAGAGACGTAGTCGGCGGCCATGCGGGCGGCGGTGAAGCGGTCCTCGAAGGCGGCGCGGCATGCGGCGCGGTCGAAGCCCCGGCACCGCGCCACCGCCGCCACCGCCTCGTCGACCGAGCCGACCACGAAGCCGGACAGGCCGGGCTCGATCACCTCGGGCACCGCGCCCCGGTCCCAGGCGATGGTGGGGGTGCCGCAGGCCATGGCCTCGATCATCACCAGGCCGAACGGCTCGTTCCAGTCGATGGGGAACAGCAGCGCCAGGGCATCGCCAAGAAAGGCCGATTTGTCCGCCTCGGACACTTCGCCCACCCATTCCACCAGCGGGTCGGCCAGCAGCGGCCGGATCTCGGCCTCGAAATAGGCGCGGTCGGCGGCCTCGACCTTGGCCGCCGCCCTGAGGCGCAGGCCGGTGCGGCGGGCGACCTCGACGGCACGGGGGAAGCCCTTCTCGGGCGAGAACCGCCCGAGGAAGGCGAGATAGCCGCCGGCGCCGCCCCCCGGCTGCAACAGGCCGGGCGGCAATCCGTGCTGGACGGTGCCCACCCAGCCGGCCCACGGAATGGGCTGGCGCTGTGACTCCGAGATCGACACCAGCGGCAAATCGTCGAACTCGCGGTAGAGGGCCGCCAGATCGGGGATGTCCTGGCGCCCGTGCAGGGTGGTGAGCACCGGCACCCCGGCGCGCCGCCCCCACGAATAATGGATGTAGTCGCAGTGGTAATGAACCACGTCGAAGGCGGCGGCCCGCTCCTGAACTTCCTCGAGCTGCAGCAGGTGATGGACCATTCGGTCCTCGACCCCGGAATCCAGCCGCAACGCCCGCGGCGCGCAGGCCACCAGCCGGGCCGAGGTGACCGAATCGGCGCTGGCGAACAAGGTCACGTCGTGGCCTTGGGCGACCAGTTCCTCGGTCAGATAAGATACCACTCGCTCCGTCCCGCCGTAATAGAGCGGCGGGACCGCCTCGTTGAGAGGCGCCACCTGCGCGATCCGCATGCTCTCATCCCTTTGCTGTGGCACACCGACACTTGGGCAGCGCCCCGAACGAGGGCAACGTGAGCTTCGGAGGCAGGGGAACAACCGCGCCGCACCCCCTGTTGCGCCGTTCCGGGCTTGACGTGGATCACTTCGGTTTGCATAATGTTCCCACACCGGTCGTTCATGCGAAGGCCGTTGCGCGTCGCCCGACCTTGCAGGGTGGGCATCGTCATGTTGCTCGTGGGAGGATATGACATGAGGGGTTCCTTGCCGATGGTCGCCGACGATGGCGGCCTCACCAAGTATTTCCGTGACATCCGCGCCTTCCCGGTCCTCGAGGCCGAGGAGGAGTACATGCTGGCCAAGCGCCTGGTCGAGCACGGCGACACCGCCGCCGCCCACCAACTGGTCACCAGCCATCTGCGCCTGGTCGCCAAGATCGCCATGGGCTACCGCCATTACGGCCTGCCCATCGCCGACCTCATTTCCGAGGGCAACCTGGGCCTGATGCGCGCGGTCAAGAAATTCGACCCCGAGCGCGGCTTCCGCCTCGCCACCTACGCCATGTGGTGGATCAAGGCCTCGCTGAACGAGTTCGTGCTGAACTCGTGGTCGCTGGTCAAGATCGGCACCCTGGCGGCGCAGAAGAAGCTGTTCTTCAACCTGCGCCGGATCAAGGCCCGCCTGCGTCTGCTGGAGTCCGGCGACATGGCGCCCGAGCACGTCGCCGCCATCGCCACCGAACTGAAGGTGGACGAAGCCGACGTGGTCAGCATGAACCGCCGCATGGCGGGGCGCGACTCGTCGCTCAACATCCCGGTGGGCGAAAGCGCCACCGAGATCGTCGAGCTGCTGCCCGACGAATCCGACAACCAGGAGACCGCGCTGGCCAAGCGCGAGGAGCTGGGCCAGGGCCGCGCCCTGATCGCCCGGGCGCTGGCGACCCTGACCGAGCGCGAGCGCGAGATCTTCGTCGAGCGCCGCCTGCGGGACCAGCCGCCGACCCTGGAGGAACTGGGCGAGCGCTACGGCGTGTCGCGCGAACGCATCCGCCAGATCGAGGTCAAGGCCTTCGACAAGGTCCGCGCCCTGGTCACCGCCGGCTTCGCGCCCAAGGCACTGGCGGCGGTGTAAAAATGGCCCCCCTCCCCCCTTTTGCGGGGGAGGGTCGGGGTGGGGGGCGAACCGCGTCGGCGCCGTCGCGGAACTCACCCCGCCCCCGACCCCTCCCCATCAAGGGGAGGGGGGCTCAGCTCTGACCTCCCGATCACCGTTACTGTGGCGCCCCCCTATGACCGTCGTCCCCGCGACTCGCGGTGTGAAAGAATGGGTTCACCACGAAGACACGAAGGGCACGAAGAAGGCACAAAGGAAATGACCCTTCTCTGTGACTTCTCTGTGTCTCTGTGTCTCTGTGGTTATTCCCCCGGCGGTTCTGCGACCCCCTATGACCGTCGTCCCCGCGCAGGCGGGGACCCAGGGGTGCACCGACAGTGTGTCCGCGACTCCTGGGTTCCCGCCTGCGCGGGAACGACGGATGAAGATGGTTCTGGGGGGTGATGGTTGATTCACCACAGAGACACAGAGAAGGCACTGAGGAAAAAACACCCTTCTCTGTGACTCCTCTGTGTCTCTGTGGTTATTCCCCCGGCGGGGCCGCGCCAGGTGCCGGGGGTGTAGCCTCCCGCGGCTCAGCCCTCGATGCCGTTATGCCCGGCGAAATCGGCCTCGATCACCGCCACCGCCTCGGACGTCATGCCGTTGTAGCGGGCCGCCATCTCGCGGCCGTAGGCGCCGATCAGGTTGAATTCCAGGTAGTCGCCGTCGGCCACCTCCGCGGGCAGCTCCAGCCGGTAGGGCAGCACGTCGTTGCCGTCGCAGGTCGGGCCGTAGGCGGTGAAGGGGCGCACCGGGCCGCCGCGCGGGCCGCCTTCGGGGGTCACCACGCGGTAGGGCAGGCTGAGGTCGTCCTTGCCCCAGTACACCTCGGTCAGCCCGCCGAAGATGCCGTCGTTGAGATAGACCGCATCGTCCTTCCTCAGGATCACCCGCGCCAGCAGCGAGCCGCCCTCGGCGGCCAGGCCGCGGCCGGGCTCGCACAGCAGGCGGATGCCGCGCGGCGCGGCCCACTCACGGCGGGCCTCGTCGATCACCTGGAAGTAGCGCTCCAGCGGCGGCGCGCCGGTGCTGCGGTAATAGGCCGGGAAGCCGCCGCCGATATCCATCAGCGCCACCGCGATGCCGGCGCGGTCGAGGCACTCGGCGGCCATGCGGATACCCAGCCGGAACGCTTCGGGGTCGAGGCATTGCGAGCCGACGTGGAAGGTGACGCCCGGCCGCAGGCCCAGCTCCGCCGCACGACGCAGCACCGCGCCGAAGAGGTCGGGCGGCGCGCCGAACTTGGTCGAGAGATCGTAGACCGCGCCCGAGCCCTTGGGGATGGCGAGGCGGACCATGGGCACCGCGTCGGCGCCGCCATGGGCCTTGACCTTTTCCAGCTCCGGGATGCAATCGACGGCGTAGTGCCGCACCCCGGACTCGCGGGCCAGGCGGATCTGCGCCGGGGTCTTGGCCGGGTGGTGGTAGAACATGATGCCGTCGGGCACCGCCTCGGCCACCCGCCCGATCTCCATCGGCGAGGCGACGTCGAAATGGCGCACGCCTTCGGCCCGCAGGGTCTTCAGCACCAGCGGATGGGCGTTGCACTTGACCGCGAACAGCACGTCGCCGGGAAAGCCGGCGACGAAGGCCCGGGCCGCCGCCGCCAGACGATGGGGCCTGAGCAGGTGGACCGGGGTGTCGGGGGCGTCCTGGCGAAGCAGCGCTGCGACCGAGCCGAAGCTGCCGATCACCTGGCCAGCTTTCGCGGCGAGCGGGTGACGATGCGCTTGACCTTCTTCGCCTCCAGCCCGGCAAGATAGGCGCGGCCCATCTCGTTGGGCGGTTCGCGCCGCCCGGTGATCCACTTGCGGCAGGCCGAGGAGCCGCAGCCGCAGGCGAACTGGCGGTGCAGCATGTCCTCGGTGACGGCATAGTCGATGGTCAGCAGATCGCCCGGCTGAACGTCCGACAGGGCCCACACCTCCAGGCGCTGCATGTCGAGCATGCAATTGGGCGCGCAGGAATGGGTGAGCAGGCCGACGAACCACGGATCGTGGAGATGGGCGCTGGGCGAGACCTGCAGGGTGTGCTGCAGCACCTGCGCCGACAATTGCCCGGTGAAGGTGGCCACCCGGGTGCCGCGGGCGAACGGAAGGTTGGCCCGGACTCCCACGCCGACCTTGCCGTTCACCGAGGTGACCGTGAACTGCTCGGTGGTGGGCAGGTCGGCGTGAACGAGGTAGTCCGGGGGATAGATGTCAGCCATGCGACGGGCACCTCGGGGCGGGCAAGGTGGGAACGGGATGACACCACCGTAGTACTACCTAGCCGGCATCGTCAACGATGACAAAACATCGAATTAACTCATTGAACAAATTTAAAATTCCGAACGACCACGACCGGATGGGGCCGGCCTCCCCCTTCTGCGCCGAAGCCCTCGCCGAACGGGCGGCGGCGTGCTAAACAGTGGGGTGGGGAAGCAACGTCGCAGGAGGGTTCGGGCCGTGGCGGAGAAGCCAGCGATCATCGGTCCGCAGACACTGTCGTCGCCGCGCGGTCAGCGGGAATGGGAGGACGCGGCCCGGAGCCTGCTGGACGAGGGGCAGAACTTTCTTGCCCACGACGTCTGCCGCGACGGCCTGCGCCAGTTCCCCGACTCCTTCAACCTCGCCATCTACGGCGCCATCGCGCTGTCCCAGACCGGTGCGGTGGACGAGGCGCGCCGCCTGCTGGCGCCGGTCCTCGACGCCATCCTGATCGACGAGGGGCCGTTCCGCCGCCTGCAGACCGCGCTGAAATCGGCGGTGGCGACCCTGGACGCCCCCGATCCCGGCGCCGCGCTGGGCTCCATCGCCGAGTTGGCCGAGGCCATCGAGATGGTGCGCGGCAAGAAGCTGGTGGCCAGCGCCGATTCCCCCACCTACAACGCCCTGGCCCACGTGTTCCGCGAGGCCTGGCTGTCCTCGGGCGAGCGCCGCGACCTGGTGCATTGCCGCGAGCTGTTCCTGCGCGCCTTCCATGCCGGCGCCAATCCGCGCGACGGCGTCGATGCCGCCATGATGGCGGCGCTGCTGCGCGACCGCCGCCAGGCCCGCGACCTTGCGGGCGAGGTCGTCGCCCTGCTGGCGGATGCCCCATCCGTGGCGGCCGGCCCCGCCGTGGACGAACGCTACCGCATTCTCGCCACCCTGGGCGAAGCGCAGCTGCTGCTGGGCGACGGCGCGGCGGCGCTGTCCACCTTCCAGGCGGCGCACGCGCTGGAAGGCGTCCATTACGGCCAGGTGGTGTCCACCCTCAAGGAGATCGAGCTGCTGCGCCAGAGCGGAGTGGCGATTCCCGACGAACTGGGCGACTTCATCAAGCCGCCGACGGTGGTGGTGTTCACCGGCCACGCCCTCGACCGCGACGGCGAGGGGCCGCATTTCCCGCCCGGGCTGGAAGCGGCGGTACGGGCCGAGATCGCCCAGCAGCTGGAGGACCTCAACGCCCAGATCGGCTATTGCATGGCCTCGTGCGGTTCGGAGCTGCTGTTCATCGAGGCCATGCTGGAGCGCGGCGCCGAGGTCAACGTGGTGATGCCCTTCGCCATCGAGGACTTCATCGCCGAGGACGTGCGCTATGGCGGGCCGCGCTGGGAAATGCGCTTCCGCAATGCGCTGAAGCTGGCCGCCTCGGTCACCTACGCCACCGAGGAGCGCTATCTCGGCCACGACATGCTGTACCGCTTCGCCAACCAGTGCCTGCACGGGCTGGCGACCCTGCGGGCCGGCTTCCTGCACACCTCGCCCTACCTGCTGGCGGTGTGGGACATGATGCCCGGCTCGCTGGTCGGCGGCGCCGGCGACTTCATCGACCAGTGGGAAGACATCACCCGCCTGCGCATCGTCGATCTCGACGGCCTGCTGCAGCAGCGCCCCGACCTGATCGGCGAGGAGGGGCCGGCGCTGCCCAATCTTGATTTCGGCGGCGACGAGGAAGAGGGCCAGGGCCGCGTCATCCGCTCCATGCTGTTCTGCGACATCGCCGGCTATTCCAAGCTGAAGGAGGAGAACATCCCCGCCTTCCTGGAATTCCTGGGACGGCTGAAGGAGGGATTGGCCGAAGCCGGGGTCCAGCCCGCCCACATCAACACCTGGGGCGACGCCATCTTCGCGGTGATGGACAAGGCGACGCCCATGGCCGAATACGCCCTGACCCTGGGCGAGGTGGTGGCGCGGCTGGGCGTCGAGATGCTGGACAAGCTGCCCAACCCGCTGAATCTGCGCATCTCGCTGCATGCCGGCCCGGTGTTCGAGGCCATCGACCCGATCCGCGGCAACACCAATTTCTACGGCAGCCACATCAACCGCGCCGCCCGCCTCGAGCCGGTCACCGTCATCGGCCACGTCTACGCCACCCAGCAATTCGTCGCCGTGCTGACCGCCGAGCAATCGGCGCTGCGCTCGGAGGCGGTCAACAACGGCGAGGAATACGTCGAGCGTTACGCCTGCGAATATGTGGGCGTGCTGTCGCTGGCCAAGGATTTCGGCAAGCAGACCGTCTACCACCTGCGCCGCCGCACCGAAATCGACCACGCCCAGCCTGAACCCGAGCCCGAGCCTGAACCCGAGCCCCTGCCTGAACCCGAACCCGTCATCGATGCGGCGGTCGAGGAGCATCCCGCCCCATCGGCAGCCAGCATGCTGAACGCGGTGGCGGGCATGGTGACCCCGGGCGAGTCCGCTCCCGCCAGGGGCCGCCGGAAGAAGACCAGGGACGCGCCCGCCGACTCCGCCGCCGCCGCCGATGCCGCCGGCCTGATCCTGGACGGCGACGGCCCCCTGTGGCCGGGGGCCTGAGCCCGCCTCACACGATGACGAAGTGCCGGCCCATGTCGGCGATTTCGAACAGGCGTTTGACCGCTGCGCGCGGGTCGGAGAGACGGAGCGAAATGCCGAGGGACTCGAACTCCTCCTTGACGATCAGCAGCAGGCCCAGCCCGACCGAATCGAGCTTTTCCAGCCCGGCCAGGTCGAAGGTCACCGTCTTGGCCTGCCGCCCCCGCACGTCGCCGATGATGGCCCGCACGCTTTCATTGTCGATGAAGCTCAGGGAACCGGCCAGGGAGACGATGATTTCGCCGCCGTTGTCCTTCAGTTCGTAGTCCATCACACCCTCCCCCCTTTTTCAGGCCCGCATACGCGACAGGAACCCTTCTGTCTCGTCGACCAGCCCGTCCACCGTCTCGGTCAACGAGTTGGCGCTCCACATCACCCGGATGGTGCCGGCACAGGTGTGGGCCGAGGAATAGGCCAGCTTGGCGACGTTGCGCGACACCACGTCGGCCTGGGCCGCCACCTGCTCGACGTTCACCGCGATCTCGCGGGTCGAGGCGTCCTGCTGCTGCACCGCCCCGGCGATGGCCGACGAGACCTCGTCCAGGGTGCGGATCACCGAAACCACCTCGCCGATGCTGCCGGCCATGGTGTGGGCCGATTGCTGGATCTCCGAGACCTGACGCGAGATTTCCTCGGTCGCCTTGGCGGTCTGGTTGGCCAGGCTTTTCACCTCGTGCGCCACCACCGCGAAGCCCTTGCCGGCTTCGCCCGCCCTGGCCGCCTCGATGGTGGCATTGAGGGCCAGAAGGTTGGTCTGGGCGGCGATGTCGCTGATCAGCTTGACCACGTCGCCGATGGCCCGCACCGCCCCCGACAATCCCTCCATCTGGCCGGCGGTGGTGCTGACCTGGGTCACCGCGTCGCGGGTGATGTCGTTGGCGTGGGCGACCTGGCGGGCGATCTCGTCGACCGCCAGCGAGAGCTGGCGGGTGGCCTCCGAGGCCATGGTGGCCCGCTCGCTGGTGACGCTGGCCGCCTCGCCCATTTCCAGCGACATGCTGCCGCTGCTCTTGGAACGCTCGGACATGGCCTTGGCGGTGGCGCCGATGCCGGCGGTGGCCTTGTCCACCGCCTCGACCTTGGCCTTCACCCCCAGCGCCATCTCGGCCGCCACCTGATCCCGCTCCCGGCGCGCCTGCTCGTCGTGCTCCTGCAGGGCGCGCGACTCGGCCTCGACCCGCAGCTTCTCCACGGCGTTGCGCTTGAAGATCTCGACCGCCCGGGCCATCTCGCCGACCTCGTCGGCGCGTTCGGTCGAGGGCACCGGCGGCGACAGGTCGCCATCGGCCAGGGTCCGCATCACCCCGGTGATGGCGACCAGCGGCGCCGAGACGTTGCGCGCCAGCAGCCACGCCACCGCAAGGCCCGCCGCCATGACGGCGAGCATCCCGGCCAGCGCGGTGTTGCGGGCGCCGGCGAGCTGGGCGGCGTAATCCTCGGTGCCCATGACGATCTCGACCACCGCGGCGGGCTTGCCGGCATAATCGAGCAGCGGCGCGGCGATGGCCGCCACCGGCGCCCCCGCCCGCATCCCCTCGCGGATCACCTTGGCGCCGGCCATGGCCTGGGCCAGATCCTCGGCGGCGTAGAACGGCGCCTCGGCGGTCGCCGCCAGGGTCTTGAAGCCGTCGGCCTTGGGATCGCGCACATAGACGGCGGCATCGACGCCGAAGCGGGTCTTGAAGGCATCGACGAAGCCCTTGCCCAGGGCCATGCCGAACTCGACCGTCCCGATCGGCTTGCCTTCGAAATCGACCGGCACCACGCCGCGGGCGCCCAGCCCGCCGACGCCGCTCTCCAGCCCGATCACCGGGCGGTGGTTGCGATTGGCCTCGATGACGGTGAAGCGGAACGAGGACAGGTCGTCGCCGAACTTGGCCGGCATGTGGACCCGGAAGAACGAAGTGGCCGGCGGCAGGTGGAACTGGAACTGCTCGACCCCGACCTGATCCTTCATCACCTTGTAGCCGGGCGAGAACAGGCCGGCCAGCCCGTCGCGGTCACCCTCGGCAAAGGATTTCTGCACCTGCGGCATGCCCGCCACCAGCCGCGCCATGCCGGCGCCGCTGTCCGAGATCATGGCCACTTGCGCCGCGAAGGCATCGACGACGCCCTCCAGTTCTCGGGTTTCCGCGCGCATGATGGTGGCCGACATCTCCCGCAGCACCAGCGGCACCAGGCCGGCCCCGGCCACCGCGAGAACCGCCGCGAAGCTGATCATCAGCCGCAACTTGAGACCGAGCTTGGCCATGGTCGCCTCCTCCCGCCGGATCTAACGCCATGGTTGACATGATAGACCTAGACTAAAGGATTACCACCCCCATTCCGGTAGTATGTACCCTGCCCTCAGGTTCTAGCCGAGGAAGCGGTCCAGCACCGCCAGCTGGCCGGGGGTATTGAGATAGGGGGCGTGGCCGCACCCTTGAACGTGAACCAGCTCGGCCCGCGGCCCGCGCCGGCTCATGTCCTCGGCCACCGCGCGCTCCACCAGGTCGCTGGCCTCGCCGCGCAGGGCCAGGACCGGGCACGAGATGGCGTCGTAGACGTCCCACATGTCGAAATCGTCGAAGCTGTCGGCGAACACCCGCATCACCGCCGGGTCGTAATGGCACGACAACCGGCCGTTGTCGCGACGGCGCGCGGAGGTTTCGGCCATGGCCCGCCACTCGTCGTCGGACAGCGCGCCGAAGGGGACGTAGACGGCGCGCAGGAACTGCTCGAACTCGGCCATGGTGGCGAAGTCCGGCACCACCGAGACATAGGCCTTGATGCGCTCGATGGCGGCGGCGTTCAGACGCGGCGCGATGTCGTTGAGCACCAGTCGGGAGATGCGATGCCGCCCGGCCTCGGTCCCCGCCAAGCCCATGCCCACCAGCCCGCCCATGGAGGTGCCGACCCAGGCGCAGCGCTCGATCCCCAGTTGGTCCAGCAGCTCGAGCGCCTGCCGGCAATAGGTGGGAATGGTGTAGTCCCGCGCCGGCTCGGGCGACCATGCCGACAGGCCGCGGCCGATGGTGTCCGGGCAGAGCACCCGAAAGCGGCCGGCGAAGTGCCGCGCCGCGGTGTCGAAGTCGCGGCCGTGGCGGGCCAGGCCGTGCCACATCACCAGGGCCGGGGCGTCGCGGTCGCCCCACGCGCTGACATGGACCTCGAGACCGGCCAGGGTGAGGTAGAGCGAGCGCGGAGTCATGGGCGGCGGCCTTTGCGTTGCGGACGGGGTTGAGTATATCTGGTCCGCCAGTGTTGTCCCGCGCCACGGAAGGCCCCCATGCTCGATCTCGCCGATGCCAAGCTGCTGCGCCACCACGCCCATGTGGACGGGCAATGGATCCATGCCGATGACGGCGCCACCCTGGCCGTCACCAATCCCGCCGACGGCTCGGTGATCGCCCGCATCGCCTCGGTCGGCGTGCCCGAGACCCGCCGCGCCATCGCCGCCGCCGCCCGCGCCCTGCCCGCCTGGCGCGCCCGCACCGCCAAGGAGCGCGCCGCAATCCTGCGCCGCTGGCACGATTTGATCCTGGCCAATGCCGACGACCTGGCCGTGCTGATGACCGCCGAGCAGGGCAAGCCCTTGGCCGAATCCAAGGGCGAGGTGGTCTACGGCGCCGCCTTCGTCGAGTGGTATGCGGAAGAGGCCAAGCGGGTCTACGGCGAGCTCATCCCGCCGACCGCCCCCGGCCGGCGCATCGTGGTGACCAGGGAGCCGGTGGGGGTGGTCGCCGCCATCACGCCGTGGAACTTCCCCAACGCCATGATCACCAGGAAATGCGCCCCGGCCCTGGCCGCCGGCTGCACGGTGGTGGTCAAGCCGGCCGAGGACACCCCGCTGTCGGCCCTCGCCCTGGCCGAGCTGGCGGTGCGCGCCGGCATGCCGGCCGGCGTGTTCAACGTGCTGCCCACCGCCGATTACGCCGCGGTGGGGGGCGAGCTCACCGCCAATCCGACCGTGCGCAAGCTCAGCTTCACCGGCTCCACCGAGGTCGGCAAGCTGCTGATGCGCCAATGCGCCGGCACGGTGAAGAAGGTCAGCCTGGAACTGGGCGGCAATGCCCCCTTCATCGTCTTCGACGATGCCGACCTGGATGCGGCGGTGGCCGGAGCCATGGCGTCCAAGTACCGCAACACCGGCCAGACCTGCGTCTGCGCCAACCGCATCCTGGTCCAGGCCGAGGTGTACGAATCCTTCGCCGCCAAGCTGGCCGAGGCGGTGGTGAAGCTGGTGGTCGGCCCCGGCCTGGGCGGCGACACCCAGCAGGGTCCGCTGATCAACGAGCAGGGAGTGGAAAAGGTCGAGCGCCACATCGCCGACGCCGTCGCCAAGGGGGCCAAGGTGATGCTGGGCGGCAAGCGCCACGCTTTGGGCGGCACCTTCTTCGAGCCCACCATCCTGACCGGAATCACCGCCGACATGCTGTGCGCCAGGGAGGAGACCTTCGGCCCGGTCGCCCCGCTGTTCCGCTTCGACACCGAGGACGAGGCGGTGCGCCTGGCCAACGACACCGAATTCGGCCTCGCCGCCTATTTCTATTCCCGCGACGTCGGGCGCTGCTGGCGGGTGGCGGAGGCCCTGGAATACGGCATCGTCGGCGTCAACGAGGGCATCATCTCCACCGAGGTCGCCCCGTTCGGCGGCATGAAGGAATCCGGCATCGGCCGCGAGGGCTCGCGGCACGGCATCGAGGAATTCCTGGAGGTCAAATACGTCTGCATGGGCGGGCTGTAACGTTCCGTCGTTCCCGCGCAGGCGGGAACCCAGGAGTCGCGGACACGCTGACGGTGCACCCCCTGGGTCCCCGCCTGCGCGGGGACGACGCTTCTTCGGAATGCCTACCCCCTGACGGTAGCCAGGAAGCCGTCGACCTGGTGCTTGAGGCTGGCGGCCGGGCCGCTCTGGTCGTCGGCGGCCCACACCACCTGCAGCGCCGAGCCGCAATAGCGGGCGGCGGTCTGGGTGACGTTGACGACGCCGTCGGTGACCTCGTGGGTGGCCTGGGTGACCTGCGCCACGCAATCGCCGATGTTGCGCGTCACCTCGGCCTGGCGCGCCATGGATTCCGCCACCCGGCCGGCGATGTCGTCCATGCGGCGCACGGCCCCGTCGACCTCGGCGATGGCGGCGACGGTCTCGGCGGTGGCGGACTGGATGGCGTCCACCAACTCGGCGATCTCGCGGGTCGAATCGCCGGTGCGCTGGGCCAGGTGCTTGACCTCCTCGGCGACCACGGCGAAGCCCTTGCCCGCCTCGCCGGCGCGCTGCGCCTCGATGGTGGCGTTGAGCGACAGCATGTTGGTGCGCCCGGCGATGTCGCCGATCAGCTTGACCACCCGGTCGATGCGGCCGGCCACCTCGGACAGGCCCTGGACCCGGGCGTTGGTGCGCTCCAGCTGGTCCACGGCGTGACGCACCACCCCCGAGGCCTCGCCGACATTGCGCGAGACCTCGTCGACGCTGGCCTGCAGTTCGCCGGCCGCCTTGGCCACCGCCGCCACGGTGTCGCGCGAGCGTTCGGCCGCCTCGGCGACCTCGAGCGAGCGGTTGTCGCCGCCGGCCGCCTCGCCGCCGATCATGCCGGCGGCGATGGTGCGGATGGCGACGGCGTTGTCGCCGATGATGTCGGCCACCGTCTTCACCGCGCCCTCGAACTGGTCGGCCAGCGCCCGCACCTGGGCGCGCGCAGCCTCCTCCGCCTCGGCCCGCACCGCCTCCTGCTGCTGCTGCAGCCGCACCATGGCGATGGCGTTGTCCTTGAACACCGCCACCGCCTTGGCCATGTCGCCGATCTCGTCCCGGCGGGCGATGCCGGGCACGGTGACGTCGTGGTTGCCCTTGGCCAGCGCATCCATGGCCGTCTCGATCTGGCGGATGGGATGGCTGACCGAGCGGGCCAGCACCAGGGTGGCGGCGAAGAAGGCGAGCGCCGACACCACCGCGATGGCCGAGACAACGGCCGAGGTGCGCGACCGCGTCGCCGCCTGCTCGCGGCTGGCGGCGGCCATGCCCTCGCGGGCATGGGCGAACACCTTGTCGAGGTCGGGCTGCATCTTCTGGAACTGCTGGCGCAGGGCCGCCGCCTCGGCCGCCAGGGCCGAGCTGGATTCGGCGAAGGCCTGCATGTCCTCGGCATAGGTCTTGGCCAGGGTGCGCAATTCGTCGCGGGTCGAGGGCGGCAGCGGCGAGGCGTCGAGCTGGAAGTCGAACTCGTTGGCGTAGCGCCGGTGCTGGCCGCGATAGCCTTCGCCGCCGTACAGCATGAACAGCGATTCCGCCAGACGCAGCTGCAGCATGGCGGGCAGCAGCGGCCCGGCATTGGGCCACATCTTGAGCTCGGACTCGGCGGCCTCGGCCGAATCGGTGAGCTGGCCGCGCAGCCCCGCCGAAGCGGTCAGCCCCAGCGTCTTGGAAATGGCGAACAGCCGACCGAAATGGCCCGAAACCTCGTCGAGATCGACCTTGAGCTCGGTCACCAGGCCTGCCATCACCTCGTCGGTCGCCCCCTGGCCCATATGGTCCAGGGCGTCCGAGATGAATCCGGCATCGGCCTGGAAGGCGTCATGGAGCTTGACGTCGCGCTCGAGCAGGAACTGTTCGTGGTGGTTGCGCAGCTGCGCCGCCTTGGCCCGGACGTCGCCGGCCAGGTCGTTGAGGCGGCGGAAATCGTCATAGGCCGCCATCGCCGCGTCGATGCGCCGCTCGCCCACCTGATAGGCGATGCCGATGACCGCGGCGCACACCACCGCCAGCCCGACCAGGACGGCGAAGCGGGTGCGGATCGGGTAGTTGCCCAGCAGATCGGGGCCGGTGCCGCCATGCGGCAGCAGCGCCCTGAATTGGGTTCCCAGGCGGGTTTCCAAGGCGCGGAGCCGCGGTAGGAGCGGGCGGAGGGCGGCGACGGCGCCGCCGGAAAGGCCGTCAAGTCTCACGTTCGGGTCCCGGCTGAAGGAGCGGATGAACCCGCGAAATATATACGGCCGGAATGACCGATCCGTGACGCCGCCGCGAAGCTTCGATTAAACCTGTGCGTCCGTCTCGATGTCGAAGAAGTCGCGGAAGCGCGCCAGCGCCAGCATGCGGCCGACCTGGCCGCCGGGATTGCGCAGCACCACGCGCCCGCCCTTCTTCATCACCTTCTCGCGGGCCACCAGCAGCAGGCCCAGGCCGGCGGAATCCACATGTTCAACCCGGCTGAGATCGACCACGATCTCGGTGTCGGGGTGACTGTCCAGCCGCGCCATCATCTGGCGGAAATCGGCGTGCTCGGCGAAGGTGAGACGGCCGGCGAGCTCGATGCGGGCAGCCGCGCCGCGGCGATCCTTGTCCTTGTGCATGGCATCCTCGTGCTTTTGGCCAGAGCCTGCGTTTATACCAGAGGTCGGGATGCACAGGCCCATGGTCACGGTAATTTCATCCGGCCTGCCCATGGCGAGGGGGGCGTGAAAGCCGGTTGCCGAGCGGACTGGCTCGGTTGATACTCATGGTCAAAGACAAGAATGAACGCGAGGAGGCGTCCCGTGCCCCACAAACGGCAGGGTCCCCTGGTTTGGCTGGCGGCCGCCCTGGCCGCCGACGCGGTGGCGACGGTGGCCGCCGCCTTTGCCCTGGCGCGCGACCTGCCGTCGTCGCAGCCCATGACCGCCCTGGCCATGGTCTCGCTGGCCGGCGCCGCGGTGCTGTTCGGCGTCGCCTGGAAGATCGTCGACTACCAGGTGGTGCGCAACGCCCGGCGCATGGCCGCCGAGGTCAGGGCCCTGGCCTTCGGCGGCAGCCGCACCGCGGTCGATCCCGACCGCTATCCCCTGCTGGCGCCGCTGCCCGAGGCGTTCGGCGAGCTGGCGTCCAAGCTGGACCTGGCCCGCCGCGAACTGGCCGAGGGGATCGCAGCCGCCGCCGCCAAGGCCGAGGAGACCGCCAGCCGCCTCGCCGCCATCCTCAACGACCTGCACGAAGCGGTGGTGGTGTGCAACCTGCGCCACCAGGTGGTGCTCTACAATGCGGTCGCCATGGACATGCTGTCGGGTACCGGGCCGTTCGGCCTGGGCCGCTCGCTGTTCGAGACGGTGTCGCGCGACGCCGTGGTGCACATGCTGGACATGCTGACCCACCGCGCCGACGCGGGCGGGCGCGGCACCCCGTTCCTGGCCGGCGGCGCCGACGGGCGATTGCTGCTGCAGGCGCGCATGACGCTGATCCGCACCGGCGACGAGGTCACCGGCTACGTCGTCACCATGGTCGATGCCAGCCCGCAGGTGGCCGCCCTGGCCCAGCGCGACGCGCTGCTGCGCGAGGTCGCCGAAGGCATGGAAATGCCGCTGCTGCGCCTGCGCATGGCCACCGACAACCCCGCCATCGTCGAGCGCGAGGCGGGCAACATCGACGGCGCCATTCGCCGCGTCACCGCCGGCTATCACCGCGCGCTGGCCAGCTGGTGGCCGATGACCGACCTCTATTCGGCCGACTTCTTCACCCTGGTGGCGCGCCGCTTCGAGGGCCGCACGCCGGTGGTCAACGCCACCGGCCTGCCGGTGTGGCTGCACGCCGATTCCCATTCGCTGGCGCTGGCCCTGGCCTCGCTGATCGAGGAGGTGTCGGAACGGTTCGGGCTGGCCGAGGTGGACCTTGCCGCGATCTGCGACGAGCAGACCTGCTGGCTCGAGATCGGCTGGGCCGGCGCCACCGCCGCCAAGCCGGCCATCGACGCCTGGCTGGCCAAGCCGTTGCCGCTGCTGGGCGGCATGACCGTGCGCGACGTGCTGCTGCACCATGCCGGCGACGGCATCGAGCAGGAGCATCGCGCCGGCCAGTCGTGGCTGAAGCTGCCCATGCGCAAGGGCGTCGAGGTGCGAATCGCGCCCAAGCCGGTGCTGCCGACCCGCCCGGAATTCTACGACCTCGACCTCCTGAAGGCGTCGCGCGACATCGGCGAGATGGGAGCCCTGCCGCTCCGGTCACTGACCTTCGTGGTGTTCGATACCGAGACCACCGGCCTGCAGCCCAGCCAGGGCGACCAGATCGTGCAGATCGGCGGCGTGCGGGTGGTCAACGGCCGCATCCTGTCGGGCGAGAACTTCAACCGCATCGTCCATCCCGGCCGCTCCATCCCCAAGGAGAGCATCCGCTTCCACGGCATCACCGACGAGATGGTCAAGGACAAGCCGCCCATCGCCGTGGTGCTGCCGCAGTTCAAGGCGTTCTGCGCCGATTCCGTGCTGGTGGCGCACAACGCCGCCTTCGACCTCAAATTCCTGCGCATGCGGGAAAAGGATTACGGCGTCCGCTTCGACAACCCGGTGCTCGACACCATGATCATGTCCAGCTACCTGGACGGCCCCGACGCCGGCCATTCCCTGGACGAGATCTGCGACCGCTACGGCCTCGAGATCGCCGACCGCCACACCGCCCTGGGCGACGCCATGGTCACCGCCGCGGTGCTGCTGCGCCAGATCGAGGCCTTCGAGGCGCGCGGCCTCACCACGCTCGATCAGGTGGTCAAGGAGATCGACCTCAAGGTGCTGCTGCACCAGCGCCAGCGGGCCTTCTGAGCCGACGCATCCCCCCTCCCCCACGAGGGGGGAGAGAGGGAGCGACCGGGTCTATCTACGCCGCGCCCATGCTTTCGCGGGCCTTGGCGATGGCGCCTTGCAGCACCTGTTCCTTCATGGAAATGGTGGGTTCGTTGAACAGGACGTTCTTCATCCAGTCATAGCCCAGCAGCAGGACCGCGTGGTCGTCGGTCTTGAGCATCTCCACCGCCCGGTCATCGACCTCGTAGGTCTGCAGGAACCGCGATTCGAGCACGAAGCGGCGGAAGGCCTGGACGTCGGTGGTGGCGAGGAAGAACATCTTCAGGGTCTGCGGGCTGGGGGCCTTGCCGCCGGGGCCGCCCATGACCTTCCACGACGCCGCCTTCATCAGGATGTCGATCCAGCCGCGGTTGACCCGCTCGTATTCCTCGACCCCCTGTTCCTCGCGGAATTCGCCGACGTTCTGGCTCTTGGTCTGGCAATGGCCCTGGCAGTGGTCCTCCTTGACCAGGAAGAAGAAGTCGTCGACGCCGTCCATGTCCTTCATCTTCACGCTGACCATGCCGAGCGGATAGAAGCGGCAGGTGGCGGGCCGGTCCTCGTAGACGGTGCAGCCCTCGGCGGCATTGAACGGGCAGGCGCCGCGGCCGTCATCGCCGCCCATCTTGATCTTGGCGATGGGCAGGTCGGCCTTCTCGTGCATGGCCGGCACGGTATAGGTCAGCAGGAACTCGGCCGGAGTGATCTCCAGGCGCTTGGACAGGCGCAGGATGCAATTGGGCGTCAGCGTGATGTCGGCCCCATGGCAGCACTTGTTCCAGCAGGTCACGCCCTTGTGGCACTCGAACTCGAAGGTGTCGTCGGGAGTGAGGCGGACCGGATCGACCGGAAAGGCGGACTGGCCGCGCACGGCGTCGAACACCTCGACCTCCATGTCGCGCTCGGTGGAGGGCCGCATGGCCTCCATGTCCAGCTCGCCCAGCTCTTCGTCTTCGGTGGTGCGCGGGGTATCGCTCATTGTCGGTCTTAACTCTCTGGACGTTGGGCGGAAAGGTGTGGCGGGCAGAAAAAGGGGGCGCCGGAAGACCGGCGCCCCCCACTCTAGCACAGGCAGGGTCGGCTTAGTGAGCCTGGCCGCCGTAATGCTTCTCGACGATGTCGACGTGGGCGCGCTTGAAGCACTTCCACTCGCCCGTGGCCGGGTCGATGCGGGAGTTGACGAAGCACTTCCACTCGGCCTCGTTGAGGTCCGGATGATCGGCACGATAGTAGAAGCCCGGATAGCGGGTCTCTTCGCGGAAGTAGATGTGACGCAGATGGGCTTCCGCCGCGACGATGCGGTGGTAGTTCTCCCAGGCGCGCATCAGCTCGTGCAGGTCCTTCGCACGCATCTTCTGCGAGTCTTCCTTGAGCATGGTCAGCAGGTGCAGACCGGTCTCGAGCATGATCTTGTTGGTCTGGTAGTAGGTCGAGGTGCCGGCCACGTACTCATCCATCAGCTTCTGCAGGCGCTGCTGCAGCAGGCGGGGCAGGATGTAGAACGGGTTGACGTCCTCGGCGGTGGTCTTGTCCTTGTGCTCGAGGTAGTTGCGGACCGGCTTGTAGATTTCCTCGGCGATGGCCTTGATGTCGCCCTTCAGCGAGGGCTTGTAGCCGGCATGGTCGCGCACGAAGCGGACCATGTTCTTGCCGGCGATGCGGCCCTCGGCATGGGAGCCCGAGGAGAACTTGTGACCGGAGGCGCCGACGCCGTCACCGGCGGTGAACAGGCCCTGCACGGTGGTCATGCGGTTGTAGCCCCACTTCCACTCGGCCGGGGAGTTCAGGTCCTCGGGACCCGACACCCAGATGCCGCAGCAGCCGGAGTGCGAACCGAGCAGGTAGGGCTCGGTCGGCATCAGCTCGGACATGTTCTGCTCGGGACGGATGTTCATGCCGGCCCACACACCGGCCTGGCCGATGCACATGTCGAGGAAGTCTTCCCAGGCCTCGGCCTCGAGATGCTTGATCTCGGCCGGGGTCATGGTCTCGGCCAGCTTCTTCATGGCGGTCGGAGTGTCCATGAAGATCGGGCCGCGGCCTTCCTTCATCTCCTTCAGCATGGCGTGGTTACGCAGGCAGGTCGGCACCACCGCGGCCTTGTCGTAGGGCGCGAAGGCGGCCAGCATGTCGGCGTTCTTGATCACGTAGTTCTCGCCGAAGGCGTTCAGGGCCTGCGACTTGAACAGCAGGAACCACGCGCCCACCGGGCCGTAGCCGTCCTTGAAGCGGGCCGGCACGAAGCGGTTTTCCATCATGGTCAGCTCGGCGCCGACTTCCGCCGCCATGGCGTAGGTCGAACCGGCGTTCCACACCGGATACCAGGTGCGGCCGTTGCCTTCACCGGTCGAACGCGGACGGAACAGGTTCACCGCGCCGCCACAGCAGTTCAGGATGGCGTTGGCCTTGAACACATAGAGCTTGTGCTCGCGCACCGAGAAGCCGACGGCACCGGCGATGCGGTTCGGCTCGTTGGTGTCGAGCAGCAGCTTCACGATGAAGCAGCGCTCGATGATGTTCTCGATGCCCAGGGCCTTCTTGGCAGCTTCGGCGACGATGGTCTTGTAGCCTTCGCCGTTGATCATGATCTGCCACTTGCCCGAACGGACCGGCTTGCCGCCGTCCTTCAAGGCGACGCCCTCGGAGCCCTTGTCCTTCCACACCGGAAGGCCCCACTCCTCGAACAGGTGCACCGAGTCGTCGACGTGACGGCCGACGTCGTACACCAGGTCGTCGCGGGTGATGCCCATCAGATCCGCCGACACCATGCGGCAGTAATCCTTGGGATCCCGGTCCGGGCCCAGATAGGTGTTGATGGCCGACAGGCCCATGGCGACGGCGCCGGAGCGGTCCAGGGCGGCCTTATCGACCAGGGTGATCTTGGCGTCGGGCGCCCAGCGGCGAGCCTCGAAGGCGGCGCCGCAGGCGGCCATGCCGCCACCGATCAGCAGAATGTCGGTCTCGATCTCGATGATCTCGGGATTGCCGAAAGAATATTCGGACATTTGGTATTCCTTCCCTTAGGCGTGCGTACGCTGTCTCAGATGGTCGGCAGGGTCTTGCCGGTCTCGGTGAACAGCAGGTTGCTGTCGAGGTCGCCCGGAGCGGGCTTGCCGCCGTAGGGATCGATCGAACCCACCGGGGTGGTGCGCACGGGGAACTTGAAGCGCTTCACTTCGCCGTCGCGGAACTTGATGGTCCACATGATGGCGGAATCGGTGCGCATCGGAATGACGGCGCCGCCCATCGGCACGAAGTCCTGGTAGGCACGAACCTCGATGGCCTGCTGCGGGCAAGCCTTGACGCAGCACTGGCATTCCCAGCACTGGTCCGGCTCCTGGTTGAAGGCCTTCATCCGGTTGGTGTCGAGCTTCATCAGG
Source organism: Magnetospirillum sp. UT-4 (assembly GCF_902729435.1). GTDB lineage: Bacteria > Pseudomonadota > Alphaproteobacteria > Rhodospirillales > Magnetospirillaceae > Magnetospirillum. Next base: position 29,534 of record NZ_LR746524.1, read on the forward strand.
TTGTTCGGGCAGATGTACATGCAGGCGGTGACCGAACCGCCCTTGCAGCCGTCGCACTTTTCGGTATGCACAAAAGTGGGCATCAAAACCTCCCCTGTTGCCTTTCGGCGGGTCTCTCCCTCTCTGCCTGACCGTTCGCTCGGTGACGAAAAGGCCTCACGGGCGCGTTGCCGCGCCGAGCGGTGCAGTCAGTGCTATCCCACATTCATATTCCGGGTTTGACATATTTGCAATCTCTGACGTACCAATTCCCGCAAGATCGTTTCATTGCAGTTTGATCAATAGCAATTTCAAGGCGCCAAATGCCCGGAATCGCGAAAGAATCGACGTTCGGCAAGGGTGGCGGCCTGGACGGGGGTCCAGCCCCCACCCTGGCCGACCTGACCGCCCGTCTGGTCGCCTTTCGCGACGAGCGCGACTGGGCTCAGTTCCACACCGCCAAGAACCTGATGGTGTCACTGGCCCTCGAGGCGGCGGAGCTGCTAGAACTGACCCAGTGGAAGACCGACCAGCAGGTCGAGGCGGCCCTGGCCGCCGACCCGGCCATGAAGGACCGGCTGCGCGAGGAATGCGCCGACGTCTTCCTCTATCTTCTGTTGCTGTGCGAGCGCACCGGCATCGACCTGGCGGCGGCGGCGGCGGCGAAGATCGAGACCAACGCGGCCAAGTACCCTGCCGAGAAGGCCAGGGGTACATGCCTGAAATATAACGAATTGCCTTAAGTTAAGAAGATTCTTGTGGATTGGTTATCTAATTTAAGCGAACTATGATGTGCAACGAGGGCGGCCTAAGCCCCGGCACCAGACTGAAGAGAGAGGGAGACCAATGTCCAAGCTCGTGCAGCCGCATGGCGGCGGCTCGCTGAAGCCGCTTCTGCTTCCCGAGATCGAACGGCGCGAGGAGCTGAAGCGCGCCGCCACCCTGAAAAAGGTCCCGATGACCAGCCGCGAGACGTCGGACGTCATCATGCTGGCCATGGGCGCCTACACTCCCCTCGACGGGTTCATGGGCAAGGCCGACTGGCACGGCGTCTGCGCCGAGATGAAGATGACCTCGGGCCTGTTCTGGCCGATCCCGATCACCCTGTCCGCCGCCCAGAACCTGGCCGATTCCATCAAGGAAGAGGAAGAGGTCGCCCTGGTCGATGCCGAGACCGGCGAGATCATGGCGATCATGGAAGTGGCCGAGAAGTACACCATCGACCGCGACTTCGAGAACCAGCACGTCTATCGCACCACCGACAAGGCCCATCCGGGCGTGCAGAAGGTGAACTCGCAGGAAGCCGTCAACCTGGCCGGCCGCGTGCGCTGCCTGTCCGAGGGCGAGTATCCCGAGAAGTACAAGGGCCTGTATTTCCGCCCGGCCGAGAGCCGCGCCATGTTCGCCGAGAAGGGCTGGTCCAAGGTCGCCGCCTTCCAGACCCGCAACCCCATGCACCGCAGCCACGAGCATCTGGCCAAGATCGCGGTCGAGGTCTGCGACGGCGTGTTCATCCACCAGGTGCTGGGCAAGCTGAAGGAAGGCGACATCCCGGCCGAGACCCGGACCAAGGCCATCGACGCCATGATCCAGCACTATTTCGTGCCGGGCACGGTGATCCAGGCCGGCTATCCCATCGAGATGCGCTATGCCGGCCCGCGCGAGGCGCTGATCCACGCGCTGATCCGCCAGAACTTCGGCTGCTCGCACCTGATCGTCGGCCGCGACCATGCCGGCGTCGGCGATTATTACGGCCCGTTCGACGCCCAGCACATCTTCGACACCCTGTGGTCGGGCGCGCTCGAGACCCAGGCGCTGAAGATCGACATCACCTTCTATTGCAAGAAGTGCTACGGCATGGCCACCGCCAAGACCTGCCCGCACGGCAAGGAGGACCAGGTCAACATCTCGGGCACCAAGCAGCGCGAGATGCTGTCCAAGGGCGAGCCGATCCCGCCGGAATTCAGCCGCCCCGAAGTGGTGGCGATCCTGCAGGACTATTACCGGTCGCTGAACAAGTAGGTTCGTTTTCTCGTCACCCCCGGGGCCTGCCCCGGGGGTCCATCGCAGAAGGGTGGATGGCCGGGTCATACCCGGCCTTGACGGCTGGGTAAAATTTCAATCGGGCCCCAAGAGCCCGGGAGATGGAGAGGGTAGCATGAGCGATACGACGAGCCGCAGCCGCACCATCATGGTGGTCGGCGGCGGAATTGCCGGCATCACCGCCGCCGTCGAGGCGGCCGAGGCCGGGCACGACGTGGTGCTGATCGAGAAGAGCCCCACCCTGGGCGGCCGCGTCGCCCAGATGAACCGCTACTTCCCCAAGCTCTGCCACCCGACCTGCGGCCTCGAGATCAACTACCAGCGCATCAGGAAGTCGAAGCGCATCAGCGTCTTCACCATGTCGACGGTGGCCAATGTGGCCGGCGGCCCCGGCGCCTACAAGGTGTCGGTGAAGACCGCGCCGCGCCTGGTCACCCCGGCCTGCACCGCCTGCGGCGACTGCGCCAAGGCCGCCACCTCCGAGGTGGCCAACCCCCACAATTACGGCATGGACACGGTGAAGTCGGCCTATCTGCCGCACACCATGGCCTTCCCCATGCGCTACGTCATCGACCCGTCGGTGGCCGGCACCCCCGAGGGCGAGGCCATCAAGGCCGCCTGCAAGGTCGGCGCCGTCGATCTCGACCAGAAGGAGGAGACCTTCGAGCTGGAGGTCGGCGCCGTGGTCTGGGCCACCGGCTGGCGCCCCTATCCGGCCGAGAACCTGACCGCCTATCGCTGGAGCGACATCGACGACGTGCTGACCAACGTCGAGTTCGAGCGCCTGGCCTCGGTCGATGGCCCGACCAAGGGCCGCATCGTCAAGCCGTCCAACGGCGAGGCGCCGAAGAAGGTGGCGCTGATCCAGTGCGCCGGCTCGCGCGATCTCAACCACCTGGCCTATTGCTCGCGCATCTGCTGCCTGGCCTCCATGAAGCACGCCGCCTATGTGCGCGAGCAGCTGGCCGACGCCACCGTCGATGTCTACTACATCGACATCCGCGCCCACGATAAGCTGGAAAGCTTCGTCCAGCGCCTGAAGCGCGACCCGCAGGTGCGCTTCATCAAGTCCAAGCCGGCCCGCATCGAGCGGTCCGAAGCCGGCGGACCGGTGGTGTGCGGCGAGAACACCCTGACCCGCGAAATCTACGCCGAGCCCTACGACATGGTGGTGCTGGCCACCGGCATGCAGGCCTCGCTGGGGGCGGACGGAAAGCCGTCCTTCGCCGCCGATTTCGATGATTACGGCTTCGTGTTCGCCGAGGGCGAGTCCATCGCCGCCGGCGTGGCCTCGGGTCCGCTCGACGTGTCGATGTCGGTGCAGTCGGCAACCGCCGCCGCACTCAAGGCCATCCGCGCCGTGACCGCCTGAGCCGGAGGAGAAGAACAATGAGCGAGAGGAAGACCGGCGTTTACCTGTGCAGCGGCTGCGGCATCGGTGAGGCCATCAATGTCGGCGCCCTGGAAACGGTCGCCACCAAGGAATTCAAGCTGGAGCCCAAGACCCACGCCTGCCTGTGCAACGACGAGGGCGTCGGCCTGATCAAGGCCGACATCGAAGGCGGCGTCAACCAGGTGGTGGTGGCGGCCTGTTCGGCCCGCGTCATGACCGACCGCTTCGGCTTCGAGCCGATCCAGACCCTGCGCGCCGATCTGCGCGAGAAGGTGATCTGGAGCCATCCGGCCGGTGACGAGGACACCCAGATGCTGGCCGAGGACTACCTGCGCATGGCGCTGTCGTCGGCGCCCAAGATCAAGGCCCCGGAACCGTGGGTGGATGGCGATTATTCCCAGCGCATCATGGTGCTGGGCGGCGGCGTCACCGGCCTGTCGGCGGCGCTGGAAGCGGCCTCGCTGGGCCACGACGTGCTGCTGGTCGAGCGTTCCGACGCCCTGGGCGGCCATGCCCGCGGCGCCTCGAAGCGTCTGCCCCACACCCCCCCCTACGACCAGCCCGAGGCCAACGGCATCGAGGAGCTGATCGCCAAGGTCCAGGGCAATGCCAGGATCACCGTGCGCATGAACGCCCTGGTCACCCGCACCGCCGGCATGCCCGGCAAGTTCGCGGTGACCTTCGCCGACGGCTCCATCGAGGATGTGGGCGCCATCGTCATCGCCACCGGCTGGCGTCCCTATGACGCCACCAAGCTGGGCCACCTGGGCTACGGCGCCTCGCCCGACGTGATCACCAGCACCGAGCTGGAGAAGATGCTGGGCCAGGGCGCGGTCGCCCGCAAGTCGGACGGCAAGGCGCCGCAATCGGTGGCTTTCGTCCAGTGCGCCGGCAGCCGCGATCCCGACCACCTGCCCTATTGCTCGTCGGTGTGCTGCTCGACCTCGCTGAAGCAGGCCCTCGAGATCCTCGCGGTCAACCCGAAGGCCAACGTCTTCGTCATCTACGAGGAAATGCGCACCCCCGGCGTCGGCGAGGAGCTGTACCGCACCGCCCAGAAGGCGGGCGTCATCTTCATCAAGGGCAAGGTCAAGTCGGTGGACGGCAGCCTCACCGTCACCGTCGCCGACGAGCTGGTGCAGGAGGACGTGCCGCTCCAGGGTCTCGACATGGTGGTGCTGGCCACCGGCATGGTCCCCAACTCGACCAACGCCGACCAGCCGGCCAGCGAGCCCGGCGCCGATCCCAACCAGCTGAACGGCGACGTCGATCCCGAGGCGGTCATCGCGGTGGCCGGCTATTGCGGCGACGCCCCGGCGGCCCACGAGCGCCGCGCCCAGGGGGTGCCCGAGGGCGGCGCGCTGCTGAACCTGCAGTACCGCCAGGGTCCGCATCTGCCGGTGCTGCACGACGGCTTCGCCGACTCGCACTACATCTGCTTCCCCTACGAGACCCGCCGCACCGGCATCTACACCGCCGGTCCCGTGCGTCGTCCCATGGACTGGTCGGAAGCCGCCGAGGACGCCGCCGGTGCGGTGCTGAAGGCGGTGCAGGCGGTGCGTTCGGCCTCGGCCGGCGCCGCCCTGCATCCGCGCGTCGGCGACCTGTCCTATCCCAAGATCAACCTCAACGCCTGCACCAAGTGCCGGCGCTGCACGGTGGAATGCCCCTTCGGCGCCATCGACGAGGACGAGAAGGAATACCCCCAGGTCAACGCCACGCGCTGCCGCCGCTGCGGCACCTGCATGGGCGCCTGCCCGGTCCGCACCATCAGCTTCGACAATTACTCGGTCGAGATGCTGTCGACGCAGATCAAGGCGGTGAACATCCCCGACGAGTTCTCGGGCAAGCCGCGCATCCTGCTGATCGCCTGCGAGAACGACGCCGTCCCGGCGCTCGACATGGCCGGCATCAAGCGCAACACCTGGTCGGCCCATGTCCGCGTGCTCCCGGTCCGCTGCCTCGGCTCGGTCAGCCTGCTCAACGTCTCCGACGCCCTGTCGGCGGGCTATGACGGCGTCATGCTGATGGGCTGCAAGCCCGGCGACGACTACCAGTGCCACTTCGTCAAGGGATCGGCCATGGCGGCCGAGCGCCTGGGCAAGGTCGGCGAGACGCTGAAGTCGATGATGCTGGAACCCGAGCGTGTGGTTCAGGCGGAAGCCTCGATCGCCGATTCCGACCGCCTGCCGAAGGTCATCGACGAATTCGTCGAGAAGATCGTCGGCATCGGCTTCAACCCGTTCAAGGGGTTCTGAGCCATGAACGCCATGTCTCCCAATCCTTCCAAGAAGTACGACCTGAACTTCGCCCGCTGGGTCTACGACAACGTCGACGGCGGCGACCGCATGGCGCTGTGCATGCAGTGCGGCACCTGTTCGGGCTCCTGCCCCATCGGCACCCAGATGGATCACGGCCCGCGCAAGCTGTTCATGATGATCCGCGCCGGCATGAAGGAGGCGGTGCTGACCTCCAACACGCTGTGGAACTGCGTGTCGTGCTACAACTGCGTGGTCCGCTGCCCGCGCCAGGTGCCGGTCACCTACATCCTGCACGACCTGGCCACCGTCGCCGTGCGCGAGGGCTACGCCAAGGCCAAGGAAAGCGACAACGCCAAGTTCGCCAACGCCTTCTGGTGGTCGGCGGCCAAGTACGGCCGCACCGACGAACGCCTGGTCACCGCCAAGTACTATTTCAGCTTCGGCTTCGGCCAGGGCTACAAGATGGGCATGGCCAACCTGCCCATCGCCATGGGCATGGTGAAGACCAAGCGCATGCATCTGGGCATGCCGCACAAGTGCAAGAACACCGGCGAGCTGCACAAGATCCTGGCCAAGGCGGCCGAGATCGAGGCCAAGAAGCACGGCGCGAAGTGAGGATCTGAGCCATGACCAAGACCATGTCCTACTATCCCGGGTGCAGCTCGCAGGCCTCGGCCGTGCACCTGGACAAGAGCCTCCGCGCCGCCATGTCCAAGCTGGGCGTGCAGTTGCGCGACGTCGAGGATTGGAACTGCTGCGGCGCCTCGGTCGGCCACATCGAGGGCGGCCATCTGGGGATGTTCGCGCTGAACGGCCGCAACCTCGCCGCCGCCCAGGCCGCGGGACCCGAGGACGTGGTGACGCCCTGCGCCGCCTGCTACCTCAACACCCACTACCACAACGAAAAGATCCGCGAGAACGAGCAGATCAAGGCCGAGGTCAACGAGGCCCTGGCCGCCGGCGGCAAGTCCTATGACGGCTCGCTGCACGTCCGCCACGCCTGCGAGGTGATCGTCAACGACATCGGCATCGACAAGGTCAAGGAAGCGGCGGTCAAGCCGCTCACCGGCCTCAAGGTCGCCGGCTGGGTCGGCTGCCAGACCGTGCGCCCGTTCGCCAAGACCGAACGCGGCGGCATGTTCGACACCTACGACGATCCCCAGTTCCTGGACGACTTCATCACCGCCTGCGGTGCCGACGCGGTTCCCTTCAAGGGCAAGACCAAGTGCTGCGGCGGCTCGGTCAGCGTCATGAGCCCCGACAAGACCCTGCACCTGATGAAGGACATCCTGGACGAGGTGAAGTCCTCGGGCGCCGAGGTGGTGGTCACCCCCTGCCCGCTGTGCCAGACCAACCTGGAAATGTACCAGCCGCAGATCAACGCCAAGTTCGGCACCGACTTCAACTTCCCCGTCATGTTCTATTCCCAGCTGATGGCGGTCGCCTTCGGCCTGGATGGCGACAAGGATGCCGGCCTCAACCAGCACCTGATCCCGCCGCAGCCGGTCATCGCCCGGGCGAAGTAGTCCAAGGGGGGCTTACGCCTGGGACCAGGGGCCGCGCGCCGCAAGGCAGCGCGGCCCTTCTTGTCAGGGGCCTTGATAACACCGGCGCGCGTCCCTATCCTGCCGGAAAGGAATTTCCTTACGGGCGGGCGTCGCCATGATCACCAGCAAGCTGACCAGCAAGGCGCAGACCACCATCCCGCAGGCGGTGCGGACGGCGCTCCACCTGAAGGAGGGCGACGAAATCGCCTATGCCATCGAGGACGGAAGGGTGGTGCTGACGCGCGTTTCGACCGAACCGGCGGAGGACCCCTTCGCCACCTTCGGCGAGTGGGCCTCGGATGCGGACCAGCGCGCCTATGCCAGCCTTTGACGCCTGGGACGTGGTCAAGGTCCCCTTCCCCTATACCGACCGGCCGGTCCGGCAGCGGCGCCCGGCGCTGGTCGTCTCCGCCGCCGGCCTCCAGCAGCAGCACGGCCTGCTGTGGGTGCTGATGATCACCAGCGCCGAGAACCGCGGCTGGCCGGGAGACGTGCCAATCGCCGACCTGACCGGCGCCGGCCTGCCCGCTCCGTCGGTCATCCGCACGGCGAAGATCGCCACCATCGAGGCCAAGGACGCCGAACGGATCGGCAGCCTGGAGCCCGGCGCCCGACAGGCGGTGCGGCAGCTCCTGCTGGCCGGGCTGGCGTCGGCGACGAACTGACCCGGCCCTACCGCCGCCACGCCAGCAGCGCCGCCCCGGCCAGGGCCGGGATGGCGGCCAGGGCGTAGGTGGCGGTGTAGCTTCCGGTCAGCCCCTGCAGCGCGGCGAAGGCGGGCGGGCCGACCAGGACGCCGCCATAGGTGAAGAACAGCGAGGCACCGGTGACGCGGGGGATCTGACCGGGCGGGGCGGCGTGGGCGACCTCGGCCAGGTAGACGCCGTTCCAGCCCAGCGCGGCGGTGCCATAGCACACCAGCACGCCATAGACCGCGACGACCGGCGACCCGGCGGCCAGCGCCCCGGTCGCCACGGCGAAGCCGGCGGTGAACAGGCCCAGCCCGATCAGCGTCGGCCGCCCGCCGGCCAGCCGGTCGGCCACCAGGCCCGACAGGATGCGCCCGGCCACCCCGGTCACCTGCACCGCCGACAGCAGCAGGCCGGCCTCGACCAGGGTCCAGCCCAGGTCGGCGACCAGCATGGTGACCAGGAAGGTGGACAGCGACAGCTGCACCGCGGCATAGGCGAAACCGGCCAGCGACAGGCCGCGCAGCGCCGGCGCGCGCCAGATCACCGCCAGGCCCTCGAACGGATTGGCCTTCAGGGGCGCCGTGGGGTCGCGGTCGGCATCCCAGGCCGCCCGCGCCGGCATCACCGCCGCCGCCAGCCCCAGGCCGAGCACCGCCACCGCCGCCGGCGCCGCCTGCCAGCCGAAGGCGACGGTCAGGGCCGGCGCCATCAGCCCGGCCACGGTGCCGCCCAGCGGCACCCCGGTCTGCTTGATGGAGAACACCAGGTTGCGATGCCGTGCCGCCGCCCGCTGGGCCAGCAGGTGCGACGCGGCCGGATTGGTCATGCCGTAGCCCAGCCCCACCAGCACCGCCCCGGCCAGGATGGCGGGCAGCCACGCCACCGCGTTGGCCAGGGTTCCGGCGCACATCAGCAGCAGCGCCAGCTGGGTGGTGCGGGCAGCGCCCAGGCGGCGGACCAGCACCGCCCCCATCAGCGAGGTAAGCATGGCCATGCCGTAGGACAGGCTGATCCACCACCCCACCAGCCGCGCCGGCACCCCCAGGGCCGGCGCCATTTCGGGGGCGATGGCCGGCAGGGTCAGCATGGCCAGCGCCACCAGCGCCTGGGCGGTGGTGGTGACGGCAAGCACCGGCAGGACGGTCTTCAGCGCGGACATGGAACCGGCTTGTGCACCGGCTCGGGGTCGGCGGTCAACCGCCGCCGCCGCAGGGCGGGGTTGCGTCCGCCCCCAGCGCGACATAGGGTGCGGCCATGAAGCTGTTCGGCATCGTCGGCTGGAGCGGCAGCGGCAAGACCACCTTGCTGGTCCGCCTGATCCCCGCCCTCACCCGCCGCGGCATCGCGGTGGCCACCCTGAAGCACACCCACCACCCGCGGGCGCTGGGCGGCGGCGCGTGCGAGGTGCTGGCCGAAGCCGGCGCGGTGGAGACGGTGACGGCATCGCCCGAACGCTTCGCGCTGATCCGCCACCACCACCAGGGGCCGGAGCCGGACCTGGCCGATCTGGTGCCCCGGTTCGTTGGCATCGACCTGCTGCTGGTGGAAGGCTTCAAGTTCGCCGGCATGCCCAAGCTGGAGGTGTGGGACCCGGCGCTGGACATGCCGATGCTGGCGCTTTCCGATCCCCATGTCGCCGCCCTGGCCAGCGACGCCCCGGTGGACGCCCCCGCGGTTCCGCTGTTCCGCCGCGACGACATCGCCGGCATCGCCGCCTTCGTGCTGGAAACCTGCGGTTTGTCCTGACCTAGGCGCGGCGGAAGAAGTGGGGGTCGGACAGTGTCGGCACCGACACGGTCAAGGATTCCGTTCCACTTCCTTCCTTGTCGAGGTGTGCATGGGGCGGCTCTGCCGGAAGCTGAAATATTCTTGCCACAACCCAAACAGAAGATTGAAAAGGACCAATCTTTACGAAGCGGTCACCAACCTTGACAGGCGGCTTTCTCAACACGTTTTTTACTCCTTGTCCACATGGCCACTTGGAGGCTCGGCCATCAGCGTACCTACATACACCAGATTCGTGGCGTTCTCTGCAAGCGTCAAAATGTTCATTGCCCGAGGAAGACGACTAGGGTTAAATTGCCGGAAGGGGTAACGCTCCAATACGAACGGCCAGGGACGATGCGCCGATGAAGGTGCTGTTGGTGGATGACCACGCGCTGTTTCGGGAAGGGATCCGTCTGGTCCTCGAAAGCCTTGTCGATGCCCCCATCGAAGTGACCGAGGCGAGCGATTTCCTCCAGGCGCTCGAGGCGGTGCGGGCCGATCCGTCCATCGAAATCGCGCTGGTCGATCTCTGCATGCCGGGCATGGACGGCTTCACCGGTCTGGAGGCGCTGCGCCACGCCGCCCCCGATACCCACACCGTGGTGGTCTCGGCCTCCGAGGACCCCGAAGACGTGCGCCGCGCCTTCACCTGCGGAGCAGTGGGATACATCACCAAGGGCTCATCGACCGCCTCGATGATGGAGGGCATCCGCACCGTGCTGGGCGGCGAGTCCTATCTCAGCCCCAACATCCGCCTTCCCGACTCGCCCGAGGCGCCGCGCCGCCGGCCCGTCAGCGAGCCTGCCGCCACCCTGCTGACCCCGCGCCAGCGTGACGTTCTGGGCATGCTGCGCCATGGCAAGAGCAACAAGGAGATCGCCCGCGATCTGGACCTGGCGGAGATCACCGTGAAGCTGCACGTGACCGCCATCCTGCGCGCGCTGGGGGTCGAAAACCGGACCCAGGCCGCCATCCTGGCCGCCCGCATGGGGCTGTAGGCCGCCCGCCTACCCCGCCGCTCCGGCGGCCAGCACCACCCGGTTCCTCCCGCCGGCCTTGGCCGCGTACAACGCCCGGTCGGCCCCCTGCAGGAGCATGTCGAGGGAATCCCGCGCACCCGGATTGACGCCGATGCTGACGCTGAGCGGTACCGCCTGCTCTCCCGCCACCACCTCCAGGTCCGCCACCGCGGCGCGCAGACCGTCGAAGAACGTCGCTGCCTCGTCGTCCGCCATGTGCGGCACCAGCATGCAGAATTCCTCGCCGCCCATGCGGGCCAGCAGGTCGCCGGGACGGACGTGGCCGGCCAGGACCGCCGCCACCGCCTTCAGCGCCACATCGCCGGTGTGGTGACCCCAGGTGTCGTTGATGCGCTTGAAATGATCGATGTCGATCATGGCTGCGGTCAGAGGTCCCCTGCAGGCCAGCATGGGGGCTGCGGCGGCGAAGAAATGGCGGCGGTTGTAAAGGCCGGTCAACTCGTCCCGGGTGGCCAGGTCGCGCAGCCGTCCGATGGTCTCCAGCGCCGCCACGTTGAGCTCGATGCGGCAGTGGAACTCCTCGCGCTCGAACGGCTTGACCAGGAAGTCATCGGCCCCGGTCTTCAGGAACCGGGCCGAGAGCAGGCCGCTGTTGCTGGTGCTGTTGCTGCCCGAAATGCCGATTACCGTCACTTCGGAGCGCGGGCGCTCCCGGCGCAGCCGGCGCACCATCTCGATGCCGTCCATGTTCGGCATGTCGAAATCGGTCACCACCAGGCTGATGTCCCGGTTCCCCAGCGCCAGCGCCAGACCCTCGGCGCCGTCGGCGGCCTCGACCACCCGGTAGTGATGCAGTGCCAGCAAACCCGCCACCTGTTGCCGCGTGGCGCGGGAATCATCGACCACCAGGGCGGTCAGCGACCGGTTGCGTTCGAGCCGGCGGACCAGATCGACCACCGCCTCGATGCAGGCCGGTCCGTCCTTCGGCACGTAATCGACCACCGGCATGCCCAGGATGCGCTGGCGCAGTTCGGGATCGAACAGGCCGGTCACCACCACCACCGGCAGCCCCCGGCCGACGAAATGCTCGACCACCCCGGTTCCGGCGCAATCGGGCAGGGACAGGCCGGTCACCACGGTGACGCGCTCATCGGCGTGCCGCGCCAGGGCGGCATCGGCCTCGGCCAGGCTGCCGGCGATGGTCACTTCCAGGCCCAGGCGGGACTCGACCGCGTGCGCCGCCATGCGGCCGAACGCCCGGGAATCCTCGACCACCAGCACGCGCGTCGGCTGCCCCATGGCCGCGACCTCCCCAAAGATGGTCCAGCCTACACCATTCGGCGTGGCGAAGGCAGCACCATCATCGGCTTGGCGGCAGACGGGGTGTTCAGGTCCCCAGGCCGCAAATCTGGCGCAGCGTCTGCAGCCGCTTCAGCGCCCAGCGCAGCCGTTCGCGCTGCTGGCGCGGCAGCCGGCGCGGGTCGATGCGGGCCGAGGGCGCCAGCCCGGCATCGATGTCGGCCAGCTGCTGGTCGAGCAGGGTCCACAGCACCGTTTCCTCGACCGCCAGGAAGTCGCGCAGGTCGTCGTCGTGCAGCAGGCCCTTGGCGGCCAGGGCGGTGAAGCGCTCGCTGGTGCCGGTGGCCTCGATATGGGCGCGGATGGCGCGGAAGCGCGCCGCCGACACCAGCGGCAGCAGGCCGGCCTTCTTGGCGTTGAGTCGTCCCTGCCGGGTCGAGAAGCCGCCGAAGAAGTTCAGCGACGGGTCCATATGGGCGACGTGCTGGGCCAGGTACTGCATGAAGAACGCCGATTCCGACGCCCGCTGCACCGCCCAGGCGCGCAGTTCCTCGGCCAGGGCGCGATCGCCCCAGACCGGCTGGAAGTCGAAGAAGATGTCGCAGTACATCACGGTCTGGTTCTCGACCGCGTACACCCACTGGCCGACTTCGTGCTTCCACTCGTCCAGGCTCTTGCGCCACTTGGCCTCGCGCGCCATCACCCCGCCGTCGCAGAAGGGGATGCCGGCCTCGTTGAGCATCTGGTTGACGCGCTTGCCCAGCTCGGCGAACCAGACGTCCTCGGCCGGCGTGCCGGCGTGGACGATGGCGTTGTCCTGGTCGAACACCAACAGGCTCTCGCCGCGCCCGCCCGATCCCAGCACCAGCAGGGCACAGGGCGCCGGGGCGCCGCCCCACCCGTCTTCGGCCATGGCCGCCTCGGACAACTGGGCGGCGCGCGTGGTGAGATCGCGCACCACCAGGGCGATCACCGCGGCGATGCCGGTGGCGCTCACCCCCTCGCCCAGCAGGCCACGGGCCAGGCCGGGCAGCGCCGCCATGACGGCGCGCATGTCCTCGGGGCCCTGCGCCTGCTCGACCGAATCGCCGATGCCCAGCGCCTGGCTCGCCCGCACCTTCAGCAGGGCGCGGCCGGTGACCATGCCGATGGGGCGATTGTCCGCGTCAACCACCACCAGGTGGCGGTAGCCCATGCGGGTCATCTTGCCCAGCGCCACGTAGACGAAGGCATCCTCGCGCACCGAGGCGACCGGACGGGTCATCACCTGGCCCAAAGTCGCCTCGATCCCCGGGCAGCCGCCGGTCGACAGGATTCGCAGCAGATCGCGTTCGGTGAAGATGCCGGCCGCGCGCCCGGCGGCATCGACGCCGACGATGGACGACACCCGTGTCTCATGCATGCGGTGGATGACGTCGCGGAGCGGCACGTCCTCGGCGGCGGTGAGCACCGGCGTGCTCATCACCTCGCGCAGGCGATGACGATAGGGAAAGCTGTCGATGCGGGAAAGCGCCGCGAGGTCGGTCATGCGGGAGCCACCGAAATGCCCCGGCCCATGTGGGCGGGAAGGCGATACCTTTGGATGAGACAGAGAACCACCCTTCCGGACCCACCCGAAAGTCGAGTTCGAACACACGTTCGGGCGGATACTGGATCTTGTGTCAACAAAGAACCCATTGTGCGGCGCAATATTTAAGGAAAACTGAAGGCTACTTCAAATCTTACTGAAACTTTGTTTTACATTACTACAGCCGTCAACAGTTCACACCAGAGACTATAAACATATATCTTTAATCATTAAAGTACATATGCGGCAGCTATGGAGTTGACGTCATGGTAGGCGGATGTTAATGACAGCGAAAGCTTCGAGCAAGCTGCACGGGCATGCCGTCTGCGCATAGGTACCCCGTGCAATTGCGCGCAGGCCAAGAACCGGCTGAATGCCGGCACCCATAAGGACGAGTCGCCCGCCACAGGGGCAAGGCGACCGGGAAAGTGGAGGGTAAAGTGACACAAATTCCCAGCAACAAGGATGCGAGCGCGCATATCTGGAACAACCCGAAGTTTCACGAGCTGGTGCGCAAGCGCACCGTCTTCGCGTGGACCCTCTCGGCGGTCATGTTGGCGATCTATTTCGGCTTCATCCTGCTGATCGCCTACGGCAAGTCGTTCCTGGGGCAGTCCCTGTCCGGCGGCGTGACCACCATCGGCTTCCCCATCGGCGTCGGCGTCATCCTGTCGGCCATCGTGCTGACCGGCATCTACGTCCGCCGCGCCAACGGCGAGTTCGACGAGCTCAACCGCCAGATCATCGAGGAAGCCCACTGATGACCATCAAGACCACCGCATTCGCGGCAATCCTCGCCACTGGCGGGATGCTGGCCGCGACCGCCGCTTTCGCCGCCGGCGCCGATCTCGGCGGGGCGGAGAAGCAGGCGACCAACTGGCACGCCATCATCATGTTCGTGCTGTTCGTCGGCATCACGCTGGCCATCACCTACTGGGCCGCCCGCAAGAACAAGACCGCCGCCGACTTCTATGCCGCCGGCGGCGGCATCACCGGGTTCCAGAACGGCCTGGCGATCGCCGGCGACTACATGTCGGCGGCCTCGTTCCTGGGCATTTCGGCTCTGGTCTACAGCTCGGGCTATGACGGCCTGATCTTCTCGGTGGGCTGGCTGGTCGGCTGGCCGATCATCCTGTTCCTGATCGCCGAGCGCCTGCGCAACCTGGGCAAGTTCACCTTCGCCGACGTGGCGGCCTACCGCCTCGCCCGCGAGCCGGTGCGCATCTTCGCCGCCATCGGCGCCCTCATCGTGGTGATCTTCTACCTGATCGGCCAGATGGTCGGTGCCGGCCAGCTGATCAAGCTGCTGTTCGGTCTCGACTACATCATGGCGGTGATCGCGGTCGGCGCGCTGATGATGATCTACGTCACCTTCGGCGGCATGACCGCCACCACCTGGGTGCAGATCATCAAGGCCTGCCTGCTGCTGGGCGGCGCCACCTTCATCGCCTTCGGCGTGCTGAGCAATTTCGGCTTCTCGTTCGAGGCCATGTTCGCCAAGGCGATCGAGGTTCATCCCAAGCACGGCGCCATCATGGCCCCGGGGTCGCTGGTCACCAATCCCATCGACGCCATCTCGCTGGGTCTCACCCTGATGTTCGGCACCGCCGGCCTGCCGCACATCCTGATGCGCTTCTTCACCGTGCCGAACGCCAAGGAAGCCCGCAAGTCGGTGTTCTACGCCACCGGCTTCATCGGCTACTTCTACATCCTGACCTTCATCATCGGCTTCGGCGCCATCACCATGGTCGCCACCAATCCCGAATACATCGATGTGGCGAAGGGTGGCCTGAACCTCAAGGGCGGCAACAACATGGCCGCGGTGTGGCTGTCCCACGCCATCGGCGGCGACCTGTTCCTCGGCTTCATCTCGGCGGTTGCCTTCGCCACCATCCTGGCGGTGGTGTCGGGCCTGACCCTGGCCGGGGCGTCGGCGATCTCGCACGACCTCTACGCCAACGTGTTCATGCACGGCCGCGCGTCCGAGAAGACCGAGGTCATGGTCTCCAAGTTCGCCAGCCTGGGCCTCGGCGTCATCGCCGTGCTGCTGGGCATCGCCTTCGAGAAGCAGAACGTCGCGTTCATCGTGGCGTTGACCTTCTCGATCGCCGCCTCGGCCACCTTCCCGGTGCTGGTGATGTCCATGTTCTCCAAGTCCCTGACCACCAAGGGCGCGGTGATCGGCGGCTATATCGGGCTGATCGGCTCGGTGGGCGCGGTGATCCTGTCCAAGGTGGTGTGGGTGCAGAGCTTCGGCTTCGCCGAGCCGATCTTCCCCTACGTGTACCCCACCCTCTTCACCATGCCCGCCGCCTTCATCGGCTGCTGGCTGTTCTCGAAGATGGACAACAGCGCGCGGGCTCAGGCCGAACGCGCCTCCTACGACGCTCAGGCGATCCGGTCCGAGACCGGCCTGGGTGCCGAGGGTGCCGCCGCCCACTAAGAATCGGCGGAACCAAAAAACTGCCGGGGTCGTCCGCAAGGACGGCCCCTTTTCTTTGGTGCTCCGTCGTCCGCAAGGACGGCCCCTTTTTCTTTGGTCCCTTGCCTACCGCCCCAGCAGCAGCGCCAGCATGAGTGTGCCGAAGGCGATGCGGTACCAGGCGAAGGGGGCGAAGCCGTGGCGGCCGATGAAGGCGATGGCCGCCTTGACCACCACCAGGGCGGCCAGGAAGGCGGCGGCGAAGCCGGCGGCGATGACGGCGCCGTTGTCGAAGGACAGCTGCGCCCAGTTCTTGTAGAGCGAGAACGCCGTCGCCCCGGCCATGGTGGGAATGGCCAGGAAGAACGAATATTCCGCCGCCGCCCGGCGTTCCACTCCCATCAGCAGCGAGCCCATGATGGTGGCACCCGAGCGCGACACCCCGGGAACCATGGCCAGGCACTGGAACAGGCCGATGCGCAGCGACAGCGACAGCGGGAAATCCTCCACCGCGAACACCGCCGGCTTCCTCACCAGCCGCTCGATGGCCAGGATGACGATGCCGCCGGCCACCAGCGCCATCGCCACCACCACCGGCGAATCCAGCAGCGCCCGGATCCATTTGTAGGCCACCGCCCCGATCACCATGGCCGGCAGGAAGCCGACCAGGATGTTGCGCAGGAACGCCCGGGCGCGCGGATCGGTGCCGGCCGCCAGCACCGCCCCGGTCAGGCGTCGCCAATAGACCACGCACACCGCCAGGATGGCGCCCATCTGGATGACGATCTCGAAGGTCTTGCCCGGCGGCCCCTGGAAGCCCAGCAGATCGCCCAGCAGGATCAGGTGGCCGGTGGAGGACACCGGCAGGAACTCGGTCAGGCCCTCGACCAGGCCGAGCAGCAGCGCTTGCAGGAAGAGATCCATGGGGTCCTTGCAGGGTGGGTTGAACCGGCGGGCGGGATGATGGACGACCCCCGGCCGCGGTGCAATCGCCATCCCGGCCTGCCCGTCCGGCGCACGGCACCGCCCCGGCCGGCGGGCGCAGCCGGGCGGGCTTGCCCCATCATCCGCGCCGCCCACCTGCCCGCCATGCGCCCAACCCCCGCCCTGGTCATGATCGCCGCCCTGCTTGCCGCCTGCACCCAGCGGCCGCTGCAGACCGCCCGCGACATGGAGCCGCCGCCGCTGCCCGGCGCCGCCATCCCGGCCCGCGGCGACCTCGTCCTGCCCACGGGCTACGACGCCCGCCCCATGGCGGCGGGCCTTGTTGATCCGCGCGCCATCCTGTTCGACGCCGCCGGCCGTCCATTGGTGGTGGAGGGCGAGCCGGCGCGGCTGACCCGGGTCGAGGCCGACGGCAGCCTGACGTCGCTGGCACAGGGCGGCGGCAACGGGCCGTGGAGCGGCGGCGCCACCCTGGACGGGCGCATCTACGTCGCCGAGTCGGGCGGCCCGCTGGGCGGCCGCATCCTGGCGGTGGCGATGGACGGCACCGTCTCCCCGCTGCCGGTGGAGCTGCCGGGCGGCGGTCTGGTGGGGCCGCTGGCGGCCGGCCCCGACGGCTGGCTCCACGTCGCCGTGGCGGCGCCGGCCTCGGACCCGGGCATCCCCTGCCAGGACCGTCCGGGCATCATTGGCCGGCTGCCCTGCACCGGCGCGGTGCTGCGGATCGCCCCGGCCGGCGGCCGGATCGCCTTGCATTCCTGGGGCTGGCGCGCCCCGACGGCACTGGCCTTCGCCGCCGATGGGCGGCTGCTGGTGGCCGACCGCGAGGCCGAGGGCGGCGCCGGACTGCACCGCGCCGTCGCCGGGGTGTGGTACGGCTGGCCCGATACCGCCCGGCAACTGGCCCTGACCGATCCGGAACTGGCCGACCTGCCCAATCCGCCGCCGCCGCCCCTGGCCCGGCCGGCGGGCGCGGTGGCGGCGCTGGCGACCGGCGCGGCACCCGACTTCGGCGGCGGCGACGACGTGTTCGCGGCGCTGAGCGGGCCGGCCGGAACCGGCCAAGGCGGCACTGGCACGGTGGCCTTCGCGGACATCGGTGGCGGCACCGTCGTGCCCTTCGCCGCCAACCTGGCCAGCCCGCAGGCGCTGGCCTTCCCGGCCGCCGGCGATTCCTTGTGGGTGGCCGATGGCGGCAGCGGCACCCTGTGGCGCATCACCCGCCATCCCGCCGCCGGTACTGCCCGCTTGCCGCCTGCCGCGGCATCGGCTACACCCCAGGCGAACGACCGGAGTTTCGCCGCGTGGACCGCATCACCCGCCAGGCCGCCGCCGCCTTGTGGATCCTGCCCCTGGCCTTCGTCCTGCTGCTCGCGCTGATGCTGTGGGTGAGCCTGCCGCTGTGGCAGGTCTTCAACCTAGACCCCGACTATTACTACCTGCTCAACGGCCTGCGCCTGCTCGAAGGATTGGCGCCCACCGATCTCAGCCATCCCGGCACGCCGGTGCAGGTGATCATCGCCCTGGTGCTGCGCCTGGCCACCCTGGGGATGTCGGCGGCCGAGGCGGTGGAGGCCGTGCTGCGCGACCCCGAGCCCTATCTGGTCGCCGCCACCCTGGCCCTCTACCCCTTCGTCGCGGTGGCGCTGTACGTGCTCGGCCGGGCCGTCCACCGCGCCACCGGCAGTCTGTGGCCGGCGCTGCTGGCGCAGTCGTCGCCGTTCCTGTCCATGATCATCCCCAAATTCGGCCTGCACGCCAAGCCCGAGCCGCTGCTGATCGCGGCGGCGGCGCTGCTGGCGGCGGCGGCCTTCTCGGCGGCCCGGGCGGGGCGGACCAGCGATCGCCATGCGGTGCTGATGGGGGTGGCGCTGGGCTTCGGCATCGCCTGCAAGGTGCAGTTCGCCGCCCTCGGGCTGGTGCCGCTGTTCCTGCTCGACGGGCGCCGGCTGTTGGTGGTCTATCCCGCCGCCATCGCCGCATCTGTCCTGGTGTTCACCGCGCCGGCGCTGCCCAACATCGACCTGTTCCTCGATCTGTGGGGGCGCATCCTCACCCATTCCGGCGCCTATGGCGGCGGCGGCGAGGGCATCGTCGATCCTGGCCGCTATCCCCGCGCCGTCCTCAAGATGTTCAGTTCCAAGCTGATCCTGTCCGCCACCCTGCTGGCGGCGGCGGCGGTGCTGGTCCTTTACGTCCGCCTGCGCCGGCGCGGCCTGATGGAAGCCGATCCGCTGGCGCGGGTGCTGGCCGGGCTGGCGCTGGCGGCGGTCTCCACCTTCGTCATGGTCGCCAAGCAGCCGGCCGCCCATTACCTGGTTCCCGCCCTGATGCTGACCGGACCCATGCTGGCGGCGCTGTGGGGGCTGACCCGGACGCTGGCGCCGGCCCGGGGACATGGGCGGGCGTGGAGCGCGGTGGCGGCGGTGCTGGTCCTGCTGACGCTGCCGGCCGCCTGGCGCCAGACCGCCGAGCTGGCGGACTGGACCCGGGGCGCCCGCAGCCTGGACATGAACCGGTTCAAGGGCTGCGCCAAGATTTTCTATGATTCCGCCTCGTCGCCCACCTACGCCCTGCAGCGCGGCGACATGAACGCGCAGGCGCGCTACTCGCCCCGCCTGGCGGAGTGGATGCCGGCCGACGAATATTCGTGGTTCGTCAACGACCACACCTGGTGGAAGGAAGGCCTGGTGCGCTGGGCCGTACCCCAGCGCCTCGACGAGGTGATGGCCGCTTATCCCTGCGTGGTCTTCCGCGGCAGCCAGCCATGGAACCTGCTGGACCGCATGCACAAGGCCATGCCCGGCTTCACCTTCGACCAGCGTTGCGAGGCGGGCGAGGAGAGCGTGTTCACCAAGGGCGTCTCCTGTAAGCCCTGAACCAAGCCCGCGCGGCGCCTGAGCGGGCCCGGCACGGGCCAGGGCACAGCGCTTCCGCCGTAGGCGGAAGTGCCCCAAAAGTATCTCGCTATTGCAAAAAGATGGGAACCCGATAGCCTTTCGGACGGGGTCATAGGGATCAGGGGAAGCACATGCCGGCCAAGGCCATAACCATCGCCCAGCAGAAGGGCGGCGCGGGCAAGACCACCATCGCGGCGCAGCTTGCCGTCACCTTCGCCCACCAGGGCCGCAAGGTCGGCCTGGTCGACATCGACCCGCAGGGCTCGCTGGCCGCCTGGTACGACATCCGCAAGATGCTGGTTGACGAAGCCGGCGGCGGCATCACCTTCATCCAGGCGTCGGGCTGGCGGCTGGCGACCGAGCTGGACCGCCTGCGCCGGGGCGTCGATCTGATCCTGATCGACAGTCCGCCCCATGCCGAGACCGACGTGCGCATCGCCGTGCGCGCCGCCGACCTGATCCTGGTGCCGATGCAGCCGACGCCGCTGGATCTGTGGGCGACCCAGCCGACGCTGGACATGGCGAAGAAAGAGAAGAGCGCGGCGGTGATGGTGTTCAACCGCACCCCGCCCAAGGGCAAGCTGGTGGACGCGGTGCGCCGCAAGATCATCGAGGCCGAGATGCCGGTGGCGGCCACCGTGCTGGGCAACCGCGTCGCCTTCGCCGCCAGCCTGATGGAGGGCAAGGGTGTGATCGAGACCAATCCGCGCCATACCGCCACCAAGGAAATCAAGGCCCTGGCCGACGAGATCGCCGGCCGCATGGGGCTTTAGACGGAGAAACCATGATCGCCTTCGTCCTTGCGCTTGCCATCCACACCCTGGCCTCGGTGGTCTGGGTCGGCGGCATGTTCTTCGCCCACATGATCCTGCGCCCCTCGGTGTTGGAGATGGCGCCGGCCGACCGCCTGGCGCTGTGGAGCCGGGTCTTCCCCCGCTTCTTCCGCTGGGTGTGGGCATCCATCGCCGCCCTGCTGGTCACCGGCTACGGCGTGCTGCTGCTGGGCTATCGCGGCGGCATCGCCGGCGGCGCCCTGCACATCGACATTATGCAGGCGGTGGGGCTGGTGATGATCGGCAATTTCACCTACCTCTACTTCGGCCCCTACGCCACCTTCCGCCGCCGCCTGGCCGAGGGCGACCTGCCCGGCGCCGCCGAATCCCAGGGCCGCGTGCGCATGATCGTCACCGTCAACCTGGTGCTGGGCCTGTTCACCACCGCGGTGGGCGCCACCGGCACCTTGTGGGCCTACTGAGATGACCGGCTTTTCCGACGACGACGTCCAGATCCTGGCCAAGGACACCGTCTTCAAGGGCTATTTCCAGATCGACCGCTACCGGGTGCGCCACCGCACCTTCGCCGGCGGCTGGACCGGCGAGATCGTGCGCGAGATCTTTGAGCGCGGCCACGCCGTGGTGGTCCTGCTCTACGACCCCGACCGCGAGGAAGTGGCGCTGATCGAGCAGTTCCGCACCGGCGCCCTGGCGGCCGGCTGGTATCCGTGGCTGATCGAGTGCGTCGCCGGCATCATCGACGAGGGCGAGACCCCCGAACAGGTGGCCCGCCGCGAGACCGTCGAGGAAGCCGGCACCGAGGCCGCCGACATGGTCGAGGTCGGCGGCTACCTGGTCACCGCCGGCGGCTCGTCGGAAACCGTGCGGCTCTACTGCGCCCGCGTCGATTGCAGCAAGATCGCCGGCCTGCACGGCCTGGAGCACGAGGGCGAGGATATCCGCGTCTTCACCGTCCCGGTCGAGGAGGCCTACGCCATGACCAAAGACGGCCGCATCAACAACAGCATGGCGGTCATCGCCATCCAATGGCTGATGCTGGAACGCGACTCCCTGAAGGCCCGCTGGGGCTGCTGATCCCCCCCCCCCGCACTCCCCTCCCCTTGATGGGGAGGGCCATCCTATTTTGCCCCCCTCCCCTTGATGGGGAGGGGTTGGGGGTGGGGTGGAGTCGCACACTCCAACGCCGACGCGGTTCCCCCCCCACCCAACCCTCCCCCACCAGGGGGGAGGGCTTTTTTCGCGCCGTATTTTACATCCCTCGCATCCTTGCGCACGGCGACAATCCACATTAGGCTATCCGAGAATGTGAATTGTCCGAGAAGAACACCATGACCGATATCCGCGACGGCTTCACCGCCACCATCGGCAACACCCCGCTGATCAAGCTCAGGCGCGCCTCCGAGGCGACGGGGTGCACCATCCTGGGCAAGGCGGAGTTCCTCAATCCCGGCGGGTCGATCAAGGATCGGGCGGCGCTGGCCATCATCGAGGATGCCGAGGCGAAGGGGCTGATCCGGCCCGGCGGGCTGATCGTCGAGGGCACGGCGGGCAATACCGGCATTGGCCTCACCCTGGTCGGCAATGCCCGCGGTTACCGCTCGGTGATCGTCATGCCCGAGACCCAGAGCCAGGAAAAGAAGGACATGCTGCGCCTCATCGGCGCCGATCTGCGCCTGGTCCCGGCCGCCCCCTATTCCAATCCCGGCAACTACGTCCGCTATTCCGAGACCCTGGCGGGCGAGCTGGCGGCCACCGAGAGCAACGGCGTGCTGTGGGCCAACCAGTTCGACAACACAGCCAACCGCGAGGGCCACCGCCGCACCACCGGGCAGGAGATCTGGGTCCAGACCGGCGGCAAGGTCGATGCCTTCACCTGCGCGGTGGGGACCGGCGGCACCCTGGCCGGCGTGGGCATGGCGCTGAAGGAGCGCAACCCGGCGGTGCGGGTGGTGCTGGCCGATCCCATGGGCTCGGCCCTTTACAACCACTATGCCAAGGGCGAACTGAAGGCCGAGGGCGGCTCCATCACCGAGGGCATCGGCCAGGGCCGCATCACCCGCAACCTGGAGGGCGCGCCCATCGACGACCAGGTCCGGGTCACCGACGACGAGGCCCTGCGGGTCATCTTCGGCCTGGTGCGCGAGGAAGGGCTGGTGCTCGGCGGCTCGTCGGGCATCAACGTCGCCGCCGCCATCCAGGTGGCGCGGCGGCTGGGGCCGGGACATGTGGTGGTGACAGTGCTGTGCGATTATGGTACCCGCTACCAGAGCAAGCTGTTCAACCCGGCCTTCCTCAGGGAGCGCGAGCTTCCGGTCCCGGACTGGCTGGCGTAGGGGCGGCACAACGAAAAATCGACAAGGGGTGACCGCTCAATGAGCTATGCCAATCCGGAGGCGATCGTCAGCACCGAGTGGCTGGCCGACCATCTGTCCGCGCCCGACGTGCGCGTGGTCGATGCCAGCTACTACCTGCCGATCCAGAACCGCGACGCGCGCGAGGAATACGACGCCGAGCACATCCCCGGCGCGGTTTTCTTCGACATCGACGAGATCGCCGACGACAAGACCGACCTGCCCCACATGGTGCCGGCGCCCGAGAAGTTCGCCAGCAAGGTGCGCAAGCTCGGCCTGGGCAACGGCAACCGCGTCGTCATCTACGACGGCACCGGCTTCGCCAGCGCCGCCGCCCGGGTGTGGTGGATGTTCCGGCTGTTCGGCCACCGCGACGTGGCGGTCCTCGACGGCGGCTTCCCCAAATGGCTGCGCGAGCAGCGGGCGGTCGAAGACCTGCCGCCGATCCCGCGCGACCGCCATTTCATCCCCCACGTCAACCACACCCTGCTGCGCGACTTCGACCAGGTGAAGGCCAATCTCGGCTCGGGCCGCGAGCTGGTGGTCGACGCCCGCGCCCCCGGCCGCTTCACCGGCACCGATCCGGAACTGTGGCCGGTCAAGAACGGTGGCCGCATTCCCGGCTCCATCAACCTGCCCTTCGCCGATCTGATCGACGAGCGCAACCGCACCATGCGGTCGGCCGAGGAGCTCAAGGCCCGCTTCGACGCCGCCGGCATCGAGCCCTCGAAGCCGGTCATCACCACCTGCGGCTCGGGCGTCACCGCCTGCGTGGTGGCGTTGGGCCTGCATCTGATCGGCCATACCGACGTGTCGGTCTATGACGGCTCGTGGGCCGAATGGGGCAACCGCGACGACGCACCGTTCGAGAAGGGCTGATTGCCCCCCGGCCTGCCCCTTGAGAGCGCGCCCCTCCGCCATTGATGTGGAGGGGCGCGCTCCCTACGTCAGGAGCAGGCAAGCCCGACACGAAAGGTGTCCCCCATGATCGCACGCAAGCGCGCCAAGGCCGTCGCCCACCGGCAGGCCGTCCCGTTCGCCGCGCCGCTGGCGGTGCTGATGCTGGCGGCGGCAATTCTGGCCCTGCCCGGCTGCAACACCGTCTCGGGCGTCGGCGAGGACATCGAGGCGGCCGGACGCGGCCTCGACCAGACCTCCGAGAGCACCCAGGAAAAGCTGGACAGCGATTCGCAGAACCCGGACGGCACCTACCAGGCCGGCCAGTATTAGACCTCGGCCCCATTAGCCCTTGGAATCGGGGCGGCGTTGGTGCCACCATCGGCGTCCATCCGCCCGACTCCCTGGGAGCCATGAAGAACGACACCAAGCTGGTCCATGCCGGCCGTCACCCCGAGCAACAGTTCGGCGCGGTCAATCCGCCGGTCTACCACGCCTCGACCATCCTCCACCCCTCGGTGGCGGCCATGGAAGCCAGCGGCAAGACGCCTTTCGGCGGGGTCCGCTACGGCCGCTTCGGCACCCCCACCACCTTCGCCTTCGAGGAAGCCATGGCCGCCGTCGAGGGCGGTCACAAGACCGTCGCCACCTCGTCCGGCCTGGCCGCCATCACCGGTGCCCTGCTCGCCTTCCTGAAGGCCGGCGACCATCTGCTGATGGTCGATTCCACCTATTTCCCCACCCGCAAGTTCTGCGATTCGGTACTGGCCGGCCTAGGGATCGAGACCACCTATTACGACCCGCTGATCGGCGCCGGCATCGCCGGGCTGATGCGCCCCGAGACCCGGGTGGTGTTCACCGAATCGCCGGGCTCGCTGACCTTCGAGGTCCAGGACGTTCCGGCCATCGCGGCGGCCGCCCATGCGGTTGGCGCGGTGGTGATGATGGACAACACCTGGGGGGTGCGCACCTTCCAGCCGTTCCGCCACGGCATCGACGTCTCCATCCAGGCCTGCACCAAATACGTGGTCGGCCATGCCGACGCCATGCTGGGGGCCATCACCCTGGGCGATGAGGACACCTGGCTGCGGGTGAAGACCTCGGTGGCGGCGTTCGGCCATTCGCCGGGCGCCGACGAGCTGTATCTCGGCCTGCGCGGCCTGCGCACCCTGGGCGTGCGCCTGGCCCGCCATGCCGAGACCGCGCTGCGCTTATGCACCTGGCTGGAGGGGCGGCCCGAGGTGGCGCGCGTGCTCTACCCGCCGCTGCCCTCGGATCCCGGCCATGCGCTGTGGAAGCGCGATTTCGACGGCGCCTGCGGCCTGTTCGGAGTGATCCTGAAGCCGGCGGCGAAGGCGGCATTGGATGCCATGCTCGACCATTATGAGCACTTCAACCTGGGCTTCTCGTGGGGCGGCTTCGAAAGCCTGGTCATCCCCACCACCGGCCATTCCATCATCCGCACAGCCACCGCCTGGCGGCCCGAGGGTCCAAGCCTGCGCTTCCATGCCGGGCTGGAGGATGCCGACGACCTGCTGGCCGACCTCGAGGCCGGCTTCGCCCGGCTGAACGCGGCGGCCTGACGCCCGCAACTGATCGGTTCCGATCAGCGAAATCTCACAGCGCCGGCACCTTGCGGGCGCGCAGGTAATCGACGGCATTGGCGACGTCGTCGAGATCGGCCGGCGGCGTCTCGTCGAGGGGATAATCCACCCCCATGTCGTGCCACTTGTGCGCCCCCATCTGGTGGAAGGCCAGCACCTCGACCCGCTCCAGGGTGGGTAGCGACGCCGCCAGCGCCGCGATGGCATCCAGCTCGACGGCCGAATCGGTGAGGTCGGGGACCAGCACGAAGCGCAGCCACAGGCGGATGCCGCGTTCGGTCAGCGACCGCAGGAAGGCCAAGGCGTGGTCGGGGTCGTGGCCGGTGATGCGGCGGTAGGTGGCGGGCACCGCGCTCTTGATGTCGACCATCGCCAGATCGAGGTTGTCGAGAAGCTCGGCCTCCACATGGCCGGACGCCCCCGAGGTCTCGATGGCGGTGGACAGGGTCATGGCCTTGGCGGTGGACAGGATGGCGGCGGCGAAGCGCTGCTGGATCAGCGGCTCGCCGCCGGTCAGGGTGACCCCGCCATGGGCGCGGCGCAGCACCGGCGCGTACTTGGCGATCTCCACCGCCACCCTGGCCGCCGAGGTGTGCTGGCCCTCCTTGGGCACCCAGGTGTCGGGGTTGTGGCAATAGACGCAGCGCAGCGGGCAGCCCGACAGGAACAGCACGAAGCGCCAACCCGGCCCGTCCAGCCCGGCCTCCAGCTCCCATGAATGGACCCAGCCCTCGGGATCGGGCGGCGCCGCCTGCAGGGCCGCGCCGCCGGCCAGGGTGAGGTGGTGGTGGAGGTCCGTGCTCTCCGCCACCCCTACACCTTGCCGTGGAAGGTGCGGCGGATGATGTCGAGCTGCTGTTCGCGGGTCAGCTTGATGAAGTTGACGGCATAGCCCGACACCCGCACCGTCAGCTGCGGGTACTTCTCGGGGTGCTCCATGGCGTCCAGCAGCATGTCGTGGTCGAGCACGTTGATGTTGACGTGGAAGCCGCCGCTGAGGAAATAGGCGTCCATGCCGGCCAGCAGGTTGTCGATCTGCTCGTCGCGGGTCCGTCCCAGCCCCTGCGGCACCATGGAGGCGGTGAGCGAGATGCCGTCCTGCACCTCCTCGTAGGGCAGCTTGGCCACCGAGAAGGCCGAGGCGAGGAAGCCGTGGCGGTCGCGCCCGTGCATGGGATTGGCGCCCGGCGCGAAGGGCTCGCCGGCGCGGCGACCGTCGGGGGTGTTGCCGGTGGCCTTGCCGTAGACCACGTTGGAGGTGATGGTCAGCACCGACTGGGTGTGCATGGCGTTGCGGTAGGTGGGGTTCTTGCGCACCTTGTTCATGAAGGTGCGCACGATTTCGACGGCGATCTGATCGACGCGGTCGTCGTTGTTGCCGAACATGGGGAACTCGCCGTCGATGCGGTAATCAACCGCCAGCCCGGACTCGTCGCGGATGACGTGCACCTTGGCGTACTTGATGGCCGACAGCGAATCCGCCACCACCGACATGCCGGCGATGCCGCAGGCCAGGGTGCGCAGCACCTCGCGGTCGTGCAGCGCCATCTCGAGCCGCTCGTAGCAATACTTGTCGTGCATGAAGTGGATGCAGTTGAGCGCGTTGACGTAGACCTTGGCCAGCCAGTCCATCATGTGGTCGAAGGCGGCCATGACCTCGTCGTAATCCAGCACCTCGGCGGTGATCGGCGGCGCCGGCGGCGCCACCTGCTTGCCGCTGACCTCGTCGCGGCCGCCGTTGATGGCGTAGAGCATGGTCTTGGCCAGATTGACCCGCGCCCCGAAGAACTGCATCTGCTTGCCCACCCGCATGGCGGAGACGCAGCAGGCGATGGCGCAGTCGTCGCCCCAGCTGGGGCGCAGCAGATCGTCGCTCTCGTACTGGATCGAGCTGGTGTCGATGGTGACCCGGGCGCAGAAGCGCTTGAACGGCTCGGGCAGCGACGCCGACCACAGCACGGTGAGGTTGGGTTCCGGCGCCGGACCCAGATTGTAGAGGGTCTGCAGCATGCGGAAGCTGGTCCGCGTCACCATGGGGCGGCCGTCCTCGCCCATGCCGCCGATGCTCTCGGTCACCCAGGTGGGATCGCCCGAGAACAGGGCGTTGTAGTCGGGGGTGCGCAGGAAGCGGACGATGCGCAGCTTGATGACGAAATCGTCGATCAGCTCCTGCGCCTGCTCCTCGTTCAGGCGGCCCTCGGCGAAGTCGCGCTGGAAATAGATATCGAGGAAGGTCGAGACCCGGCCCAGCGACATGGCGGCGCCGTTCTGCTCCTTGACCGCCGCCAGGAAGGCGAAATAGGTCCACTGCACCGCCTCGAAACCGGTGGCGGCGGGCCGGGTGATGTCGAAGCCGTAGCTGGCCGCCATCTCGGCCAGCTCGGCGAGGGCGCGGATCTGTTCCGACAGCTCCTCGCGCAGGCGGATGACGTCTTCGACCGAGGGCTGGTCGTCCAGCTCGTGGCGCTCGGCGTGCTTGGCCTCGATCAGGCGCCCGGTGCCGTAGAGGGCGACCCGGCGGTAATCGCCGATGATGCGGCCGCGGCCATAGGCATCGGGCAGGCCGGTGACGATGTGGGCCGAGCGGGCCTTGAGGATTTCCGGGGTATAGGCGTCGAACACCGCGTCGTTGTGGGTCTTGCGCCACTTGGTGAAGGCCTCGTGCAGGCGCGGATCGATGGTGCGGCCATAGGCCTCCAGCGCCGCCTCGACCATGCGCAGGCCGCCGAACGGCATGATCGCCCGCTTCAGCGGGGCGTCGGTCTGCAGGCCGACGATGCGCTCGAGGTCGCGGTCGATGTAGCCGGGCGCATGGGCGGTGATGGAGGACGGAATGTCGGCCGAGATGTCGAGCACGCCGTTGTTGTCGCGCTCCGCCGCCAGCAGCTCCGAGACCTTGGCCCACAGGGCGGTGGTGCGCGGGCTGGGGCCGGCCAGGAAGCCCTCGTCACCCTCGTAGGGCTCACGGTTCAGGCGGATGAAATCCTGGACGTCGATGGCATCGGTCCAGCGTCCGGCGGTGAAACCCCGCCAGGGATCCTGGCCGTGGGCATGGGTCTGGACGGCGGCGTCGGTGGCATCCGGTGGCGTCATGGGGGTCCTCCTCCCGCGGGTCTGCGCGGCCCGAGCATAGCGCCAGGGTGGCCTTCCCCGGATGACAGATGCAAGAAAGAAATGCTTGCCATATCCAAGGGTTGTCCGATCCTATCCGCCCGTGTAGGGTCCCGTCCCATGGCCGAGGACTCCCCGCTTCCCGCCCCCACTTTCGCCGAAGTCGTCCGCGCCTTCGCCCGCATCGGCCTGCTGTCCTTCGGCGGCCCGGCCGGGCAGATCGCCACCATGCACCGCATCCTGGTGGACGAGAAGAAGTGGGTGGACGAGGAGCGGTTCCTGCACGCCCTCAACTACTGCATGCTGCTGCCCGGGCCCGAGGCGCAGCAGCTCGCCACCTATGTCGGCTGGCTGCTGCACCGGGTGGCGGGCGGCATCGTCGCCGGCGTGCTGTTCGTGCTGCCCGGCTTCCTGGTGATGATGGGGCTGGCGGCGCTCTATGCCGGCCTCAACGATGTGACCCTGGTGCAGGGCCTGTTCTGGGGCCTCAAGCCGGCGGTGCTGGCGGTGGTGGTCGAGGCGACGCTGCGCATCGGCAGGCGGGCGCTGAAGGGGCCGCCGGCGGTGGCGCTGGCGGCCGCCGCCTTCGTTGCCATCTTCGCCCTCGGGGTGCCGTTCCCGCTGATCGTGGCGGGGGCCGGAATGCTGGGCTACGGCCTCACCCGCGCCGGCAGTGCGGCCTTCGCGCCGACGACGCCGGTCGCCGTCACCGAGCACGGTGTGCGCCCGAGCCTGAGCCGCACCGCCCTGGTGGCGCTGATCTGCGGCATCCTGTGGCTGGCTCCGGTGGCCGCCGCCCTGGCCTGGGGCGAGGGCGCCTTCGCGGCGCTGGGGGTGTTCTTCTCGAAGATGGCGGTGGTCACCTTCGGCGGCGCCTATTCGGTGCTGGCCTACGTGGCGCAGGAGGCGGTCGAGGTCCACGGCTGGGTCACCCCGGGCGAGATGCTGGACGGCCTGGGCCTGGCCGAAACCACGCCGGGGCCGCTGATCCTGGTCAACCAGTTCGTCGGCTTCCTCGCCGGCTTCCGCGATCCCGGGCCGCTGGGGTCGTGGACCGGCGGCGTGCTGGCGGCGGCGCTGACCGTGTGGGTCACCTTCCTGCCCAGCTTCCTGTGGATCTTCGCCGGCGCCCCCCATATCGAGGCGGTGCGCGGCAACCGCGCCCTGGCCGGCGCCCTGGCCGCCATCACCGCGGCGGTGGTCGGCGTGGTGCTGAACCTGGCGCTGTGGTTCGCCCTGCACGTGGTGTTCGCCCGAATCGGCGACGGCCCCCTGAATTTGCCGCTGCCCGACTGGTCGAGCATCCAGGTGGTGCCGGCAATCCTGGCCGTGGCGGCCATGGTGGCGATGCTGCGTCTGCACATGGGCATGCTGCCGGTGCTGGCCGCCTCGGCCGCCATCGGCGCGGCGGCAAAGCTGATGTTTTAGCTCACCTTGTGTGCATGGTCAGATCGGCGATGAAGGCGCCCCGGCTCTGTCGCCGGGCCGCCGCCAGATCGTCCAGCCGGCGCAGGACACGCTTCGGCAAAGTGATGTTCACCCGCTCGATACTGTCGTCGAACAGGGCCGGGTCGAGATCGATGACGCCGACCGCCCAGTGCTGATACTCGGGCAAGGCACGCACCTCGGCCAGGCTGGAGGGCGAAGGAATGGCTGCCCCCGCGTCGAGCGCCGTGTCGATCCAGGCCGCGGCGGCTTCCGCCGCGGCGGCCACCGCCTCGTCCAAGGTATCGCCGGCCGAGAAACATCCCGGCAGGTCGGGGACGACCACCCCGAAGGCGGCCGTCTCGGAGCCGTCCTCGATCAGTATGGGATATCGCATCACACGCCCGCCTGTTTGCGAATTGCCGCGACCAGCCCGGTGCCGAGGTCCTTCTTGGGATGGGGGACGACCACGATGCCAGGCTTTGTCGGATGCCTGAATACGTGATGCGACCCGCGGACCCTGTCCAGGGTCCATCCATCGGCCTCCATCAGGCGGATCAGATCGGCGCTTTTCACGGTGTGTAATATACACACCCGAAAGCCCGGCTGCAATGTGCGCCCTGCGTCAGATCACCTCACCGTTCTCGCCGATCTCGGCGACGCGCAGGATGTTGGTGGTGCCCGAGCAGCCGAAGGGGACGCCGGCGGTGATGACCACGTGGTCGCCGACCTGGGCGAAGCCTTCGCGGAAGGCGGTCTTGGCCGCCTTGTGCACCATCTCGGAGACGCTGCGCACCTCGGCGGTCTCGACCGAGTGGGCGCCCCAGACCAGGGCGAGCTGGCGGGCGACGTCGATGTTCGAGGTCAGCGACACCACGCTCTGCTCGGGCCGCTCGCGCGCCGCCCTGAGCGTGGTCGAGCCCGACGAGGTGAAGGTGACGATGGCCGCCGCCTCCAGGGTGTGGGCGACCTGGCGGGCGGCCGCCGAGATGGCGTCGCGCACGGTGTTCTCGGGGCGCGAGCGCGACGCCTCGGTGATGATGCGGTACTGGTCGTCGTGCTCGACCTGCTCGATGATGCGGTCCATCATGGTCACCGCCTCGACCGGATATTCGCCGGCGGCGGTCTCGGCCGACAGCATCACCGCGTCGGCGCCGTCGTAGATGGCGGTGGCCACGTCCGAGGCCTCGGCGCGGGTCGGCGACGGCGAGTGGACCATGGAATCCAGCATCTGGGTCGCCACCACCACCGGCTTGCCGGCCGAGCGGCAGGCCTTGACGATGCGCTTCTGCAGGATCGGCACGGTCTCGGGCGGGCATTCGACGCCAAGGTCGCCACGCGCCACCATGACCGCGTCGGAGAGTTCAATGATCTCCTCGAGGTGGTCGATGGCCGAAGGCTTCTCCAGCTTGGACAGCAGCTTCACCTTGCCCTTCTTGGCGGCGATCAGCTTGCGCGCCTCGACCACGTCGCCGGGGCGTTGCACGAAGGACAGCGCGATCCAGTCCACCCCCATGTCGACGGCGAAATCCAAATCGGCCTTGTCCTTCTCGGTCAGCGGCGAGATCGGCAGCACCACGCCGGGAACGTTGACGCCCTTGTGGTTGGACAATTCGCCGCCGACCATGACCAGGGTCTCGGCGAAGTCCGGCCCGCGCCGCTCGACCCGAAGGCGCAGCTTGCCGTCGTCCAGCAGCAGATCGGTGCCGGCGGTCAGCGCCGCGAACACTTCCGGGTGCGGCAGCGGCGCGCGCTCGGCCGTGCCCAGTTCGGGGGACAGGTCGAGGCGGAACGACGCGCCGGTCTCCAGCTGGACGCGGCCGGCAGCGAAATTGCCCACCCGCAGCTTCGGTCCCTGCAGATCGGCCAGCACGCCGATGGGCCGGTGGGTGGTGGTCTCCAACGCCCGGATGGCATCATAGCGGGCCTGATGGTCGGCATGGCTGCCATGGCTGAAGTTCAGGCGGAAGACGTCGGCGCCGGAATTGAACAGGCCCTCGATCGCCGCCGGGGTCGAGGTCGCCGGCCCCAGGGTGGCGATGATCTTGGCGTTGCGCGTGCGTCTCATACTGTCCCTCGTCTGCTGTCGGCGGCACCATAGCAGAGGATGGGAACGCCGCCTACCGCGCCACCATGACGGTTTCCTGCCGTCTTTTGGGGTAGGACCGAAAGGCTAGGTGGCCGTTCGTAGGGGGGGGGTTAGCCGGCCGTTTGGCGGGCCTGTTCGGCGCGGTAGCGGTCCACCACCCAGCCGAGATGGGCCTTCA
Organism: Magnetospirillum sp. UT-4; assembly: GCF_902729435.1. Lineage (GTDB taxonomy): Bacteria > Pseudomonadota > Alphaproteobacteria > Rhodospirillales > Magnetospirillaceae > Magnetospirillum. Next base: position 61,778 of record NZ_LR746524.1, read on the forward strand.
TCGCCGCCGCCGCCGCCTCGGGGTCGCGCGCCCGGATGGCGGCGACGATGGCGCCGTGATGGGCGACGATGGTGCGGTCGTCCTCGGGCCGGGCGAACAGCTCGTAGCGGTGATAGTCCAGCATCTGTTCCAGGATGCTCCGGAACATCCCCATCACGTGCATGTAGATGCCCGAGCCCGAGGCCTTGGCGATGGCCAGGTGGAAGCGGATGTCGTTCTCGGTCTTGTGCTTGCCGCGGGTGACGTCGGCCTCGGTGGCGGCCATGATCTCGTCCAGCTCGGCCAGATGCTCCGGCGTGGCGTGGACGGCCGCCCGCCGCACCGCCCACCTCTCGAGGATGCCGCGGATCTCGGCCAGGTCGGCCAGGTTGTCGCGGTTGACCCGCACCAGTTCGACCAGGCTGGGATCCATGCAGGCGGCGTCGGACACCACCCGGGTGCCGCCGCCCTGGACGGCATCGACGAAGCCCTGCGTCTTCAGCGCCTGCAGCGCCGCGCGCACCGACACCCGCGATACCCCCATGTCCTCGGCCAGCTTGCGCTCGCCCGGCAGGCGCTGCCCGGGCGCCCATTCGCCCGAGGCGATGCGGGCGAGGATGCGGTCGGTCACCCGGTCGGAAACGCGACCGCCGCCGGCCGCCTCGCCACCGCCGGCAGGAATCCGTGATATGGCATTGGTCATGGGAAAAGCGTGCCCCACAAACCGCGAACGCGTCAACACCCAGCGGCGGCATTCATAACAGAAATGCCGCGGCAATCACCGAGGATTCAACCGATGGTGCAGGGTTCGGGGGCGGATCGCTGCGCCAGCGGCGCCGGGACGTCTCCGTCCCGCAACAGCGCCGAGATGCCCTGCGCCGTCATCGGACGCGCCAGCAGGAACCCCTGGACGGCATCGCAGCCGAGGGCGGCGAGCTGGGCCAGCTGTTCCCCGGTCTCGATGCCGCAGGCGACGACCGGCAGGTGCATGCCCTTGGCCACCGCCATGATGGCGGCGACGATCTCGGTATCGCCTGCCGACTTGCCGACGTTGCGCACGAAGGTCTGCGACACCTTGATGTCGGTGGCCGGCAGCCGGCGCAGGAAGGCGAAGGAGGAATAGCCCGAGCCGAACTCCTCGATGGCGAGGCCGACGCCCAAGGCGGCGAAGCGGTTGAACAGGGCGCTGGGATCGTGGCCCTTGTCGACCACGCTGGCCTCGGGCACTTCCAGCACCAGGGCGCCCGGCGGCAGGCCGCTGGATTCCAGCGCCATGGCCACCGCCTCGACCAGGTTGGCCTCGCGCAGCTGGCGTCCCGACAGGTTGACGTGCAGCTTGAGGTCGGAGCGCCCGGAATGGCGCCAGCCTTCGGCCTGGCGGCAGGCTTCCGCCAGCACCCAGCGGCCGATGTCGACGATCAGCCCGGTTTCCTCGGCCAGGGCCAGGAACTGGTTGGGGCCGACCATGCCGACATCGGGATGGATCCAGCGCAGCAGCGCCTCGACCGCGATGATCCGCCCGCCCGCCAGGTCGAAGACGGGCTGGTAGTGCAGCACGAACTCGCCGCGCTCCAGCGCCAGCCGCAGGCCGCTTTCCAGCGCCAGCCGCTCGAAAGCCTGGGCATTGACCGATTCGGAATGGAACTGGCAGCCGTTGCGCCCCAGGTGCTTGGCCTGGTACATGGCGGCGTCGGCCAGCTTGACCAGGGTCTGCATGTCGCCGGCATCGACCGGGAACAGCGACACGCCGATGGACGAGCTGATGCGCGCCGTCGACCCCGAAAGGTCGAAATCCTCGGCCAGGGCATGCAGCACCTTGTGGGCCACCACCGCGGCGTCGCGCGGGTCCTGCACGTCCTCGAGGATGACGGTGAACTCGTCGCCGGCCAGGCGGGCGACGGTGTCGCCCTGGCGGGTGCAGCCCGACAGCCGCTCGGCCACCTGCTGCAGCAGCAGGTCGCCGGCCAGGTGGCCCTGGCTGTCGTTGACCTCCTTGAAGTGGTCGAGGTCGATGAACAACAGCGCCACCATGGTCTGGTTGCGCTGGGCGCGGGCCATGGCGCGCGACAGGCGCTCCTGGAACAGGGTGCGGTTGGGCAGGTGGGTCAGCGGGTCGTGGTTGGCGGCGTAGGACAGGCGCTCCTCGACCTGCTTGCGCGTGGTGATGTCGCTGAGGACGGCAACGTAATTGGAGACCTTGCCTTCGGCGTCGCGCACCGCGGCGATGTTCTGCCAGCCGGCGAACATCTCGCCGGTCTTGCGGCGGTCCCAGATCTCGCCCTGCCAGCGGCCGGAGGCGTCCAGGCTGTCCCACATCTGGCGATAGAAGTCCGGCCCGTGGCGGCCCGAGGACAGCACCGTGGGCGTCCGGCCCAGCACGTCCTCGGCGGCGTAGCCGGTGATCTCGGTGAAGGCGGGGTTGACGTGGACGATGCGGCTTTCGGCATCGGTGACGAACAACCCTTCGCCCGAGCTTTCGAACACGGTGGCGGCCATGCGCATCTGGTCTTCCAGGCGCTTGCGCTCGGTGACGTCCTCGACGACGCCGACGTTGTAGCGGACCTCGGCGCCGTCCGGCACCGCCGAGACCGTCACCCGTGCCCACAGCACGCGGCCGTCCTTGGCGACGTAGCGCTTGGTGTAGACGTAGCTGTCGCGTTCGCCGCGGAACATCTCGGCACGCATGTCGTCGAGAAGGTGGGCGTCGTCGGGATGGGTGATGTCGCGGAAGGTGACCTTGCGCAGTTCGTCCTCGGTGTAGCCCACCATGGCGCAGAAGGCCGGGTTGGCCTCGACGAACCAGCCGCCGGCATCGGCCAGCACGACGCCGATCCCGGCATTCTCGAACACCGCGCGGAAACGGGCCTCGGAGCGGCGCAGGGCGCCGGCGGCGCCCATCCGCTCGATGGCGTAGCGCACGGCGCGGCGCACCAGGTCGCCGCTGCCTTGGCCCTTGACCAGATAGTCCTGGGCGCCCTGGCGCAGCGCTTCCAGCGCCAGCGCCTCGTCGTCGGTGCCGGTCAGCACCACCACCGGCAGGAAGGGCCAGGCGGCACGCAGCTGGGCCAGGGTGTCCAGCCCATGGGAATCGGGCAACGACAAATCGAGCAGCGCCACGTCCACCGGCTCCGCCGCCAGCAGGGCCAGCGCGTCGCCCAGGCGCGGCGCCTTCAGCACGCGGAAGGGATTGGCGAAATCCTCGAGCAGGAACAGTTCGACCAGGCGCGCATCACCGGGATTGTCCTCGACGACGAGGACGGTGCGGCCCTGGGCCGGGGGGGCCACGGTCATCGCCTCAGCGCGGCGGCAGTGTCACCACCGAGCACCAATATTCCTCGATGGAGCGCACGACGGCGATGAAGCGGTCGAGATCGACCGGCTTGGTGATGTAGCAATTGGCGTGCAGCTCGTAGCTGCGCATGATGTCCTGCTCGGCCTGAGAGGTGGTCAGCACGACCACCGGAATGCGGCACAACTCGGGGTCGGCCTTCATCTCGGCCAGCACCTGGCGGCCGTCCTTGCGCGGCAGGTTGAGATCCAGCAGCACCAGATGCGGGCGCGGTGCGTTGCCGTAGCCGTTCTCGCGCCGCAGATAGGTCATCGCCTCGACGCCATCGACCACCACCTTGAGGCGGCTGGCCATGCGGCCTTCCTTCAGCGCTTCCTGGGCCAGCCGGGCGTCGCCGGGATTGTCCTCGACCAGCAGGATGTCGAACACGTCGGGAGCGTTGCGCAAACTCACGGTGGAAAGTCCTCACGGGGGCCGTGTCGGGTCGGGCAATTTCATACTATAGTTTGTGCCACGCCGCTTGGAAACCGGTTCCTCGCCCATATGGGCCGCCGCCGTCAGATTTCCTCGCAGCCTTCGTGGCAGTAGCGGCCCAGCCGGGCGAGGTCGCCGACGGCGATGGTGTGGCCGTCCACCACCACCCCCAGCGAACGGAGATGGGCGAAGGCGCGCGACAGGGTCTCCGGCCGCACGCCGACACGGGCGGCGATCAGGCTCTTGTTGTGCGGCAGGCGCAGGATCACCGAGCCGCGCCGCCTGGGCGTCAGCGTCATCAGGTAGAGGGCGAGCCGCTGGCTGGCCGTCTTCAGCTTCAGGTCCTTGACCTCGCGCATCAGCATGCGGAAGTGCTTGGCCAGCGCCGCCATCATCGCCAGCGCCAGATCGGGGGTGGTGCGCAGATCCTCCAGCAGCGGACCGCGCGGCAATTCCAGGACCCGGCACGGGGTCAGCGCCATGGCCCCGACCAGATAGGGCTTGCCGGTCAGCACCGCGGCGGCGATGAAGGATTCGCCGGCATCGAGGATCTCGACCATGGTCTGCTCGGGTTCCGCCCCCACCGACCCCATCAGCCCGACCTGCCCTTCCAGCAGCACGTGCAGCGCCAGCGCCTCGTCGCCCTGACGGAACAGCATGGCATTGCGCGGATGGCGCTTGGTCCGCGCCTGGGCGGCGATGCGCGCCAGGACGTCGCCGGGCAGACCGGAAAACAACGGCACCCGCGCCAGCACTTCCAGGTCGCCGCTGTCCATCCGGGTCTCCCGTCGCCGATCCGCCCCCATTCCAATCCAGGCGAGGGCCGGATGGGTTTGACGACGGTCAAAGCCGTTCCTGTGCGAAAGAATGAGGGAGGCCTACCAAAGAATAGGGCCGGGTCCGAACATTGAGGGGGAATTCGGACCCGGCCCGTCCCGGCGCGTTCGGCAGAGCGTCAGGGTTACGGCGCCATCCTGCCGATTGGCGGACTACTCCGCTTTGACTTCAATCAATTCGAAATTCTGCACGCAATACCGTGCCTTTTCTTGACCATCGTCAAGCGGGCAACGGCGACGGAACCATCCGGTGCGCCAGGCGTTAGACCCAGCGACGGCAGCGGCCATCCGGCCCGCCGTATCCGTCACCACTCAGGAGCGACACCCATGCCTCTCGCCAGCCATTCGACGGCGACCATCGCCCAGGTGCTGTCCGGCATCGACTTCCCCGCCGACAAGCAGAAGCTGGTCGATTACGCCCAGAAGAACAACGCCGACAACGAGGTGCTCGAGGCCATCAAGCAGATGCCCGAGGCCGAGTACACCAGCATGGCCGACGTGTTCAAGGGCGTCGGCCAGAGCAACAAGTAGGCCAGAGCAATAAATAGCCTATTCCCCGCGCAGATCCGGCGGGGCGCGGAAGGTGAAGCCGGCGGGCGCGGCCGCGATGGCGTCGCGGGCGCGCCCGAAGCGGCGTCGCAGGTCATCGGGCAGTCGGCCCGGGCCGCCGGCGGCGCGGGCGATTTCGACCAGCGAGGGCAGCCCCTTCTCTCCCCCGGTCACCATCCCGCCGCCGCGCTGGGCGGCATGCAGCAGGTCGTGGATCAGGGTGCGCTTGCACGCCAGCACCGCCTGGCGCGCCCCGGCCAGCGCCGCTTCCGCCCCTTCGTCGGCGATCAGGATGACGCGGTGGTGGGGGTCGATGCCGTGCGGCGACAGGTGGCCGTAGGCCGACAGCTCCACTGCGATGCCGGTGCCGTCCAGCTCCCGCCCCAGGGCGCGGATGGCGGCACGGTAATCGGCATAGGCGGCCAGCACGTCGGAAATGGCGCCGCCATCGGCCGGAACCGAGACGTTGACGTCGGTGGAGCTGGTCCACGGCTTGAGCTTGCCCTCGGGCCTGACCCGGGCGCGGGTGCGGGCGAGGTCGGGAGCGCCCTCGCGGATGGCGCGGAAGGTGTCCATCTCGGACCCGGACGAGAAGCCGACACCGAAATCGATCATCACCCCGCCGATGGTCTCGGTCTCGGGGTCCATCAGGCTGAACAGCACGTCGTCGACCGATTGCTCGGACCAGCCGGTGATGCAGGCCAGCATGTCGGCACCGGCGTATTCGCACGATTGCAGCAGCCCCTGGGCCTTGGTCCGCGCCGGATCGCCGGCATGCTCGATGAAGGCCTCCAGCGAGTCGCGGCTGACCAGCTCGACCCCGTTTAGGACCGTGTCGCCGTTGCCCAGCCGCCCCCCCGCCCCCGGCAGGTTGATGCGGGTCCACGGCTCCAGATAGGCCAGCAGCCCGGCCACCGAATCCACGTCGGAGCCCTGCACCGGCAGCACCAGACCGAATTCCGAGGCCGGCACCTCGTAGAAGCGGAACACGGCGGCGGCGACCATGCCGGTCCAGCCCTGCATGCCCTCGACCATGTCCACATCCGCGCCCGACAGCAGCCGCGGCGGGCCGCCATCGGCCAGCACCACCGCCTCCAGGGTCGAGCTGGGACGCATGCGCAGCGGCCCCATGGCGCCGGTGGCGACGACGCCGCCGACATAGGCCGAACCGACGCTGGTCAGGTCCACCAGCACCCGGGCGGTCGGCCCCACCTGCTCGGCCAAAGCGGCGTTGACCTGGTCGAAGGTCAGCCCGGCGCCGGCCGTCACCAGCCCCTCGGCGGCGCGGATGGCGACCTGGTTGGACTTCACCTGCTCCGGCGGCGTGGCGGCATCGACCAGTTCGGCGGTGACGGCGCCCTTGGGGCGGACGGCGACCACGCCGGCGAAGCCGGCCGCCGCCTCGGCCATGTAGTCGAACGAGCCGATGGCGCTGGTCAGCCCGCCCGTCGGCATCACCGCCCAGCCCGCCGCCACCGCCTGCGCCACCGCGGCGGCGACATCATTGGTGACCAGCAGCGCCGCCTCCAGCGGCCGGCCGCCGTCATCGGCCAGTTCGGCACGGGCCAACGCGCTGAAGTCGATGGGGGGAAGGTCGGTCATGGGCCGGACAGGCTCGCGGAGGTCTCTCGGCAACGAGGGCGGGACCATACATCAAGCACGAACGCGAATAAACATCGCGATGCGCAAGCGGTCAGTCGGCGGACGCGGGGGTGGGCGTCCTCTCTTCACCCCCCCCTGCTCGTCATCACCGGGCTTGATCCACGGCTGTCCGGTTTAATTCTCGGCTGGCCCATGCCCCCTCGCCCGCCTGCGGGAGAGGGGGGCGAGCGTCAGCGAGCCGGGGTGAGGGCGGCGCGTGTCCACGCGCCCAAGACCTGAAACCGCAGAGGTTTTCGCTGTCGCGAAGCGCACCTGACGGCGCGCGCCCTCTCCCTCCCGTCGCTGGCGCGACGGGTCCCTCCCTCTCCCGCAGGCGGGCGAGGGTAATCT
>NZ_LR746524.1:69011-92932 GCF_902729435.1 Magnetospirillum sp. UT-4
TCCGGTTTAATTCTCGGCTGGCCCATGCCCCCTCGCCCGCCTGCGGGAGAGGGGGGCGAGCGTCAGCGAGCCGGGGTGAGGGCGGCGCGTGTCCACGCGCCCAAGACCTGAAAACGCAGAGGTTTTCGCTGTCGCGAAGCGCACCTGACGGCGCGCGCCCTCTCCCTCCCGTCGCTGGCGCGACGGGTCCCTCCCTCTCCCGCAGGCGGGCGAGGGTAATCTGTCCGCTTCCGCCAACATCACCCTGGACGCGGCCGACACCAAGGGCTCCCGAAGGCTCTCCGAAAAATAAACCGGACAGAAGTGGATCAAGTCCGGGCATGACGAACGGGGAGCTGGTGCAGATTTATGGCCCGGCGCTCTAATATACCCCTACCCCAGCAGCCGCGCCACGCTGTAGAGGGCCAGTCCGGCCAGGCCGCCGACGATGGTGCCGTTGATGCGGATGTACTGGAGGTCGCGGCCGACCTGCAATTCCAGCTTGGCGACCAGGGTGCGGGTGTCCCAGCGCCGCACCACCCCGGCGATGAACCCGCCGATCTCGCCGCGGTAAGGCACCACGTTGCGTTCCACCACCCGCCGCAGCCAGCGGTTGAGGGTGGCGCGCAGGACGGCATCGGCGGCCAGGCGGCGGCCCAGACCGGCCACCGCCGCCTCCAGCCAGCGGCTGAGGTCGCCGTCGTGGCGGGCGAGGTCGGCGTGCAGGCGGGCCTTCATCTCGGACCACAGGGAATTGAGGTAGTCGTCCAGCAGCGGGCTGGCGGCGATCTCGGCCTTGACCTCGGCGACGCGGGCGCGCAGGGCGGGATCCGTGTCGAGCCGGAGCGCGAAATCGAGGATGGCGGCCTGGACGGTGGCGCGCCACGGATGGTCGGGGTCGCGCAGCTCGCCCAGGGTCTCCAGCAGGCCGACCAGGATGGTGTCGGCCAGCTTGCGGTCGACCCAGCGCGGCAGCCAGCGCCAGACCCGCTCGGCGACGCGGGCGCGGATGAGGTCGTGGTTGGCGAGCAGGACATCCTCGGCCAGCTCGACGGCGCGGTCGAGCAGGGCCTGATGGCGGCCGCGCGCCACCATCAGCGCCAGCACCCGCCCCGCCAGCGGCGCCGCGTCGACGGCGGCCACGCCGCGCCCCAGCGACGCCTTCAGCACCCGCGCCAGGCCCTCGTCCTCCAGGCCGGCCAGGATGGTGGGCAGCCAGGCGGCGCCGCGCCGCGCCACCGCGCCGGCATTGGCCGGATCGGCCAGCCACGCCGCCGCCCGCCCGGCCGGATCGAGCGCGTCCAGGCGCGCCGCCACCAGCTCGGGGGCCAGGAAGTTGTTGCAGATGAAGGCGCCCAGAGATTCGCCGATACGGTCCTTGTTGCGCGGAATGATGGCGGTGTGCGGGATGGGCAGGCCGAAGGGGCGGCGGAACAGGGCGACCACCGCGAACCAGTCGGCGATGGCGCCGATCATGGCCGCCTCGGCGAAGGCGCGCAGGAAGGGCAGCCAGGGCCAGTCGAAGCGGCGCTGGGCCAGCAGGGCGGCGACGAACACCACCGCCATCGCCAGCAGCAGCCCGGTGGCCAGGCGTTTCATCCGCCTGTACTGGGCGGAGCGCTCGTCATGCTTGGAATTTGCCGGTGCCGGTGCCATCTCAGGGATCGGGGTCATTGGTTCAGGAGTCCGCATGCCCGACGGAAACGGCCGCGTCCGGGTGTCGGTGGCCGAGCGCATCGCCGACGTGGCGCCGGCGGAGTGGGATCAGTGTGCCGGCGAAGGCAACCCGTTCGCCACCCACGCCTTCCTGGCCGCGCTCGAGGACTCGGGCTCGGCCGGTGCCGGGACCGGCTGGCTGCCTCGCCATCTGGTGGCGCGGGACGACGACGGCAAGGTGGTCGGCTGCGCCCCGCTCTATCTCAAGAGCCATTCCTATGGGGAGTACGTGTTCGACTGGAGCTGGGCCGAAGCCTATACCAGGGCGGGCGGCCGCTACTACCCCAAGCTCCAATGCGCGGTGCCGTTCACGCCGGTGACCGGGCCGCGCCTGCTGGCCCGCTCGGAACCGGTGCGCGAGGCGCTGGCGACCGCCATGGTGGAGATGGCGGGGCGCTGGGGGGTCTCGTCCCTGCACGTCACCTTCCCCACCGAGGCCGAGGCCGACCTGCTGGAGGGCAAGGGCTTCCTGCGCCGGCTGGGCTTTCAGTACCATTGGGAGAACCGCGATTACGCCGGCTTCGACGACTTCCTGGCGGCGCTGTCGTCGCGCAAGCGCAAGCAGGTGCGGCGCGAGCGCGAGGCGGTGGCGGCGCAAGGGCTGTCCATCGCCACCCTGGCCGGCGCCGAGGTCAAGGCCCGCCACTGGGATGCCTTCCACCGCTTCTACCAGGGTGTGGTCGACCGCAAATGGGGCTCGGCCTACCTGACGCGGGCGTTCTTCGAGGAACTGTCGGCCTCGCCCCTGGGCGGCGACGTGGTGCTGGTGTGGGTCGAGCGCGACGGCCAGCCGCTCGCCGCCGCCTTCAACCTGCTGGGCGGCGACACCCTCTATGGCCGCACCTGGGGCAGCGGGGCCGAAGACGTGCCGTTCCTGCATTTCGAGGCCTGCTACTACCGCGCCATCGACTTCGCCATCGCCCACCGCCTGGCCCGGGTCGAGGCCGGCGCCCAGGGCGAGCACAAGGTCAGCCGCGGCTACCTGCCGGCCGCCACCCACTCCGCCCATTGGTTCGCCGATCCCCGCCTGGGCGAGGCGGTCGGGCGCTACCTCGCCCACGAACGTCCGCTGGTCGCCGAGGACATGGCGGAACAGGCGGAGTGCGGGCCGTTTCGGAAGGGGTAGGCGTTTCCCCTCACCCCAGCGCCTGCCAGACCATGCGCGCCGAGGTGAAGGCCAGGAAGGCCGCGAACAGCCGCCTCAGCATGGTGGTGTCCATGCGGTGGGCCAGCCGTGCCCCCAGGGGCGCCATCAGCACCGAGGCCGGGGCGACCAGGACCAGACCGGACAGGCTGACATAGCCCAGGCTGAAGGGCGGCAGGCCGGGCTCGCCCCAGCCGCCGGCAATGAACCCCAGCAGGCCGGGCACGCCGATGACGAAGCCGGTGGCGGCGGCGGTGCCCACTGCCTGGCGCACCGGCATGCCGTGCATGGTCATCAGCGGCACCGTCATGGTGCCGCCGCCGATGCCCATCATGGCCGACAGCGCGCCGATGGCGCCGCCGATGCCCCAGCGCCCGAGGCCGCCGGGCAGGCGGTCGCCCAGCCGCCAGCCGGGCGGTCCGAACACCATCTGCGCCGCCACCACCAGCGCCACGGCGGCGAACACCAGCGACAGCACCGGCCCGCGCGCCGCCGCGGCGATGGCGGCGCCGGCCAGTACGCCGGCAACGATGGGTGGGCTCCATCCCTTCAGGAAGTCGCCATCGACGGTGCCGTGTTTCCAGTGCGTCGAGGCCGACGACCACGCGGTGGCGACCAGAATGGCCAGCGAGGTGCCCACCGCCAGCTTCATGCGCACCGCCTCGTCCACGCCCAGGTGGGTGAACAGGTGGAACAGCACCGGCACCACCACGACGCCGCCGCCCACCCCCAGCAGGCCGGCGATGAGGCCGGCGACGCAGCCGGCCGCCAGCAGCAGCAGGGCAAAGGGCAGCAGGGCGGCAATCTCGGCGGGCATGCGCCTGCTATACGACCTTTCGCCCGATGGTGCTAGAGTTGCGCCGCAGCCGACGGAGCAGGACCATGGGCGACGGGCCGACGCCGGATCAGCAGGCCGATTACCTGGTGAGGAAGCTGGAGCAGACCATCCGCGACAACCGGACGGTCAAGGGCATGTCGTTCCGCACCTGGCAGACCATCGCCCGCGAGGAGATCGTCAACGCCCTGAAGGATGCCGAGCGCCGCAAGGTGCAGCACGACCGCACCCTGGCCCGCGGCATGCTGGTGGGCACCATGGCCATCGTCAGCGCCGGCTTCTGGGGCGCGGTCTACACCGTCGACAAGTCCTATGGGGCGGTGGCGGCGCTGGTCGCCTTCGCCTCGGGGATCGCCGTCGTCTTCGCCCTGGCCGATTGGGGCATCAAGCGCGCCTCTGACGGCTGGAACCGCGAGAAGCGGGTCGAGCGGCTGGCCAACATCGAGGACCTCGACCGCCGCATCAAGCGCATGGAAGACGCCCTGCGCAAGAAGGAGGAACGCACCAAGGAGCGGCTGGAGGAGGTCGGGCTGCTGTGAGGCGTATCGTCGCGGTCCTGATTATTCTAACGCTGGCCGCCCTCGCCTCGTGCTCCCGGAGCGGCATCGAAGCCGGGCTGGTGCTGGCCGATCTGGGGGCCGGGCACGGCGACAGCCTGTACAAGCGCCTCACCCCCCGCCCCGAGCGCCGCCCGGTGGAATGGACCGTAGGTGGAAGTCTGCGCCGCGGCGACCTCTATCTCCCGGGAGAAGCGGCCGAGGCCGGGCTGGTGCTGGTCCCCGGCGCCGCCCGCGAGGGCAAGGACCACCCGCTGCTGGTGGCCCTGGCCGAGACCCTGGCGCGGGCCCGCTTCGAGGTGCTGGTGCCCGACATCCCCACCCTGCGGGCGCTGGAGGTGGCCGAGGCCGACCGCGAGCCCATCGCCGATGGGGTGCGCTGGCTCCAGGCCGAGCGGGGGCTGCCGTCCATCGGCATCGCCGCCATCTCCTACGGCGCCGCCCCGGCGGTGCTGGCGGCGCTGGAGGAGCCCTCGGTCGCCTTCGTGGTCACCGTGGGCGCCCCCTACGACCTCACCGAGCTGCTCACCTTCTTCACCACCGGCCATTACCGCGAGGGGCCCGGCCGGCCGTGGCTGCGCAAGGACCCCAACGCCTACGGCAAATGGGTGTTCGTGCTGTCCAACGCGCGCCGGCTGGAGGATTCCGCCGATCGCGCCCTGCTGGCCGCCATCGCCGAGCGCAAGCTGGCCCATCCCGACACTCCCATCGACGACCTGCGCGCCGGCCTCACCCCCCAGGGCCGGGCGGTGATGGCGCTGCTGGACAACGCCGACCCCGACCGCGTGCCCGCCTTGATCGCCGCCCTGCCGCCGCGCATCGGGGCCGAGATCGCCGCCCTCGACCTGGCCCGCCGCGACCTGTCGCGCCTCGCCGCCCGGCTGATCCTGGTGCACGGCCGCGACGACCGCATCGTGCCGTGGACCGAGGCCCGGGCGCTGGCCGCCGCGGCACCCCAGGCGCGGCTGGTCCTGCTGGACAACCTGGCCCACGCCGAACTGAAGCCCGGCGCCGCCGCCGACACCCTGGCCCTGTGGCGCGGCGTCGCAGCGCTGCTGGACGAGCGCAACCGGCGGACGCACTATCCGTCCGGTGGATGACCACACCCGTTCGCACAGATTGCCCCCACCTTCGGTGCCGGTCATTCTTGCCGGCAACGATTGAGTCTCAGGGGTAGTTCATGACCAAGGCCGCGATCGAACCCCGGCTGGAGAAGCGCCATTTCGCGCCCGGCCGGGCGGTGTTCGCCCAGGGCGACGAGGGCGATTGCGCCTATCTGATCGAGAGCGGGTCGGTGGCCATCTACCAGACGGCGGCCGGGCAGCGGATCGAGCTGGGCACGGTGACGCGCGGCGAGCTGTTCGGCGAGATGGCGGCCATCGACGGCGGCAAGCGCATGGCCAGCGCCATCGCCCTCGAGGACACCACCGCCACCCGCATCCCCAAGGAGATGTTCGAGCGCAAGCTGGCGGCCTCGGACAAGTTCATCCGCGGCATCCTCAACTTCTTCATCCGCAACATCCGCTCGAACCACCGCGGTTTCCTGCGCCGGCCGCGCAGCGTCAACGACCACGTGCGCATGCTGGGCTTCATCGCCGGCAACGTCCGCGCCTTCGCCGAGAAGGCCGGCGACGATCCGGCGGCGGCCGAGCTGCGCCGCCATCTCGAGGACCTCGACCGCACCCTGGCCGCCATCCGTGCCGCGGCCCAGCGCTGCCGCGACGTGCGCCACGACCTGATCATCGATCTCGACGGGGAAATAGGCGACGCCGTCAGTCCTGCCCGGCCGGAAACGCCCGCAGGGTGAAGCAGACCACGGCGCCGCCGGTGGGCGCCGTCTCGATCCAGGCGTGGCCGCCGTGGCGCTCGACGATCTTGCGCACCATGGCCAAGCCGATGCCGGTGCCCCTGGCGTCGACATCCAGCCGCTCGAACAGCTCGAACACCTGCTTGTGGTATTCCGGCGGAATGCCGGTGCCGTTGTCGGCGACGCAGAGCACGTAGGTGCCGTTGGAGCGGGCGGCATTGACGGTGATGCGGGGCGCCCGCCCCTCGACCCCATGGGTCAGGGAATTGCCGATGATCTGCTCGAACAGCAAGGCCATCTGGCGGGCATCGCCGGGCACGCGCGGCAGGTCGCCGATCTCGATGGCGGCCCCGGCGGTCTCGATCGGCTTGCGCAGGGTGGTGCAGGCCAGGCGCACGCACTCGCCCAGATCGGCGACGGAGCCGGCGGTCACCGGTTCGATGTCGATGGCGACATAGGCCTGCAGGTCGATCAGCTGACGCTTCATGCCGACCGCGCCCTCGACCACGTAGTCGATGAAGTCGCGGGCGTCGGCATCCAGTTCCTCGCCGTAGCGCCGCTTCAGCAGCTGGCTGTAGCTCACCACCCGGCGCAACGGCTCCTGCAGATGGTGGGCGGTGACCTCGGCCATCTTGCGCAGCTCCTCGTTGGAGCGGCGCAGCACCACGGCGTTGTCCTCGAGCCGCACCACCTGCGAGCGCACCGCGTCGGCCATGGCGTTGAAGGCGGCCGACAGCGCCGCGATCTCGTCATTGCCGCGGATCGGCACCTCGGTGCCGTAATCGCCGGCCGCCAGGCGGACGCTGGCCCGCGTCAGGTTCTCGAGCCGCCGCGTCAGCAGCAGCGTCAGCGACGCCAGGGCGGCGATGGACAACAGGATCTCGGCGGCGGCGATGGCGACGCCCTGGATCAGCACGTCGCGCTTGGCGCGGCGCAGCGCTTCCAGGGACAGGCCGTAATGGAGGTCGCCATAGGTCTGGCCGTACAGGACGATGGGCGCGACCGCGTCGTGGACCGCCGCTTCGGTGGCCACCACCGACGAATCCGGCGGCGGCAACGGCGACGGCAGCGCGCCGGCCCCGGCAAGCGTCCGCCCGTCGCGGTCGGTGACCGCCAGATAGGCGATGTCGGGCAGCGTCACCAGACCGTCGACCAGACTGCGCAGGCTGGCGTGATCGCGCGCCGCCAAGGGCGGGCCGAGGGCGATGCCCAGGGTCTCGGCCATCTCGGCGACCCGGGCCTGGGTCATGGCGCCAAGGTGCAGGTTGGCCTGACGCATGCTGTTGCCGATCAGCAGCGCCAGCATCACCACCTCGACCACGACGCTGGCGACGATCAGGCGGAAGCGAAGGGATTTGCGGAAGCTGTCGGAGCGATCGATGAGCAGCTTCACGGCTGCGCCTTGGGCAGGGCCGTCAGCAGCAGATCGACCACCGGGCGCATGGCGGCGACGTCCTCGGCGGTGAGCGGGACATAGCCCTGGTAGCCGGACGCGGCGAAGAATTCCCTGCCCGCCGCCGATTCGCCGAAGGCCAGGAAGGCGGCGCGGACGGTGCGGACCTCGGCCTCGGGCAGGGTCGGCCGGGCGATGGTGAACAGGTGCGGCACACCCGACGGCGCAGGGATCGCCTCGATGCGGGCGCGCACGTCCTCCGGCGCCTGATGGATGGGGGTGTGGGTGGTCAGCGCCGCATCCACCTCGCCCATGGCCACCGCCATGATGGCGGTGGTGTGGGTGGCGCTGGCGCGCAGCTCGTAGTCGCGCCCGGCCACCAGCCCGCGTTCCGCCAGCCAGCGCTCGCCCGCCAGGGACGAGGTCGACAGGCGGTTGGAGGCCGACACCACCTTGCCCTTCAGCTGCGCCGGATCGGTCAGCCCGGTGCCCTTGCGCACCGCCAGCACCGGCGTCAGGGTGGCACGGTAGCGCAGCAACGCCCGCGCGCCGTGCTGGACGGCATAGGCGCCGAAATGGGGGCCGGTGACGGCGACGTCGAAGTCGCCCTTCCGGATGTCCTCGAAATGGGCGACGAAATCGGCCGAGGTGAACAGCTCCACCGGCCGCCCCAGCTCGCGCTGCAGGTGCTCGCGCAAGGGCTGGTGGATACGCATCAGCGCCGCGGCATTGGTATAGGGCAGCAGCAGCACCCGCAACGGTGCCTGAGCGGCGGCCGGGGCGGCCGACAGCAGCACGGCCACCATGGCAATCAGCCAGATTCGCATCATCCGCTCCCCCCTTCCCTTATCCCCGCCTACATATAATGAGAGAATAGCCAAAAGTATGCAACCGGCGTCAGGAGTTTGGCGAATGGCGCCAAGGAAGCCTTTCTCCGCATAGGGTTGTTGACTTCCGCCCGTGCCTTTGCCTATAAGCACCGCTTCATTCCCGAGAACGTGGGCGGATCCCCTGGTGGACCGTCCCGCCCCGACCGCAGTGTCGGACCCAGGCCTATCGGGACAAACCCCAACCGGCAACGATCCGGGACAAGCAAGGACCGATCATGACCAAGCGTGCAGAATCCAAATTCAAGATCAACCGCCGCCTGGGCGTCAACTTGTGGGGCCGCGGCAAGAGCCCGCTGGCCCGCGGCAAGGAAAATCCGCCCGGCCAGCACGGCGCCCGCCGCAAGAAGGCCTCGGACTTCGGCACCCAGCTGATGGCCAAGCAGAAGCTGAAGGGCTATTACGGCAATATCAGCGAGAAGCAGTTCCGCAAGCTTTATGACGAGGCCGTGCGCCGCCGCGGCGACACCTCGGAGAACCTGATCGAGCTGCTCGAGCGCCGCCTGGACGCGGTGGTCTACCGCATGAAGTTCGCCACCAGCCCGTTCCAGGCCCGCCAGGTGGTCAACCACGGCCACATCCAGGTCAACGGCAAGCGCGTCAACATCTCGTCCTATCAGGTCAAGGACGGCGACATCATCTCCGTCAAGCCCAAGTCAAAGGACCTGGCCATCGTCCTCGAATCGGCCCAGTCGCCCGAGCGCGACGTGCCCGAGTACCTGGACGTCGATCACAAGGACATGAAGGGCAAGTTCATCCGCGCGCCGAAGCTGGCCGACGTGCCCTATCCGGTGCAGATGGAACCCAACCTGGTGATCGAGTTCTACTCGCGCTGATCGGTTCGTCCATCGGCGGAATTCACGAGACCCCGGCCACACGGCCGGGGTTTTCGTTTATTTGCCCCGCCCGGGTGCATATCTGCCCGCGCATTAAGGCATATGGTCCACCTCTTCCACACATGCGACAATTCCCGTGGATGGGGGAGCGTCCAAGGGGTTCGCCATGCGGCCTTCCGATCGCGTTGACTTGCCGGGTGCCGCTTCGGTTGCGCTGCCCGATCCCGACCCCGATCCCGATGCCCTGGCCGCCATGGTCGAGGAATTGCGCCGCTCCAACGCCGAACTGGAGCAGTTCGCCCATGTGGTCAGCCACGACCTGCGCGAGCCCCTGCGCATGGTCTCCAGCTACGCCCAATTGCTGGCCCGCCGCTACGGCGACAGCCTGGACGAGGACGGGCGCACCTTCATCCACTTCATCACCGACGGCGCCGCCCGCATGGAGCGGCTGATCGAGGACATCCTGGACTTCTCGCGGGCCGGCGCCGCCACCCGCCTCGAGGCCTTTCCGGCCGCCCGCGCGGTGGACGCGGCGCTGGACGACCTCGGGCCGGTGATGGCCGAGCATCGCGCCGCCATCCGCGTCGCCCCGCTGCCCGAGGTGGTGGCCGACGAGACCGGGATCGAGCGCCTGTTCGCCAACCTGATCGGCAATGCCGTCAAGTACCGACGCCCCGACCTCGCCCCGACCATCGTGGTGACCGGCGAGGAATGCGCCGAGGGCTGGCATTTCGCGGTGGCCGACAACGGCGAGGGCATCGCGCCCGAGGATCACGAGCGCATCTTCATGGTGTTCGCCCGCCTGCACGGGCGGGATCGTCCGGGAACCGGGCTGGGCCTGCCCATCTGCCGCAAGATCGTCGAACGCCACGGCGGCCGCCTGTGGGTGGACTCGCGGCCGGGCCACGGCTCGACCTTCCACTTCACCCTGCGGCGGCCGTGACCTTCGGCCGCATCACCCCTTGAAGGCGACGCCCTTGTCCTTGAGCAGGGCGGCCAGTTCGCCGTTGCCGGCCATCTCGCGCACGATGTCGCAGCCGCCGACGAACTCGCCCTTGACGTAGAGCTGGGGCAGGGTCGGCCAGTTGGTGAACTGCTTGATGCCGTCGCGCAAGGAGGGATCGACCAGGATGTCGATGCCCTTGAACTTGACGCCCAGGTCGGAGAGCACCTGCACCACCGCGGCCGAGAAGCCGCATTGCGGGAACATCGGCGTGCCCTTCATGTAGAGGACGACGTCGTTGTCGGAAAGGTCCTGCTGGATGCGCTCGAAAACGGGATTGGTCATGGGGGACACTGCCTCGATATTTGGAATGGTTACAATTTAGGACGCCGCGCCCGGCGACGCAACACCCCTACGCCTTCGCCCAGTCGGGCGCGGCGTCGGGCGTGGCGGTCTGCAGCGCCAGGGCATGCAGCTCGCCGCCCATCCGGCCCTGCAGGGCGCCGTAGACCATCTGGTGCTGCTGCACCCGGGTCTTGCCGCGAAACGCCTCGGACACCACCAGGGCGGAATAATGATCGCCGTCACCGCGCAGATCCTCGATGACCACCCGGGCATCGGGATAGGCCTCCTTGATCATCGCCTCGATGACATGGGCTTCCATGGGCATGGGGGAACTCCTGAAACAGCGGACGTGGCGGACGCCCATCAATACGGCGATGGCGGAGCCGGTTCAAGCCTCGCGGCGGCCCGGCCAGGAATAGGCGGCCAAGCCCGCCCAGATGGCGGCGAAGGTCACGGCGTGCGCCGGCGTGAAATCCTCGCCGAGGACGTACCCTGCCACCAACATCTGAACCGTGGGATTGACGTACATCATGAGGCCCAGGGTGGACAGCCGCAGCCGCCGCGCGCCAAAGGCGAACAGCACCAAGGGCACGGCAGTGACCGGCCCGGCCAGGGCGATCAGCGCGATGGTTCCGCCGCCCATGTGCGGCGCCGTCCCGCCGCCGGTGAACGCCAAATAGGCGGCGGCGAAGGGCGCCAACACCGCCGTCTCGACCAGCAGCCCGGCCAGCGAGGACACGTTGATGGTCTTGCGCAGCAGGCCGTAGGCGCCGAAGCTGAGCGCCAGCACCAGCGCCACCCACGGCAGACCGGAACCGCCGGCCATCATCCAGCCGACGCCCAATGCACACAGCGCCACCGCCAGCCATTGCCGCGGCGACAGCCGCTCGCCCAGCACCAGGCGGCCCAGCAGCACCGAGACCAGCGGGAACAGGAAGTAGCCCAGGCTGGCCTCCAGCGCCCGCCCGTTGGCCACCGCCCAGATGAAAACGCCCCAGTTGACGGCGATGGCCACCGACGAGCCGGTGAGCCCGGCCAACTGCCCGCGCTCCCGCCACACCGCCGCCATCTCGCCCAGCCGTCCGCGCAACGCCAGCACGACCAGCGCCGACAGTCCGCCGCCGAGGACGCGATGCGCCAGCACCTCGGGCGCCGGGACGTCGCCCAGGGCGTGGAAGTAAAGCCCGAAGGTTCCCCAGATCAGAAAGGCGCCGAGGGCGGCCAGGGCACCGGCGCGGGTGGAATTGGTCTCCATCGCCGGACCCTACCATAGCGGGGCGAGAGCGGTGCACAGCGCGTGGTCGGGCGCGAGTATGAGGCGGAATACGGGATGGGCGATGCCATCTACACACCCATCATCGCCGGACTCGACCCGGCGATCCACGAGGAGCCGCCAAAACGTGGCTGCCTGGGTCGAGCCGCATAGGCCCCAGCTTACGCCCTTTCCCCTTGCGCGAAGCGCGGGGGGGGGGGGGCTTAAGGAGCGAAGCGACCTGGGACGCATCCCCCGACATCCCGTGCCCCATGTACTTGGGCAGCCAGCCTTTGTTGGCGGCCTTCAGCCCCTCGACCGTCACTCCGCGGCCACCGACGCTGATGACGCGGCCGCCGGTGGTACTTGCCCGCCCCCGAATTTCGTTTGGGCTATGAGCAGAGCCATGGCCGAGTGCGGCTTTCGAAGCGGGCACTGGTGGCAGGCAGAAGCGACGTACCCGTGCCGGCCCGCACCATCGAGGAATTGGGTAGAGGAGGACATAAGGCGCGCGACTCCACCGCCCCCCCGCACCGTGTACTCATCAGTCCGATGCGTCTCTGCCCGCGTGTGTGGGCGACAGAGCGTGTTTAAAGTACCGGCCTAGCGATCAAGTGATGAAACCTACTGGGCCGCACATTGTACGCCAGGGTCCACTGTGTAGCTCACGTCAACATCCGCTTCGATGCCGGGATTTGCGCACTCCTCTTCGCCGGAATTTTTCGCCTCTCGGAGAGCCCGACGGGCCTCACCCTTATTGCTGAACTCGCCATTAACAGAACCTAATTTCTCAAAAAGAGATATCGTGTAGTTCTTGATGTCGTCTAGCGTAAGGCTAGACATCTCATTTGCGGCCGAATAACGCAAATTCAGCCTTGCATTCCTACGCCCGATTTTTAGCTTCACCATTATATCGTCGATAAAGTCATTAGGCCCGGAAGCTGGCCTTCCATCGCCATTCACTGACTCCGGCGGAACCTTTGACTCCGCGAGTTCGTCCAGGTAACCGACCTTGCACATACCGCAATCTACCCTGAGGACCGCATTGGAACCGGGAACTACCGCACGGAGACAATCACGAATGTGACCGTCAGCCTTGCCCAGAATGATTTCGTTCTTATCCCCCTTGAAATACAGGGCAAGCATCGCATTGCGACTATCAAAGCGTTTTGCAAGTATTCCGAAGTGGTAAAGCACTGTGCCCTTGCTGTATCTGAATTCGGCTGCATTCCGTTGGGTTTCCAGCAAGCGGAATGCGCCCTTTTCACGACCGTCCAGATAAGCGACCACCATGGGAAGCATGATGCTTGCGTTGCACCGAGAAAAGAAAATGGTGCCCCAACGGACCTTTACTTCGTTCTGCAACGGCGGCTTTGGGCCAAACAAGCCAGGAAACACCAAACGGGGCGGTTCGCCCAATTCGCGAGGCAGCCATGCCGCGATGCCGCGACGCACGGGCTCCGCCTTTATGGCTGCACGCACCCGTTCTTGAAGCGGAATCGGGCAATTCGACGGGAGAACACCATTGAACGCGGCGGCTTCCAAATACCCCCGTCGCTTTCGATTAGCAGTGACCCTCTTAACAAAATATGCAATTACGCCAAATACATACTCAGCATTAACGAATACCACCTTCTGGTCCCAGGCAACGACGATATTGCGCCGCATATCAAGGGTATGCAAAGCAGAGAAAAGATCTTCACGATATCGCTGGTCCGCCCCAGCGTAGATCGGAAACCGGTCACGAAGGGCGAGTCCGATGTCTTCGAGGTCGAGGATTTCTGTTGCCCGCTCGCCGGCGAGGCGAGCCAGACCATCCTTCACCGCTTCAATAAATGCCGCGGAAACGGGCGCTCGCAGTGCTGCCGTACCGTCCGGTGAGGCCGCATCGCAGGTGGCATCGATTTCTCGAAGGAGATTCAGTGGCGGCATTTAGCGATCCCGTTCGAAAAGGACGTCATCGTACCCAAGCTTGCGGGCAAGTTCGACGAAATTATCGTGATTTGGCAGCCTTCTGGCGCAAGAGCTATCAACGAATACGAACAGCTTGCCTTCGTCGGTGTTAGGCAGTGGTTCACTCGGCCGGTTCCGTATGCGATCCCGCCAGTGCTTAAGCTCATATTCCGGATTGTTCTGCTCAGCCTTGAGCCGCGCCTCGTCCAACACCACGATCCGATCCCAGCCGTGGGGTATCTTGGCTCGCTCGCTGGCAAGGCGCTTGCGCTGTTCGAGAAGATAGACCGTCAGGTCCCGCCCACGAACCTCGATCGGGCTCTTCCCCGCTTCGTCTACAGCGCGCCAAGTGACCTCATCACCTTTTTGGCCGCCTAATTGTTTGAATTCACGTCCGAAACCAGCGACATAGGCACTCATTGCGGCAGTGAACACACTCCTTTTCCGCTCGCCCCCGAGAACCACGCAGAACCGTTCCTGCAGAGTCATCTCAATGGCCCTCACCTTCCAGACTCTCGCTCTTGCGTCCGTCGCGGAATCAGCGACGCTATCGACGAAGATCGAGTCCTGCGCCGTACTAATCGGATTTGCGGCCAAACAGGCAGCTCCCTTTTTCGTCGCCACTTGATCCTCGGGACGCCCAAGCACCTCGTCTACGTAGACAGGCGATTCCAGCCCCGTCGCCGAGACGAAGAATGCGAAACTGGCCCCGTTCGCATCGCGAGCGGCGAGGACGCGACCATCATTGGACCAAGCCAAAGCAACCACGGCCGAGCCCTTGCCTGTAACCGCGTGGCCTTGCGTTTCCGCCTTGGTTCCGCCAGAGGGAACGACAAACAATTCCACGGCGCCGCCGTCTCCACCGACCGCAATCAAGCTCGGCAAGGCCGGGTTCCAGGCCAGGCACTGCATGCCATTCAGAAAGATGGGGGTTGAATTCGGCTTGCTGCGGATCAGGTCGTCCAATGAATGGATGCGAGCTTCACCTTCGCGTCCAATCGCCAGGCGCAAACCGTCCGTGGAAAATGCGAGCCCACGGATTGTTATGGCCCTGGCACCTGCGAAGAGCGGGGGCACCTCGCAGCTTCTTTCCAGGCCTTCTGCCCCCAATTCGTAGCAGGTAACCCGGCCGCTACTGTCACTGATGGCCAATTTCCCGGCGGTTTCGGCAATCGCCAACTTGGAAACGCCCCGGGGCGCTGGCTTCTGACCCGGACACGCTTCGAGACACCAGCCATTGCCCAATTTGGCTTGGCATCCGTGGAGCAGATGCTCGCCCGCGACGAAAAAACACTCCCTCAGCCACGCGCACTGATGAAGCTTTATATCTGGGGAAGGCGGCGCAATTGGCTCCTGCTCTCTTGGGCTCCCTCCGGCCCCGATGGAGTCCACATCCTGCCATTCCAGTTTGCAGGACCATGCCCGGTTGTCGTTGGAAATTCCGACAAGGGAAAGCCGCACTCCCCTTTGGCACCACGCCGCGGAATTGACCTGTCCGGCACCTAAACGCACCGTCGTTAAGCCGCGAATCGCCATCCGTGCCGAAACTCCACGAGCCCCCCTCTATGGGGAGAGAGGCTCGCAGTGTAACAACCTATGATGATGCAGCCAAGAGGTAACCTCCCTCAATGTCCCGACATCTCGTTGCCCATGTATTTGGGCATCCAGCCTTCGTTGGCGGCCTTCAGGTCCTCGACGGTGGCGGCGCGGCCGCCGATGCTGATGACGTGGCCGCCGGTGGTGCCGATGACGCGGGCGCCGACGTCGTGTTCCTGGGCTTCCTCCAGCACCGAGACCAGGTCGTCCTGGCGGACTTCCAGGATGTAGCGGCCCTGGTCCTCGCCGAAGCACCAGGCGTGCAGGGGCAGGGTCGAGGGGTGGTCGAGGGCGGCGCCGATCAGGCCCTCGGAGGCCATGGCCATTTCGGCCACCGCCACCAGGATGCCGCCGTCCGAGACGTCGTGACAGGCGCTGACCAGGCCGTCCTGGATCAGCTGGCGCACCAACTCGCCCTTGCGCCGCTCGCGGTGCAGGGCCACCGGCGGCGGGGCGCCGTCCTCGCGGTGGCAGATCTCGCGCAGGTACAGCGAGGCGCCCAGCCAGCCCTTGGTCTCGCCCAGCAGCACGATGGCGTTGCCGGCGTCCTTGAAGGCGATGGTGGTGTGCCTGGACACGTCGTCGAGCAGGCCGACGGCGCCGATGGCCGGGGTCGGCTGGATGGCGGTGCCCTGGGTCTCGTTGTAGAGCGAAACGTTGCCCGACACGACGGGGAAGTCCAGGTCGCGGCAGGCCTCGCCCATGCCGCGGATGGCCTCGACGATCTGGCCCATGATCTCGGGCTTCTCGGGATTGCCGAAGTTCAGGTTGTCGGTGACCGCCAGCGGCACCGCGCCGGTGGCCGACAGGTTGCGATAGGCCTCGGCCACCGCCTGGCGCCCGCCCTCATGCGGATCGGCCTGGCAGTAGCGCGGAGTGCAGTCGGTGGTGATGGCCACCGCCTTCGGGGTGCCGTGGATGCGCACCACCGCGGCGTCGCCGCCGGGGCGCTGCACGGTGTCGCCCATGACCATGTGGTCGTATTGCTGGTAGATCCAGCGCTTCGAGGCCAAGTCGGGGCAGGCCAGCAGGGTCTTCAGCGCCTCGATCGGGCACTGGGCCGGGACGTCCTCGGCCAGCACCACCGGCGGCTTGGCCGGGGCCACCCAGGGGCGGTCGTATTCCGGCGAGGCCTGGGCCAGCGGATCGATGGGCAGGTCGGCCACCACCTGGCCGTGGCGCTTCAGCACCATGCGCCCGGTATCGGTCAACACGCCGATGACGGCGAAGTCCAGCTCCCACTTGTCCATGATGGCGCGGGCGACGTCCTCCTTGCCGGGCTTGAGGATCATCAGCATGCGCTCCTGGGATTCGGACAGCATGATCTCATACGCGGTCATGCCCTCTTCGCGCATGGGCACCGAATCCAGGTCCATCTCGATGCCCAGCCCGCCCTTCGAGGCCATCTCGAACGACGACGAGGTCAGGCCGGCGGCGCCCATGTCCTGGATGGCGACGATGGCGTCGGTGGCCATCAGCTCCAGGCAGGCCTCGATCAGCAGCTTCTCGGTGAAGGGATCGCCGACCTGCACGGTGGGGCGCTTCTCCTCGGACTTCTCGTCGAATTCCGCCGAGGCCATGGTGGCGCCGTGGATGCCGTCGCGGCCGGTCTTGGAGCCGAAATAGACCACCGGATTGCCCACGCCGGCGGCGGCCGAATAGAAGATGTTGTCCTTGTCGGCCAGGCCCACGGTCATGGCGTTGACCAGGATGTTGCCGTTGTAGGACTTGTGGAAGTTGGTCTCGCCGCCCACCGTGGGCACACCGACGCAATTGCCGTAGCCGCCGATGCCGGCCACCACCCCGGCCACCAGGTGGCGGGTCTTGGGATTGGACGGATCGCCGAAGCGCAGGGCGTTCATATTGGCGATGGGCCGCGCCCCCATGGTGAAGACGTCCCTGAGGATGCCGCCGACGCCGGTCGCCGCGCCCTGGTAGGGCTCGATGAAGCTGGGGTGGTTGTGGCTTTCCATCTTGAAGACGATGGCCTGATTGTCGCCAATGTCGATGATGCCGGCATTCTCGCCGGGGCCGCAGATCACCCACGGCGCCGTGGTCGGCAGCGTCTTCAGCCACTTCTTCGAGGATTTGTACGAGCAATGCTCGGACCACATCACCGAGAAGATGCCCAGCTCGGTGAGATTGGGCTCGCGCCCCATGATCTCGAGGATGCGCTGGTACTCGTCGGGCTTGATGCCGTGCTGGGCGATGACTTCAGGGGTAATGTTGCTCACGACAGCGCCTCCACCAGCGAATCGAACATGCGCTTGCCGTCGGAGCCGCCCAGCAGGTCCTCGGCCAGGCGCTCGGGGTGCGGCATCAGGCCCAGCACGTTGCGCTTCTCGTTATAGATGCCGGCGACGTTGCCCAGCGAGCCGTTTGGGTTGGCCGCGGGGTCGAAGCCGCCATCGGGGGTGCAGTAGCGGAACGCCACCTGGCCGTTGCCCTCGATGGCGCGGAAGGTCTCGTCATCGGCGAAGAAATTGCCCTCGGCGTGGGCGATGGGGAAGCGCACCACCTCGCCGCACTGGTACTGGCGGCAAAAGTCGGTCTCGCTGTCCTCGACCCGCAGATGCACGTCGCGGCAGATGAATTTCAGCCCCGAATTGCGCATCAGCACGCCGGGCAGCAGCCCGGCCTCGGTCAGGACCTGGAAGCCGTTGCAGATGCCCAGCACGCGGACACCGGCCTCGGCGCGGGCCTTGACCTCGCGCATGATCGGCGAGTGCGCAGCCATGGCGCCGCAGCGCAGGTAGTCGCCATACGAGAACCCGCCCGGCACGGCGATCAGATCGACCTGGGGCAGTTCGGTGTCGCGGTGCCAGACCATGAGGGGCTTGGCGCCCATGCTGGCCTCCAGCGCCACGGCGACGTCGCGGTCGCAGTTGGAGCCGGGGAAGACGATGACGGCGGCTTTCACGGGCGATCCCTGGGAAGGTTGCGGCGGGAAGGGCCTTCTTAATACGGAAGCGAGGCGGTTTCCAGCGCGAAGGACCGCACCGGCATCGTTGCCACTGACAATCGCTTGCAATAAGCTGGTCCCTTCGAGCAACCACCGACCGGCGCCCCGCCTTGCCCCTCGCCTGCCCCGCCCCCTCCCGTTCCCCCGCCATGCTCCGCCGGCTGCGCCGTCCCGGCGGCTGGGAAATCGCCGCCCTGGTGCTGGCGGCGCTGATCGCCATGCCGGTGGTCAGCGTGGCGGGCAACCTGCTGGTCCCTTCGGGCGGCACCTGGAGCCATCTGGCGGCCACCGTGCTGCCCGACTACGTCGCCAACTCGCTGCTGCTGATGGTGCTGGTCGGCATCGGCGTCACCGTCGGCGGCGTCGGCACCGCCTGGCTGGTGACCATGTGCCGCTTCCCCGGCGCGGCGGTGCTGGAATGGGCGCTGCTGCTGCCCATGGCGATGCCGGCCTACGTGGTCGCCTATACCTATACCGGCCTGTTCGACTATGCCGGTCCGGTGCAGGCGGCCCTGCGCGGGCTGTTCGGCTGGAGCTCGGCGCGCGACTACTGGTTCCCCGAGATCCGTTCGCTGGGCGGCGCCGCCGCGGTGCTGGCGATGGTGCTCTACCCCTATGTCTACATCCTGGCCCGCGCCGCCTTCCTCGAGCAGTCGGTCTGCGTGCTCGAGGCCAGCCGCACCCTGGGCCGGACCCCGTGGCAGGCGTTCCGCGAGGTAGCGCTGCCGCTGGCGCGGCCGGCCATCGCGGTGGGGGTGGCGCTGGCGCTGATGGAGACCCTCAACGATTTCGGCACCGTCCACTATTTCGCCGTCGATACCTTCACCACCGGCATCTACCGCACCTGGCTGGGGCTGGGCCAGCCGGCGGTGGCGGCGCAGCTGGGGGTGGTGCTGATGGCCTTCGTGGTGGCGCTGGTGCTGCTGGAGCGGCTGTCGCGCGGCGCCGCCCGCACCCACCACACCACCAACCGCTATCGCGACCTGCCGCGCATCACCCTGGGGACCGGACGGGGCCTGCTGGCCCTGGGCTTCTGCCTGCTGCCGCTGCTGCTGGGATTCCTGCTGCCGACCGCCATGCTGGGCGGCTGGGCGCTGCAGACCCTGCGCGACACCGGACCGGGCACCGGGTTCCTGGTGCTGGCCCGCAACAGTGTTTTGCTGGCGGCGGTGACGGCGTTGCTGGCGGTGGCGGTGGCGCTGGTGCTGGCCTATGGCCGCCGGCTGGCGCCGCGTCCGCTGGTGCTGGGAGCGGCGCGGGTGGCGGCCATGGGCTACGCGGTCCCGGGCTCGGTCATCGCGGTGGGCACGCTGATCCCGCTGACCCTGCTGGACAAGGCGGTGGCGGCCCAGGTGGAGCGGCTCACCGGCGCCTCGCCCGGTCTGCTGATCACCGGCAGCATCGCCGCGCTGGTCTATGCCTATCTGGTCCGCTTCCTTGCCGTCTCGGCCGACGCGGTGGACGCCAGCCTGGGCAAGGTGACGCCGTCGCTGGAGGCGGCCGCGCGCAGCCTGGGCGAGGGCACCACCGGCGTGCTGCGCCGCGTCCATGTGCCCATGGTGCGCGGCAGCCTGCTGTCGGCCGGGCTGCTGGTCTTCGTCGATGTCATGAAGGAGCTGCCGGCGACGCTGATCATGCGGCCGTTCAACTTCGACACCCTGGCCACCAGCGCCTTCACCTTCGCCTCGGACGAGCGGCTGAGCGATGCCGGCCTGCCGGCCCTGGCCATCGTGGCGGTGGGGCTGGGACCGGCCATTCTGCTCAGCCGGGCCATCGCCCGCTCACGCCCGGGAGGCAGCCGATGACCGGACTGGAACTGGAAACCATCCGCCACGCCTATGGCGACCACAGGGCGGTGGACGATGTCAGCCTGGCGGTCGGACCCGGAGAGCTGGTCTGCCTGCTGGGGCCGTCGGGCTGCGGCAAGACCACCACCCTGCGCATCGCCGCCGGGCTGGAGAACCCCACCGGCGGCCGGGTGATCCTGGACGGCGCGGTGGTGGCGGGGGCGGGGGTGCTGGTGCCGCCGGAACGGCGCAACGTCGGCTTCCTGTTCCAGGACTACGCCCTGTTCCCCCACCTGGACGTGGCCGCCAATGTGGAGTTCGGCCTGACCGCCCTGCCCCGCGCCGAACGCCGGCGCCGCGCCATGGAGATGCTGGAGCAGGTCGGCATGGCCGCCTTCGCCGGGGCCTGGCCGCACCAATTGTCGGGCGGACAGCAGCAGCGGGTGGCGCTGGCCCGCGCCCTCGCCCCCGGCCCCCGGCTGATGCTGCTGGACGAGCCGTTCTCGGGCCTGGACAAGCGCCTGCGCGACCGCATCCGCGACGACACCCTGCACCTGCTGAAGGCCAGCCACGTCTCGACCCTGATGGTCACCCACGACCCCGAGGAGGCCATGTTCATGGCCGACCGCATCGCCGTCATGCGCAAGGGCCGCATCATGCAGCTGGGCACCCCGGCCGAGCTGTACGGCCGCCCCGCCGACCCGTTCGTCGCCTCGTTCTTCGGCGAGGTCAACGTGGTCGAGGCGCAGGCCCTGTCGGGCAGGGTGACGACGCCGCTGGGACCCTGGCCGTGCCCCGGCCTGGCCGACGGCGAGGCCGCCGAAGTGTTGGTCCGCCCCGAGGGCATCACCCTGGCCGAGGATGCCGCCGGCCCCGGTCAGGTGCTGGCGGCGCGCCTGCTGGGGCGCTCCAGCCTGGTGCATCTGCGGCTGGACTGGCCGGGCCACGCGCCGGTGCACCTGCACGTGCGCCTCAGCGGCCGCCCGCCGCCGCCCGAGGGCACCCGGGTCGCCCTCACCATCGATCCCGCCCAGGTCTTCGTGTTTCCCGCCGGCGAGGAGTGAGGCCGGCTGATACAGGATCTGCGGCTTTACGTCACCCCCGCCTTCGCGCATATGCGCCAAAACAAGACATTGGTGTACTGTTTGCGCCTTTTTCGTCCCGGTGGTTTATGGAGATGTCTCCGAATACGTTTATTCTCGTTACGGATGCGCCGGAGACTTGTCTGAGGAATGATCGCTTGGAGCAGAGAGGCAACGATCTGCTTCAGGAGGAGCCATGCGCCGGGTCGGGTCAGGCCGCTGTCGGCGGAGGGGGAGAGTACTCGAGTCCGTCAATTAGGGCCCGAACTCAATTGAGCCACCACACGAGGGCGGCAACGATGGAGACCGCCGACAGGAACGTATCCGCGGCAAGCGATTTGGTCGTAGGCGTGAGGGTGCTACCGCGAGCCGCAAGCCGCGTGATCGACTTGCGAGGGTGCACCGTGACGTGATGGCGAAATCGGTCGAACCGAGGATCAGGATACCCCGCGTACCGTCATGCGCCTTGTGCGCGGTCCGGTGATTGGGACCGGATCAGCGGATTTCATCAGGGCCTGCGGTCAACCGTACCGCACCAACAGGCCGGATACATGACCGCACCCGACCAGACGCCAAAACGTGACTTTCCCCTTGCAACGCAGGGGCCGTCCATACATGAGAGATTACTATCTCCACCCCTAATCCCGCATGTTCACGAACTGCAGCGGCTGGTCCAGCTCCAGTTTGCGCATCAGGGCGATGGCTTCCTGCAAATCGTCGCGTTTCTTGCCGGTGACGCGCAGCTCGTCGCCCTGGATGGCGACCTGGGCCTTGATCTTCGAGTCCTTGATCTCCTTGACCAGGCGCTTGGCCAGGGTGGCCTCGATGCCATCCTTGATCTTCACCGTCTGGCGCACGGTGTTGCCCGAGGCCTTCTCCACCGCCTGGTAATCGAGCACGCGGGGATCGACCTTGCGCCGGGTGAAGTGGACGGCCATCAGTTCGTGCATGGTCTTGAGCTTGAGGTCGTCGTCGGCCAGCACGGTGATGACCATCTCCTTGCGCTCGACCGAGCATTTCGAGCCCTTGAAGTCATAGCGCTGGGCGACCTCGCGGGTGATGCCGGCCAGGGCGTTGTCCACCTCGGCGAGATCGGTCTTGGAAACGACGTCGAAGGAGGGCATTACGGTCTCCTATACCGACTTGGTGAAGCCGTTGGTGATGGGGTAGCGCCGGTCCTTGCCGAACGAGCGCCCGGTGATCTTGACCCCCGGCGGGGCCTGGCGGCGCTTGTACTCGGCGCGGTCGAGCATGCGCCAGACCCGGCGCACGGTGGCCTCGTCGTAGCCCTTGGCGACGGTGTCGGCCACCGACAGCTCGCCCTCGATCAGGCTCATCAGGATGCCGTCCAGCTCGTCATAGGGCGGCAGGGTGTCCTGGTCGGTCTGGTCGGGCTTGAGCTCGGCCGAGGGCGGCTTGGTGATCACCCGCTCGGGCATCACCGGGCCGTTCGGCCCCAGCGCGCCGGCCGGGACATGGGCGTTGCGCCAGCGGCAGACGGCGAACACCGCGGTCTTGTAGACGTCCTTCAGCACCGCGTAGCCGCCGCACATGTCGCCGTAGAGGGTGGCGTAGCCGGTGCTCAACTCGCTCTTGTTGCCGGTGGACAGCACCATGGGGCCGAACTTGTTGGACAGCGCCATCAGGGTCAGGCCACGGGCGCGGGACTGAAGATTTTCCTCGGTGATGTCGGGCTCGCGGCCGACGAACAGCGGCCCCAGCATGCCGTCGAAGGCGGTCATGGCGGCGCGGATGCCGATGGTGTCGAGGCGGCAGCCCAGCAGCCTGGCCACCCCGGCGGCGTCGTCCAGGCTGTCCTGACTGGTATAGGGCGACGGCATCATCACGCACCACACCTTGTCGGGGCCGAGGGCATCGGCCGCCACCGCCGCCGCCAGCGCCGAATCGATGCCGCCCGACAGGCCCAGCACCACGCCGGGGAAGCCGTTCTTGCCGACATAGTCGCGCAGGCCCCAGACCATGGCCTGGTAGATGCTTTCCTCGCGCGCCGGCTCGGGGGCCAGCTTGCCTTCGGTGGTCCAGCCCGTCTCGGTGCGCCGCCACACCGTGGTCAGCACCTCGGCCCGCCACGGCGCCAGGCGCAGCAGCGGCCTGCCGTCGCCGCCCAGGGCGAACGAGGCGCCGTCGAACACCAGCTCGTCCTGGCCGCCCAGCTGGTTGACGTAGACCAGCGGCAGCCCGGTCTCGGCCACCCGCTGCGCGGCGCGCTCCAGGCGCACCCCCGACTTGTCCACCTCGAACGGCGAGCCGTTGGGCACCACCAGGATCTCGGCCCCGGCGGCGGCCAGGGTCTCGGCCACGTCCGGGTACCACATGTCCTCGCAGATGGGCACTCCCAGGCGCACGCCACGGAAGGTGATGGGCGCCGGCAGCGGCCCGGGGACGAACACCCGGGCCTCGTCGAAGACGCCGTAATTGGGCAGGTGGCGCTTGAGCCGGCACGCCGTCACCTTGCCGTGGTCGAGCAGCAAAGCGGCGTTGCGGGCCAGCCCGTCCATTCGCCAGGGGGCGCCGACCAGCATGGCCGGGCCGCCATCGGCGGTATCCTTGGCCAGGCTGTCCACCGCCGCCTCGACGGCATCGAGGAAGGCCGCCTTCAGCACCAGATCCTCGGGCGGATAGCCCGAGACCACCAGCTCGGGATAGACGATCAGGTCGGCGCGGTCGGCGGCGGCGCGGGCGCGGGCGGCACGGATCAGCGCGACGTTGCCGGCGACGTCGCCGACCACCGGGTCGATCTGGGCCAGGGCGATGGAGAGGGTATCGGACATGCCCGCGAGGGTAGGACCCGGCGCAGGACCTGTCAATCCGACCGCCCCGCTATCC
>NZ_LR746525.1:0-49337 GCF_902729435.1 Magnetospirillum sp. UT-4
GAGTTGACTCGCGACAGCCGCGGCAAATTATAGCATTCTCCGGAACGATCTGCTGGTCATGCCGTCCGAAGCGGGACCGCAACAGGGGAAGTGAATGTTCGCGATCATCGGTATCGTGGTGACCATCGCCAGCGTTATCGGCGGCTATGCCGCGGCGGGCGGCCACCTCGACGTTCTCTGGCAGCCATTCGAGTTCATCATCATTTTCGGTGCCGCCATCGGATCGCTCCTGCTGGGCAACCCGAAATCCACCATCACCGGCATCGGCAAGAATTTCGCCGTCATCTTCAAGGGGCCGCACCACAAGAAGGACAGCTACATCGAGATGCTGTCCATGCTCTACTCGGTGTTCAAGCTGGCCAAGACCAAGGGCGACCTGGCCCTGGAAAGCCACGTGGAAAAGCCCGATGAGAGCCCGCTATTCGCCAAGTTCCCCGGTTTCAGCCACGACCACCATTCGCGCACCTTCCTGTGCGACTATCTGAGGCTGCTGACCCTGGGCACCTCGAACGCCCACGAGCTGGAATCCATCATCGACGGCGAAATGGAAGCCCACCACAAGGTGTATCACGAGATCAGCCACGCGGTCAGCCTGATGGCCGACGCCATGCCCGCCCTGGGCATCGTTGCCGCGGTGCTGGGTGTGATCCACACCATGGGCTCGATCACCGAGCCGCCGGAGGTGCTGGGCCACCTGATCGGCGCGGCGCTGGTCGGCACCTTCTCGGGCGTGCTGTTCTCGTACGCATTCTTCGCGCCGTTCGCGCGCAACATGCAGATGGTGTTCGACTCGGACCACTATTACTTCATGGCCATGAAGGCCGGCCTGCTGGCCCACATGCAGGGCTACGCGCCGCAGGTCTCGGTGGAGTTCGCCCGCAAGATCCTGCCCGACGAGTTGCGGCCGACCTTCCAGGAACTGGAAGAGACGGTCACCAACCTGCCGCCGGATTGATGAAGGCCCCCTAGGCCATGGCCGGCGAAGGTCAGCAGATCATCATCAAACGAGTGAAGAAGATTTCGGGCGGCGCTCACGGCGGCGCCTGGAAGGTGGCCTACGCCGACTTCGTCACCGCCATGATGGCCTTCTTCCTGCTGCTGTGGCTGCTGAACGCGGTGACCGAGGAGCAGCTGACCGGCATCTCCAACTACTTCGCCCCCTCCATGGCCTCCAAGAGCCAATCCGGCGCCGGCGCCATTCTCGGCGGCCAGGTCATCGGCGAGGGCGCCCAGCAATCCAACACCAGCTCGCCCAGCCTGGTGCAGCACCTGCCGCCGGCTTCCATCGGCCCCGGCGGCGAGGACCTCACCTCGGCCAATACCGAACCGATGGAGGGCATGGGCGAGCAGGAGTTCAAGGAAAAGCTGGCCGAGCGCGAGCAGGAGAAGTTCGACAAGGCCCAGACTATGCTTGAACAGGCCATGAAGGGCATTCCGGAACTCAAGCAGTTCCAGGGCTCCATGCTGGTGGACAACACCCCCGAGGGGCTGCGCATCCAGATCACCGACCAGGAAGGCCTGGCCATGTTTCCGTCGGGCAGTTCCGCCATGTTCGGGCATACCCGCTCCCTGCTGGACCTGGTCAGCCGCATCGTCAACCAGATGCCCAACAAGATCTCCATTTCCGGCCACACCGACGGCATTCCGTTCCGCGATCCCTCGGGCTACACCAACTGGGAGCTGTCGGCGGACCGGGCGCTGGCCTCGCGCCGGGCCCTTGTCGCCTCGGGCGTGCCCGAGGAGCGCATCGACCGCATCGTCGGGCGCGCCGCCACCGATCCGCTGGTGGTCGATGACCCCAAGGCGCCGCGCAACCGCCGCCTCAGCATCATCCTGCTGCGCGAGAACGACCTGTCGCCGCCGCCCGAGGCCTCGGCGGGACAACTGGCCCCGGCCGGCGGGAAGAAGAACTGACCGTTCCATCTTCCGGCGGCGCACCTATATGGGTTTGAGCCGCAAAGGACTGATGCCATGACCGATTCCCGCGCCGTCGTGACCGTAGCCGCGCCCGCCCCCGACTGGACAGATGCCTGGGGCCACCCGGAATACTACCGAGGCGTCACGCTGCGGCGCATCTTCGCCTATCTGGTCGACATCGTCGTGGTCAGCGTCCTGGCCGCCTTGGTCTGGACCGCCTTCCTGATTCTCGGGCTGCTCAGCCTGGGATTGCTGTTTCCGCTGCAGGCGCTGGCGGTGGCGCTGGTGCCGCTGGCCTACCATTCCCTGCTCATCGCCTCGCCCGCCGCGGCGACTATTGGCATGCGTCTGTTCAGGCTCCGGGTCCGCAGCCTGGCACCCGAGGTTGACGGCGGCAGTGGACGGCCGACCATTTTCCAGGCAATCATTCAGACGGTGGCCTTTTACGGATCGATCGCGCTGACCGCTTCGGCCATCCTGGTGGTGGCCTTGTTCAACGCCCGCCGGCGGACGCTGCATGATTGGCTGGCGGGCACGGTGGTGGTGAACGATCCGGAGGACGGCCCCCGGACGGCCTGAACCGAAGGGGCACGGGTCCCTCTCCCGTTCGGGACCGGTGGTCCCGCCGTTGGACGGCCACCATATCAGGGGACTGTGCGGGACAGCAAAGACGGACGCGATGGATCACATTCCCCTCAAACGGCCGCATTTCTTCTTCACCACGGCCCCCCTGCCCTGTCCGTACATCGCCGGCCGGCTCGAGCGCAAGATCGTCACCGAGCTGAACGGCCCCGACGCCGACGTCCTGCACGAGGCGCTGTCGCGCGCCGGATTCCGCCGCAGCCATTCCATCGCCTACACCCCGGCCTGCCCGGGCTGCAGCGCCTGCATCCCGGTGCGCATCGTGGTCGGCGAGTTCGGCCCCGACCGCACCATGCGCCGGGTATCGCGCGCCAATGCCGACCTGACGGCGAAGAAGGTCCCTGCCCGCGCCACCGCCGAGCAGTACCGCCTGTTCTCGCGCTATCAGGAGGCCCGCCATACCGGCGGCGACATGGCGCTGATGGGGTTCTACGACTACCGGTCCATGGTCGAGGACAGCCCCATCGACACCTATCTGGTCGAATACCGCCGCCCCGACAACGCCCTGGCCGCCGTCTGCCTGGCCGACCGCATGTCGGACGGATTTTCCGCCGTCTACAGTTTCTTCGATCCCGACCTGTCCGACCGCTCGCTCGGCACCTACGTGGTGCTGTGGCTGATCGGCGACGCGCTCGCCGCCAATCTGCCCTACGTCTATCTGGGCTATTGGATTCGCGAAAGCCGCAAGATGTCCTACAAGGCCCGGTTCAAACCGCTCGAGGCCTTCGGCCCCAACGGCTGGCGGGTGCTCGAGGACGATGGTTCCGCCCCCCCGGCTCCGTTGCGTTGACAATTCCCCCCACCGCTGGCCTCGCGTTCGCTGCCGTGGCATAGTCGCCTGTCCGGTTGGTGAAACAAGAACGCCGGCAACGGGAGGAACGGGTGATGACGCTGCTCTTGGGCGTGAGCGGCATGATCGACCGTATGAATGCGGCGATCGGCCGGCTGGTCTATTGGCTGGTGCTGATCATGGTGGTGGTCAGCTCGGCCAACGCCATGATGCGCTATCTGTTCAACATCAGCTCCAACGCCTGGCTCGAGATCCAGTGGTACCTGTTTTCCGCCGTGTTCCTGCTGTGCGCGGGCTACACCCATCTCCGGAACGAGCATATCCGGATCGACGTCGTCACCGGGCGCTTCTCGCGCCGGGTCCAGACCTGGATCGACATCATCGGCGGCGTCTTCTTCCTGCTGCCGATGGCGCTGATCCTGACCGTGCTGTCCTGGCCTCTGGCGGTCGAGGCCTTCCATAACGGCGAGATGTCGTCCGATCCCGGCGGATTGATCCGCTGGCCGGTCAAGGTGTTGATTCCCTTAGGCTTCACGCTGCTGGCCCTGCAGGGCCTGTCCGAGACCATCAAGCGGGCCGCCTTCCTGCTGGGCCGAGGCCCGGACCCGGGGGTGAAGCACGGCGGCGCCCATGCTCCGGCGGTCGGGGGCCAGACATGACCGCCTTCCTGATCGCCAACATGGCACCGCTGATGTTCGGCGCCCTGGTCGTGTTCCTCCTGTTCGGCTATCCGGTCGCCTTCGCCCTGGCCGCCAACGGGCTGGCCTTCGGCCTGCTCGGCATCGAACTGGGGCTGTTCACCCCCGATCTGCTGCAGGCGCTGCCCGAGCGGGTGTTCGGCATCATGCGCAACGACACCCTGCTGGCCATTCCGTTCTTCACCTTCATGGGCCTGATCCTCGAACGCAGCGGCATGGCCGAGGACCTGCTCGACACCATCGGTCAATTGTTCGGGCCCTTGCGCGGCGGCCTGGCCTATGCCGTGGTCTTCGTCGGCGCGCTGCTGGCGGCGACCACCGGCGTGGTGGCCGCCAGCGTGATCTCCATGGGTCTGATCTCGCTGCCCATCATGCTGCGCTACGGCTATGACCGCCGGCTCGCCACCGGCGTGATCGCCGCCTCGGGCACCCTGGCCCAGATCATCCCGCCCTCGCTGGTGCTGATCATCATGGCCGACCAGCTCGGCCGCTCGGTGGGCGACATGTACGAGGGGGCGATGATTCCCGGCCTGGTGCTGACCTCCCTCTATGCCCTTTACGTCGTCGCCACCACCATCTTCAATCCCAAGGCCGCCCCCGCTTTGCCGCCCGAGGCGCGGACCCTGCACGGCTCGGCCCTGCTGCTCCGTGTCCTGGTCTCGCTGGTGCCGCCGCTGGTGCTGATCTTCCTGGTGCTGGGAACCATCTTCCTCGGCGTCGCCACCCCGACCGAGGGCGGCGCCATGGGGGCGACCGGCGCGTTGATCCTGGCGTTGGCCAAGCGCAAGCTGAGCTTCCCCCTGCTGCGCCAGGCCATGGACGTGACCGCCAAGTTGTCGTCGTTCGTGCTGTTCATCCTGATCGGATCGACGGTGTTCGGCCTGGTGTTCCGCGGCGTCGACGGCGATTTGTGGGTCGAGCACCTGCTGACCGGGCTGCCGGGCGGTCAGCTGGGCTTCCTGATCGTCGTCAACATCATGGTGTTCCTGCTCGCCTTCTTCCTCGACTTCTTCGAGCTGGCGTTCATCGTCGTGCCGCTGCTGGCGCCGGTGGCCGAAAAGCTGGGCATCGACCTGGTCTGGTTCGGCATCCTGCTGGGCGTCAACATGCAGACCTCGTTCATGCATCCGCCGTTCGGCTTCGCGCTGTTCTATCTGCGCAGCGTCGCCGCCACCGAGGATTACGACGACAAGGTCACCGGCCAGCGCATCAAGGGGATCACCACCGGGCAGATCTACTGGGGCGCGGTCCCGTTCGTGGTGATCCAGGTGATCATGGTGGCGCTGGTCATCACCTTCCCCGGCATGGTCGGCAGCGGCACCGCCAAGCTTGAGGCCAACGGGATCGAGATGGAGGTCGAGATGCCGGACTACGGCAACGCGGCTGATGACGAGGATGTCACTCCGCCATCCGACGATCCGCCCGAAGCACCCGAATCCGGCCCGTCCTTGCAGGACCAGCTCAAGGGCGGCCGCTGAACACGACAAGGCCCGCATCCGGTGCTGCCGGATGCGGGCCGTCGCCGAAGCTTGCCGCTATTTCTTGAGCGGGTTGTTGAGGCTGAAGGCGTCGAAATTGAATTCGGCGACCTTCCACCACAGCTGGATATCCTCGCGGAACGCCTTCCACGGCCGGTAGACCTTGGAGAACTTCGGGTTCTCGGCCGCGGTGTCCTCGTACAGCTTGAAGGCGGCGGTCTGGGCCGCCAGCATCACGTCCTTGGGGAAAGGCCGGAGCTGGGTGCCGGCGCCGACCAGACGCTTGATGGCGCCGATGTTCAGCACGTCGTACTTGGCCTGCATGTCCAGGTTGGCCTCGGCACAGGCGGTCTCGAAGGCGCTCTGGTAGAGCTTCGGCAGCTTGTTCCAGTGGTCGAGGTTGACGTAGGAGGTGATGGTGGTGCCACCCTCCCAGAACGCCGGATAGTAGTAGTTCTTGGCCACCTTGTAGAAGCCCAGCTTCTCGTCGTCATAGGGGCCGACCCACTCGGTGGCGTCGATGGTGCCCTTCTCCAGCGCCGGATAGATATCGCCGCCGGCCAATTGCTGCGGCACCGCGCCCAGGGCCCGCATGACCTCGCCGCCGATGCCGGCGATGCGCATCTTGAGCCCCTGCAGGTCCTTGATGGACTTGATCTCCTTGCGGAACCAGCCGCCCATCTGCGCGCCGGTGTTGCCCGACGGGAAATTGATGATGTTGTAGCCGGCGAAGAACTCCCGCATCAGCGCCATGCCGCCGCCGTGATACAGCCAGGCGTTCTGCTGGCGCGAGGTCAGGCCGAACGGCACGCCGGTCTCGAAGGCGAAGGTGCGGTCCTTGCCGACGTAGTAGTAGCTGGCGCTGGCACCGCATTCGACGGTGCCGGCCTGAACCGCGTCCAGCACCTGCAGGCCGGGAACGATCTCGCCGGCGGCGAACACCCGGATCTGGAACTTGTTGTCGGTGAGCTCGGCGACCCGCCGCGCCACCAGCTCACCCGAGCCGTAGATGGTGTCGAGGCTCTTGGGAAAGCTCGACGCCATGCGCCACTTGATTTCGGGGCTGGTCTGGGCGATGGCCGGGGCGGCCACCGCGCTGGAAGCAAGGCCGACACCGGCGGCCTTCAGGAACGAACGCCTTTCCATGCACTTCCTCCATCACGGTTCATTGTTGACCAAACCATTTGGGGTTGATGGTGCACCAAAGCGAGTGGTCCGACCAGGGGTTTATGTAAACTTGTTGCTGCGCGGGAAACCGGTGGGCGGCAGTCGCCCGAACGAGGCCCGCTTGCCCAGCCAGGGGGTGAGGTCCGGCTCGGTGCGGGTGCGCTCGCCCATCTTCCACGACAGGCCCTCGGCCAGGGTGAACAGCTTGATGTCGGCCATGCCGCCGTCGCGGTACTTCTGCAGCATCACCCCCCGACCGCGGGTCATGACCGGTATCTCCTCGGTCATGAACACCAGCAGCTTGCGGTTGGCGCCGATGACCGCCGCCGCGTCGCCCTCCACCGGCACGCAGAACCGCGCCGCCTCGCCGTCGCCCAGGTTGAGCACCATCTTGCCGGCCTTGGTCTGGGCCAGCACCTCGGTCTCCTCGACGATGAAGCCGCGGCCGCCATCCGAGGCCACCAGCAGCCGCCGGCCGGGCTTGTGGACCAGGACGGTGGCGATGTCGGCGTCGTTGGCGAGGTCGATCATCAGGCGCAGCGGCTCGCCGAAGCCGCGCCCCGACGGCAGCTTGTCGCCGCCGATGGTGTAGAACCGGCCGTCGGTGGCGAAGAACAGCAGCTTGTCGGTGGTCTCGGCCTTCAGGGCCAGCTTCAGGCCGTCGCCCTCCTTGAACTTGATGGCGTCGAACTGGTCGACATGGCCCTTCATCGCCCGCACCCAGCCCTTTTCCGACAGGATCAGGGTGATGGGCTCGCGCTCGACGAAGGCCTCGATGGGGACCACCACCGCCGACGGCGCCTCGCCCAGCTCGGTGCGGCGGTCGCCCAGCGCGGTGCCGGGGCCGAAGGCCTTGCGGATGTCGGCGACCTGGCCGGCGATGGCGGCCCAGCACTTACCCTCGTCGGCCAGCAGGGCGCGCAAATCCCCCTGCTCCGCCGACAGCTTGCCGTGCTCGGTGCGGATTTCCAGCTCCTCCAGCCGGTGCAGCGAGCGCAGGCGCATGTTGAGGATGGCGTCGGCCTGAATCTCGGTCAGCGAGAAAGCGGCGATCAACTCGGCCTTGGGCTGGTCGCCGAAGCGGATGATGCGGATGACGGTATCGAGGTCGGCATAGACCTTGAGGTAGCCGTCCAGCACCTCCAGCCGCCTGGCGATCTTGTCGAGCCGGTGGTTGGTGCGGCGCTGCAGCACCTCCAGGCGATGGTCGAGGAAGGCGCGCAGCACCTCCTTCAGGTTCATCACCCGGGGCACCGCGTCCCGGTCCAGCACGTTCATGTTGAGACCGAACCGGGTCTCCAGGTCGGTCTGGCGGAACAGTTGCTCCATCAGGTGCTCGGCCTCGACGCTGCGGTTCCTCGGCTCCAGCACGATGCGCACGTCCTCGGCCGATTCGTCGCGGATGTCGGCCAGCAGCGGCAGCTTCTTCTCGCCCAGCAGCTCGGCGATCTTCTCGATCACCTTGGATTTCTGCACCTGATAGGGAATTTCGGTGACCACGATCTGGTAGAGGCCGTGCGACAGCTTCTCCACGCTCCACCGGGCCCGCAGGCGGAACGAGCCGCGCCCGGTGCGGTAGGCCTCGGCCACCGCCGCGCGGGTCTCGACCAGCACGCCGCCGGTGGGGAAGTCGGGGCCGGGCATGCGGGCGATGAGGTCGTCGATGGCGCAGTCGGGTTGCCGGATGAGGTGGGCCAGCGCGTCGCAGATCTCGCCCACATTGTGGGGCGGAATGCTGGTGGCCATGCCCACCGCGATGCCGGCGGAACCGTTGGCGAGCAGGTTGGGAAAGGCCGCCGGCATCACCACCGGCTCGTCCTCGGAGCCGTCATAGGTGGGGCGGAAATCGGCCGCGTCCTCGTCCAGGCCGTCCATCAGGGCGGCGGCGACGGCGGTCAGCTTGGCCTCGGTGTATCGCATGGCGGCGGCGTTGTCGCCGTCGATATTGCCGAAATTGCCCTGGCCCTCGACCAGCGGATAGCGCACCGCGAATTCCTGGGCCAGGCGCACCAGCGCGTCGTAGACCGACTGGTCGCCGTGGGGATGGTACTTGCCGATGACGTCGCCGACCACGCGGGCGCACTTCTTGAAGCCGCCCTCGGGGTCCAGCTTCAGCTGCCGCATGGCGAACAGCAGGCGGCGATGCACCGGCTTCAGCCCGTCGCGCACGTCGGGCAGCGAGCGCGACACGATGGTCGACATGGCATAGGCGAGGTAGCGTTCGCCCAGCGCCTCGGTCAGCGAGGTTTCGCGGATATCGCCCGCATTGGCAGGTTCGGTCATGGGACTCCCCGAGTGGTCCTAGATATAGTAGCTCACCCGCGCAACCGGTCAATCAGTCGCGAACGTGCCGCCGGCATCGCCACCCGGTGCGGCGCCAGCACATGACGGTCGAGGAAGTACCCGGTGAGCGCCAGGCCGTCCAGGATGTCGCCGCCGCTGCCCTCGCCACCCTCGACCAGGAAGGCTGGCAGCGGCAGCAGCCGGTCGCGGTAGGGTTCCGCCGCCGCCCGCGACACCGCGCGGCCGGTCTTGGGGCTGACATAACCGAGGTCGATGGTGGCGCCGGTGGCGGCGCAGGCGGTCAGGTCCAGGCCATAGCCGAGGTCGCGCAGCAGCGCCAGCTCCCAATGCACGTAGACGCTGGGCCAGGCCTCGCTCTTCATCGCCTCCAGCAGGGCGACCAGGGCGGCGAAGGCGGCCGGATGCGGCTCGCGCTCGGGCAGCACCGCCTCGCACAGGGCGCAGGCCGAGGCCACCGCCGCCAGCCGCCCGGCATGGTCGAGGATGCCGGCGGCGTGGGCCTGGGCCATCTCGACCCGGTAGCTGCCCAGCTGCTCGGCCAGGCGGCCCCGCCACCACGCCTTGACGTGGTTGCCGGGCTGCAGCACGCCGCGATTGGCCTTGCCGGATCCGCCGTGGACCAGGCCGGGATGGCGGCCGTGCGCGCGGGTCAGCAGGCTGGCCACCGCCCCGTTCTCGCCGTGGCGGCGGACGGCCAGGACGATTCCTTCGTCCGCCCATTCCACTAGAGGAAGCTCCAGAACACCAGGATGATGCCCAGCGCCGCCAGGGCGATGCCGGTGCCGGCGATGCCCACCGCCCAGCGTTCGATGGGTGGCGTCACGTCGAAGGCCTGCTCGCCCAGCGCCCCCTTGCGCAGCCGGTGCTGCAGCACGGCGACCATCAGGATGGCGCCGACCCAGATCAGGACCACTCCGATGTCGCGATGGTCCATGGCGGCTGTCCTAGGCGTCGAAGTTCAAGCCCATGTCGCTGAAATGCTGGCGCCGTTCGGCCCAGTCCTCCTTCACCTTGACGTGCAGGAACAGATGGACGCGGCGCTCCAGCAGCGCTTCCAGCTCTTCGCGGGCGGCGGCGCCGATGGCCTTGATGCGGCTGCCGCCCTTGCCCACCACGATGGCCTTCTGGCTGTCGCGCTGGATGTAGATGATCTGGTCGATGCGGGCGGAACCGTCCTCGCGTTCCTGCCATTGCTCGGTCTCGACGGCAAGGGAATAGGGCAGTTCGTCATGCAACTGGATGAACGCCTTCTCGCGGGTGATCTCGGCCGCCAGCAGGCGCTGCGGCAGATCGGAGACCTCGTCCTCGGGAAACATCCAGGGGCCGGCCGGGACCCGCTGCGCGAACACCTGCGCCAGGTCGGCCAATCCGTCTCCGCTCAGGGCCGAGACCATGAAGACGTCGGTGAAGATGCCCTCGGCGGTGAGGTCGGCGGCCAGCTTGAGCAGCTTGTCCTTGCGCACCGCATCGACCTTGTTCAGCACCAGGATGGCTTCGCGTCCGGCCTGCTTCAGGCGGTCGAGAATGGCCTGGACGTCGTCGTCGCGGCCCTTCAGGGCATCGACCACCAGGCAGACCATCTCGGCATCGGCGGCGCCGTCCCAGGCCGCCGCCACCATGGCGCGGTCGAGCCGGCGCCTGGGCTGGAAGATGCCGGGGGTATCGACCAGGATGATCTGGGCCGGGCCGGCCATGACGATGCCGAGCACGCGGAAGCGCGTGGTCTGGACCTTGGGCGAGACGATGGACACCTTGGTCCCGACCAGGCCGTTGACCAGGGTCGACTTGCCGGCATTGGGGGCGCCGACGACGGCAACGTAGCCGCAGCGCTTGTCGCTATCCGCCACCCCGGTCATGTCGTCACCCTCTCCAGCAACGCGGCTGCCGCCGCCTGTTCCGCCACCCGCTTGGACGGCCCGCTCCCGGTGGCGTCGCCCACCCCTTCCACGAACACCGAAACCAGGAACCTGGGTTCGTGGGGCGGTCCCTCGGTGCCCAAGGTGGTGTAGGCCGGCAGAGGCCGGCCCCGCCCCTGCGCCCATTCCTGCAACGCGGTCTTGGCGTCCTTGGGCGGCGAGGCGGCCTCTTCCATCAGCGGGGTCCAGGCGCGCCGCACCAGCAACGCCGCAGCGTCGAAGCCGCCATCGGCGAACAGGGCGCCGATCACCGCTTCGCAGGCATCGGCCAGCGTCCCCGGATTGGTCCGCCCGCCGGCCTCGTCCTCTCCCCTGGACAGGTCGAGATGGTCGCCGATGCCCAGGTCCTCGGCCACCCGCGCCAGAGTCTCGCGCCGCACCAGGGCGGCATGGCGACGCGCCAGCGCACCTTCGGGCTCGGACGGGAAGCGCAGGAACAGCATCTCGGCGACCGCCAGACCCAACACCCGGTCGCCCAGGAATTCCAGGCGCTCGTAAGGGGGGGCGCGACGCGGCGACCGGCCTTGCGCCAGCGAGGGATGGGCCAGCGCCTGCTCGAGCAGCTCCGGCCGGACGAAACGATGCCCCAGACGTTCGGCGAGGTCGCCGGCTCGCGCCATCGCTCAGTCGATCCCGTCGAAAAGGCGCCCGTAGCGGATGGCCCACGGCCACTTCCACGGCTCCCACAGGGCGGCGCTGCCGTCGCCCGAGAAGAAGATCACCTCGGCCCGGCCGACCAGGTTCTCGGCCGGGACGTATCCGACTTCGTCGAGGAAGCGGGAATCGGCGGAATTGTCGCGGTTGTCGCCCATCATGAAGTAGTGTCCCGGCGGAACCACGTATTCCATGGTGTTGTCGGCGATGCCGTTGTCGCCGGCATATTCGATGATGCGGTGCTTGCGCCCGCCGGGCAGGGTCTCGACGTATTGCGGCGCGCGCATGATGTTGCCCTCGCGGGTCAGCTCGACGAAATCCTCGATGCGGTCGCGCCTCACCGGCTCGCCGTTGATGTGCAGGACGCCGCCGACCACCTGGATGCGGTCGCCCGGCAGGCCGACCACGCGCTTGATGTAGTCGATCTTGTCCTCGGGCGGCTTCTTGAAGACGATGACGTCGCCGCGCTCCGGACTCTTCTCCAGCACCCGTTCGCCCGACGGACCCAGGCTGAACGGGGTGGAATGGCGCGAATAGCCGTAGGCATACTTGGAAACGAACAGATAGTCGCCGATCAGCAGGGTCGGGATCATCGACCCGGACGGAATGTTGAACGGCTCGAACGCCACCGTGCGCACCACGCCGGCGATGAGCATGGCGTAGAGGACCGTCTTGATGGTTTCCCAGCTGCCGCCGGACTTTCTACTGGACATGAACGAAGTCGCCTAACTATTTGATTCACAATAAATCAACGCCACAATACCCGACCCTGGGTCGGGGCGAGCAAACCAGCCTGGGCGGCACCTGTCAAGCGCCACCCTGGCCGGGCAGGGCGGAAATCACCACCACCGCTTCGGCCAGCGGGTATTCGTCGGTCAT
Source organism: Magnetospirillum sp. UT-4 (assembly GCF_902729435.1). GTDB lineage: Bacteria > Pseudomonadota > Alphaproteobacteria > Rhodospirillales > Magnetospirillaceae > Magnetospirillum. Next base: position 12,446 of record NZ_LR746525.1, read on the forward strand.
GGTCAGGTCGATGCGGACCGTCATGCCCGGCGGCGTGATGGCAGCCAGCCGTTCGGCGGCGCCGCCGGTCAGATGCAGCGCCGGTTGGCCCGAGGCCAGGTTGACCACACCGATGTCCTTGAGGAACACCCCGTCGCGGAAGCCGGTGCCCAGCGCCTTGGCGCAAGCCTCCTTGGCGGCGAAGCGCTTGGCGTAGGTCGAGGCCCGCAGGGACTCCGCCCGCCGCTCGGCCTTGGCCCGCTCGCGATCGGTGAACACCCGGTCAAGGAACCGCGGGCCGAACCGCTCCAGGGTCTTCTCGATGCGGCGGATGTCGCACAGGTCGTTGCCGAGCCCCAGGATCACGCCTCGGCCCCCTGGCCGGCGCCCTGGCGGGCCCCTCCTGGGCGGGATTCGTCCATCAGGGCGCGCATGCGGCGGATGGCGGCGTCGAAGCCGATGAAGATGGCTTCGCCGACCAGGAAATGGCCGATGTTCAGCTCGACGATGGTGGCGATGGCGGCGATGGGCTTGACGGTGTCGAAGGTCAGGCCGTGGCCGGCGTGGCACTCCAGCCCGATCGCCTCGGCATGGGCGGCCGCCGCCTGGATGCGGGCGAATTCGCGGTCGCGGGCTTCGCCCTCGTGGTCGCAATAGGCGCCGGTATGCAGTTCCACCACCGGGGCGCCGATGGCCTTCGCCGCATCCAACTGGCGGGGGTCGGCCTCGATGAACATGGACACCCGCACCCCGGCCTCGACCAGGCGGCCGACGATGGGGCGCAGCGCCTCCAGATTGCCGGCGACGTCCAGCCCGCCCTCGGTGGTCCGCTCCTCGCGCCGCTCCGGCACGATGCAGGCGGCGTGGGGGCGGTGGCGCAGCGCGATGGCCAGCATCTCCTCGGTGGCGGCCATCTCCAGGTTGAGCGGCAGCGGGATCTCGTTGGCCAGGCGCTCGATGTCGCGGTCGGCGATGTGGCGCCGGTCCTCGCGCAGATGGGCGGTGATGCCGTCGGCCCCGGCCGCCGCCGCCAGGTGGGCGGCGCGCACCGGGTCGGGATGGCGACCGCCGCGGGCGTTGCGGATGGTGGCGACGTGGTCGATGTTCACGCCGAGGCGGAGGGGGCGGAAGGTCATGGCGTGAGTCGTCCCGATCAGTTGCGCGCGCGTTCGACCGAGTTGATGGAGGGCGTGGCCCTCAGCGCGGCGATGATGTTGGTCAGGTGCTTGACGTCGCGCACCTCGATGTCGATCAGCATCTCGAAGAACTCGGTGGTGCGGTTGGTGATCTTGAGGTTGGAGATGTTGCCGACGTTCTTGGCGATCACCGTGGTCACCGTCGACAGGGTGCCGGGCTCGTTGTTGACCACCAGGTCGATGCGCCCGGTATGGGCCTTGCCCTCGGCCTCGTCCCACGAGATGTCGAGCCAGCGCTCGGGCGTCTCGGCGTATTGCTCCAGATTCTCGCAATCGATGGTGTGGACGGTCACCCCCTTGCCGGTGGTGACGATGCCGACGATGCGGTCACCCGGCAGCGGATGGCAGCAACCGGCGAAATGCACCGCCATGCCGGGGATCAGCCCCTTGATGGGAATGGCACCGCCGGCCTGGTCCTTGCGCTCGGGCTTGGGCTTGCGGCCCAGCGGCACCACATTGTCGGCGCGCTGGGTCTTGAGTTCGGGGAAGACGGTGGACACCACCTCGCGGGCGGTCAGGGTCCCCTCGCCCACCTCGGCGATGAGGTCGTCGACGCTGGGCTGCTTGAAGATCTTCAGCACGCCCTCCAGCGACTTCTCGGCGAAGTCGTAGCCTTCCTGGCGGAAGGCGCGGACCAGGATGGCGCGGCCGAGATCGACGTACTGGGCGCGCTGCTGGGTGCGGACGAAGCGGCGGATGCGGGCGCGGGCCTTGCCGGTGACGACGAAGCGTTCCCAGGTGGGGTTCGGCGTCTGCGCCCGCGAGGTGATGATCTCGACCTGGTCGCCGTTGCCCAGGCGCGAGCGCAGCGGCATGATGCGGCCGTTGATCTTGGCGCCGACGCAGGTGTCGCCGACCTCGGAATGAACGGCATAGGCGAAGTCCACCGGCGTCGCGCCGGACGGCAGGGCGATCAGATCGCCCTTGGGCGTGAAGCAGAACACCTGGTCCTGGAACATCTCGAGCTTGGTGTGCTCGAGGAATTCCTCGGGGTTGGAGGCATGTTCCAGGATGTCGAGGAGTTCGCGCAGCCAGCGGTACTGGCGGCCGTCGGTGAGGCGCCCGCCGCCCTGCTTGTACTTCCAGTGGGCGGCGACGCCCAGTTCCGAGACCTCGTGCATCTCCTGGGTGCGGATCTGCACTTCGATGCGGTGGCGCTCGGGGCCGAACACCCCGGTATGGAGCGAGCGGTAGCCGTTGGGCTTGGGCGTCGAGATGTAGTCCTTGAACCGGTTCGGCACCATGGGATAGCGGGAATGCACCACGCCCAGCGCTCGGTAGCAGTCCTCGACGCTGTCGACCACGACGCGGAAGGCCATGATGTCGGACAATTGCTCGAAACCGACATTGCGCCGCTGCATCTTCAGCCAGATCGAATAAGGCGTCTTCTCCCGGCCCGAGACGGTGGCGCTCACCCCCGCCTCTTCCAGCGTGCGCCGCAGTTCGTCGAGGATGCGCCCGATCAGGTCGCCGCCCTGCTCGCGCAGGAAATTGAGCCGGGCGATGATGGAGGCCCTGGCGTCACCGTGCAGTTCGGTGAAGGCCAGGTCCTCCAGTTCGATCTTCATCTCCTGCATGCCGATGCGTTCGGCCAGCGGAGCGTAGATCTCCATGGTTTCCAGGGCGATGCGGCGGCGCTTCTCGGGATTGCCGATGTAGTGCAGCGTGCGCATGTTGTGGACGCGGTCGGCCAGCTTCACCAGCAGGACCCGGATGTCCTCGCTCATGGCCAGCACCAGCTTGCGCAGGTTCTCGGCCTGCTTGGCATGGTCCGACTGCAGCTCGATGCGCGACAGCTTGGTCACCCCGTCCACCAGCCGGCCGATCTCGGCCCCGAACAGGCGGTCGATGTCCTCCTGGGTGGCGGGGGTGTCCTCGATGGTGTCGTGCAGCAGCGCGGTGATGATCGAGGCCGAATCCAGCCGGTAGCGGGTCAGGATGCCGGCGACTTCGATGGGATGGGAGAAATAGGGGTCGCCCGAGGCCCGCTTCTGGGAGCCGTGCATCTTCATGGCGAAGACGTAGGCGCGGTTGATGGCGTCCTCGTCCGCGGCCGGATCGTAGGACTTCACACGTTCGACGAGTTCGAACTGGCGCATCATGGCCGCGCCTCCTTGGCCACCGGCGCGGCCGGCGCTGAATGGGGCGGCATGTGCGAGGCGTTCGCCATCACCTGAAAGGCGTTCGCCATCGCCGCCCCCGGCAACGTCACTCGATGTCGCCGTCCGGCAGGTCGCCGGCCATGGCGTCGGGATCGAAATCGACGCCGTCCTCGGACACGGTGAGGCCGTCCTCGATCGCCTCCTCCTCCGTCGCCATGGTCTCGAAGCCGAGGTCGCGTTCGGGCATGAACGCCTCCATCTCGTCCTCTTCCGGCTCGTCCACTTCGACGTGCTTCTGCAGGCTCTGGACCAGCTCGTTGCGCAGGTGGTCGATGCCGACCGTCTCCTCGGCGATCTCGCGCAGCGCCACCACCGGGTTCTTGTCGTTGTCGCGCTCGACGGTCAGCCGGCCGCCGGACGAGATGTCGCGGGCGCGCTGGGCCGCCATCAGTACCAGCTCGAACCGGTTGGGAACCTTCAATACGCAATCTTCGACGGTAACGCGAGCCATGGAACGTCCTTTGCCAATACGCGACCAGGAAAAAGAGTCCAGCTTATATAGCGGCCACGGGGCCGAACGCAAGCTTGCCGAAGCCCCGGCGCCCTTGCGGCAAACCGGCATAGGCCCTACCTTCAGGAGCGTTCGGCGGCCGCCTCGGCCGCATCATTCATTCAGTTCAAGTTCATAGATGGGAACCACCATGCAATTTTACGACACTGAAAGAGTCGGCCTGTTCATCGACGGGTCCAACCTGTATGCGGCCGCCCGGGCGCTGGGCTTCGACATTGATTACAAGCGTCTGCTGCAGCTGTTCGCCGCCAAGGGACGGCTGGTTCGCGCGTTCTACTACACCGCCCTGATGGAGGATCAGGAATACTCGCCGATCCGCCCGCTGGTCGACTGGCTCGATTACAACGGCTACACCATGGTCACCAAGCCGACCAAGGAGTTCACCGACGCCATGGGTCGGCGCAAGATCAAGGGCAACATGGACATCGAGCTGGCCATCGACGTCATGGAGATGGCGCAGCATCTCGACCATGTGGTCCTGTTTTCCGGCGACGGCGACTTCCGCCGCCTGGTCGAGGCGGTGCAGCGCAAGGGCGTGCGGGTGTCGGTGGTGTCGACCATCCGCTCGCAGCCGCCCATGGTCGCCGACGAGTTGCGGCGCCAGTGCGATACCTTCATCGAGTTGCTTGATCTCGAACCTCTGATCGCCCGCGCGGTGCCCAACCGCGAGGACCGGGGGTTCGAGCCGCAGTGACGCCGCCGGTTCCCGACCGCGACTGCCCCCTGTGCCCGCGCCTGGCGGACATGCGGCGGGCCAGCCGTGCCGACCATCCCGACTGGTTCAACGCGCCGGTGCCCTCGTTCGGATCGCTGGAGGCGCGCCTGCTGTGCGTCGGGCTGGCGCCCGGCCTCAGGGGCGCCAACCGCACCGGCCGGCCGTTCACCGGCGACTTTGCCGGTGACCTGCTCTACTCGACCCTGGCGGCCTTCGGCCTGGCCGAGGGACGCTACGGCGCCAGCGCCGAAGACGGCTTCCGCCTGGTCGATGTGCGAATCAGCAACGCGGTACGCTGCGTGCCGCCCGGCAACAAGCCGCTGCCCGCCGAATTCACCGCGTGCCGGCCCTTTCTCGCCGCCGAGATCGCCGCCATGGCGAAGCTCAGGGGCGTGCTGGCCATCGGCCGCGACGCCCATCAGGCGGTGCTGTCCACCCTGGGCCTGCGCAAGTCCGCCTACCCGTTCGGCCACGGCCTGCTGCACCACCTGCCCGGCGGACTGGTCCTGGCCGACAGCTACCATTGCTCGCGCTACAACACCAATACCGGGCGCCTCACCGAGGCCATGTTCCACGCTGCCGTCGGCGGCCTGCTCGGTGCCGTGGGAACGCCCCACCCGCAGCCCTGGTAGCTGCACTGCACAATAACCCCCGGATTTTGTTTGAGAATTCGTGTTATTTTTGTTACCGTACCACCTTCGTCAGGGGGGCGGCCCGGGGGGTTAACCCGATCTTGGCAGGCGATTGGCAGTGTAGGCCCCGGCGAAGGCTGAGCAGCGCCGGATTCGTGGAAGGGCGGAGACGATGAGTCAGTTGGAGTGGAGTGACGAGTTCAAGCTTGGCCTGCCGGCCATCGATGCCGACCACCGGGACCTGTTGGAGCTGTGCAACGAGTTCCTGGCCGCGGCCCAGACCGGAAGCGCCATCTCCCAGTTGGCTGCCATCCTCGACCGCCTGGTGTTGCGCACCCGCGCCCACTTCGTCGCCGAGGAGCGCCTGCTCGACCGCCACGGCTATCCCGGCCTGGCCATGCACAAGGCCGAGCATGACCGTCTGCTGGCCCAGGCCGACAACCTGAAGGTGCGCTTCTCCGATCCGGCCGAGGGTCAGGACACCCACCGCTTGACCGGCGAGGCCGCCGACTTCCTGCGCTTCTGGCTGTTCGACCACATCCGCACCAACGACCGCCCCTACCAGCCCTTCATCCGGCGCCTGGTATAGACCCGGAAGCGGGGCTGGCGCCAAGGCACCGGACCATCCACATCCACCCAGTCACAGGGATGGAGAGGATGCCGTGCCGCAAGCCAATCGAGGGACCAAGCGCCATTGCGCCGCCTGCAGTGCCGCCTATTACGACCTCGGCCGCGACCCGCCGGTGTGCCCGAAATGCCAGGCCGAATTCGTTCCGGCGCCGCGGCAGATGATGCGGCCACCCCGCGGTCATTCCCGCGCCGTCCCGGTGATGCGCCCCACCCCCGACAGCGAAACCGTTTTCGCCGAGGATGAGGCCGTGACGCCAGGCGAGGACGAGGACGAGCATGACGGCGCCGTCCTGGGCGGCGAGGACGAAGACCAGGACGAGGCCGGGGACGACGCCGGGGACGAGGACGAGGAGACCGTGGTCGATGGCGAATCCCGGGACTGACTTCAGGCCCCGGACAGCCGCTGCAGCGCCTCCGTCAGCCTGGCCTTCGCCGCGGCCCATTCCTCGCGGCGCTCGCGGTTCTCCTCGACCACTTCCGGCGCGGCCTTGGCGACGAAATCGGGATTGGCAAACTTGCGGTCGACCTTGGCGATCTCGCCCTCGACGCGGGCGATCTCCTTCTCCAGCCGGGCACGCTCCTTGTCGAGGTCGACAATGCCGGCCAGCGGCATCAGCAGCGTTGCCTCGTCGATCACGATCTGCGCCGCCCCGTCCTGCAGCACCTCGGCCATCTTGTTGCTGTCCGGGCGGGTGTCGAATTCGGCCAGGCGGGCCAGGCGCAGGATCAGGTCGCGGTGGGTGGTGGCCCAGCCGACGCGCTCTTCCGCCAGGCCGCTGGCCAGCACGGCCAGTTGTGCCGCGGGCGGAACGTTCATTTCCGAGCGCACGCCGCGAATGGTCGACACCACCCGCACCACCCAATCCATCTCGGACTCGGCTGCGGCATCGTGCAGCCCAGGCAGGCTCGGCCAGGGCCGGCGCATCAGGGCGCCGTCACGGGGGGCGGTCTGCGTCCACAATTCCTCGGTGATGAACGGCATGAACGGGTGCAGCACATGCAGGATCATGTCCAGCGCCCACGCCGCGGTCGCCCGGGTCTCGGCCTTGGCCCCCTCGTCCGCCCCCTGCAGGATGGGCTTGGCGAATTCCAGGTACCAGTCGCAGAAGGTTCCCCACACGAACTGATAGGCGGCGCCGGCCGCCGCGTCGAAGCGGTAGCCCTCCAGCGCCTGCGCCACCTTGTCGGCGACCTCGGCGGTCTTGCCGGCGATCCAGCGGTTGACCGTCTCCGTGACCGTTCCGGGGTCGAATCCGGCCACCGGGTGGCATTCGTTCATCTGGCAGAAGCGGGCGGCGTTCCACAGCTTGGTGGCGAAGTTGCGGTGGCCCTCGACCCGGCTTTCCGCCAGCTTGAGGTCGCGGCCCTGGGCGGCCATGGCCGCCAGGGTGAAGCGCAACGCGTCGCAGCCGTATTTGTCGATGATGTCCAGCGGGTCGATGATGTTGCCCTTGGACTTGGACATCTTCTGGCCCTTCTCGTCGCGGACCAGGGCGTGGATGTAGATGTCGCGGAACGGCACGTCGCCCATGAAATGCAGGCCCATCATCATCATCCGGGCGACCCAGAAGAAGATGATGTCGAAGCCGGTGACCAGCACGTCGGTGGGATAGTAGCGGGCCAGGTCCGGCGTCTGCTCCGGCCAGCCCAGGGTCGAGAACGGCCACAACGCCGACGAGAACCAGGTGTCGAGCACATCCTGGTCGCGGGTCAGGTCCACCGCCTTGCCGTAATGGGCGGCGGCGGCGGTAGCGGCGGCCTCCTCGGTCAGTTCGACGAAGATATGCCCGTCGGGGCCGTACCACGCCGGCACCTGGTGGCCCCACCAGATCTGGCGCGAGATGCACCACGGCTGGATGTTGCGCATCCACTCGTAGTAGGTGTTCTCCCAGTGCTTGGGGACAAAGCGGGTCTTGCCGGTCTCCACCGCCGCGATGGCGGGCTTGGCCAGGGTGACGGCATCGACGAACCACTGGTCGGTCAGCCACGGCTCGATGACGACGCCGGAACGATCGCCGTAGGGCACCATGTGAACGTGGTTGACGATCTGGTCCAGCAGGCCCAGCGCCTCCATCTCGGCCACCACCTGCTTGCGCGCGTCGTAGCGGTCGAGGCCGCGATAGGCCTCGGGCACGGCATCGTTGAGGCGGGCATCGCGGTCCAGGATGTTGATCATCTCCAGGCCGTGCCGCTTGCCCACCTCGAAGTCGTTGAAATCGTGGGCGGGGGTGATCTTGACCGCGCCGGTGCCCTTGGTCGGGTCGGAATACTCGTCGGCGACGATGGGGATCAGGCGGCCGACGATGGGCAGGCGCACCATCTTCCCCACCAGATGGGTGTAGCGCTCGTCCTCGGGGTGCACCGCCACGGCGGTGTCGCCCAACATGGTCTCGGGCCGGGTGGTGGCGACGGTGATGAAGGTGTCGTCCACCCCATCGACCGGATACTTGAAGTGCCACATGTGGCCCTTCACCTCGCGCTGCTCCACCTCAAGGTCGGAGATGGCGGTGTGCAGCTTGGGGTCCCAGTTGACCAGCCGCTTGTCGCGATAGATCAGACCCTGCTTGTAGAGATCGACGAAGACCTTGCGCACCGCGGCGCTCAGGCCCTCATCCATGGTGAAGCGCTCGCGCGCCCAGTCCGGCGAGGCGCCCAGGCGGCGGAGCTGGCGGGTGATGGTGCCGCCCGATTCGGCCTTCCATTCCCACACCCGTTCGATGAAGCGCTGGCGCCCCAGGTCATGGCGGCTGAGCTTCTGAGCCTCCAGCTGGCGCTCGACCACCATCTGGGTGGCGATGCCGGCATGGTCGGTGCCGGGCTGCCACAAGGCGTCGCGGCCGTTCATGCGGTTGAAACGGATCAGCACGTCCTGCAGCGTGAAGGTCAGCGCATGGCCCATGTGCAGGCTGCCGGTCACGTTCGGCGGCGGCATCATGATGGTGTAGGGCGGCTGCCCGCGGGCGGGATCGGCGGCAAAGGCGCCGGAGCCTTCCCAGGCCTGGTAGTGGGTCGGCTCGACCTCGGACGGGCGGTAGGTCTTGTCCAGCATGGCGGGGCGTTCCGGAACTCGCTGATGAATCACAGGGCTGAAACGGAAGACGGCCCGGGAAGGCCCGAGCCGTCTGGACCGTCAAGGGCGCGGAGATTAAAGGTTCTCGGCCCGGTTTACCATCTTCTCGATTTCCTTCTTGACGATCCGCTCGATCATGTAGGGAAGGTTCTCGTCGAGCCATTCCTTGAGGATCGGCTTCAACAGCTCCCGCACCATGGCTTCCAGCGTGATGCCGCCATTGCCCAGGCCGATGGAGCGCTGGCGCACGATCTCGCGGGCGAGGTCGGACAGCAGCGAGGTGCTGCGGTGCGCCGCGTTGTCGGAAATCAGCGCATCCTCATCGACCCGGCGCGGTGCCGGCCGGCGCGGGGCCGGCATCACCGGTTCGGGCTCGTATTCCCCGAGATCGGGCTTGAAGGCGTTGATGTCGAAGGCCGGCTCGTCCTCGTCGAGGACCATGTCCTCGGTCAGTTCGAGGACATCGTCCTCGGGCTCGGGCATGACGAACGGTTCGGGCTCGGGCTCCGGCTCGAAGACCGGTTCGGGCTCGGGCTCGGGCTCGAACACCGGCTCCGGGACCGGTTCCGGCGCCGCGTCGGCGAACATCGCGTCGATGTCGTCCTGGGGCAGAGGCTCGGGTTCAGGCTCGGGTTCGAACACCGGAACGGGTTCGGGTTCGGGGGCCGGCTCCACCACCGGATCCGCGCTCTTCTCCTCAGCCTCGTCCTCCGAAAGAATTCGGCGGATCGAGGCGAGGATGTCCTCCATCGAGGGTTCTTGCTGGGCCTTGTCGTCGCTCATGATCCGACTGTCCGTGGTCCCCCTGGGTCCGAATCGCGGCCATCATGCCGTACGAACCAATACAAATCATTAAAATCTTACGCGTTCTTCCGGGACTTTCCGGGATCGCGCCGATATCCGGCGCGCCCGAACGCGGTCATTCCTCGTATTTCACGTCGACGCCGGTGCCGATCCACTTATCGCGCACGTCCTCGTAATGCCGGGTCGGGTCGTAGATTTCGACCGGCAGAGTCAATGCTTCGGCGGTCATCTGGCCCAGCGCGGACTTCAAGGTGAAGGCGGCGACCATTTCATCGCGCTGCGCCCGAACCAGGTTGACGCGGGCATTGAACAGTTCCTGTTCGGCATCCAACACGTCGAGCACGGTGCGCGAGCCGACCTTGGCCTCTTCCTCGACACCGGCCAGGGCGAGCTCGGACGCCCGGATCTGGCTTTCGATGGAGCGGATGCGGGCCCGGGCGGCGTGCAGGTCCTCCCACCCCTGGGTGGCGTCCTCGAGGGCGTCGCGACGGGCCTGGTCGGCCTCGATCTTGCGCCGGCCGTAGGTATGCTTCTGCGCCCGCACGCGGGAATAGACATCACCCCCCTCGTACAGCGGCACGCTGACGCTGACGGTGGCTTCCAGGGTCTCGGATTCGCTACCCTGCGACGTCGCCGACAGATTGCGTCCCCACTCGCCATTGAGATTGACGGTGGGAAGCAGCTCGCCGGCGATGGTGTCGATGCCGTCCTTGGCCGACTGTGCGGTCCAGTCGGCGAAAATGACCGACGGGTTCTTGGCCAGGGTGACTTCCTTGACCTCGTCGAAGCTGCCCGGCACTGCGGCGGCCGATTTCGGCGCCTGCGGCGATTCGGGGGCGCGGCCGACCACGGTAATGTAGCGGGCGCGGGAATTCTGCAGAATGCCCTCGGCGGAGACGCGATCGGCGGTGGCCCCGGACAGACGGGCATCGGCCTGGCTGACGTCGGTGCGGGTGATCTCGCCGACGCGGAAGCGCTCCTGCGCCGCCTCGAGCTGGCGACGCAGCACCTGCTCGTTGTTGATGTTCAGTTGAAGCACCGTCTCGTCGCGGGCGACATCCAGGAAAGCGGTGGCGGCATTGAGCAGCACGGTCTGCTCGCGCACCTGCAGGTCGGCACGGTTGGCCAGCACGTCCGCCTCGGCGGCACGGGTGGCGGCCACGGTGCGGCCGCCGCGATACAGCGGCTGCGAGATGGTCAGAGTATTGCTTCGCGAGGTGCGCCCCTGCTCCCGACCCTGGGCCGAGGCCGAGGTATTGGCGTTGGTCTCGTAGCGCCCGCGACCGTATTCGCCGGTGAAGGTGACGGTGGGCCGCCAGTTGGACAGGGCCTGGGGCACGCCTTCGTCGGTCGCCTTCAACTGGGCCCGCCGCGCCAGCAGCGACGGGTTGGTGGTGTAGGCGGAAACCAGCACGTCCTCAAGGGTCTCGGCCCGCGCCGTCCCTGCCATCGCGACGCTCATTCCGATCAATGCCACACCGGCCAACAAATACGCCTTTTTCATTTCGCACCTTTCAGCAATCGCGGGCCGCACGGACTCATCCGACCGAAAGACTCTCCGGGAACAATAACTTCCCTGAACGAAAGATCAAGAAATATTCCTCAATATCCTGCCCGGAATGGCGGATACCGTTGCGAATTGGCAACAGCCTTATGGATAGCGCGAGTCATAGGCTCCGTGCGGGGTTGAAAAAATGAGGGCCGCGCGTTTGCCGCAGCGGCCCTCAATCAGGTTATTTACGAAGTCTTAACCGATCCGCCCGGACTGGGTACGTCATTGGTAAAACATTCGTTAAAATATGAACCCGGGCTTCGGCCGGAAGCCCGGCAGCAGCGGAGTGGCGCCGTCGAACACCACCGTCCGGCCGAACGTATCGCCCACCCGGGTTACCACGGTTCCCTTGCCGACCCCTTCCCGGTGGCTGACCACCGCCCCCAGCCGCCCCCCCTCGGCCAGTTGCCGGCAAAGATTGGGCGAAACCTCGCCGATGCCGCCGGCAAACAGGATCACCTGGTAGGGCGCCTGGGCGGGATAGCCCTGGTCCAGCGGTCCTTGGACCACCGCCGCATTGTCGACCTTGAGCTCGCCCAGGGCGTTGCCGGCCCGGGTCGCCCACTCGCCGTCGCATTCCAGGGACACCACGGTCTGCGCCAGGCGTGCCGTCACCGCCGTGACGTACCCGGTGGCGTCGCCGATGCAAAGCACCACGTCGGTGGGCGCGATCTCCACCGCGGCCACCAGCCGGGCCAGCACCAGCGGTTCGATCAGGAAGCGGCCGCCGCCGAGTTCCAGGTCCTCGTCGAGATAGGCGAAACTGCGCATCGCCTTGGGCAGGAAATGCTCGCGGGGAATTTCCGACAGAGCGCGGACGAGGCCGGGATCGAGGATCCGGTTCGTCCGGATCTGGCTTTCCACCATGTTGGCGCGGGCACGGGCGTAGTCCATCTGACGGCTCCCTCTGAATTCGTTGGCGGCCGGCATTTTCCGAGGCGGACGCAAACGCCTTATAACCCCAGGGCGGCACCGACTCAATGGCGCCCCCCGCGTGGTCCCGCAGCCGCGCAACATCGTCTTGACCGCGCCAGGCAAGCCGCGTATAAGCACGGTCCTCACGTCGGCCGCCGGCCGGGGCCGAGGGGCTGAAGTGGGCCGGGTGGCAGAGTGGTGATGCAGCGGACTGCAAATCCGCGTACGTCGGTTCAATTCCGGCCCCGGCCTCCAGCCACCGCACCCGAATGCCCGCGCCCGCGCGTGAGAACGCTTTCCATTCGGGTACGCGCTCCGTCGCGTCCTGATCCGGAGTAGCTCAGCGGTAGAGCAGCCGGCTGTTAACCGGCTGGTCGGGGGTTCGAATCCCTCCTCCGGAGCCAATGAGAATGGGGCGAAGTCCTTGCGACTTCGCCCCTTTTTCGCTTTTTTCCGGGCCTACTCACGTGGCGAAGACCGTCCGGTCATTGTGAATACGCCATGTTTCGTTCCCCCCATGGGCATCCCATCTTCGTTGCGACCCCGCAGGAGATGCCATGGCGGCTTATGTTCCCTACCTCGTCACCGCACTTACCGCCGCCCTGATCGGTCTGGCGGCCGGGCATTTCGGCGGCCGGTTCGATGCGGCACGGCGCCTGAGGCTGAGCGAGGAACGCACCCGCGCCATTCTCGGGGCCGCCGTGGACGGCATCATCACCATCGACGCGGGGGGCGCCATCCGCATGGTCAATCCGGCAGCGGAACGGATTTTCGGCTACCGGGCCGACGACTTGATCGGCCGGAACGTCTCGTTGCTGATGCCCTCGCCCGACCGCGAGCGCCACGACGGGTATATCGACAACTTCTGCCGCACCGGCGACGCCAAGGTCATCGGCATCGGTCGTGAGGTCCGCGGCCTGCGGCGCGACGGCACGGTCTTCCCCCTCGACCTCGCGGTGGGTGAAGGGCGTGTCGGCGGCGAGCGCGTCTTCTGCGGCATCGTCCGCGACATCACCGAGCGCAAGCGCCAGGAGGACGAGCTTCGGCACGCCTGCGAAACGGCCCGCGCGGCGAGCGCCGAGGCCGAACGCGCGAACGCCGCCAAGGCCAAGTTCCTTGCCGCCGCCAGCCACGATCTGCGCCAGCCGGTGCAGGCCATCCAGTTCTTCGCCTCGGTCCTGGCCGACAAGCTGCACGGCCAGGCAGCCCGCTCGGTGGCCGACGGCCTGACGCGATCGATCGACGGATTGACGGCGCTGCTCGATTCCATCCTTGACGTGTCGCGTCTGGATGCCGGCCTGGTGGCGCCAAAGAAGATCGATTTCTGTGTCGGCGCGGTCCTCGACCGGCTGCGCACCGACTTTGCCGCCGCTTCCCGCGACAAGGGGCTGAAACTGTGCGTCGTTCCGGCTTCGGCGGTGGTGCGCAGCGACCCGGCGCTGTTGTCGCGGATGCTGCAGAACCTGGTCGGCAACGCCCTCCGCTACACGTCGCGCGGGCGCATCCTGGTGGGCTGCCGGCGCCAGGGCGGCGCGCTGCGCATCGAGGTCTGGGACACCGGTATCGGCATCGCGCCGGACCGCACCCGCGAAATCTTCCAGGACTTCGTCCAGCTCGGGAATCCAGAACGCGACAGCGCCCGCGGCCTGGGCCTTGGCCTGGCGGTGGTCGATCGCCTTGCCCGCCTGCTGGGTCACGAGGTGGCGGTGGCGTCGACTCCGGGCCAGGGCTCGTGCTTCACCGTGCGGGTGCCGTACGTCGCCGCCGGACGGCAGGCGGCGCCGGAGGGGGCGCGCAGGGCCGGCGCCCCCAGCGGCATCATCGTGCTGATCGACGACGAACCGGCGGTGCTGACCGGACTTACCCTGGTGTTGCAGGGCTGGGGCTATCAGGTGGTGGCGGCGGGCTCCGAGGCCGAGGCGCTGGCCAAGCTGACCGCCCTGCCCGGCCAGCCCAGCATCATCGTCGCCGATTACCGCCTGCGCGAGGGCCGTACCGGCGCCGAGGCGGTGGCCCGCATCCGCGATCTCTACCGCACCGTCATTCCCAGCATCATCATCACCGGCGACACCGCGCCCGAACGCCTGCGCGAGGCGCAGGCCAGCGGCCTGGCCATCCTTCACAAGCCGGTGCAGCCGCCAGTACTGCGGGCGGTGCTGCAGGAGGCCCTGGCGCCGGCGAACCAGGCGACCCTGCACTAAGCCCACCCCGACGGGCGGCACCGCGGCCCCCCGCCCCATTAAGATTGCGCAATGAACCGGAATTCGGCCATTGCCGCCTAGCCAGCGGCCGGCCCCAGGCGTATCCTCCCTGGCACAAGGATGGATCACTCATCCGGAGGACCGCCATGATCGAAGTCCGGATCCACGGACGCGGCGGCCAGGGAAACGTCGTTGCTGCCTATCTACTGGCCACGGCAGCCTTCGAGACCGGCCGTCATTGTCAAGCCTTTCCCAGTTTCGGCGCCGAGCGCCGCGGCGCCCCTGTGACCGCGTTCGTGCGCATCGCCGATGTCCCCATCCGCCGCCGCTGCCAGGTGGCGGAGCCGGCCTTCCTGGTGGTGCAGGATTCCGGGCTGCTGCACATCCCGGCCACCGTCGACGGCTTGAAGCCGGGCGGCGGTGTGCTGGTCAATTCGCCGCTCAGTTCCGCGGACCTGTCGGCCGAATGCGGCCGGCCGACCATCGCCCTGCCGGCCACCGCCCTGGCCAGGGACATCATCGGCAAGCCGATGCCCAACGTCGCCTTGCTGGCCGCCTTCCTGACGCTTACCGGCATCCTGCCCACCGAGGCGCTGGCCAAGGCGCTGGCGCACCGGTTCAAGGGCGACATGCTGGAACGCAACACCAAGCTGATCGAGGCGGCGGCGGCGCTGGTCCCCGCCGGCGCCTGGCGGGAGACGGCCCATGCTTGAAGCCCTGGAAGGATCGCAGGCGATCGCGCGCGCCGTTGCGCTGTGCCGCCCCGGCGTGGTGGCGGCCTACCCCATCACGCCGCAGACCCACATCGTCGAGAACCTCTCCAAGCTGGTCGCCGACGGCCGGCTGGAGACTGAGCTGGTGAGCGTGGAAAGCGAGTTCTCCGCCGCCTCGGTGGCGCTCGGGGCCTCGGCCGCCGGGTCGCGTGCCTATACCGCCTCGTCGTCGCAGGGCATCCTGCTGATGGCCGAGGTGCTGTTCAACATCTCAGGCATGCGCCTGCCGGTGGTGCTGACCTGCGCCAACCGGGCCCTGGGCGCCCCCATCAACATCTGGAACGACCACGCCGATTCCATGGCGGTGCGCGATTGCGGCTGGATCCAGCTGCACTGCGCCAACAACCAGGAAGCGGTGGACACTTCGATCCAGGCCTTCCGCATCGCCGAAGCGACCGAGTTGCCGGTGATGGTCTGCGTCGACGGCTTCGTGCTGACCCACACCCTGGAAACGCTGGAGATGCCGGACCAGAAGCTGGTGGATGCATACCTGCCGCCGTTCCGCTTCAGCCGCATGCTCGACCCCAAGCACCCGCTGTCGCTGGGCACCCTGGTGGGGCCGGAATACTTCGCCGAGACCCGCCAGGCCCACCACCGGGCGCTGCTCGATTCGGTCGGCGCCATCCTTGAGGCCGACCGGGCCTGGCAGGCCGCCACCGGGCGGTCCTGCGGCGGGCTGCTGACCGTCGAAGGGCCCGAGGATGCCCGCATCGGCGTGCTCGCCATGGGCTCGCTGGTCTCGACCTTCGAGGAGGCCATGGAGGTGCTGCCCGGGCGCAAGAAGGCCAAGCTGATCAAGCTGCGCGCCTTCCGCCCCTTCCCGGACGAGGCGCTGCGCCACGTCTGCGAGGGGCTGACCGACCTGGTGGTGGTGGACCGGGCGATCTCCACCGGCTTCGGCGGCGTCCTCGGCGGCGAGGTGCGTTCGGCGCTGCTGGAAATGAAGAAGGCGCCGAAGGTCCACAACGTCGCCCTCGGCCTCGGCGGCCGCGACGTGCCCATGGAGATGTGGCCCCGCCTGCTGGCGGTGCCCAAGGAGGTGGAGGGCTTCCGCATCCTCGACCTCGACCCGGCCAAGCTGGAACCGGCCGACCTTTAGGGAGACCTCGCCATGACCGAGCCTGCGTCGCTTCGCTCCCGCCAGCCCCGCTTCCGCGGCCTCGAGGCCGGCCATCGCGCCTGCCAGGGCTGCGGCGAGGCGCTGGCCGCCCGTCTGGTCACCGAATCGGCCGGCCCCGACGTCATCCTGACCAACGCCACCGGCTGCCTCGAGGTGTTCACCACCCCGTGGCCGCAATCGGCGTGGCGGGTGCCGTGGCTGCATTCCCTGTTCGAGAACTCGGCTGCCATCGCCTCGGGGGTCGAGGCGGCGCTGAAGGCCCAGGGCCGGCGCACCAAGGTGATCGCCATGGGCGGCGACGGCGGCACCTTCGACATCGGCTTCCAGGCCCTGTCCGGCATGCTCGAGCGCATGCACAACGTGCTCTATGTCTGCTACGACAATGAAGCCTACATGAATACCGGCATCCAGCGGTCGAGCTCGACCCCGCATGCGGCCATGACCACCACCTCGCCGCCGGGCAAGAACCGCATGGGCAAGCGGCACATGAAGAAGGACCTGCTGTCCATCATCGCCGCCCACCACGTCCCCTATGCCGCCAGCGCCTCGGTGGCCTATCCCCAGGACCTGCGGCGCAAGGTGCGCCGGGCCATGGAGATCGAGGGGCCGACCTTCCTGCTGGTGCACAGCCCCTGCCCGCTCGGCTGGGGCCACGACGGCACCCTGAGCATCGAGATCGCCCGCCTGGGGGTGCAGACCGGCCTGTTCCCGCTGATCGAGCTTGAACGCGGCGAGGTCGCCTCGGTCATGCCCATCCGCAACCCGGTGCCGGTGGTGGAATACCTCAAGCGCCAGGGCCGCTTCCGCCACCTGTTCTCGGACGGCGACCATCGGGCGCGCGAGGAGCGCGAGCACCTGCAGGCGCTGGCCGACTACAATATCGAGCGCTACGGCCTGAAGGGCGACGGCGACGACCCGCTCGACACCGACGGCGCCGACACCGTGCGCCGCGGCGGCCCGGCGCGGACCTGAAGCGAGGGAGGAGAGCATGCCTGTCACCATGACCCGCGGCGCCTTCGCCCTTCCCGGCACGTCGCTTGCCTTCAAGACCGGAACCTGGCGCAACACCAGGCCGATCCACACCCATGCCGCCGCCCCCTGCCACGGCGCCTGCCCGGCCGGCGAGGACCAGCAGGAATGGCTGGCCCGCCTGCAGGAGGGCCGCCCGCGCGAGGCGTGGGAAGCCCTTGTCGCCATGAACCCGATGCCGGCGGTGACCGGCCGGGTCTGCCCGCATCCGTGCGAAAGCGCCTGCAACCGCGGCCAGTACGATTCCCCCATCGCCATCCACGGCATCGAGCGCTGGCTGGGCGACGAGGCGATCCGCCACAACTGGGCCTATCCGCTGCTCGACGTCCCCGTGCGCTCGCAGCGGGTCGCCGTGGTCGGCGCCGGCCCCGCCGGCCTGTCGGCCGCCTATCACCTGCTCCGGCGCCGCTACAACGTGGTGCTGTTCGATGCCATGCCCGAGGCGGGCGGCCTGCTGCGCTCGGCCATCCCGCCGACCCGCCTGCCGCGCGACGTGGTGGACAAGGAGCTGGGCCGCATCCTGGCGCTGGGGATCGAATTCCGGCCGCGCACCGCCTTGGGCCGCGACGTCTCGCTGGACCAGCTGCGGTCGGAGTTCGACGCCGTGTTCCTGGGCGTCGGCGCCGGCAAGAGCCGCCACTGGGACGTGGACGGCGCCGTTCCCGCCGACCTGCACGAGGGTCTGGGAATGCTGAAGGAATGGCTGGTGGTGGGCGCCCTGCCCACCCCCAACGCGGTGGTCATCCACGGCGGCGGCAACACCGCCGTCGATCTGGCCCGGGTGATGCGCCGCGCCGGCGTCAAGGACGTGCACGTGGTCACCGCCTCGGGCCTGCCCGGCCCCGACACCGAGCCCGACGACGTGCTGAACGTGGTCCCGCGCGAGCTGGAGCAGGCCGTCGAGGAAGGCGTGGTCTTCCACCCCCACCGCACCATCAACCGCCTGATCATGCGCGGCTCGAAGGTGGTCGGCGTCGAGATGGTGCGCCTGAAGAAGCTGCCCGACGGCCGCGGCCGCAAGAGCCGCGTCTCGTTCGAGGGCACCGAGACGGTGCTGCACGTGGACATGGTGGTGCCGGCCATCGGCGAGGTGGTCGATCCCACCGGCATGGAATCGGTGCTGCATGGCAAGGACTACATCAAGACCGACCGCTTCGGCCGCATCGACGGCCAGGCCGGGCTGTTCGCCGGCGGCGACGCCCGCGACTGGCTGAAGGGCCTGACCGGGGGCACCGTCAGCGCCGCCATCGGTGACGGCCGCCGCGCCGCCGAGGCCATCGACGCCCTGCTGTCGGGGCGCGAGGCCGTCGAGCCGGTGCGCCCGCCCATCCGCTACGACCGCCTGAACCTGGCCTATTACGAAAACCGTCCGCGCATCCCCCTGCCCACCCTCGAGCTGGAGAAGCGCAACGATACCGACGAGATCGAGGGCGGTCCCAGCGGCGCCCAGGCGCTGGCCGAAGCCAACCGCTGCTTCTCGTGCGGCAATTGTCTGGCCTGCGACAATTGCTGGACCCTTTGTCCGGATAATGCCGTGGTGAAGACGACGGAGCTTGCCTCGGACGGCAGCCATTACGTATTTGATTACGACTACTGCAAAGGCTGCGGTCTGTGTGCAAAGGAGTGCCCGTGCGGCTATATCGACATGGTTCCCGACGAGTAATCCCGGCCGCGGCCTTCGCCGCCCTGCTGCTGGCGGCGGCGCCGGTCCTGGCGGGGGTGGCCGAAGGGGAAACCGCCTTCGCCCGCCGCGACTGGGCGACCGCGCTGAAGGAGCTGCAGCCCCACGCCGAATCCGGCCATGTCGGCGCCATGTCGCGGGTCGGCCACATCTACCTGAACGGCTTCGGCGTGCCGGCCGACCCGGCCAAGGCGCTGCCGCTGCTCACCCAGGCGGCCGAAAAGGGCGACGCGCTGGCCCAGAACACCCTGGGCGGGCTTTATTTCCAGGGCCGTGGCGTGGCCAAGGACATGGACCGCGCCCTGCTGTGGATCAGCCGCGCCGCCGACCAGAACCAGCCCAACGCGCTGAACAATCTGGGCCAGTTCCACTACCTCGGCACCGGCCTGCCCAAGGACGAGGCCAAGGGCCTGACCTATCTGCGCCGCGCCGCCGATCTCGGCATCTCGGCCGCCATGGAAACCATCGGCATCGCCCACTGGCACGGGCGCGGCGTGCCCCAGGACCGCGCCACCGCGGTGACTTGGCTGAAGAAGGCGGCCGAACGCGGCCACATGGTGTCGCAGAACCTTTACGGCGCCGCCCTGTGGAACGGCGACGGCACCGCCCGCAACCCGGGCGAGGCGGTGAAGTGGTTCGAGCGCTCCGGCATGCAGGGTGACGCCCCCTCGCTGTTCAATGCCGGCGTCGCCCATTTCAGCGGCACCGGAGTGCCCAAGGATGCCGAAAAGGCCTATGTCCACCTGGTCCTCGCCGAGCGCCTGGCCAAGCCGAACCAGAAGCAGCAATTCGCCGACTACCGCGACAAGATTCGCGCCACCCTTTCGCCCGAGCAGGAACAGCGGGCCATGAAGCAGGTGGCGGCGTGGAAGCCGGTCAAGGGCACCCCGGTGGAGGCGGGCGCCGAACCCGCCGCGGCGGCCGGACCGGCGGCACCGCAGCCCGCCCCGCCGCGGCCGAAGAACGGCGCCGGGTCCGGCTTCGTCGTCGCCCGCGATGGCACCGTGCTGACCAATTCCCATGTGGTGCAGTCGTGCCGCAACATCCGCGTCGTGGTCGAGGGCGGCACCTCGCAGGCCGCCTCGGTGATCGCCCGCGACGCCGCGACCGACCTGGCCGCCCTCAAGACCTCGCTGGTTCCGGCCGAGGTGGCGCGATTCCGCGAGGACAAGCCCCTGCGCTCGGGTGACAGCGTGGTCGCCGTCGGCTATCCCCTGTCCAGCCTGCTGTCGCGCGAGCCCAACGTCACCGCCGGCGTGATCAGCGCCATGGCCGGCGTGCGCGGCGACGTGCGGCACTACCAGCTCACTGCCCCCATCCAGCGCGGCAATTCCGGCGGCCCGGTGGCCGATATGAGCGGCAACGTGATCGGTGTCGTGGTATCGACCCTGAACGCCCAGAGCGTCGCCGAGAAGACCGGCGCCATTCCGCAGAACGTCAACTTCGCCATCAAGGCCCAATTGGCGCGCAAGTTCCTGAGCGACAACGGTATCCCGTTCCAGACCGCGCCCTCGACGGCGACGCTGTCCCCCGCCGATGTCGGCGACCTGATCCGCAAGGTGACCGTCTTCGTGGAATGCGAGGGGTAGGCACCATTGCGCTGACTTGGCCGGAGCTTCGTCTCATTCGGGCCTCATCCTGAGGAGGCCGCGCCAGCGGCCGTCTCGAAGGATCAGGCCCGCCGCACCCTTCGAGACGAGCGCTGCGCGCTCTCCTCAGGATGAGGCTACTGTTACGCAGTAGCGTGTATGGAGCTTTACCTGGCGTTCAGCCGCAGATCGACGTCGCCGCTGCGGCTGGTCGCCCGCAGCGGGCGCGGGCGGTCGGGGGCGAGGTCGTACTTGACGTCCTCGGCATAGGCCCTGCCGGCCGAGCGGCTTTCATCCACCAGGGCGCCCAGCACCGCGATGCCGCCGGTGGCCATCATGAACGCGGTATTGCCCCAGATCCAGCCGTCGGCGGTGGCGTCGAGGGTGTAGGAAGTACGGCGGAACCCGGCGGCGCTGCAGGTCACCGTGACCGGTGCCGCCGCGGTGGGGATGGTCAGCGTGGCCGGGGTGCGCACCGAAGCGGCATAGCCGTCATACCCCTTCAGGTCGCATTGGGCATTGTCGGGGCTGGTGCGGATCTGCACCTCGGATTCGGTCGAGCCGATCACCGACGCGCAAGCCGAGAGGCCGGCCGTCGCCGCGAGCCCAAAAGCCATCGCCAGCCAGCGTCCGGCCATTTCCCCCTGCCCCTCCGAAGATAGTCGGCAACTATCCCAAAGGGGGCCGGCCGCTGGCAAGCAATAAGAACTCACATCACCGCGACGGCGGCCCCCGCCACCGCTTCCGGCACCGGGTCGTAGGCGACCACCCAGTAGCCGCCGGACTTGTGCCAGCGCGCGGTCAGGTAGTCCGACGTCGCCTCGCGGTCGCCGCCGATGTGGACCAGGGCCGCCTCCAGCGCCTCCTCGGCACTGTCGGCCACCTTGTCGAGAACTTCGGTGATGCGGAACGGGCGGCTGGCCGTTCCCGGCAGGGTGGTCTGAATGACGACGAGAGGCATGGTCCGACAAAGCTCCCCGGCTGAACGTTGACGGCCCCCTTGGTAACGGCCCCGCCTTGCCGCCAGGTTAATCCTCAGCCCGGCCGCCCATCAGCGCGCGGCCGTGTCACGATCGGGACGTACACCACGGCGAACAGGACCCAGCCCAGCGCCCACAGGCCACCGCCGGCATGGGTGAGAGCCGTCGTCGCCGCCTCGGCGAAGCCGGCGGCCACCCGCAGCAGGGCGCCGAGGCTGACCAGGACGTAGGCCGCAACCGTCCACCGCGACACCACCAGCATCCGCCCGGAATGGCCCAGCGCCGCCCGGCTCATGACGCCGATGATCATGGTGGCGATGGAGCCGGCGGTCAGCGCGTGGAGGGCGGCGGTCTCGGGTACCGCCGCGGTGAAGCTCGAGGCCCCCAGCAGGGCCAGCCCGGCCACCAGCCACAGATAGCCCAGATGCAGCACCCACAGGATGGGATTGGACAGGGTCCGCCAGCCGCGCCAGCGCGCCAGCCGCAGCAGATGGATCGCGGCGGCGGCCAGCAGCACCGCTCCGGCCGCCGCCGAGCCCGGCAGCAGCGCCGCCAGCACCGTCGCCGCCGCCACCGACCCCACCGCGCTCCCCTTCTCGATCCAGCCGATGCCGATGATCTCGCGCGCATCGCCCTGCATCCGCAACCAGGTCTGGGTGAAGGCGGGAACGACGCGGCCGCCGACCAGGGCGATCATCACCAGCACCACCGCGATGCCCAGGCGGATCGCCGCCAGCCCGTCGCCCGCCCCGAGGACGAAGTCGATGTGCACGGCGGCGTTGGACAGGAAGAACAGCGCCAGGATGACCAGGAACACCATGTTGCGCGGCTTGCCGGCGCGGACCAGCGGACCGCCGACCAGAACCCCCAGCAGCGGCAGATACGCCAGGTCCGCCGCCGCCACCAGCCAGGGCGGCAGATGTCCGGCCAGGACGAAGGCCAGCCGGCCGGCCAGCCACAGGGCCGACAGCAGCATCAGCGGCCGCCCCGCCACCGGCGCCGAGCCGGTCCAGTTGGGCACCGCCGTCAGCAGGAAGCCGCCCACCGCCGCCCCGGCGAAACCGAACACCATCTCGTGGCCGTGCCACAGCATGGCGGCGAAGGGCAGGCCCAGATCGACGCCGCCGGAATGAACCGCCAGCCACAGCGGCAGCATCAGCGCGCCATGCAGGGCGGCGGCCAGGAACAGCGGCCGGAAGCCGGCGGCGAAGAAGGCGGGTCCGGCGGCAGCGCCGCCGCCTTTGGGCTCGTTCAGGGGAATGGTCGCCATCGTCATCCTCGCATGGGTTGCCGGCGCCACAGTGGAAGGGCAGCCGGATGGCGACCTTGATGGCAATCAAGGCTTGTCGCAACTGCGACAGGGCGTCGGACTCCCGACAGCGCCGCGCCGCCATGCTTTCGCGCAAACCCTAGGCGATCCGCCATTTCCCTGTCTTGGCACGCGCCTTGCTGAACCCAGGTCAGTCGATTGTGACGCGGAGGCCGCAGATGAGCAGCAACGTCATCCCCCTCAGCAGCATCCGGGCCAAGGCCCAGATGGCCGAGGCCGCGCCCAAGCCAGCCGGCGGCTGCAGCGCCTCGTCCTGCGGCAGCTCGAAGGGAGCCGGCGACATGCCGGCCCACATCTGGGAGAAGATCAAGGACCATCCCTGCTACAGCGAGGAGGCCCACCACTACTTCGCCCGCATGCACGTGGCCGTGGCCCCCGCCTGCAACATCCAGTGCAACTACTGCAACCGCAAGTACGATTGCGCCAACGAATCCCGTCCCGGCGTCACCAGCGAACGCCTGACCCCCGAGCAGGCGGCGCTGAAGGTGGCGGCGGTGGCGGCGCGGGTGCCGCAGCTGTCGGTGCTGGGCATCGCCGGCCCCGGTGATTCCATGTTCGACTGGAAGAAGACCTTCGAGACCTTCCGCGCCGTCGAGAAGCGGCTGCCGGACCTCAAGTTCTGCGTCTCCACCAACGGGCTGTCGCTGCCCGACCAGGTCGAACGGCTGGCCCAGCACAACATCGACCACGTCACCATCACCATCAACATGGTCGATCCCGAGGTCGGCACCGGCATCTATCCGTGGATCTATTTCAACGGGCGGCGCTACACCGGCCTCGACGCCTCGAAGATCCTGCACGAGCGCCAGATGGAAGGGCTCGAGGGGCTGACCGCCAAGGGCATCCTGGTCAAGGTCAACTCGGTGATGATCCCGGGCGTCAACGACCAGCACCTGATCGCCGTCAACGAGGCGATCAAGGCCCGCGGCGCCTTCCTGCACAACGTCATGCCGCTGATCTCGGCGCCCGAGCACGGCACCTGGTTCGGCCTCAACGGCCAGCGCGGGCCCAAGCCCATGGAGCTGAAGGAGCTGCAGGACAAGCTGGCCGGCGGCGCCAACCTGATGCGCCATTGCCGCCAGTGCCGCGCCGATGCGGTGGGCATGCTGGGCGAGGATTTGTCGCAGGACTTCACCATGGACAAGATCGACGCCGACGCCGCCTACGACCCGGAAGCGCGCCGGCTCTACCGCGAGGTGGTCGAGCGCGAGCGCGCCGATCATCGCCAGGCCGCCGAGGCGGCCGAGGCCGAACTGTCGGCCGCCGCCCCCGCCCCGGCCCAGCTGGTCGCGGTCTGCACCAAGGGCGGCGGGCGCATCAACCAGCATTTCGGCCACGCCACCGAGTTCCAGATCTACGAGGTGGATCGGGACGGCGTGCGCTTCGTCGGCCACCGCAAGGTGGAAAACTACTGCAAGGGCGGCTACGGCGACGACGACGCCCTGGAAGACAGCGTGATTCCGGCGCTGGAGGGCATCGCGGCGGTGTTCGTGTCCAAGATCGGCTCGTGCCCCAAGCGTGACCTTGCCAAGGCCGGCATCGCCGCCATCGACGCCTACCCCTTCGAATACATCGAAACCGCCGTCGCCGGTTGGTTCGCCGAGGCCTTCGGCGCCGAGCGGCGCGACCTCGCCTGACACAAGGAGCAACTGCCATGGCCATGCAAATCGACGCTTCCACCTGCACCGCTTGCGGCGCCTGCGAATTCGAGTGCCCGACCGCCTCGATCTCCATGAAGGGCGACATCTACATCATCAAGGCCAGCTCGTGCACCGAGTGCGACGGCGATCCGGCCAAGTGCGTCGCTGTGTGCCCGGTCGACGACTGCATCACCCAGGTGTGACCGCCATGAACCAGGAAGCCGCCAGCGAACTCTACGAGGACCCGGCCTTCGAGCCCGGCGACAAGGTCCGGGCCGTCCGCGCCGTGCGCAACGACGGCACCTATCCCGGGGTTGCGGTGGGCGGCTTCCTGATCGAGGGCGGCGACGTCGGCTACGTCAAGTCGGTCGGCACCTACCTCAACCGCTTCTACGTCTACGCCATCGACTTCGTCGATCGCGGTGTCCTGGTCGGCATGCGCCGCCATGAACTCGAACTGCTGGAGGCCGCGCCATGAAGGTGATGCTGCGAAAAGTCGCCGATTACTACGAGATCTATGTTCCCAAGAAGGACCTCGAGGAACGGATCGTCGAGATGGAAGGCGATTCGCCCTGGGGCGGCATCATCAAGATCTCCAACGGCTGGACGTTCCAGATGCCGGACATGCCGGCCGATACGCCGCTGCCCATCACCGTCGATGCCCGCAAGCTGGGCGGCGAGGATTAGGGCCATGTCCGCCCCCACCCTTGCCGAGATCGCCGCGAAAGTGGCGGCGGGCGACCTCATCCCCTATCTCGGACCCGAGGTGCTGACCCTCGGCGCCGAGGAGCCGCCGGTGCCGACCGGCGCCAGGGCGCTGGCCCACCTGCTGTCGGCGCGCTCGGCGGTGCCGGGGCGCATCCGCAACAATCTGTGGCACGCCGCCCAGTACATCGAAAGCTTCAAGCACCGGGTCACCGTCGATCGGCTGATGGCCGACATCTTCAAGCCGGTGCCGGCGCCCAACCACCTGCACCGCTGGCTGGCCTCGCTGCCCCACTGCCCGCTGATCGTCGACACCTGGTACGACGGCGCCATGCGCGCCGCCCTGGCCGAGCGCTCGGATTGGGGGTCGATCCACGGTGCCTCCAAGGCCCGCCGCACCCACGACGTGCCCTGGACCCGCGCCTTCGACCCCGCCGGCACCGAATGCGAGGTGGCCGCCGCCACCGCGTGGACCACCCTGCTGTACAAGCCCCACGGGGCGGCCCAGCCCGATGGCGACGTGCTGGTGTCGGATTCCGACTATGTCGAGGTGCTGACCGAGATCGACATCCAGACGCCCATCCCCGATACCGTTCGGGAGCGGCGGACTGGGCGCGGCTTCCTGTTCCTGGGATGCCGCTTCTACGACCAGATCCTGCGCACCTTCGCCCGCTCGATCATGCGGCGTTCGGGGGGATCGCACTTCGCGGTGGTGCCCGATGACCTGACGCCCAACGAAGCCAAGTTCCTCGCCAGCGAGGGAATCACCCCGCTCGTCATGCCCCTGCCCGAGGCCTGCCTCGCGCTGACCGGGACGACGGCGGAAGCAGCCTGACCAACGACCAGACCAAGAAGAGAGGGGGTTTTTCCACCATGGCCAACATCACCTTCAGCGGGCCTGCCCTGCCCAAGGACATCACCGTCTATGCGGTGGCCGACACCGGCACCCTGCTGGCCCTCGCCAAGAAGCACGAGGTGCCGATTCCGTTCCAGTGCCAGGACGGCGAGTGCGGCTCCTGCCTGATCAAGGTGACCCATCTCGGCACCAACAAGCCCAAGGCCATCACGCTGACCGAGAAGGAAAAGCTGACCTTGTCGGTGAACGGCAAGCTGACCAAGGAGATCCTGCAAAAGGTCGAGAATGACGACCTGCCGCCGCCCTACCGGCTGGCCTGCCAGTACCTGGTGCAGGACGAGGACATCCTGGTGGAATTCACCGGCGAGCCCGGCGTCGAGATCGATCTGCGGCGATAAGGTGGCGGAAGCGACCGCAGATCGACGAAGGGGCGCCCCATCTTTGGATGGGCGCCCCTTCCACTTTCACGGGAGAGCTTGATGGCACTGGTGATCTTCTACGAAAAGCCCGGCTGCGGCGGCAATGCCCGCCAGAAAAAGGCCATGGAGGAGTCCGGCCACCAGGTGGTGGCCTGCGACCTGCTGTCGGAACCCTGGACCGCCGACAGCCTGATGGCGTTCCTGGACCCGCTGCCCCCCGCCCAATGGTTCAACCGCGCCCACCCCCGCATCAAGGCCGGCGAGGTGCAACCCGAGACTTTCACCGCCGAGGCCGCCCTCGCCCTGCTGCTGGCCGAGCCGCTGTTCATCCGCCGGCCGCTGCTGCAGGTTGGCGATGCCCGCCGGGTCGGCTGGGACGAGGCGGCGGTCGAGGCCTGGATCGGGCTGAAGGGGGCCGATGTCGGCGAGGGCTGTCCGAAAAACGACGGCCACACCTGCCCTTAGAGCCGGATGCTATCAGGTTGAATCGCGAGGCGATCCAACCTGATAGCTGAATCCGCCTCTAAATCAATAAATTAGAGGGTCTTCAAGCTCTCGGCCAAGGCCAGCAGGCCGCACACCTGCTCACCGATTTCCTTGCTCACCTTTTTGTCGAGCTTCTTCAGCCAAGCATCTGGAATCTCTTGGACTCCATAGAGGCTGCCGGCCAACATCCCGGCCAGGGCGCCGGTGGTGTCGGCGTCGCCGCCCTGGTTCACCGTGTCGATCACGCAGGTCCGGTACGAATCGGTGATGAAGAAGAAGTGCATCACCGTCTGGACGGTATCGACGATATAGGCCGAGCACTGGCCGCGATACGGTTCGAACTTGAACGAGCGGTGCTTTTCCACCAGCGCCTTGGCGATCTCGCGGGCGCCCTTGACGCCCTCGCCCAGGACCAGCGCGTGCACCATGCGGCCGAAGGCCAGGGTGGCGTCGTCCGACAGCGGGTGATGGTGGGTGATGCGGGCCTGGGCCAGTGCCCATTCCTCGAACAGGTCGGGACGCCACACCGTCGCCAGGGCGACCGGCAGGATGCGCATGGCGGCGCCGTTGCCGGCATCGCCGTCGCAGAACAGGCCCTGGGTGGTGCCGTGGGTGATGTAGCGGCGGATGCCGCGGCGGCAGGTGTTGCCCACGTCCAGCGGCCCGCCCTTCAGCCAGGCGGCGAATTCATCGCAGATGTCGTTGAGGTCGAAGCCGCCGCTGCGCACCAGCGAGCGGCCGATGGCCAGCGACATCTCGGTGTCGTCGGTGACCTGCCCGGGGGCCAGGTGCAGCCAGCCGCCGCCGATCATCTTGCGGTGCTGGCCGTATTTTCCTTCGATCTCGCGCTTGGTCATGAACTCGACGGTGGCGCCCAGCGCATCGCCGACGGCCAGCCCCAGAAAGGCCCCCAGCGTGCGTTCCTCGACAGTCGGTCCGGTCATGCTCAGCCCTTTCAGAAATAGCTGGCGGTCACGCGGTAGTCGCCGCCGACCACCAGGTACTCGCCCTCGCCCTTCAGGGGATGGATGGGCAACAGGGTGTTGAAGAAGACGATCTTCACCGTCGGCACCTCGGCGGTGACGATGGTGTCGCCGAAGCAGTCGGCAACCTCGCGATCCGATGAAAACGAGGCCAGGTTGTTGATGCGCATCACCACGCTCTTCTTGTCGATGCGCTGGACGATCTGGTGCTCGTCGAAGGAATTGGTGCCGCGGAACAGCGTCAGGTGGCTGGCGCCCGGCGCGGCGAAGCGCGCCAGCGCCCATTGGCAGAATTCGTACACCATGTCGAGCTGGGTATAGATGGAGTTGTTGTGGAAGCGGCTCGACATCTTCTCTTCCACGTAGGCCGCCCAGTCCGAGTTGCCGAGGCGGTCCAGCACCGCCTTGTGGTAGGTGGGAAACAGGCCGAAGCGGCTTTCCACCCAGCCCTTCAGCACCGCCCCCTCGGGCCCGTTGGAATCGTAGCCCCACCCTTTGAGCAGGCGCAGGAACGACGACCGGTAGCGACGCCGCGTCACCCCCTTCTCGGCGGCGGCGGCACGCTCCTTTTCCATCTGCTCGGGATCGATGCCGAACATGGCCATCATGTACTTGTAGAAGGCGTCGCCGGCCTCATCCAGGCTTTCGGCCTGGGACAGCATCTCGAACAGATTGCGGTTCATCTCGCGCGCGCCCGAGATGTGCAGTTCGACGGGGTAGTCGTTGAAGCAGGCGCTGCCCAACAGATCGGTGGGCAGGCCCACCAGATTGGTGGAATGGCCGAAACGCCGTTGTGACTGCGACACGCCCGCTATCCCCCTGCGTAATGCCCTGGCATATATGCAAGAAGCATGCCCCAAGGAAGAGGGCCTGGACGCCCGCTAATCCCCTTGTTCTGTGTGGGTTCGGACAGATTGTCGGATTCCCAACAGCCGCCCAAAGTTTGGGCACGTGCCCGCACTCCCATGCCAACCTATTGTTTTGCCTGGATTTGCACGCTGCACACGCGATTGGCACGGCAGTTGCGTGGGGTGGGCCGTGGTGGAGGCCCGGCCTTCGCCGAAAATTTCGGAAGGCAAGAAAGGAACGCACACATGGCTCGGCAAATCGCTTTCTACGGCAAGGGCGGCATCGGCAAGTCGACGACCTCCCAGAACACCCTCGCCGCCCTGGTCGAGATGGACCAGAAGATCCTGATCGTCGGCTGCGACCCCAAGGCCGACTCGACCCGCCTGATCCTCAACACCAAGATGCAGGACACCGTGCTGCATCTGGCCGCCAAGGCCGGCTCGGTCGAGGACCTCGAGCTCGAGGACGTGATGAAGATCGGCTACAAGGGCATCATGTGCACCGAGGCCGGCGGCCCCGAGCCGGGTGTCGGCTGCGCCGGCCGCGGCGTCATCACCGCCATCAACTTCCTGGAAGAGAACGGTGCCTATGACGGCATCGACTACGTCTCCTACGACGTGCTGGGCGACGTGGTGTGCGGCGGCTTCGCCATGCCCATCCGCGAGAACAAGGCCCAGGAAATCTACATCGTCATGTCGGGCGAGATGATGGCGCTCTATGCCGCCAACAACATCTCCAAGGGCATTCTGAAGTATGCCGGTTCCGGCGGCGTCCGCCTGGGCGGCCTGATCTGCAACGAGCGCCAGACCGACCGCGAGCTGGATCTGGCCGAGAGCCTGGCCAAGCGCCTCAACACCCAGCTGATCCACTTCGTGCCGCGCGACAACGTCGTCCAGCACGCCGAGCTGCGCCGTCAGACGGTGATCCAGTACAACCCGGACTGCCAGCAGGCCCAGGAGTACCGCTCGCTCGCCACCAAGATCCATGCCAATGGCGGCAAGGGCACCATCCCGACCCCGATCACCATGGAGGAGCTCGAGGACATGCTGCTCGAGTTCGGCATCATGAAGACCGACGAGCAGGCCCTGGCCGAGCTCGAGGCCAAGGAAAAGTCGCTCTGCAGCGCCGGCTGAGACACCGGTAGCCAAGGGGCAAGCCTTCCGCCCGCCGCCGGCCGCTCGCCGGCCGGCGGAACCGGGCGGGACCGGACGAGTTCTAGACAAGGAGATGGGGCATGAGCCTCGAGACCAATGACGCTGCCTTCCACGAGGCCCTCATCAAGGAGGTCCTGGAGCAGTATCCCGAAAAGTCGCAGAAGAAGCGCGCCCGCCACCTGAGTGTCATCAAGACCGACGAGGCGGCCGGGTCGTCCTCCTGTGGCGTGAAGTCCAACATCAAGTCGGTTCCCGGCGTCATGACCATCCGCGGCTGCGCCTATGCCGGCTCGAAGGGCGTGGTGTGGGGTCCGGTCAAGGACATGCTCCATATCAGCCACGGCCCGGTCGGCTGCGGCCACTACTCCTGGTCCCAGCGCCGCAACTACTTCACCGGCACCGTCGGCATCGACAGCTTCGTCACCATGCAGGTGACCTCTGATTTCCAGGAACGCGACATCGTCTTCGGCGGCGACAAGAACCTGGAAAAGATGATCGACGAGCTGGACGGCCTGTTCCCGCTGAACAACGGCATCTCGATCCAGTCGGAATGCCCGATCGGCCTGATCGGCGACGACATCGAGGCGGTGGCCAAGAAGAAGGCCAAGGACATCGGCAAGACCGTGGTCCCCGTCCGCTGCGAAGGCTTCCGCGGCGTCTCCCAGTCGCTGGGCCACCACATCGCCAACGACGCCATCCGGGACTGGGTCTTCGACAAGACCAAGCCCGAGTGGGAGACCGGCCCCTACGACGTCAACCTGATCGCCGACTACAACATCGGCGGCGATGCCTGGCCGAGCCGCAAGCTGCTGGAAGAGATGGGCCTCAGGGTCATCGGTTCCTGGTCCGGCGACGCCACCCTGGCCGAGATGGAGCGCGCCCCGAAGGCCAAGCTCAATCTCATCCACTGCTACCGCTCGATGAACTACATCTGCCGCCACATGGAAGAGAAGTATTCCATTCCGTGGGTGGAGTACAACTTCTTCGGGCCGACCCAGATCGCCGAATCCCTGCGCAAGATCGCCGCGCAGTTCGACGACAAGATCAAGGAAGGCGCCGAGAAGGTCATCGCCAAGTACCAGCCCCTGGTCGATGCCGTGGTCGCCAAGTACAAGCCCCGGCTGGAAGGCAAGAAGGTCATGCTGTACGTGGGCGGCCTGCGCCCCCGTCACGTCGCCACCGCCTATGACGACCTGGGTATGAACATCGTCGGCTCCGGCTATGAATTCGGCCACAACGACGACTACCAGCGCACCACCCATTACCTCAAGGACGGCACGCTGATCTACGACGACGTCACCGGCTACGAGCTGGAGAAGTTCATCGAGAAGATCCGCCCCGACCTGGTGGGATCCGGCATCAAGGAGAAGTACGCCACCCAGAAGATGGGCGTGCCCTTCCGCCAGATGCACTCGTGGGACTATTCCGGCCCCTATCATGGCTATGACGGCTTCGCCATCTTCGCCCGTGACATGGACATGGCCGTGAACAGCCCCGTGTGGAGCAAGTTCAAGGCTCCCTGGAAGGCCGCGTAAAGCCTATTTCGGATCATTTTCCCTCCCCGCGTGTCGCCCAAAAATCGGGGGCGCGGGGAGGATTTAAGGAGAACTGCCATGCCGCAGAGCGCCGACAACGTCAAGGACCACATTTCCTTGTTCAAGGAGCCCGAGTACCAGGAGCTCTTTGCCAACAAGAAGGCCAATTTCGAGTGCCGTCCCTCCGACGAGGCGGTCGCCGCCCAGGCCGATTACACCAAGACCTGGGAATACCGCGAGAAGAACTTCGCCCGTGAGGCGACCACCATCAACCCGGCCAAGGCCTGCCAGCCGCTGGGTGCGGTCTTCGCCGCCGCCGGCTTCGAGGAGACCCTGCCCTACGTGCACGGCTCCCAGGGCTGCGTCGCCTACTTCCGCTCGCACCTCGCCCGCCACTTCAAGGAAGCGGTCGCCTGCGTGTCGGATTCCATGACCGAAGACGCGGCGGTGTTCGGCGGCCTCAACAACATCGTCGAAGGCCTGCAGAACGCCTACTCGCTCTACAAGCCCAAGATGATCGCCGTCTCCACCACCTGCATGGCGGAAGTCATCGGCGACGACCTGTCGGCCTTCATCGCCGGCGCCAAGGAGAAGGGCTCGGTTCCGGCCGACTTCCCGGTTCCCTTCGCCCACACCCCCTCGTTCGTCGGCAGCCACACCACCGGCTACGACAACCAGATCAAGGGCATCCTGCAGTACTTCTGGGACCGCGAGAGCGGTGAGCTGAAGGGCACGCCGGGCACCAAGCTCAACGTCCTGCCGGGCTTCGACGGCTATGCGGTCGCCAACAACCGCGAGATCAAGCGCTACCTGGACGCCATGGGCGTGGAATACACCTTCATCGGCGACGTGTCGGACGTGTTCGACACCCCCTCGGACGGCACCTACCGCATGTATGACGGCGGCACCAAGCTGGACGACGTGCGCGCCGCCATCAACGCCAAGGGCACCATCAGCCTGCAGGAATTCTGCTCGCAGAAGACCCTTGAATACGTCGCGGGCAAGGGTCAGACCGTTGCCGCCCTCAACTACCCCATGGGCATCGGCGGCACCGACTCCTTCCTGATGAAGGTCGCCGAGCTGAGCGGCAAGGCGATCCCCGAAAGCATCGAGAAGGAGCGCGGCCGCCTGGTCGATGCCATCACCGACAGCCAGGCCTGGCTGCACGGCAAGAAGTTCGCCGTCTTCGGCGATCCCGACTTCGTGCTGGGCATGACCGCCTTCCTGCTGGAGATGGGCTGCGAGCCGACCCACGTGCTGTGCACCAACGCCGGTAAGGAATGGGAAGCCAAGGCCAAGGAACTGCTGGCCTCGTCGCCCTTCGGCGCCTCGGGCCAGGTGTGGGCCGGCAAGGATCTGTGGCACATGCGCTCGCTGCTGTTCACCGAGCCGGCCGACTACCTGATCGGCAATTCCATGGGCAAGTACCTCGAGAAGGATTGCGGCATCCCGCTGATCCGCCTGACCTTCCCGATCTTCGACCGGCACCACCACCACCGCTTCCCCACCCTGGGCTACCAGGGGGCGCTGCGCGTGCTCACCGAGATCCTGGACCGCATCTTCGAGACCACCGACGATGCCTCCGACATCTCCTTCGACCTGACCCGCTGACCGTCGGGGCGATCAGGTCAACACTGGCCCCGGGGCGGAAACGCCCCGGGGTTTTTTTTCATCCTGGATTGTTGGGGACCGGACGGCGCGGCGGCGTCGCCGATCGGCAACAAAAAAGCCGGGCTGAACCCGGCGGCGGCGGAAGACGGGAGGCGGAGTTCAGTACAGGTAGTTCAGCACGCTGCCCGGGCGAACGGTGCCGGGAGTGGTGATGCGCATGTTGTTCTCGTACGTGCCGACGCCGCGCATGACCATGTCGAGGAAGGCACCGCCGCCCGAGGAGGCGCTCTGCCCATCATCGACCTCGTCCACCCTGAAGCCGTTGGTGGCGCGGATGATGAAGGGCGTGGCCTTCTGCTCGGGCTCGCGGCGTTCCGAGAAGTCGAAACTCCGCTCCTCGTCGTAGCGGAACAGACGGTTGTCGTTGATTCCGATCTGCGGCGAGAAGCCGGCTTCCTCCAGGGCCCCCACATTCACCGAGGCGACGTTGCGCCCGCCCGAGGCCGGACGCGCGGTGGCTGCCGCGGTCATTCCTGGGGTCGCTAACGCCGACACTCTGTTGGTGTTCAGGGCCATGGTTCTCTCGGACTCTGGGTGTCGTGGATACTCGACACCTACTTTATGCCATGGTCAGAATACTCCTTCGCGTCCGTCAAATCCACCTGAATCGCCCGCCACGGCGGAATCCGCGCCGTCGCGAAGATGTCATCTCGCACCTGCAAAATGACCGTACCGTCAGGGGCTTGGCCTCGCTTATACTGCCCGCGCGAGTAGGTCACCTCGAAGGGGATTGGGAATGAACGAAATCCGCACCCCGCGCCGCCCCCGGCCCAAGGCCGCCGCAGCCCCGGAAACCGCGCCGCCGCCGCATCGGCTGCCCGAGCCCGACGAAGTCAACGCCCACGCCGCCCCGCGCCACCCCAAGCCGATCCACCCGATGGTGGCGCTGCCGCCGGCCGGCGACGGCTTCCGCCCGCCCTTCCCCATCTTCACCGAAAGCACCGACCGCCTGATGCACGCCTTCCAGGGCCGCTTCACCATGGCGCTGTCGCCGGCCTCGCTGTTGCTGGCCTACCTCGACTGGGCGGTGCATCTGGCCAATTCCCCCGGCAAGCTGGGCGAGATGGCCCAGAACGCCGCCGCCAAGGCGCTGCCGCTGGCCCGCTACACGGTCGATTCCATGCTGGGCCGCTCCGACCCCGACCCCTTCGTGCCGCTGGCCCAGGATTCCCGCTTCTCCAGCCCGGAATGGCAGAAGTTCCCCTACAACGTCCTCAGCCAGGGTTTCCTCTATACCGAGCAGTGGTGGCACTACGCCACCACCAACGTCCGCGGCGTCGGCAAGCATCGCCAGCAGGTGGTCGAGTTCGCCGCCCGCCAGTTGCTCGACATGCTGTCGCCGGCCAACTTCCCATTCCTCAACCCCGACGTGCTCAAGGCCACCGTCGAGCAGAACGGCGACAATCTGGTGCGCGGGGTGAAGAACCTGTCCGACGATCTCATGCGCACCTGGACCGGGCGCGACTACGCCCCCGACGAGCGCTACCAGGTCGGCAAGGGCGTCGCCTGCACCCCGGGCAAGGTGGTGTTCCGCAACAAGCTGATCGAGCTGATCCAGTACGCGCCCGCCACCGACAAGGTCCACGCCGAGCCGATCCTGATCGTGCCGGCATGGATCATGAAGTACTACATCCTCGATCTGTCGCCGCACAATTCCATGATCCGCTGGCTGGTCGGGCAGGGCCACACCGTCTTCGTCATCTCGTGGAAGAATCCGGGCGCCGAGGACCGCGACATGGGCATGGCCGATTACCGCCGGCTGGGGGTGATGGCCGCCATCGACGCCATCAACGCCGTCGTCCCCCACAAGAAGATCCACGGCGTCGGCTATTGCCTGGGCGGCACGCTGCTGTCGGTGGCGGCCTCGGCCATGGCGCGGGACGGCGACAACCGGCTGGCCTCCATGACCCTGCTGGCGGCCCAGACCGATTTCGAGGATGCCGGCGAGATCATGCTGTTCATCGACGAAAGCCAGGTCACCTACCTGGAGGACGTCATGTGGGACATGGGCTATCTCGACACCAAGCAGATGGCCGGCGCCTTCCAGATGCTGCGCTCCAACGACCTGGTGTGGTCGCGCATGGTCCGCCACTATTTCCTGGGCGAGAGCGAGCATTCCAACGATCTGATGGCGTGGAACTCGGACGCCACCCGCATGCCCTACAAGATGCACACCGAGTATCTGCGCCGGCTGTTCCTCAACAACATGCTGGCCAAGGGCCGCTATACCGTCGAGGGCCGCCCCATCGCGCTGACCGACATCCGCGTTCCCATCTGCGCCGTGGGCACCACCAAGGACCACGTGGCGCCGTGGAAGTCGGTCTACAAGATCGGCATCCTGACCGACACCGAGGTCACCTTCATCCTGTGCAACGGCGGCCACAACGCCGGCATCGTCTCGGAGCCCGGACATCGGGGACGCTCGTACCAGATCGCCACCCGCGCCGATGCCGACAAGTACGTGGATCCCGACACCTGGGCGGCGGTGACGCCCAGGCAGGAGGGCTCGTGGTGGGAGCCGTGGCGGGAATGGCTGGTCAAGCATTCCTCGGGCACCACCGCGCCGCCCGCCCTGGGCGCGCCCGAGCGCGGCTACCCGCCCCTGGCCGAGGCGCCGGGCTATTACGTGCTGATGGCGTAACGCCGCCTTAACCATTTCCCGCCCCTAATGGCGAATCAGTCAATCGAGGTCGGGGAGCGGTATACCATGGGCGACGATTCGATGGTCGGCAGCCGCCAGTCCGAGGCGGTCTACGACGTCTCGGTGGAGTGCTACGCCGTTCTCGGCACCGCCAACCTGCCCATCGCGCAGCTCCTCAAGCTGGGCCGCGGCGCCGTGGTGGAGCTGGACCGCAAGGTCAACGATCCGGTCGATCTCTACGTCAACCGCAAGCGCATCGCCAAGGCCGAGGTGGTGGTGGTCGAGGACCACCTGGCGGTCACCGTCACCGAAGTGCTGAAGCGCGCGGCGGATTGAGACCAACGGCCGGAATTCATCCATGGGAACACGGATGACACGGATTCCGGCTTCGCCGGACGCCGATGAACACGAATTTCAAACCTTTGGCGCGCAAGACGCGTTTCCCCCCCATCCGTGACATCCGTGTGCCCGCGGAGCGGGTGTCCGTGTCCATCCGTGTTGCTGGCCTCGGTGACAGCCGCGCGCCGCGCATGGCGTTCAGGACTCCGCTCCCGGAATTCACCGGGCGCCTTGCGGACCCACGTGGATACGCGGGTCAAGCCCACGGCTGTCCGGTTTAATTTTCGGATTGCCTTCTGGAGCCCTTGGTGACGGCTGCGTCCAGGGTGACGCTGGCCGAAGTAGACAGGATTATCCTCGCCCGCTTGCGGGAGAGGGAGGGGCCCGTCGCGACAGCGACGGGAGGGAGAGGGTGCGCGCCGCGAGGTGCGCTTCGCGACAGCGAAAGCGCTGGTTTCTCCAGGTCTTGGGCGCGCCGACGCGCGCCGCCCTCACCCCGGCTCGCTGGCGCTCGCCCCCCTCTCCCGCAAGCGGGCGAGGGGGGCAATTGCCAGCCGAAATTTAAACCGGACAGCCGTGGATCAAGTCCGGGCATGACGGCAATGGGTATGAGGACGCCAAACAGGCGTTTTCCACAGGCTGCTGATCCCCCCTACTCCTTGCCCGGCTTCAGCGCCTTCGGCGCCCAGGCCTTGACCGCAACCGGCCGGCCGGTCTGCGAGCGCATCACCCTGGGCCGCGCCAC
>NZ_LR746525.1:49405-60190 GCF_902729435.1 Magnetospirillum sp. UT-4
GCGCGCCGCGAGGTGCGCTTCGCGACAGCGAAAGCGCTGGTTTCTCCAGGTCTTGGGCGCGCCGACGCGCGCCGCCCTCACCCCGGCTCGCTGGCGCTCGTCCCCCTCTCCCGCAAGCGGGCGAGGGGGGCAATTGCCAGCCGAAATTTAAACCGGACAGCCGTGGATCAAGTCCGGGCATGACGGCAATGGGTATGAGGACGCCAAACAGGCGTTTTCCACAGGCTGCTGATCCCCCCTACTCCTTGCCCGGCTTCAGCGCCTTCGGCGCCCAGGCCTTGACCGCAACCGGCCGGCCGGTCTGCGAGCGCATCACCCTGGGCCGCGCCACATCGGCGGCGTTGGGCATGCCGTGGCGGGCGGCGGCCTCACCGGCGTAGAACTTGATCATGGCGTCGAGCGGGATTTCCTCGTTGGGACCCTTGGCCATGGCAGCGGCCACCGCCGGATGCTCGGCCAGCTTGCGGGTCAGCGAATCGGCGCTGAAATTGCCGAAGCGGCGCCAGATGCCGTCCAGGAAGGCGACCACCTGGTCGTTCAGGGTGTTGCCCTCCAGCATGGGCGGGCGGCCATAGGCGAAGGCGTGGAAGACGGTGGGCTCCACCGGGCCGAGGGCATCGACCACGAAGGTGGCGGGCATCAGCTTGCGCCCGGGATAGGCCACCGAATAATAGGCCTGGGCCAGGAACAGCAGCCGGTGCAGCTTCTGCGGCTGCAGGTATTCCCGGTCGTTGAGCGCCCGGTCGGTCAGCCAGATCACCACATCCAGGCAGGAC
This sequence comes from Magnetospirillum sp. UT-4, assembly GCF_902729435.1. Classification (GTDB taxonomy): domain Bacteria; phylum Pseudomonadota; class Alphaproteobacteria; order Rhodospirillales; family Magnetospirillaceae; genus Magnetospirillum. Next base: position 50,182 of record NZ_LR746525.1, read on the forward strand.
TTCACCGCGAAGGCCATGCGTCTCTCCTCGTGACGGCGGCGATCATACCACCGGCGGCTATTTGCGCCACGCCCTCAGGCGGGTGACCGCCTCCGTCATCTGCTCCGGCGTGCCGGCGAACGAGAAGCGCATGGTGCGGTGGCCCCGGTCGGGATCGAAGTCGATCCCCGGGGTCGCCGCCACCCCCGCCTCGGCCAGCATGCGGCGGCAGAATTCGGGACTGTCCTCGGTCAGCGCCGCGATGTCGGCGTAGAGGTAGAACGCCCCGTCCGACGGCGCCAGCCGGTCGAAGCCGGCCCGCGGCAGGCCGTCGAGCAGGATGTCGCGATTGATCCGGTAAGTGGCCACCCGGGCGTCCAGCTCGTCGGTGCAGTCGAACACCGCGCCGGCGGCGATCTGCGACAGGGTGGGCGCCGAGATGAACAGGTTCTGCTGCAGGCATTCGACGGCGCGCAGCAGGTCGGGCGGCACCACCATCCAGCCCAGCCGCCAGCCGGTCATGGCGTAGTATTTCGAGAAGCTGTTGACGATCACCGCATGGCCATCCGCCCCGGCAACGGTGGCGGCGGGCGTGCCGTAATGGATGCCGTGGTAGATCTCGTCGGCCACCAGCCGCACTCCCCTGCCCTCGCACCATGCCGCCAGCTCGGCCACCTGCGCCGCCGACAGCATGGAGCCGGTGGGGTTGGAAGGGCTGGCCACCACCACCCCGTCCAGGCGGCCCTCCACATTCTCCAGCGCCGCCGCGTCCAGTTGCCAGCGCGAGGCCGGGCCCACCGGCACCGTCACGCATTCGATGCCGAGGGCCTTGAGGATGTTGCGGTAGGCGGGATAGCCCGGAGCCGCCACCGCCACCCGGTCGCCGACCTCGAAGGCGGCCAGGAAGGCGAGCAGGAAGCCGGCCGACGAACCGGTGGTCACCACCACCCGGCCGGGATCCAGCGAAACCCCGTAGACGTCGCGGTAATGGCCGGCGATGCGGGCGCGCAGGTCCGGCAGACCCAGAGCCTCGGTATAGCCCAGGGGATGCCCGGCCAGCGCCGCCTGGGCCGTCGCCAGCACCCGCGACGGCGCCTGGCCCGAGGGCTGTCCGACCTCGAGATGAACCACGTCCGCACCGGCCGCCTGCAGCCGGTTGGCCTCGCGCAGCACGTCCATGACGATGAACGGGGCGATGGCGCCCCGGGCGGCGACCTTGAACACGTGTCCCTAATCCTTGCCCACCACCGTCGCCATGCCGAAGCCGCGCGGGTCCGAGGCGGCGCGGCAGTTGGTGAAACTGGCGCGGCCGGAACCGCAGGCGAAGGCGTTGACGCGGGACGGCATCTGGGTGGTCTTGACCTCGTGGCCGCGCGCCGCCAGCGGCGCCGGGTCGGCGGCGAACTCGCCACTTTCCACCGCCACGAAATCGGGCTGGCCGGAATGGTGGACGCGCGGGCTGGCCAGCGCCTCCTCCAGCTTGCGGCCCTCGACATGGGTGGACAGCACCGCCTGGGCCAGGGCGGTCGGCGCGGTGACGCCGCCGCTGGCGGCGGCGCCCAGGCGCACCTCGTTGGAATTATGATTGACCACCAGCACCGGACCCAGCGCCGGCGGACCGGCCGGGCCGGGGGCGGCGGCCAACACCACGCCGGTGCCGGGGGCGACCTTGCCGGCGCCGAACAGGCCATAGGCGGTGACGTTGCAGGCCACCGCGCCGCCATAGGAATCGAGCGCCACCAGACTGGCCGCCGGCAGCGCCTCGGTCGGCTTGTCGGCCTGGACCGGGGCGTGGCGGCCGCTGTCGAGTCCGGCCATCAGCGCCGCCACCCGTTCCTTGGCCACCAGGTTGCCGGCGCGCTCGTTGGGCCAGCCGTGCGGCTGCATCCAGTTGCGGCGGTCGGCGAAGGCGCGGGCGGCGGCCTCGGCCAGCAGATGCGGACGCTCGTCGGCGCCGGCGCGGCTCCAGCGATCGGCCAAAGCGGCGACGATCTGTGCCGCCACCGCGCCCTCCACCGCCGGTGGCGGCGCGAAATGCGCCACCTCGTCGCCGACCTTGACGGTCAGGGCGTCGCGGTAGAGCGGTTTGAGGTCGCGCAGATCCTCAGGCGTCAGGGTGGCGCCTGCACGGGTCGCCGCCGCGGCGAAGTCGCGCGCCGCGACGCCGACGTAGAATTCGCCGGGGGCACGGCGGACGCGCGAGATCACCGCGGCCAAGTCGTGCTGTTCCAGCACCTGGCCCTCGACCGGCACCTTGTTGCCGGGCAGGAAGACGGCGCGCGCCGCCGGGTCGGCCGCCAACGCCTGGCCGGCGCGGGCGAGGTCGGCGGCAAAGGCACGCGACACCGGCACGCCGAAGCGGGCCAGCCGTTCCGCCTCGCCCAGCAGGCTTTCCCACCGGAGCCGGCCGTATTTGGCGTGCAGCGCATAGAAACCGCGCACGTTGGCCGGCACCGCGGTGGCCATGCGGCCCTGGGCGGCCGAGGGCGGCGCGATGAATTCCACCACCTCGGTCTTTTTCTTGTCACGATCATGGACTACACAGGTACCGCCGCCGCCGAGACTGGCGGTTGACGGCATGGTCACCGCCATCGTGAAATACATCGCCACGGCGGCATCGGCGGCGGACCCGCCGGCCGACAGCACGTCGCGGGCAACGGTGGCGGCCCGGGGCTCGTCGGCGACGGCGATGCCGCCGAAGCCCTTGACGTAGCCGACGCTGCCGACCGGCTTGGTCTCGCCGCAGGCGCCCAGGGCAGAGGCGGCGGCCAGCGTCAGGGCGAGAGTGGCGGCGCGGCGAAACGACGGAGTGGACCTGGTGTTCAAGCGTGTCTTCCTTTTCGCTCTCGTGAGCCTGACCCTGGTTGCGGCGCCGGTCGGCGACGCCGTCGCGCAGCAGCGCGGCAAGCGCAGCTTCATCCGCGATGCGGAGGTGGAAAATACCATCCGCGCCTATGCGACGCCACTCTTCCAGGCCGCCGGTCTCACCCCCGACGCGGTGCGCCTGCACCTGATCGTCGACAACTCGCTGAACGCCTTCGTCGCCGGCGGCCAGAACCTGTTCGTCCATACCGGCCTGATCATCCGGTCCGAGACTCCCGAGCAGCTGATCGGCGTCATCGCCCACGAGACCGGCCACATCGCCGGCGGCCACCTGGCCCGCATCCAGGACGCCATGGGCAACGCCTCGACCGAGGCGCTGGTGGGCATGCTGCTGGGGGCCGCGGTGGGCGCCGCCACCGGCCGCGGCGACATCGGCACCGCCATCGCCATGGGCGGCCAGCAACTGGCGGTGCGCGACATCCTGACCCACACCCGGGCCGAGGAATCCTCGGCCGACCAGGCCGCGGTGAAGTACCTGGACGCCACCGGGCAGTCGGCGCGAGGCTTGGCCGAGTTCTTCGACATCCTGGGCGACCAGGAACTGCTGGTGGTGGCCCGCCAGGACCCCTATGTCCGCACCCACCCGCTGACCCGCGACCGCGTCAATTTCGTGCGTGACCACGTCGCCCGCTCGCAGTTCAGCGCCGCCCCGCCCCGGCCGGAATTCATCGAGATGCACCGGCGCATGCGGGCCAAGCTGTTCGCCTTCCTGGAGCCGCCGTCGCGCACCTTCCAGCGCTACCGCGACAACGACCCGGCCATCGAGGCCCGCTACGCCCGCGCCATCGCCGCCTACCGCAAGCCCGATCTCGACGCCGCGCTGCCGCTCATCGACGGCCTGATCGCCCAGCGCCCCGACGACCCCTATTTCCACGAGCTCAAGGGCCAGATGCTGTTCGAGACCGGCCGCGGCCGCGAGGCGATCGAGCCCTACCGCAAGTCCGCCGCCCTGTTGCCCGACAATCCCCTGATGCACATCCAGCTGGCCCAGGTGCTGGTCGAGCAGGAGGACGACCTCGCCTTGCTGGACGACGCGGTCAGGCACCTGAACACCGCGCTCCGCCAGGACGACACCAGCGTCACCGGCTGGCGCCTGCTGGCCATCGCCCATGGCCGTTCCGGCGACGAGGGCATGGCCGCCTTCGCCATGGCCGAGCAGGCGCTGCTGGAGAACCGCCCGACCGACGCCGCCTTCCACGCCGGCAAGGCCGAGCGCCTGCTGCCCAAGACCGGAGCCACCTGGCTGCGCATCCAGGACATCAAGGAGCGCGCGTCCCAGGCGGCGGACGAGAAAAAGCGGCGGAGCTAACACCGGCCTTGTCGGCCCGGGGCGGTTCCGCCAATATGCCCGCGCCCCGCTTTCCAGGAGTTGCCGACCCGATGTTCCGCAAGTCTTTCGCCGCCGCCCTGCTGGCCACGGCCGCGCTGGCCTCGACCACCCTGGCCTCGGCGCCCGCCGCCGCCCAGGAGGACCAGACCTTCAACGCCAAGCAGACCGAGGCGGTCCGCAAGATCGTCCGCGACTACTTGATGGAGCACCCCGAGGTCATCGGCGAGGCCATCGAGGCCCTGCGCGAGAAGATGCGGGCCAAGGCCGAGACCGACGCCAAGAAGGCGGTCGAGGCGCGCAAGGACGAGCTGTTCGCCTCCCCCGACGACCCGGTGTTCGGCAACGTCAAGGGCGACGTCATGCTGGTCGAGTTCTTCGACTACAACTGCCCCTACTGCAAGACCGTGCTCGACCCGATGATCGAGGCCGCCAAGGCCGACGGCCGCGTCAAGGTGGTGTTCAAGGACATGCCGATCCTGTCCGAGGATTCGGTCACCGCCGCCCGCGTCGCCCTCGCCGCCCGCAAGCAGGGCAAGTACGACGAGGTCCACCGCGCCTTCATGAAGTTCCGCGGCAAGCTCGACGACAAGGCCATCTACCGCCTGGCCGGCGAGGCCGGGGCCAACGTCGAGCAGCTGAAGAAAGAGATGATGGCGCCCGAGATCGAAAAGCAGTTGCGCAAGAACGTAGAGCTGGCGCACGCGCTCGACATCTCGTCCACGCCCACCTTCGTGGTCGCCGACAAGGACGGCAAGACCGCGCGGGTGCTTTCGGGCGCGCTGGAAGGCCCGATGCTGCGCCAGCTGTTCGACCTGACCCGCAAGGGCGGCCGAGTGTCGGCGAACTGAGCCCGACTTCCATAAGATCCGGGCTTGACGGCGAAGGGGCGGGGCGACCCGCCCCCTATTGCCGCTTCAACTTCTTCACGAAGACCCAGTAGGTCCCCAGGATCGGGCTGATCTTCAGGTGCACACGCAGCTTGTAGGTCAGGCGCGGCACGGCGCAGTCGAACACCAGGTTCAGATTGCCCTCGGCGACGCCCGCGCGGAAGCCGTCCGCCACCACCGGCCAACGGGCCAGTTCGCCGAAGAAATCGCGGCCGACGATGGAGCCGCGCCTACCGCTGCCGTCATCCGGCTCGGTGTCTTGGTGCGACACCACCTTGCCGTCACGGTCCAGTTCGGTGGCACCGAACGGCAGACGGGAGACGTCGTCCTGTGAATAGGCGGCAAACGGGTTGTCAATGTCGTCCTCGCCATAGGCGAAGACGGTCATGTTCCACGGTCCCGCCTGTGTGATCGTCGTCGGCATCCGATGAACTTTTTCTTCGGCACTTACCCCGGGCTGGAATTTGCCGTATTATACGCGGCTGGTCCACAGGGAATGTTGAGCCCCCGCATGAAGATCAACGACGATAACGGGCGACTGGTGATCGACCTACCCGCGGTTCTTGACCTGCCGGTCGCGTCCGAGCTTCGCGACCTTCTGCTGGATCTTGCCTCGCGCGACACCGCGGCCGAGATCGCGGTGGGCGGAGCCGGGGTCGAGCGGGCCTCCACCGCCGCCATCCAGGTCCTTCTGGCCGGCGCCCAGGCGCTCAAGGCGGCCTCGCGCCGCCTCGAGCTGGAGGCGCCGTCGGAACCGCTGATCACCGCCTTCCGCCACCTTGGCCTCGCCAACGACCTCAACCGTATGATTACCGCCTGACAGGGGAAAGACATGGGCAAGTGCGTTCTCGCCGTCGATGATTCCAAGACCATGCGCGACATGGTGTCGTTCACCCTGCGCGGGGCCGGCTACACCGTGGTCGAGGCCGAGCACGGCGTCGCCGCGCTGAAGGTGCTGCAGGGCCAGAAGGTCGACGTCATCATCACCGACGTCAACATGCCCGAGATGGACGGCATCACGCTGGTGCGCAAGGTGCGCGGCCTGCCCACCCATGCCGGCACGCCGATCCTGATCCTGACCACCGAGAGCGACCAGTCCAAGAAGGACGAGGGCCGCGCCGCCGGCGCCACGGGGTGGATCGTCAAGCCGTTCAGCCCCGACAAGCTGCTGCAAATCGTCGCAAAGGTGTGCCCGTAGGACAGTCACCCCAAGCGGGAATGAGGGCGAGATGACCGACGACCAGGGCTATGATCTGTCGCAGTTCAAGGCGACCTACTTCGAGGAATGCGCCGAGCTGCTGGCCACCGCCGAGGAGACCATTGCCCGGCTGCAGGACGGCATGGCCGGCGACGACGACCTCAACGCGGTGTTCCGCTGCGTCCATTCCATCAAGGGCGGCGCCGGCGCCTTCGCCTTCGACGACCTGGTCCACTTCGCCCATGTCTTCGAGACCGCGCTGGACGCCCTGCGCTCGGGCCGCGCCGAGCTGTCGCCGCAGGTGGCCGACATCCTGGTGCGCGGCACCGACGTGCTGGGCGATTTCGTCCGCGCCGCCCAGGACGGCAGCACGCTCGAGGCCGACCACGGCTCGGACGTGCTGGCCCACCTCAATGCGCTGATCGGCGGCGGCGCGCCCGTGGCCGCCAAGCCCGCTGCCGCCAAGCCGGCCGCGCCGGCGGCGGCGCCGGTCACCCACGCGGTCTGGCGCATCGTCTTCACGCCGCGGCCCGGCATGCTGCGCACCGGCAACGACCCGTTGCTGATGATCCGCGAGCTGGAGACCCTGGGCACGCTGACCATCCAGGCCGACACCGCCCACCTTCCCGCCTTGGGCGACATGGACCCGGCCGAATCGTACTTGTCCTGGACCTTCACCCTGGTCACCGACAAGGGCCGCGCCGCCATCGACGAGGTGTTCGAGTTCGTCGCCGGCGACAGCGCCGACGTCGGCATCGAACCGGCGGGCGAGGAAGGCGAAGGCTGGGGTCTGTTCGAGGCCGCTCCGGCGGCCGCCCCCGCCCCCCCCTCGGGCGGCGAGGAGGGCGACGGCTGGGGCCTGTTCGAGCCCGCCCCCGCGGCCGCTCCGTCAGCCGCCCCGCAGGCCGCCGCGCCCAAGCCCGCCACGGCGCCGACGGCGGCGCAGCAGGCGGCCGGCGGCGGGACCGGCGTGCACACAGCTTCGATCCGCGTCGATCTCGACAAGATCGACCGGCTGGTCAACATGGTGGGCGAGCTGGTCATCACCCAGGCCATGCTGGGCCAACAGGCCAGCGGCTTCACCGTCGAATCCCATCCCGAGCTGATCCAGGGCCTGCAGGAGCTGTCGCACCACACCCGCGAGCTGCAGGAAAGCGTGATGGCCATCCGCGCCCAGCCGGTCAAGGCGCTGTTCTCGAAGGCCCCTCGCCTGGTCCGCGACCTTTCGTCGAAGCTGGCCAAGCAGGCCAAGCTGGTGATGAGCGGCGAGAACACCGAGGTCGACAAGACCGTCATCGAGCAGCTCTCCGACCCCATGACCCACCTGATCCGCAACGCGCTGGACCACGGCATCGAGACGCCGGAAGAGCGCATGGCGGTGGGCAAGCCGGCCGAGGGCACCATCCACCTGGGGGCCGAGCACCGCTCGGGCCGCATCATCATCGAGATCACCGACGACGGCCGCGGCATCAACCGCGCCCGGGTGCTGGAGAAGGCCATCGAGAAGGGCCTGGTGGAGCGCGGCCAGCAACTCACCGACGAGCAGATCGACATGCTGATCTTCGCTCCCGGATTCTCCACCGCCGCCGAGGTCTCGGACGTGTCGGGACGCGGCGTCGGCATGGACGTGGTGCGCAAGAACATCCAGGACGTGGGCGGCCGCGTGGTGGTGCAGTCGACACCGGGCGCCGGCTCGCGCTTCATCCTGTCGCTGCCGCTCACCCTGGCAGTGATGGACGGCATGCTGGTGGCGGTGGGCAACGAACGCTACGTGCTGCCGCTCACCAACATCGTCGAATCCTTCCGCCCCACCGCCCAGCAGGCCCGCAGCCTGGTCGATGTCGGCGACGTGCTGACCTTGCGCGGCCAGTACATCCGGCTGCTGCCGCTGCACGGCATCTTCGGCATCAGGGGTGCCATCACCGACGTCACCCGCGGCCTGGTGGTGGTGGTCGAGACCGAGGGCGGCGACCGCATCGGCCTGCTGGTGGACGAGCTTCTGGGGCAGCAGCAGGTGGTCATCAAGTCGCTGGATTCCAACTACCGCCCGGTCGAGGGCATCTCGGCCGCCACCATTCTGGGCGACGGCCGCGTCGCCCTGATCCTTGATGTCAGCGCGCTGCGGCACATGGCAGGCCTGGCGGCGGAGGCCGCCATGGCAGCTCAGTAGAAAAGGCCGGCGGGCCATTCACAAGTTAGCATTCACGGCGGAACGACCACAGTGGTAGATTTCCCCCACCAAACAGCTTAAGGGGGGGGCAGGATGCAGAGCCCGGCCGGAACCGACGGCGTCCAGCAGTTCATCTCGTTCACCATCGGCGACGAGGAATACGGCGTCGACATCATGGCGATCCGCGAGATCAAGGGCTGGACCGCCACCACCGAACTGCCCAACACGCCCACCTACCTGCGCGGGGTGATCAACCTTCGGGGGGCCATCATCCCGATCTTCGACTTGCGCGCCCGCTTCGAGGGGCGCCTGACCGAGGCTTCGGCCCGCCACGTCATCATCGTGGTGGCAGTCAGCGACCGGGTGATCGGCATCCTGGTCGATGCCGTCGCCGACATCATCACGGTGTCCTCGGCCGATATCCAGCCGGTGCCGGAACTGGAGCGCAACGAGCACGCCTCGTTCCTCACCGGCCTCGTCACCGTCGATGGGCGAATGGTCGCCCTGCTCGACCTCCACCATCTGTTCGACCTGGACCTGGCGAGTCACGCCACCGGCGTCGCCGCCTGATCAGGGGGGAAAATCATGTCCGCGAAAACTTCCGGTTTGACCGTCAAGGGCCGCATCTGGGGCGGTTTCATCGCCGTTCTCGTCCTCCTCGCCGTCGTCGCCGTCCTGGCCTTCCTCGGCTTCAACAACACCGGGGACAGCGTCGCGCGCATGGGGCGCACCGCCAACCTGACCTCCGTCGTCCAGCAGGTGGAACGCGACGTGGTCGGCCTGCGCCGCAACGTCGTGCTCTACGAGGCCAACGGCTCGCCCCAGCAGGTCGCCCGCATCCGCGCGCTTGAGACCTCGCTGCGCAAGGACATGCAGGACTTCATCGCCCGCACCGCCTTCCCCGACCAGAAGGCCAAGGTCGAGACCATGCTCGGCATGTTCGAGGCCTACATGGCCAACTTCAACAAGGTCGTGCCGCTGCGCGAGGAGCGCGAGAAGCTGGTGCGCGAAGGCACCGACGTGCTCGGCCGCGACACCTCGGCCATGTTCGCCGCCCTGAACGAGGCCAAGACCAAGGAGCGCGACTTCGACACGCTGGTGGTGGTGTCCGCAAGCCAGGACCGCTTCGTGCAGGCCCGGCTCGCCGTCCTGCGCTTCCAGGGGCGTGAAGAGCAGAAGGATGCCGACACCGCCAACAAGCTGATCAACGACGCGATGGCTGCACTCGAGACTGCCGCTCAGGCCGAAACCCACCCCGCCGACAAGGCGGAACTGCTCAAGCTTGTTGGCGCCATCCGCACCTACCGGGACACCTTCGCTCGCCAGGTCGAAGTGTTCAAGGCGCTGCACAATCTGGTCGGGGTCGAGAACGCCCGCATCGCCGGCGAGTTCGGCGACCTGGCCAGCAAGACCCGCGAAATCCAGCTGGCCAAGATGGCCGAGGTCCGGGACGCAACCGATTCCTTCGTTGACACCCAGGGAATGATCTCCCTGACGGTGTCGGCCGTCGCCATGGTCATCGGCCTGTTGGCCGCCTTCGTGATCGCCCGCTCGATCCTCAA
>NZ_LR746527.1:0-28806 GCF_902729435.1 Magnetospirillum sp. UT-4
TAGGACGGGCTAGGTCAAAGACGGAGAGGCCGATGTACAGCACCCTGGCGAACTTCCTCGCCCACGCCGTCGCCCTCGAGACCGAGGCCGGCGAGCGCTACCGCGAACTTGCCGACGTCATGGAGGTCCACAACAACCCCGAGGTGGCGGCCATGTTCGCCCGCATGGCCGAATTCTCGGCCATGCACGCCGCCGAGGTCACCGCCCGCGCCGGCGCCCACGGCCCGCTGCCGCGCCTGAAATCATGGGAATTCAAGTGGGAGACCACGGAGCCGCCCGAGGTCGGCGACAGCGCCGACACCCATTACCGCATGACGCCCCGCCACGCCCTGCAATACGCCCTGGCCAACGAACGCCGCGGCTGGGAGTTCTACAACCACGCCGCCACCCACGCGCCGCTGCCCGAAATCCGCGACCTGGCCCGCGACTTCGCCGACGAGGAAGCCGAGCACGTCCGCACCCTGGAACACTGGCTGGAATCGACGCCGCCGCCGGACCACGACTGGGCCGACGACCCCGACCCCGCCAACGTGGTGGATTGACGGGGGAGGATGGCCTGGGGATGGGGGTATTTATTTGGTGCATTGTTACCGGCGTGTGCCGTTGAATGTGACGGTGTGAGGGAAAAAAATATCGTTCACCACGAAGACACGAAGGGCACGAAGAAGAACCAGGACGGAAGAATATTTCCTTTTTTCCTTCTTCGCGCCCTTCGTGTCTTCGTGGTTAAACAAGCTTTTTTTTCGATACCCCTGCCATCCGCTACGTGATCCGCTCCGGGATCTCCAGGCACCCCAGCGTCACCCCATAAAAGAAACGCAACGCCGCCACGAATTGGTTCAGGCTGGCCCACGAGATCCCCTGCGACACCAGGTGGACCTGCCAGGCGCGCACGTCATCATGGTCGAGCCGAACTTTGCGCTTCTCCGGCCTCAGGATGGAGGCTATCCTTGCCCGGAACCTGAAAAGGACTGGCCGTTCATATGGGAAATTCGGGCTGCATGAGCTGCGTGGAAAAGGCTGCGCTTTTGGATCTGGGAGGCACGCTTGCCCAGGCGGCATTCCGGAGCCTGCTTGGAATCATGTCAGGCAGCATGGGCATGGCGGCGCAGGGACTGTATTCCATGGGTGACGCCATCACCAAGGGCCTGACCCTCGCCAGCATCCGAATTTCCAAGATACCTCCGAGCAAGACTTTCCCGTTTGGGGCGGGAAAGATTCTGTTCGTTAGCTCACTCATAATCGGAATATCCCTCATCGGGACCGGCGTCTTTCTAGCCAGCACGAGCTTCAATGAGCCGAACACCGTCGAGGCAACAGGCTCTCTGTTTGCCATCGTCGGCGTCATAGTCTCCGCTGCTTTTAGCGAATTGATGTCGCGCTATCTTTTTTGCGTCGCTACGGAAAATGACAACATTGCGCTCCGTTCTGCGAGCCGTGACAATCGCATTGATGCGATCACCTCCATCGTCGTATTCACCGGAATCGTTCTTTCCGAAGTTGGGCTTGATGCTGCAGATCACATCGCGGCGCTCCTCGTCTCCCTGATTGTCATGAATATTGGCAGAATCATCGCATGGGATGCCATCAAGGGCCTTTTAGACGTCACTGTTCCGCGTGAGACCCTTGATGAAATCGCCCGCAAGTCACGGGCGATAAAGGGCGTTAGAGAAATCAAGCTGATCCGCGGTCGCAGCTTAGGCGAGTTTTGGGAAATATACATGCATGTATCAATTGACGAGATGCTGACGGTTGCTGAAAGCAACGCCATCGTCAACAGCCTTAGGGAAAATATACTTGATAGTTTTCCGGAGGTTCAGCATGCGTGGATCATCACGGTGCCGGACACGAGCCGAAATGACGATGTCCCAGATTACTGGGCAGATCATTTATTCGCGGACACGATAAAACAAGAGCTTGCGTCGCCAAGCCTTCCTTCGGAATGACTTTACGCTACAGCGCACGATGAGGCAGCATGATTGACATATCAAAAGCGCGCCTGGTTCACCTCCGATGGCTGCTCCAGCTTGAAAAGAAGATCCGACAGGAATCAGCGCCGACACTTGAGTCCTGCCGAACCTGTGAACTCGGAAAATGGATTTATTCCGAGGCTCTCGAAAAATATAGCGCGTACCCAGAGATTTCATTTCTAGAGAAACGTCATCGGCATTTTCATGAAACAGCTGATATTCTTGTGAAATTATTCAGTGAGCGCAATTTTGTTGAGGCTGAAGTTGCTCTCGACGAGCTGAAGCGTGATAGCCAAGACCTCATTTTTATGCTGACGATGTTCGAATATCGCTACACTGGGTTCAATGAGGCCAACTGAGCAGGAGGCACTCATGGCGAAGTCATCCAAGTCGCTTGTTTCCATGGACAAGATTCTGGAAATTTTAGCTTCAACCATTAGTATCGTTCTTGGACTATTCGGACTTAGCCAGCATTACGGCTCCAATACGATAAAGCCATCGCGTATATACACCAGCGGAGATGCTGCCAAATTCTTGGAGCTTGATCGTCTGGAGGTGCTCCATCTCATCAAGAGCGGCGCGATCCAGGCCACCAAGGGTGGCAACGGCAACTATCTGATCGTCGGCCAGTCCCTGATCAATTATCTGGCATCACCCAATGTGTCATCCACTGACTAATCTTTCGGTCCAGCGTATTGGCCTGGAATAATACCATTTCCTGAAAATTCCGACCTGCGGCCGGAGTTTTCAAGCCCTCGCCGGGCGGGCGCATCCGCGCCCTTGGCCGCGCCCTCAACGGGCGCTGGATACCCGTTCCAGGAATCAGGAATTCCTGAAACGGGTATCAGAGGTCCGGCTCCTCTGGGGCTGGCGTCGTGCTGGCCGGACCTCGGAGAACCCTCCAGATTCCCCATGTTCCCGTTGAACCGTTCTGAATGGTTTCATGGAAAGGCAAACCCTGGTAAACATCGGAACCTCCAGCTGAAATGGGGGGGAGACGCTGGAATGTCGCTGAACCTGTCCTTTTTCGGCAAGACCGTGTTGGTTTCCTCAACTGACGAGGCGCTTGGCCGCCTAATTGTCACCACCCTGAATCAAATCGGCTTCGCCGACGTCGTTTTTCATCAGGATGTGGACGAGGCAATTGGAGTTCTGTCATCTAACAACTATGATCTGGTCATCTGTTCGGACGTCGACTTCGGCGAAGCGGTATCCATAGCCAGACGCCTTCGCACCGAGCCTAAGAACGACTCGCCGACGCCGATCATCTGCGTCATCGCGCAGTTGGACACCACCAAGGTCAACATGGCGCTAAATTGCGGCGCCAACTGCCTTATGCTCATGCCGATCACCTCGCGCACCATGCTCAAGAACGTGAGGCGCGCCATGGACGATCCACGCGAATTCGTCACAAGCGACGAGTACCGCGGCCCGTGCCGCCGAGTGGCGGATTCCCGAGACAGCTACGACGGCCCCCGGCGCCGGGCTTCGGACCGCAGCCAGCGCAATTCCGCCGCCCACGGCACAGCGGCACCCCGCCCGCAAAGGGACGGGCACGCGCAACAGGCAGAGCCGAACCTGGCGGCGTCCCCCGGCAGCGCTAGCCCCGTGCGCACGCGGCCGGCACGACCGAACCGACAAGATGACGACTTTTCCACGGAATCTCTGGGGCTTCAGACCGAGCACGTCATTCAGGGCATCAATGATATCGCCGGCCGGATCGAGTATCTGAAGCAGACCTTGAACGCCGCCGATGACGACGACACGCGGCGGATCGTGCGGACACAAATCATGGAAGCCGCACAGAGGCTGGTCAACTTGATGCTTCTGGTGGATATGAACAAGGCTCACACCCGGAACAAGGCGTTCAGCGCCCGCATCGCCGAGGTCCGCAGGCTATTCGTCGATATCTTGTGGCAGATGTCGCATGTCCGGTTGGACGCGATCCAGGGGGAGATCGAAAAAAGTCTCGCGGGCCAAGCCCTGGTCATGGGGCGCAGCGAACAATTGCAGCAGCGTCTGGCCTCGGTCGAGGAAATCCTGGCGGTCATCGGCCACAAGGGGATCGACCAAGAGATCGATGACAAATTGGACAAGGCATGGAAGGGCATCGAAGACGTCCTGCGCGCCGAGGCCGAGCATTTCAACCTTCCTGATCTGGCGCGAAGCCTGCAGCGCCACCAGCGCCCTTCACGGCCGCCGCGCCCCAAAACAGCGGCGTCAACACCGGCCCCGCCTCCGGCGCCCGAGAGTGCGGCCAGCCAAAACGCAGTCGCCCAACGCCTGCGCTCCAAACGGGAGGGCGGGGACGGGCGATAAGCGCGGCCTGCTATCTTGTTCCCAGCTTGAGTTGGGGCGGCGGCGGCGGCGCCTCTACCCGCGCCTTGCTAGGGGCGGACGGCTGCGGCGCGCCGGCCTTGCCCACCGCAGCGATCGCCGGAGGGACCAAGGCGGCCCTTGCCGCAGCGACGTCGGCGTAGATCTTCGCCAATTCCTGCCGAAGGCGGTCATTCTCGTCCTTCAGGGATTTGGCGGCAACCCAGTTCTTTTCACTTTGCATCATGCACATCTGCATGATGACCTGTTGCCGCGCGGCACCCAGGTCTACCGCCCCCGCTCCCACCTCGGGCTGGGGCAACGCCAGCGCGGCACGAAAGCCCTTGCCGCCGGAGAGTGCCGAGTGCTGGGCGGTTTCCACCACCCGTTCGGTCATTAGAGCCAGTTGGACGACCGCCGCCAGCATTTCCCGGTCGTCTTCGCCCTGAGGCGATTCCGGCATCCGCTCGCAGGCATCGATGATTCTCAGCAGGAAATCATGAGACTTTTGAAGGTTGGCCAAAGCCGTCGAAAACCGGGTCGGCGGAGCCATTCACCGCGCCTCTTCTCCGTAGCGAGAAATCTGCTCGCCCTCTTCTTGCGGGACCACCCCAATGGGAAAGTCGTCCGATGAACCCGGCATGTCCGCCGTCTCGCAGGTGTTCCTGTCCATGGCCAGATAGGCCATGGGGCGGTCGTCTACGTTCTCGTTGGACAGCACGCCCTTGAACTTCGCATCCACAACCATGATGTGATTGACCAACCAATCCGCGACCATGGGGCCGAGAGCGCCGATATCGTTCAGGTCCTGCGTCCCGCGATAGCGCGCGATCTGCGCATGGACGCGCTTGGCGAAAGCGTCGTGGGCAATGATGTGTTCGACCATCTGGTCATAATTGGCCTGGGCCATGGCCATCTGCTCGCGCTGGAAATGCCCCTCGATATATTCTTCGAGGATGTTCACGGCGGTTTCGATCAACTGCAGCTTTTCGTTCTCGCCGCCGTCAACGATGTCCCTCAACAGCGCGGCAAGACGGAAGAACGCCTGATGGTCTTCGTCGATGGCATCAATGCCGATTGAAAGATCGGGCGTCCATTTGATTAGGGCTGCGGCTGATTTCATTCCAGATTCCATCACCTAACGAACTCTGCGCGCATGAGCCAATCTACTTGAACAATGACGCCGACTAAAGCTCGGTTGGCAGGCAACAGGCCTCGATCAAAAAAAATTCACTAGGTCTACACCTTACTCCAGAGCGGCGGAGAAACGCAACGCCCCCATACATACAAATTTATACCGCCAAAAGTCATATATATAAATAATTATAATCAGCATCCGCGGGCGATCACGTCAACTAGCGTTTGCCCCGCTTCGACCGTCAATGGCAGTATGGCCGCGCCATCGCGATGGCCTTCAGCCAACTTCCCGGGTTCAATCGACGTGTCTTCCTGGCTCCAAACGCTTCGCACCACCATCGCATCAAGCGGATGGGTTGGCCCGCTGGTAATCGCCATCCTGGGACTGGCGGCCGCGGTGTTCTTCATCCATCTGCTGGTCGCCATCGTGGTGGGGTCATTGGTGGTTCTGGCCGTCTGGCACCTGACTGAACGCACCCTAGGGCCGGGTGTGCGCATCCGGCTTGCCCTGCCGCCGACGCTGCGGTCACGGATCAAACGCTGGCTGGCGCGACCGTGATCGCCAGAGCCCCCGGGGGCGGCTTCAGGGGGGGAACATAAGGCCAGCATAAATGGCCGCCGCCTTGTGCCCGCAGCGACCTTGAGAATGCCCCCCTTGAACAAGCTACGGTCACGCCTCTGCCGGCACCAGCAACGCCAATACCCGGGGCAAGATTTCAAAGTGGAAGGGAGAGGCCATTTTCTCCACCTCGCCATCCAGCGAAACCAGCGGCTTGGCATTTCTGGTCCGTACATCCAGCCAAGGAGAGTGCATGCGCGACAACATGACGTCGCTGCCCCAGGCGCCCGATGCCGCCACCAGACCAAGGCCAAGAATCCCGGCGGCACCGGGGCTTTGCCCCACATAGATTCCCAAGGTTCCGCCGTCCAGCCGTTCCCGTTCCAGCAAGAACGGGTCTGAATCCTTGCACAGGTTGTTCGACACCATCAGGAAGCTGGTGAACACCCGAGCCCGACCGCTTGGGCCGATCAGTTCCGCCTCCAACACGCGATGCCGGGCGGCCAGGCCGGCCACGCCTGCCAAGGCGCCTTCCAGGAAGCCGCCGCCCTTGCCGCGCACCCTGTCCCGTGCTCGTATGAATTCAGGAAAGGCGCCGAAACAGGCGCGGATCAGGAACAGATGATCGTTCATCCGTCCCACGTCGATGGCCCGGACCCGCCCCCTCGCCAGGGCCTTGGCTGCCAGGACGGGATCCAGCGGCAGGCCGAGCTGGCGTGCCACGTAATTCATGGTTCCCAGGGGCAGGACGCCCAGGACCTTGCCGCCAGCAATAACGTCCTTCAGGGCGCGCGACACCGAACCATCGCCACCCCCGATGACCACGGCCTGGACCTCAGGGGCCCGACAGGCTGCCCGCACGGCCTTCCCCATTTCCTTGCCTGAGGCGACGACGACGGGTCCGTCATGCCCATGGGCGGCCCATACCTGGGACAGCCGCGCGGCGACGTCCTTGGGGGACAGCCGCGCCATGCTTCCGGCCCGCGCATTGACGATGGTAGCAATCCGCATGGGGACCCCGCCTACACGATGCCGTCCGCCCCCGCCAAATCGGGAGCCGGAGCGTGGGGACCAAGGCCTCGTCGCCCCCCTTCCCCGTGACCCCGCCTTATCCCTGCCGGCTATAGCTGCCAGCGCAGCCCCGATGCCCGGTCGTTCGGCACCTTGACGACGATGTCATGGCACTTGATGCAGCGTCCCGCCGGAGGATGGGGCTGGCGCGACGTAGGCAGGATCGGCGGCCCCAGCTTGCGCACGCGGGACAAGCTTTCCAGCACCGCCCCGTAAGGCGTCTTGAATTGGGATCCTGGCGGCGCGCCGCCGACGATCAGATGACACTGGACGCAGTCGCCTACGAAGGGATGCGGCATGCCGCCGCCCTGGGCCACGGGAGGAATGTGCCGGATGGTCATGAGCTTATATCCGGGAGCCGGAGCCAGGAAGCGTTCCAGCGGCGACAGAAGAGACGGTTCCATTGGCAACGGCAACCGCCCGGTCAGAATTCCCGCCGCACGGCGGGGCGACGTCACCCCATCGGGGACGCCACTGGGAACCATGTCCAGGTAAAGGCCCAAACCAATCCCAACCACCAGCATGATCGCGACCCAAACCGGCCAGCCGCGGCGTCGCGAGGGCGCGTCCCGGCTCATGGCTGCCGTCCGTTGCTGATCACTGCACGGCCATCCATAGCGCCAGACCTTCATCGTCACGCAGCCGACAGGTCTTGCCGCCGACCATGATGGATTTAGCGTACACCTCGGCATTGGGGCGGTTGGGATCGAAACGGAAGCCGACCCCGCTGATGCGAGCCCCGTCCAGGGGTGGGCAATTGATCTGCTTAAGATAGGACTGGGGCGCCACCGATACCTCAAGCAACAAACCGGTACCGTTGTCGAGCCACACATGCACCTGGCCCCAGCCCATTTCGCTGCCGATGCTCGCGACCTGGGTGACACGGCCACCGAAACTCAGCGGCGGCACCGGCACGAAGGGGGTCAGGCCGGGAAGCGCCGCGGGCACGGCGGCCGCACCGCCAGGCCCCATTGCCAGCTCGCCGCCGGACAGACCCGCCATCGAGAAGCGATCGGGGACCAGGGCGACGAGCACCATAACGGCCAGAGCAACCGCTCCGATCCCAAGAATCAACTGGGGAGACGCGTTTCGCCCGAAGGTGCCACGAAGCCGTTCCAACAGTACCCGCCACTGCACGGACATGCGTCTCTCCCGCCCTTACTTGCCCTTCGCCGGCACGGCGACGACAGGCGCCGGGCTGACGAACAGACGGATGTCGCGGGCGTGGGGGATCTCCTCCTGGATGCGCTGGCGCACCGCCTCGGCCACCAGCGTGCTTTCCTTGACCTTCAATTTGGGGGACACACGAAGTCGGATGTCGAACTGCACTTCCTCGCCCACATGGCGGCCGCGCAGGAAATAGACGCTCTCCACCAGCGGGGTGTTCATGGCCAGCTGCCAGGCGGTCTGCAGCAGTTCAGTGTCCACGGAACTGTCCATCAGGCCGTGAACCGCGTTGCCGATTAGTTCGAGGCCGATGCGCCCCACCAGCGCGGAAACGCCGACAGCGGCAATGGTGTCGGCGATGGGAAAGCCGATCACCGACGCGATCACGCCTATCATCACCGCCGCCGAGGAAATGGCGTCCGAACGGTTATCCCACGCATTGGCGATGATGGCCGGGCTGTTGTTCTCGTTACCCACGCAGATCTGATATCGGTACATCAGCTCGTTGACGATCACCGTCACCGACGCCCCAATGGCGGCGAAGAACGAAGGCGCCTCATAGGTGCCCGAAATCAGCTTCATCACCGAGCCGTACATCAGGAAGGAGGCACCGATGAACAGCAGCGAGCCGACGATCGCCGACGAGATGTACTGGATATTGCCGTATCCGAAGGGATAGCGGGCATCGGCCGGCTTGTTCGAGATCTTCAAACTGAGCTGGGTGACGCCGCTGGCGACGACGTCGGCACCTGAGTGCAACGAATCGGCCACCAAAGCGACGGAGCCGCTCATCAGGCCCAGAATGCCCTTGAAAAGAGTCATGCCGATGTCGGCGGTAAACGCCCACCAAACGACTTCTTCTCGGCAATCTCTGCAGTGCTCGAATCTCATCGGTTCATATATTCCACGATATTGGATCCCAAGATTCGGTAGTTGTCGCCAACCTTCTTGGCTTTCAAAGCACCGGTGCTGACAAGATCAAGCACCTGAATGCGTTCCAACCCCAAAAGCTCCGCCGCCTCCACGCTGCTGTAAATGCGGTGCGGCGCGATTTCCTCGCTGAACATCTTGTCAACCAGGGCGATGGCGCCTTGCACGAAGCTGACCAGGGCCCCCCCTTTCATCACCGTCGTCCAGATCATGGCTTAGCCCCCTTCGGATGCGACAAAGGCAACAATTCCTGGAAAATCTGGGGCGTGATCACCGGCGTATCGCCCGACGCCTGCTCCTTGAAGTAGTCAAGGCGCTTGAAGCCGGTAAAGAACGCCAGGTAGTCCCACGGCCACTTGGTGATCTCGATGTTGTATATCGCTGCCGAGGCATTGTATTCCTCCCGCTTCCCGGCGATGCGATCCTCCATCTCCACCAGAGAAGACATCATGTGCTTGTAAGTTTCGGCGGACTGCACATTGGGATACTGCTCAACAATGGCCATCAGACGGCCCAGAGCCATGCCGATGCCGTCACCGGACAGCAACTTGCCACCGTCACCCAAAATCTTGGCGACCCCGCCTTGCTTCATCAGTTGCTCGATGGCGGCGCCCACCGGCCCGTCCTTGCCAGCCTCCACCGACTCGGCCCGCTTGTCGGCGGTGTGCGAGAAGATCGAGTGTTCCAGGGCGGCGTGGTTCAGGGTCAGCTTCACCAAATTGCCGAACAGGTTGTCGCGACGCTGAACCATGACCTCGTAGTTCGAGCGCCGCGACAGCGCATCCTCGTACATGGTCACGAAGGCGTTGTAACGCATGAGCAGGGTCGCGATGAACGCCACCAGGGAAAGAACGGAGACGGCCATCAAGACATGTACAGACCGGCGGCCAATCTGATGCGAGGCGGCCTCGACCACATACAGGTTGGCCAACAATTCTTCGGACTGCCTGACCCGCTGAAGTGCGCTGACCTCGACCTCGGGGGCCGAACCCGCATTGGCGTTGCCTAAAGCCATCTCCGCCTCGCTCCTTTATACCTTGGCACGACGCGCCGCCGGCTCAGCCGGCCTGCCCGTCCTCAAGTTCATTCGCCCGCTTGAAATGTGGCAGCGCCTCGTCATGGGCACCCATCTGTTCGTAACTGTAGGCCATGGCCCGATGCACCTTGCCTTCGTTGGGACGCAGGCCCAGCGCGATCTTGAAGCTGTCGATGGCTTCATCGAACCGACCCAGGTTATCCAAAGCCACCCCCAAACGGAAGCGAACGTTGAAATTGACAGGATTGGCCTCGGCGACCTTGGCCAGCAGCGGCACGGCCAGATCGTACTTCTGCACCTGCACATAGGTCAGGCCCAGCACGGTGGCCACCTTGACGTCGTCGGGAGAATCCTTCAGCGAACGCTCCAGCAACTCGATGCCGCGGTCGGTCTCGCCGGTCTTCACATAGGCGATGCCCAGATGCAGGGCGACGTTCACGTCGAAATCGCCATCGTCATAGACCGGCTCGAGCATCATGACGGCCTGGGAATAACGCCCGGCCTTGGCATGGGCGATACCCTTGTCGCGATAGAAGGACAAACGGATATCTTCATTGACGGCAAAGGCCGAGCGGAACGCGTCAACCATGTTGACGCCCAGGCGCTTGAGCACGGACAGGCCGTAATGAGTGTAGAGGGTAACTTCGTCAAGGACATCCGACGGCTTGCTGGACATGTTGTTCTCCAAATTCAAAAACAGCGATGACTCACTTGATCACATGACAGGCTTCACAGGGCCCGCGAACCTCATGGGGGCTGACGCCCGACGTCGCAACTTCCCGACTGATGGCCGGCGGCGGCAGGCTGATCAAATCGGGATCGGGGGTCAGCTCGAAGCCCTGGCCGATGGGGTGGCATTCGGTACATGGGCCGCGATAGCCGTGCGGGCGGGGATCGCCGGCCAGGATCATGGGGGCGCCTTCCAACTGAACGAAGCCCAGACCGCCTTCCTCGACCCGCAAGGCCACGGTCAGCTTGCGCACCACCGGCGGGCCGGGGCGGTCGTCCTTGCGCAACACGGCGATGCGCGCCTCGTTCCGGTTGGCCACCAGCCGACTGGCGGCCTGGAAACTTTCCATGTCGGTCACCGGGGTGTCATCGACCCGCACGATGACGTCGCCCCCCAGCAGGCCCGAAAAGGCGGCGTTCAGAGTCACCTCGCCCAGTAGAACGCCCTGGACCCCCTGGGGAAAGTTCAGCTTGCGGGCCAGTTCGCCGGTCATCAACCGACCGTCCATGCCTTGCCAATGCCCTTCGAACACCTTGAGCTTGCGCGGAACGTAATTGGGCAGCGGCTGTTCCCCACCCGCCGGAGCGGCAGGAGCATAAGGCGCCGCCGGCGCGGCGACCGGCACCGGGACCGGAGCCACGGAGGCGACGGGCGGCGCAACCATGGTGGCCCCCACCCCCGGCGACGGCGTCAGGGCAGTCTGCGACACCGATGGCCCTTGCCGCCCAATCACGAGCACCAGGGCGACCACCACAGCCGCGACGATAAGGGCGATCTTGCTGTTCATGCCTGTCCGATCCTGCCGCGCCGACCTAGACCGACACCAGCATCTTGATGGCGATGGCCGCCATGGTGGCGGCGTAAATGCCCTTGAGCACACGCACCGGCAACACCCGCATCAGCCGCGCCCCGATGATCCCACCCACATAGGCGCCGGGAATCATCACCACGGCCAGCGTGACCGGGGCCTCCCAATGGATCAGCCCGGTGCTGGTGCCGTGCAGAAAGGAAACCGCCACACCCGCAACCGAAGCCCAGAATACCAGAACCGAGCTGTTGGCGATGGCGTTCTGCAACGTCATGCGGCCAACATAGCGCTGCAGCGGGACCTCGACGACGCCGCCGCTGATGCCCAGGATGCCGCTGAACAGGCCCATGGGCAGCCCCAGCACCGCGTTGCGCACCGGACCGTCAGGCAGGTCGAGACCGTCCGACTTCGCCTTGGCGTCCCCGCTGGCCAGCGCCATCAATTCGTCCATCTCCTCGTCGGCAGACACCGGGGACACCGGGGCCAGGTCGCCCTCGCCGGCGTCGGGGCGGATGATCTCCAGAACCGCCTTGCCAGCCATGATCAGGGCGAACAGGCCCAGCAACACGCCGACGACCGAATCGCCGATGGCGTTGCCGATGAAATAGCCGACCACCACGCCGGCAACGCCCCACGGAATGAGCGGCTTGACCTTGTTCCACTGAACTAACTGCGCCTTGTCGTTGCGCAGCGCCGTGGCGCCGTAGACGAAGACGTTGGTCAGAAACACCACCGGCCGGATCAGATACATGCCATAGCCGAAGAACACCATCATGCCGGCCACCTGCAGGACGCCGCCACCCATGGTCATCATCCCGCCGGTGATACCGGCGGCCAGAGCCAGCATGCACAGCCCCAGGATGTCGGCCACCGAATAGCCGGCAATCTTGGCGCCGCCCACATGATCGGGGTCGATGAACGGCATGCCCGACGGAAAGCCGTTCACGGGCGCCCCGCCCTGGACCACGTTGATGCCCAGGCCGGGCACCGCGGTGGGACCATCGACGGTGGCGCGAGCCTTGGACCACCACCCGGCGGAACTGGCCATGGCCACCGTCTGGGTCTGGGCCGGAGCCGGCGCCGGCGCGGCGCCGGTCTTGAAGCGGACCACGTCGCGCAGATGCGACACGATCACATGAGCGGGAACGGTAAAACCCTCGATGCGGCCCGTCGGGCCGGTGGTGGCGATGTTGATACCCACCAGGTCGCCCTGGCCGTCGACCAGGGGCCCGCCGTTCTGTTCCCAAGTGTAGACGGCGTCGGACCGCAACAGATGGGTGATCTGGCTGCCGCCCAGGTTCAGCGGCGCGTCGGCGGACTGCACCACCCCCTGACGCACCAGCGGCGCACCGGCGGCGTTGCGGCCGAAAGCGTAAACCTGCTGGCCCTGAATGACCGTCTGCACGTCGGCCATGCGGAAATGTAGGAACTTCTCGGTGGTCTGCATCTTCAGCAGCACCAGATCGTGGCTGGCGATGGCTTTAACCACCTGGGCCGGGAAGCTGCGGACTCCGGTGGAGGTCGCCACCTGGACAGTGATCACCGACAGGTTGGCGACCGAGTGCTGTGCGGTCACCACATAGCCGTTAGCACCGACGATGGCACCTGAAGCCACCGGCCCGGAGTTGATGCCGTTGCCGCCGATGCTCACCACGGCGGGCGGCACGGTGTAATACAGGCGCTGCACGTCGGGCATGGCGACATTGCGCAGGAGGAACTGACCGACAGACATGTCGTCGCTCCCCGGGAAGTAGTCGTCTTCGTCATAACTGTCGAGCAGATATGCGCCCCAGGCAAAAGTCACCATGACCAGCAAGGCCAGAATGGTGACCGCCGCCTTCCAGGACCGCTCGCAGAAAACGATCTTGTTATTGGGCAGATCGCCCGTGGTTTCGCCGACTTCAATCATGCCCGTTTTCCACGCTCGTTTAAATTTCCGAAGCCACCGTCAACTCGCCAATACGGCGACATAGATGGTCGAAAGAATCAAGAAGATACCCATCAAGGGCATACCCCAACGCATATACTCGCGGTGAGTGAACTGCGTTCCGGCTGCCGCCGCCGCCGCCAGTTGCGGATGCCGCTTGATGAAACCGGAATATTGATTCATGGCCAGTGCACCGGCGGTCGCCCCGGACAGGGAGGCGGACGAACCGGCCATGATGCCCAGCGCCAGCGCCCACCAGGCGGCCTGGCCGTCTCCGTCAAGGCGCAGGGTCGCCGCCATGGGGGCGAAAAGCGCGGCGGTAGTACCACCACCGACAAAAATGGTCAGGCCGGCCGCCACCCACATCAGCAGGATCGCCCGCAAGCGGTCATGCGAGGCGGTCACCTGCTCCAGCCAGGTCACCGCCCAATCCAACATGCCTAAGGCGTTCAGAGCCCCAACCATCACGAAGAGCCCGGCGAAGAACAGCAGATCGGTGCCGCCGCAGGCATGGAAGAACTCGTCGTCCTTGAACCGTCCCAGCGCCAAGGCAACCAACCCGGCGCCAAAGGCGATCCAGCCCGGCCGCAGGTTCAGCGGCCCGGCGAACACCAGGCCCAGCACGGTTACGGCGAAAATCAGCACGCAATAGCGCAGCAGACGGCGGTCGATTTGGCGGTCGCGCACCTGCTCGCCCTCCAGCCAAGCCGGGTCCACCGGAATCCCGGCACCTTTCCAATCGCCCAGACGGCGTTCGAAGAAGATCAGCATGGCCGCCAACAGCAGCAGGCAGACCGGCATCATGCCACCGATGAAGTCATTGAAATGCAGCCGCCCCGCGGACGCCAGGATCATGTTGGGAAAGTCGCCGATCATGGTAGAGGCGCCGCCCAGGTTGGCCGCGATGATTTCACCGATGATCACCGGGACAGGGTCGATGCCGGTACGGAAGCACACGGTCAATGTGACCGGGACCACCACGGCGACGGTCACGAAGCTGTTGCTGACCAGCGAGATGGCATAGGTGACCAAGGCCATCATCACCAAGATCCAGCGCCCCTGCCCCTGAGACCGCTCCGCGGTTCCGGCGGCCATGTTGGCGTAGAACCCCGATTTCGCCAGGAGCGACGAGATGGCTGACATGCCGAAGATCAGAGCCAGCGTCTCGAAATACACGGATTGTAGGGCCATGCGGGGCGTGTAGGTGCCGCTGGCCCAGCCGATCAGCACCAGAGCGCCCGCCCCCGCCAGGACAGCGACATGTCCACCCTCGGCCCGCCGATACACGGCGACGAAGGTGACGATAAAAACGGCGAGGACGAGAAAGCCAACCACCTAGCGCTCCCCCTTGCTCAGGACAGCCTCGTCGAAGCTCAGCGGTTCGGCGGAAAACGTGGTCTCCCGGCTGTCCGCCATCTCCTCGACTTCGGCACTGACGTGCAGGGACTCCACCCGCTTGAGGGCACCGCATACCGTTGCCTGAACGGTTTCGCAGATCCGGTGGGCGTCCTCGACGGTGTGTTCGGGATCGACGCCGACGATCATGTCGGCCCAGATACCCTGGCCCACGTTACGGGCGCGCAGATGAATGACACTGCGCACGCCATCGACCTTCTCGGCGATACCGACGATCCGGTTCAGCACCCCTTCACTGACGCTGTGGTCCATCAGTCCGCGATAGGCGTCCAAGAACACCACCCTGCCCAGCAACAGCAGGTCCACCGTTTCCCACAGAGCCACCGCCGGATCGAGCCAAGGCATGTTAAGGTAGTGGGCGCCGATGATGCCCAGGGCCACGGCACCCGACGCGGTCGCATCGCCGTGGTGATGCTTGGCCATGGTCTTGATGATGGGGCTGTTGGTTTCGATGGCCACGCACCGGGAATAGAAATACATGGCCAAGTTGACGCCAACCGAAACCAGTGCCGCCCACAGCACGATCAGGTGGGGCGTGCGGTGCCTGCTTTCGTCAAGCAGGATCTGGACGGCGTGGATCAGCAGATAGCCGGTCAGGCCGATGAAGACCACGCTGACCACCATGGACAGGATGAACTCCACCTTGCCATGCCCATAGGGATGCTCGGCATCCAGGGGCTTGCTGGAAATATTGGTGCCGATCACCACCATCAGGGCGTTGAGCATGTCCTTCAACGAGTACATGGCGTCCGCCAGCATGGCCTGCGACCCGCCAATCAGGCCGACGAACGCCTTCATGACCAGCAGCACCGCGCTCACGGCCAAGCCGACCCAGCCGATGCTTCTGCTGCAGGCGGCACATCCGCTTTTTCTCATCCCTACGAACTCCCAACTTCCGGCGCCATGGCCGAAAACGACGTCTTCACCGCTTGATCACGATCGCCCTGCCCGGCGTCTTCTGCTTGCGCCGGTTGATGACACTGAGCAGGACCGAGAAGATGCCGATGGCGACGCCAAGCATGAACGTGACGCCAAGGACCACGAAATGAGGCGACGCCATGACCAACGGTCCAAGCCTAGTCTCCACCACATGGGCGTTGGAGGACGCCAGCAGCACAATCAAGCCGCCAATCAGCAATGATACGAACAATTTAATCATGCCACTGCCCTAAACATTCACCAGCGTGGTTTCGCCACCGCCCCATCAGGAGCCGGTCACGTCGCCCAGCTGCCGCCAGTATTGGGGCGGAAGTTCCTCCGCCAGGCGCAGGGCGCCACGACAACCGTCGAAGGTGGGATCCTTGACGCAGGTCACCTCGGCCACGCCATAGGGACGCAGCTTTTCCTGGACATAGCCGGCGATGCCGCGAATCCGGGAACCGCCACCAGCGACGATGATGTTACGCAGCGCCACCGCCTGGCATTCAGGCTGGAACGATTGCAGCAGGGTTTCGATGCTTTCCAGGATATCCGGCATCAACGCCTCGCAGGCGATGCGGACCGCGTCGGTCACATCGCGCTGGACCGGCTTGCCGGCGGCGCGGAACTCGTAGACGGATGCCTCGGGGGCGGGG
This sequence comes from Magnetospirillum sp. UT-4, assembly GCF_902729435.1. Lineage (GTDB taxonomy): Bacteria > Pseudomonadota > Alphaproteobacteria > Rhodospirillales > Magnetospirillaceae > Magnetospirillum. The sequence goes on from NZ_LR746527.1 coordinate 16,642, forward strand.
CCGACGAACGAGAACCTTTCCTTGACCGCGCAAGCGACGTTCAGGTTCATCTGCAACTCGGGATGGCGCTCCAGAATGGCGTTCTGCAGGCGCTCGTCCACATAGTTGCCGGCCTTGGTCAGCGTAACCTGATCCTCGGGGCCGGGCACGGTCCCCTTCAGGGCGCAGATGTCGGTAGTCCCCGCGCCGATATCAACGACGATGGCGTTGACCAGCTTTTCCAGGCCGTAGGCGACCATGAACGGCTCGGAAACCACCATGGCGGTATGCACCACCTCCTGGGCCATCTTCAGCAGCAGAGCCTTGTTGGCGGCAGAAGCACGGGCCGGAACGCCAATCACGGCGCAGATATCTTCGCCTTCCTCGGGCTCGGCGGTCCTGACCAAATGAGTCAACAGATGGCGTGCGACCTCGACGTCGCGTTCGCTGATCTCGCTCAGCACGCCATCTTGAAGCGGATAGCGCAGATCTAGATAGGAACGCATATCGAAAGCCTCGTCGCCGACCACATAGGGACGGCCAAGAAGCTTGAGACCGATGACATCCTTGGGATAGCCAACCACCGACTTCAGCAGGAACTTCTTGCCCCGGCTCGACATCACGGCGGTGTGAGACGTCCCAAGGTCAATCCCAAGAAACAGCCGCTGCTTGGCCTGGCCCCTATCTTCACCCTGGCTCATTTCACTCACTCCGGTTACGCATGCGTTTTGGAACAGGGGACTCTTTACTGCTTAACGTTGCCGGTATCGCAGGACGACGGACCGCACGAAGCACATCCCCCCAGCCTCCCGGGCAGCAAACGGCGGACATTGCCGACGATCGTGCTCCCCACGGCCTGCCCACCCTTGACGGTCGCGCCGGCCAGGGACGAACCGACGCCGTAGATCCCCTTTGCGCCGTCGGTGACAACACCGAAAATTCCGGTTATCAGGTCTTCCACGGGAACGTTCTGGTGGACGACGCCCGCCTTGACCTCTCGCCCCCGCTTGGCCGGGGCCCGCGCGACCGGCTTTGCTGCCATCGCCGGCGACACTTCCGGCACGTTGCCGGCCTCGGCGTCCGTCGAGGGCTCACGCTCCAACGCGGCGCCGGCCATGACCGCCTCCTCAATCAGGGCCGCCAGTGGCGCGGGCGCGGCGACTTCATCCTTGACGCCCGGCTCGGCCACGGCCTCGACCTCGGCGACCGCCTCGATGGCGACCTCGTCCACCACCGGCTCGGCCACGGCCTCAACCTCGGCCGGCGCCTCGACCTCGGCGACCGCCTCGATGGCGACCTCGTCCACCACCGGCTCGGCCACGGCCTCGACCTCGGTCGGCACCTCGATGGCGGCCATCGCCTCGATAGCCACCTCGTCCACCACCGGCTCGGCCACGGCCTCGACCTCGGCCGGCGGCTCGATGGCGGCCATCGCCTCGATGGCGACCTCGTCCGCCACCAGTTCGGCCACGGCTTCGAACTTGGCCGGCGCCTCGATGGCGACCTTGTCCACCACCGGTTCGGCCACGGATTCAAACTCGGCCGGCGCCTCGATGGCGACCTTGTCCACCACCGGTTCGGCCACGGATTCGAACTCGGCCGGCGCCTCGATGGCGACCTCGTCCACCACCGGTTCGGCCACGGCTTCGAACTCGGCCGGCGCCTCGATGGCGACGTCTTCCTCGACGGCGGAACCCACCAGCGCCGGCTCGGACGTCACATCAATGATCGGCGCATTGCCGCCGGCATTCGTGTCGTCGGTAGATTTTGGCGAATTCCAGACGGACGAAGACCACTGATCAAACAGCGACGCCCCCACGGGAAGTTCGGACGGACGGGGCAACTGCGTCGGCGCCGTCGCCGGGTTTTCCGGTCGGCCGCCACCATGGCTCGACCACGGCGAGCTGTCCAGAAGCGACACCCAGACATCGGTCGTGACCGGCTTGGCGGTCTCGGAAACATCCGGGGGGCGTTCCGACGAAGCTGATCGGTCCGAGAACTTTCCTCGATCCTTGCGGTTACCAGCCATGAATTCCTCCCGAACCTAGAGAACGACCCAGAATTCCTGCCCATTCCGATGAACGCGCAAGAGGATCTGCTGACCAGACTGCGTCGCAGTCTTGATCGCGCCATCCAACTGTGCGGGGCTTGAAACGGGACGGTTATTCACCTGAAGGATATAATCATTGGTCTGAAGCCCAGCACGGGCCGCCCGTGACCCCGCCAATACCTCGGCGACCTGTGCCCCCACGGTCGCGGCCGCAGGCCCTGCCACGGTGCCGCCGGCAGGAGCGCCGACGCGCGGGCTGGCGACAGGGGACTGGAATGTCTCGATCTCCATGCCCAGCCAATTGAACTCGGTCGGCACGGCCGGAGCGGTCCGTGCTGCGCCGGGAACGCCAGCCATCGCCGCGCCCCGCCCGGCCCCGGCGGTGGGAGCCTGCATCGCCGGCGAAGGCATCGCTGGCGACTGCACCGCAGCCGCGGCCAGCCCGGCCAGCCCGGTGGACAGGGAAAGATCGGCGACGTCGCCATCGCGCAACACCCCAAGGCGCACCGACCGGCCCTTCGGCATCTCCGCCAGCAAGGCGATGGCTTCCTCGGGGCGGGCCACCGGCCGGCCGTCCACCTTCAGAATCACGTCACCGGGGCGCAGGCCAGCCATGGCGGCGGGGGTATTGGGAGTCACACCGGTGACATAGACGCCCCGGCCGGCCGGCTGGCCGGTCTGCTGGCTCAGTCGGACGGACATGGGCGACAGGGCGGCACCCAGCAGGGTGGAGCGGCGCCCCTCGGCACCAATGGCCGCGCCGCCGCGCCCGCCCTGAACGTTGATGGCCAGACTGCCCGGAGGCTGCGCATAGCTGTAGCCCGGCGCCGCCACTGGAGCCGCCGCGCCGGTGCCGCCGATCATCTGGTGGCAGGTGGCGCAGTTCATGTTCTGGCGACCGTCGGTGTGCGGCGCGACCGCGCCCACCGGGATCGGCGGCGGCGCAACCGGAGCCGCCACCGGCAGCATCGGGCCACCCATGCCGGCCGCCGGCTGGTTGCCCGCCGGAATGATGTCGTGGCAGGTGGTGCAATCCATGTTCTGCCGGCCGTCGGTATGAGGTGCCGGCACCCCGGCCATGATGGCCGGCCCGGCGGCGCCGAAGCCGCCGCCGGGGCCGGGGCGCTGCATGGCCACCAGTCCCATGGTCGGGCCTTCGGCCGTCGAGGTCGGCAGCCAGCCAACCTCGTCCATCACGAACATGCGGGCCTGGTTGCTGGAGACTGCGAAGCCGATGCCGGCAAAGGCGCCGTTGGGGGTGTAGATGGCGGTATTGATGCCAATCACCGCGCCGGTCGTCGCCACCAGTGGGCCACCGGAATTGCCCTGGTTGATGGCCGCGTCGGTCTGCAGCAGGTTGGAGTGCGTCACCCCCTCGATGACCATGGTCTTGCGCTTGGCCGAGATGATGCCCCGGCTGACGGTCATATCAAGGCCGAACGGCGTGCCGATGGCGATGACCTCGTCGGCGACACGCACGGAATCACTGTCGCCAAACACCGCCGACGACAACCGGGTCTTTGCCATGACCTTCAGAAGCGCCAAGTCCAGCGCCTCGTCCATCTTCACGACCTCGGCCGAATAGCGGGTCGACCCCACGTCGTCCCGGACGGTGACGAACACCGAGTTCGCCCCGCGGACCACATGGTAATTGGTGACGATGAAGCCGTCGTCGCGGACGATCACGCCGGTGCCGATGTTTTCGACCGTCCGCGTCTGCGGATTGGCGAAGCGCGGCAGCCCGTCGGTGTTGGCCAAGCCCAGCGGATCGGGCATGGCCTGGCCGGTGGACGACGACGCGGAGACACTGACGACGCTATTGCGCAGGACGGTGACGACGTTGGAGAACGCGCCGCCGCCCACGGGAGCCGCACCAAAATCAACCACCGGGGGCAAAGTGGCGATGGCGCCGGCGGCCGTAGGCGGCGCCACGCGGTTGCCGCCGGCCTGGACGGCCTGGACGGGAGCGCCCCCCGGCGCCGGCAACGCGATCCCGCCCTGCTGGACGGGAACGTTGGCCGCCGCATGCTTGCCGCGGGTAAGTTGCTCGAACATGGCCCCAAGGCGCAAGCCACCCTGCGACTGGCGATAGATGAAGGCACCAAACAGCACGATCGCCGCCACCACCGCCATGAGCATCAGGTAGCGTTTGAGATCCTTGCCACAGGAGCCGCCCGGGCGGCCTTCGCCTTCCACGTCACCGTTGAACATAGCGATCAACCATCAATGTTGGAATCGGATGCGGTTTCCTTGCCGGAACGCGGAGTCCTCACCGTTTGGACGCCGGCAGCAAGCGCGACAAGCCCCAGAATGATGAGCGCCACCGGCACCGCTCCACGCAGGAATTCGGTAACCGACCACCACCAGGCCGTCATACCCAGCAACCCCAGGGCAAGCGCCAGCAAGCCGAAAATCACGCTTGGCATAACCGTTTCTCCAGTATTGCTGCTAAGCGCCGGGCGCTAAGCAAAGTCATCAGCCACATCAACCGGACGAACCGGACCATCCGCTTTTTCCGCCCGCCGTACCTTAAGGGCATAGACGGTTATAAGCAGATTGCCAAGCCCGGCGAACAGGAAAGGGGCCGGGGGGCCGATCATGTCGAACAGGAACCCGCCGATCTGCACAAAGAAAATGATGCCCAGACAACCGATTACGTTGAACATGCCAAGCACCGAACCGATCAGGTCGCGAGGCGAATAATCAATCGTCAGTATCTGCGGCGCAACGAAACTGCCCGCCTGACCCGCCGATATCAGTAGGATCGGGAACACTATGTACCAGTCGAAGGGATTGACCACCAGCCCCAGCAACAGGAAACCCAGCGCCGACAGGAGCATGCCCAGGGTCACCGCCTGGACCCGGCCGAAGCGTTCGATGAACGAGCGCCACACCGGGATCGAAAGCATGACCATGCCCCCCATCAGGCCGATCAGCAATCCCGCCCGGGCCGCCGCTTCGGTCTGCCCGACATTGATCAGGTCGGCGAAATAGATGAACCACAGCATCAGAAAAAGGCCGACGAACACCATGTCGCTGCGGGCGAACAGCGAACTGGCGAAGGCCAGGCGAAGTCGCGGCTCGGACTTGACCAGCGTCCACACCACCCGCCACGGCACCGAGGATTCGCGCGTCCTGGGGGCGATGTCGGTCAGGAAGCTCCTGGCCAGCCACGCCCCGGCCAGGGCCGTGGCAGCGGTCAGCAGCATGGTCACGACAATGCCGACATGACGCGGAATCTGCATCAGAACGGCATAGACCAGGGTGACGCCGAAGGCCATCATGAAGGCGGTGTTGGACATCAGACGGGCTCGGTTGCCTTCGTGGCTGAAATCGCCGGCCACGGCGGACAATTGCGGCCAGACCGCCCCGCTGCCTAAAGACATCATGATGCGCGACGCGTAATAGACCGCCAGCGCGCCCAGTGCGCCCCCACCGATCCACGGGCTGAACGGCGCGATCACCGCGCCCGCCGCCGCCACCAGGAACCCCGCCACGATGATCTTGACGCGGCCGATCCGGTCGGAAAGATACCCCAGATAGCCGAATATGAACATGTCCAACACTTCGGTCACGACCTGGACATTGGCATTCACCGCCCCGGCCGTATCGAAGGAAATCCCGAGAATGTTTCTTAGAAACAAGGGCTGGATGGCAACTACGAGCGTCATGAAAACCATGCACAGCGCCGACAATAGATAGAGCGCATTGCGCTCTCTGTCGCCGATTTCCGAATCCTGTCCTTGCGGTCGCATCACCCTACCCTTCGCGCGTAGCCGGACTATAACAACGGTCCGGGGGTGGTTGACAACACCTAATCGCGAGGGCCAATACCACTGCGGCTCTATTGCCATGCCTTTTAGCGAGGGTGCGAGGCGGCCGCGCCGCCCCCCCCCCCGCGATAGCCTGGACCGGAACAATGCTGGAAAATGAACAAGTTAAGCCAAGCCTTACGCCGGATGCCGCGGCTCGATCTCAGTTTGTGGCCACCGCTCTGCTGGCCATCGCCACAGCGACATTCGCCGCCTGTCTGGTCAGCGAGACGCGCTGGCCCTGGCTGGCGCCGGTTCGCGCTTGCGCCGAGGCGGCGCTGATCGGCGGCGTCGCCGACTGGTTCGCCGTGACCGCCCTGTTCCGCCGCCCGTTCGGGCTGCCCATTCCCCATACGGCGGTCATCCCGCGCAACCACGACCGCATCGCCGCCGCCATCGGCCGCTTCGTCGCCGACGACCTGCTGGCCTCGGGCCCCCTGGAACAGCGGCTGGCCGGGCTGGAGATCGGCGGGCGTATGGGCGAATGGCTGTCGCGGCCGGAAAAGCGCGCCATGCTGGCCGCCCGGGTCGCCGGGTCACTGCCCCCGCTCATCCATACCGTGGGCGAGGAGCGCTGGCAAAAGGCCATGAGCGGCGGCCTGCGCAAGGCCGTCGATACCGCCATCACCGCGCCCCGAATGGCCGAACTGCTGTCCTATATGGTCGGCCGGGGCTATCATCACGCCATCCTGGACTATCTGGTGGGCGAGGCGCGTGCCTTCGTGCGGCAGAACCGCACCTTCATCCGCCGCAAGGTGGCCCAGGAATGCCCCGAATGGCTGCCCCTGTGGGTGGAGGGGCAGATCGCCCAAGGCGTCGCCAACGGTCTTGACGCATCCCTGGGCGAATTGGCGGCGGCGGAACACCCCTGGCGATTGAAGTTCGAGACCTTCGTCACCGACACCATCGACGGCATGTCCACCCTGCCCGCTTTCGCCCAGAGGGTCGAGGAACTGAAGGCCAGGATATTCGACGACCCCGCCGTGGATACATATCTTCACCAGTTGGGCAGCGGCGCCTATTCCCATCTGGTGGGACGGACCGAGACGGTCGAGGCCCTGGTGGCGGGCTGGCTTGCCGATCTGAGCCAAAGGCTGGCGGAGGACGAGGCCATGCGCCATACCCTGAACCGCTGGGTCCGCGATTTCATCCTGGTCATGCTGATGCCGCGCAGGGCCGTGATCGGCGAACTTGTCACCGACCTGATCCGACGGTGGCGGACCGACCATCTGGTCGAGAAGCTGGAGGCCCATGTGGGCAAGGACCTACAGTACATCCGCATCAACGGCACGGTGGTCGGCGCCCTGCTGGGCGGGGCGATCTGGGCCGTCTCCACCCTGTCCCGGGGCTGAGTTCCGGCCCCCCGCCGCGCCTTTCAGGCGAACTCCTCCAGGCACACGGCCCCACCCTCCAGGCAGCCCAATACCTGCCGGGCCAGCCCTTCAGCGGACTCGACCGCCTTCCTGGACCGCTCCCCCATGGCCTCCGGCCCGCCGATGACGCCGGCCAGGCTGTCCAGTTGGCCCATTTGGCGCAGCAGGGTGTCACCGATGCCCAACGGAATGCCATAACGACCCGAAAGGATATCCTGGCTGTAATCGATCAGGCGATTGGCGGCGGACTCGACCAGGGATTCGGCCCCGGCGAACAAGGCGGACCGGATCTCGCCCAGGCGCCGCAACTGGGAATCGGTGCATCCATTGATCTGCACCCGGACGTCGGCCAGTTCCATCAGGTTCATCAGGCGCTCGGTGGTGTTGGCGATGCCATCCAGGTGTGCGCGCTTGCTTGGGCCCGCAGCCATGTCGTTGGCGATACGCGACGCATGGGTGATCCTGAGCGCCAGGTCATAGGCGCTGTTGATCACCACCTCGGTCTGAAGGTCACAAATATCGGCCAGAAAGGTGGCCCCATACTCGCCCCGCATTTTTGCGATCATGACGCGATCGACGTTGGTGATGTGCTTCACTATCCACTCGAACACGTCCAGGAACAGGCCTCGCCGCTGCTCCTCCAGACTGGCGGAATCCTTGCCTATGGATTCAAGTCTCGCGACGAATTGCGCGTGCTGCCGCTTATGCATCGCCTTGTCGTCATAGTCGAACGTCTCCATCAGCGATTCTTCGTATTCGATGTGCTGGACCACAAAATCCCTGAGGCCGTCCAGCACGGCGCTGGTGGCGACCGTGCCGTCTTCCTCGCCCGAGGCGTCGCCCAGAATCTTCAGGTAATCGATCATCTTGCGATGCTCGACATCGATCCTCATGTCGCCGGTGGCGATGGCGCGGTTCCACTCGATCTCCGATTCCGGTCGCGCCGGTGGCTTCACCGCCCCGCTTGCGCCCCCCTGGGCGGGCGCGAGCCCCGGAGCGGGCGTGGCCCGAGACGGTTCGCGCCGGGGCAGATGTTTGTCCGCTTCGCGGCGGAATGGCCCCTTGTAATTCTTGATCACCGCCATACGGCGGTCCGGGCCGCAATAGGTAGCCACGGAGATGAACGAGGATTGCTTTGTGACGGATTTGCCGATGGCCCGATACAGCGTGTGATGGGTCAGCGGCAAGGTCAGGATGTCCGACGCCCCGAAATCGCGGGTCTGGGCGAGTTCCTCGGCGGTCCAGGCGTCGGCCACACAGATCAGCGGCGTCGACCGCGGCAGCCGATCGGTTTCCCTGCGGACATAGCGCAGGACGTCCAGATGCCCGGCCTCACCCAGCTTGTCGCAGATGATCACGGTATACAGGTCCGCCCCGACGCGCTCCAGCAGCAGACGGGCATGGCCGACATCCAGAGCCTCGTCTCCGATGGTGTACTGGCTGTCGCGCAACAGGCTGGCGACCATCTTGCGGGTCGCCGCATTCTCGATCGCAAGCAGGGCGTTTACACGTTTCGCCGGCTTCGAATCCAAGGCCATAAGCGCCACCGTCAATACGGTCTGTTGTTGGCGAGGGCATTCCTTCTGTCACCGTCGCCGGATTCCCGCGCGCTCGACTCCGCCTCCATGGACAGGAAGGCCAGGGGGCGGTTGTCGACAGTGGCGCGGGACAGCCAAGTGCGGTAGCGCATGTCATCCGACAGGATATGGTTGACCAGCCAGCCCGCAACCAAGTTGTGCAGGTCATTGACGACGGAGCGATACCCGGAGGAATATTCCTCGCATATGACCTTGAGGCGTCCCCTGAACAAATCGTGCTTGCGCCTGTGCTCGTCGAAATGGGAATAGCGGACGCTTCGCAACGCCTTTTCCTCGCGCAGGAAATGACCCCCGACGTATTCGTTGAGAACCGTGAGCAGGCTGGGCATCAAGGCTTGTTTATCATCACCCGATTCGTGACACATATGAATCAGGTTGGCCAGTTCGATGAACGCCTTATGGTCGCCATCAATCACGGCGTTGCCCACCGACCAATCCTCGGACCACGTCAGAGGGAAAGCCACAATTTGCGGAACGTCAGCCATGGCATACCACTACCTTCAAGAAATCGCGGGCAAAACAGGCCGCAAGCCCAACGAATCGCTTCACCTCGCCGCACCTTGCCCAACGAAACCACTCAGGGTGGAACGGCCTGCCACGAAAATTAGAGCGAAGCATATACTCTTTACATACTGTACTCTGGGAGGTATATGACAGCCACCATAAAATTTGCTCAAGTGACGGCCCTGGCGGGATCACCGGCAGGATGCCGTGGATGAGCGGGCTATCGCGCGCGCTGTCGCCGTCATAGCCCTTGTCGGCCAACCCGAAAGCCGCCGAGTTCGATCGACTCTAATACCGCCCGGCCAATGATTTGGCCCTTTGGGCCAAATCATGCCGAGACGGTGAGACTCAGACGCCGCTCTGTCTTGCCGGTCGGCCGACGAGCCTTCGGCGAGTCAGATGATAGGCCCCGACGGGTATAATTCCTTGCCCGGACACGCCGCACGCCACCACTCCCCGTTCCGCCCCGGACGCCACATACGCGGCGGGTCACCCACTCACCGCCCGGCCCCCCGAAACCATCCCAAGGAAAGGCCTGGGCGCAGACTTGAGGGCCGGCCTCAATGGCGCAAAGGTTCGGCGGGAACCTTCTGGGTTGAATGGTGGCCGCCAGCAGCCTCCTCCGCCCGCGTTTCGCCCGGCATTCTCTCTTCGACCTCCGGCGGAGCGGCCTCACGGATCGTGGTATCTGGAAGGGGCTCAAGCTTGGCCCGCTGGTCGGGCCGCAGCCCCTCGCGAACAAGTTGGTTCGCCCGTCGCTGCACATCGCGCCGATACCATTCCCGCTCGATGGCCTTGTCCAGCAGCGACAGTTCGGAATCACTCATATCGCTGAGGTAAACCGTCACCCGTGGCGTTTGCATGAAACTTCTCCCGCCGAAATCATCTTGCTGAAACAGACTACACGCGGGCGCAGCCGAAAGGGGCGGCCACTGTGAGGTATTCAGGCAGTGATAGCCGCCCCCAGCCCGACGCCCGCCGGGAAGGTCGGGTCTATCGGGCGATGGCGGGTCGGCCACGCACGCGATGGGCCGCGTCGTGGTTCGGCGGGAATAACGATGACCGAAGGCTGGCGGTCGCCCTCCTGCACCGCCGCAGTCAGCGCTGCGGCGAGCGAGCCCGAGCATTCCACCCGTAGCATGCGGCGCCGGGACCCCGACACGAGACGGTCGTGGAGTGGCGAAAGGCCTAAGGCGCCAAAGCCCAGGGCCCTTCCGCCCAGGCCATTTTCCTTGACCGGCAGGCTGTTGGAAAATGGCCCCGCAGGTGTTGGGAATGTCCATTGCTCACCATCTTCGTACGGGCGGGCCGATGAATTCATTCACAGCGATACTTGCGCGTGCGGAGGACCCCGATGCGGCCGGACATGAAAGGCGCGGACCTTGCGGCCATGAAAGGGGGCGGTGGGGCAAGCCCACCCGCCGTGCTGCGGAAATCCGACCTGTCCGGCATCAATTTGAATGGCGCCCATCTGACCGGCCTTGATCTGGACGAGGTCAATCTTTCCGGCGCCTCGCTGCGGAGCGCCATGGCCGCCGGTGTCTCGTTCGTGGGCGCCAACCTGGCCGGCGCGGATCTCAGCGGGGCCAACCTGTCCGGGGCACAACTTGGCGCCGCCCGCCTGCTGGGGGCCAACCTGACGCGGGCGAACCTGACCCAGGCCGATCTGAGCGGTGCCAACCTGAGCGGTGCCGACCTTACCGACGCCATCACCGCCGGGGCCAACTTTCACGGCGCCAGCCTGCGCGGCGCCATCTTGAACCTCCGCCCCCCGGTAGAGGAGGCGCCTCCGCGCGCCCCGCCCGAACCACAGACCGTCCCCACCCCTCCGACGAAGGGATCGCTGTCGGAGCAATCCATCAAGCAGTTACCTGAGGTCGAGCCCGGTGTCAGGTTCAAGGCTCAGGACGAATTCACACCGCCCGTCACCCTGGACGAAGCCATGGCTCAAATCCCCGGGAAGGTCGCCGGCGCGAAACCGCCACCGGCGTCGGCGCGCGCCATGCACGGTGCTTCGGCGCCCGTCGCGGCAGATGGCGGCCATTTCACCTATAGGACCCAAAACCTGGCCATCCTCCTGCTGTCTTCCGACCAGATCGGCATGACGCCGGAGGCGAATCCACGGCGCCTTTTGAACTTATTCAGCCAGTTCAACAGGACCATCCTTGGGGCCGGCCGCCCCGTGACCATGGCCGCGCGCGGGCGCTATGTGGTGGGTGGCTTCGAGAACCCAAGCGACGCGCTGCGGTGTGCCCGCGCGTACATCACGATCCTGCAGGATATGAATGTGACCAGCTTCGCCTGCGTCAATTGGGGAAGCGCCACCGTCCGAGTTAACATGAACGGCAATATCCCCGACCAAATCATCCTGGATTCCGTGAGTCCCAGCGCCCGGATGCGCCCCTTGGGCCTGGCGGGAGAACTGCTGATCCTGGAAGAATTGTACGCAAATCCCGCAACGAACCATGACCAGTTCCGGTTTGAAAAAATCCGCCGGAAATGGGTGATGTCCGCCGCCCAGGGCGGCCCCGACATGGAGGTCGATTGCTACCGCGTCCACGACCTGACCCAGAATATGCCCGGAGGCCGCCGGGTATAGGGTCGGCCTTTGAACGGTTCAGGACTTTGTTGCGGAAGCCTTGCCCCGCCGCTTCAGGGGGCGAGACCGGCCATGGGCGCTATGGCAGCCCATAGTATCTTCCACATGAATCAATACATTATGACGGGCACACCATTGACGAGGAAAGTAATTAGCATCGCTCGGCCACCCACCTCCCCCCAACCCACCACAACACCAACCACACCCCCCCACCTCCACCACCCCCACCACCAACACCACCACAGCAGAT
>NZ_LR746527.1:29175-45015 GCF_902729435.1 Magnetospirillum sp. UT-4
CCCCCCCCCCCCCCAAAACCAACAAACATACACCGCATGCTGCCGGGGTACCGCAGCATCATTCTAGGAAGTTGATAGTGATTATTATCTTTTTTGGGCAATCACACAGCGAATGGTAAAATCTGCATTGCCTTCGACATAAGGATTCGCCATAAAGGGATATCCGTTTGGACGAATGGGATTGGAGCTTAGACCATGGCAACGCCAGTAACAGCCGGATCGGCGGCTGCCGGCACCACGCCCGCCCCCTTGGCCGGGACGATAATGCCCGAAATCGAGCGAGAAGGGGCAGCGCAGGCTGCCACGGTGAAAGCGGGCGCCGCAAAGACCGCCACGGCCAAGACCGGGGCAGCCCAGGCCGCCGCCGAGGTCGAGCGTGAGGCTGCGGCGGCCAAGGCCGCCGGCGTGAAGACCGGCGGCGCCAAGATGGCCGCCGGTGCCGCCAAGGGGACCGGTGCCGCGACCGCCGCCGGGACCACCAAGGCAGCCGCTGGCGGCATCAAGGTCAAGGCCGCCGCCACCGTCGGTGGCGCGAGTGCGGCCGGCGCTGCCACAGCCGCGCCGGCCGCCATGGTGGGCGCCAGCCCACTGTCGACAGCCTGCGGCGGCAGCGCCCTGCTTTCGGGCAAGGGGCTTAGCCTGGGCTTGGGCCTGGGCCTGGGCGCCTGGGGGCCGGTATTGCTTGGCGTGGTCGGCCTGGCCGGCGCCGCCGCTCTTTATGAATATTACAAGAAACGCAAGGCGACCGAGGCCGAGGCCCCGGCCCAGGCTGCCTGACGGAGGATCATGATGAACGCGCAAACCATCGGGCTTTCACAGGAAAGCGGAACCGACTTCAAGTCGCTGGTGCTCTCCGCCCTCAGCTACCTGGGCATTCTTTGCTTCGTGCCGCTGCTGCGGAACCAGGACGACGAATTCGTTCAGTTCCACGCCAAGCAGGGGCTGGTTCTGTGGATGTGGGCCGTGCTGTCCCTGTTCGCGGTCGAAGTGCCGGTTATCGGCAAGTGGTTCTTCGGCCTGTCGTCGATGCTGATCCTGCTGCTGTCACTCGCCGGCCTGCTGTCGGTCGCCTTCCGCCGCGCGTGGAAGCTTCCGGCGGTCAGCTACATCGCCGACCGAATCTGATGCCGCCCGGCCCATGAAACGGCCCAAGCGCCGTTTCATGGGCACCGGGACGGCGGCCTTGCCTCCAATGGCATGTGCCGCCCCTGCCCCGGCCAGTCAAGGCGCCGCGTTCCGAATGCGAACGCCCCAAGACGGCCCATCGATTTCCTGAAAATCATCTTCGCCGATGACCGGAACCACGGGCCCTATGCCCCATTGGGCGCAGGACCCGGGCCGTGCCGCCGGTCACGCCTGAGCGTCGACCTTGCCTGTGTCAGCGCCTGCATCGGTCGCCAGCGCGATGGCGGCGGCCGGACGTCCCCAGGCCAATCGGTCCAGACCCGAACATTTCGGGCATTCCCACGACCAGCGCCCATGGCTTGCCCCGCATTGGCCGCAGACCCAGGTGGGCGCCGCCGGCGCCCCATGCTCGCGTTGGCGCCAGACCTCGGCGGCACGCGCCGACCCGCCGGGCTCGCGGTCCTCGACCTCGGCCATCAGCCGGGCCGCCTGGCCATCCGGCCCCGCCTTCAGGACCGCCATCAGATGGCGGCGGGCCACGCCCCACTTTTGCGCCAACACCGCCGCCTCGCCAACGACCAGATGGGCGTCGGGCTGGTGCGGGTGCGACTCGGCCATGGCCTCGCAACGCGCCAGCCGTTGCTCGGGCGTCTCGTCCGGCCACAGCGAGGCGCAAATGCGCGGCAACACCCTATTGGGCAGAACCCGCCAGGACCGCGCCAGGGCATCCGCCGCCCCGAAACTATCTCCCTGGGCCACAAGGGATTCCAACAGCACCATCCAAGCCGCCAGATCGGCCCCGTTCAGGGCCAGCGCCTCGCCGGCCAGTTGGGCGGCGCGGGCGGCATCGGTGGCGGCGACGGATTGCGCCTCGGCAACCCGTGCCAGAACCCGCCATCTGTCGGCAATTCCGGCAGGCAGGCGACCGGCGGCGAGGTCCAGCCAGGCCGCCGCCTCGCCCCAGGCACCCTGGCGCAGCACCTGGGCAAAGGCGGTCTTGTCGTCGTCGGATGCATCCGCCGGCACCGGCACCGCGGCCGGCTCCGGGGCGGGTTGAGGCTGCGGTTCGGGGGCGGGTTCGGCCTGGCGGACGGGCGGAAGGTCCCCGGCCGGCGCGGTGGGCGGCGGGGTGGGATGGGCCCGTTCGACGATAGCGCGCAGCTTGGCCAGTTCGGCCTCAGTGTCCGTAGGCGGCGGCGGGCTCTCGTGCATTCGGGCCTGTACCCCACGGCGTCCGGCCGAGCGGGCCTTCGCCGGCTCGCCGTCTTCCGCCGCCGACTGGTGGCGGGGCGATGAGGAACGGGGCAGCACCTTGTCCAAACGGGCGGCCAGCTCAGGACTTTCCAACAGCTTGGCCGCCTCGGCGGCGTGGTGCCGCACCTCGGTCGGGTCGCCGGTCCCCGCCAGTTCAAGCGCCTCCAGCAGCGCGGCCATGCCGCGCTCGCGGTTGCGGACTTGGCGCGAACGGCCCAGCCGCCCCGGCAGCGCCACCACCAGCATCGACAGGCGCGACAATCCCGACAACACCAGGAACAGGACCAGAAGAACGCACAGCAGGACCGGCACGTTGGTGTCCACATGCCAGCCCAGCCATTCGACCTGCACCACCCCGGCGTTATCCGAGAACCAAAGGGTCAGCAGCACTACGGGCGAGACGAACAGAAGAAAGCCGAATGCTCGCAAAAACATGACTTATTCGTCCCGAGAGGCGGCGACGGTCATGGCCGCCGTCGATAATTCAGATAGCGTCGCATCCGCCCGCAGGCGAATCTCGGCGGCCTCGACCCAGGGCAGCAGGACCTCGGCGGCGGGGCCTTCCACATCCCGCACCGCCGCCACCCCCGCGCCCAAGTCGCCTCCGGCCACCAGGCGCAGGGCGGAATCCAGCGCGGCCTCGGCCCCCTCGCCACCACCTTCCGCCCTGCGGACCACCACGGCGGCACCCAGCCAGCGGCGCAGGACCGGCGGCACCCAGGACGCACCGGCGGCGGCCATGGCGCGGCGCGCCTGCTGGGCCACGCCGGTGAACCCCTCGGCCAGGGCGACGCGGGTGGCAATACCAGTGCCCGCATGGGGCAGAAGCGGTCCCAACCGATCCGACAGGCCCTTGTCGCCCAGGGTCAGGGCCGCCCGGATCTGAAGCTCGAACGCGGTTCCCCGGTCCACCGCCTCGCGCAATTGCCCAAGAACGGCCAGAAACACCGGCGCCCGATCGCGCCGCTCGGCCATGCGACGGAACGACGCCTCGGCCTTTTCCACCGCGTTGGACAGCTTCGCCGCGCCGCCTTCGTCGCCCGCGACCTTGCGCAGGACCTCCAATTCCGTCTTCAGCGCCGCCAGGTCGGTGCTTAGCCGCGCCAGTTGCGCCTGTTCGTCGCCATTGGCCTCGGCCTTGCCGGCCGCGTGCATCGGTGCCGATTCCAGCTTGCGAGCCGCCGCCTCCACCGCTCCCAGTCGGCGGTCGAAATCAGCCAGCCGATAGGCCAAGGGCTCCAGCGCGGATTCCAGAACGTCCACCCGTTCCTCCAGGGTGGCCGGACGCGCGCTGCCGCCGCCTGCGGCGGCCCCGCCCAGCCAGGCGGACCAGGATTCGGACACGCCCCCTACACGGGGAGCCAGCCAATTCCAGCCCAGGATGACGCCCACGACGGCACCCGCCAGAATAAGTATCCCTATGGCGCCCCCGCCGCCACGGCCTTCCCGTTCCGCGCCGCGGGCCCGCACCCTGTCGTCGACACCCATCGCAACCGCTTTCCCTTCGAGACCATGCCGAGAACCACGTGATTTTCTTGATCGCCGGAGATTTTGGCAAGGCAAACATTGGCCTCGGCGTCAGGCGACGAAACCGGTCCCGAAAAACAGACCCCCGGGCGAGGGGCCATCAGCCGCCCGCCCGGGGGAACGAATCTCACAACGGAAAGCCGATCAGAAGCGATCGGACAGCCAGCTGATCACCGGCAACTTCCAGGCGCGCTGGAACACCACCGACACCAGCCCAAGCACCGAGAACACCAGCACCCCCATGGAGGACAGCCCGAAAATCCAGCCGCCCAGCACCGGAATGTGCAGCGAGAACAGCGCCACCACACCCCAGATCCACAGGACCATCCCCTGCTTGGCATGGAAGTAGACGAACTCGTCCTCGCGCTCGAGAACCAGCGGAACGAAGCACAGCACGCTGAG
This sequence comes from Magnetospirillum sp. UT-4, assembly GCF_902729435.1. Lineage (GTDB taxonomy): Bacteria > Pseudomonadota > Alphaproteobacteria > Rhodospirillales > Magnetospirillaceae > Magnetospirillum. The sequence continues at coordinate 33,484 of NZ_LR746527.1, forward strand.
ATAGGACAGCGCCGCCATGACGGTGGTACGCGCACTCAAGGTAGTGCGCAAAACTGCTTCCGACATCCTGCTCCCCCTTCCGCTATCAGGCCAGCGCGTCGCGGAGTTCGGCTTCCTCGTCGCTCTGCGACGCTTCCACCTGGCGGCTCTTGAAATAGGCATAGGCGGCGCCGGCGCCGACGACGCCCAGGATCACCGGCCCCCAGGCGCCCAGGCCCAGGCCCAGGCCCAGGCTGAGCCCCTTGCCCGTCCAGATGGTTCCACCGACGGCCTTGGCGCCGACACTGCCACCAGCGGCGGCCACGCCGCCCTGCGCCATCGGTGCGGCGGCGATCTTGGTTGCGGCGGGCGCGGCCTTGGCCGCAACGGTGCCGGCCTTGGCGGCGGTGCCGGTCTTGGCGGCGGCGCCGGTCTTGGCGGCGGTGCCGGTCTTGGCGGCGGTCCCGGTCTTGGCGGTCAAGCCCTCGCGCTCGACTTCACGCGCGGCGGCGGCCTTTGCCCCGCCCGGAATGCCAGTCGGACACACAACCCCATTGGTGGTCTGAGCAGCCTGCACGTCACATCCCTCCTTACAACTGCGCAAATGGACCGGCGCGACGGAACACGAATGACGGCCAACGGCCGCCCGCCCGAAACACCGAGCCATATGAATGGCATACGAAATCGCTTCCCGGACCTTAAGTCATCAGTCATTGAAACGCCAGAGACAAATCAACACCACTAATGCCGAAAGCCAACATGTAATCGATAATTATTCGCACGCACCTCGATCCCGATGCGTCGGACACCTCGCCGAACACCCGCCCTTGCCACAGGGCCGCTCGCCACGAAGGCGAAGAATCCCGCCAAGCACCAGCAAAATCAACAGGATCCCAGCTGACACACTCCACGGATCGAACATTGCCCACCCCTTGCCGCATTGCGCCGTATCCATTGCCACAACGGCCGGACCGCAGTCAACAAAAGGGAGGCTTGGGACCCCAATTGAACTTCACAACCGGCATGCCGCCTACGCCCGCAACCGCATCGATTGCCCCCTTTCCTTTTAAAGCGGAATTTATTAAGTTAACCGCCGACGCCGGGTGACGGGGGGCGGGACAGACCGGCACCTCTCCCGCTTCGCGCGCAACTCGAATTGTTACGGACTATAAGAAAGCGGGGACACGCCATGATCAATCCGGCAGCTCTTCTTGGCCCCAGCGTGGCGGGCAGCACCCGCTCGCAGGTGTTCGCGGCATTCAGCTATGTCGGAGTGCTGTGCTTCGTCCCCCTGCTCATGAGCCGGGATGATGAATTCGTCTATTTCCATGCCAAGCAGGGCTTGGTCCTGTGGATGTGGAGCATGCTGGCCATGTTCGCCCTTCATCTTCCCGGCGTTGGCAAGTGGGTGTTCGGCTTTTCCTCCACCGGCGTGCTGATCCTGTCGCTGGCCGGCCTGGCCTCGGTGGCCCTGCGCCGCGCCTGGCGCCTGCCCCTGGTCAGCCACGCCGCCGCCTATATCTGAGGCTTCTCGACCCCGGGCGTTCCCGGGGAAAGGAAAAACGCCCCGTCGGCAGCCCGTAAGATCAAGGATATTCGATGCAAACACTTCTTCTGGCAAAGGTCGAAAGCGCCAACCAGGCCGCCCAAGTCGGCGCCCTGGCGGGGCAGACCGTCACCGTCACCAAGGTTTCGGCCACCACCAGCCTTGCCACCCTGGCGCCCGGCGCCGGACAGGCGCCCGTGGTGGTCAAGCTTGATTCGGCGCGCCAGGCGGCCGAACTGAAGGCCCTGATCGGCAAAAGCGTCGTGGTCGGCAAGACCCCGGCCACCATCGGCGGCATCGGCAACTGGATCTCGCTGTCACCGGTGGCGGCGTCATCGGGTGCCGTCGCCGCCACATCGGGCCAGGTGGTCATGCTGAAGGTGGAGGGCACCGCCGCCGCCGCCAAGCTGCCGGTCTTGGCCGGAAAGAGCTTCACCGTGGCCCAGCCGCCCGTCGCGGCCGGCACCAAGGGCGTGGGGATGCTGTATCTCAATCCCGTCGGCGGGGGCAATCTGGTGGCGCTGAACGTTCAGAACACCATGACCCAGACCGGCGGGCTGGTGGGCAAGACCTTCGTCGTTGCCCCAAGCCCGGTGGTCGGCGGCACCACCGGCAAATACCTGGTGCTGAAGCCGGCCGCCGCCGGGGCCGCCAAGGCTGCCGGGGCAGGCGCTGTCGCCGCCAAGTTCATGCCCGCCGCCGCCACCACCACCACCACGGCCGGGGGCGCCGCTGCCGGCCTGGGCGGCTCCGCCCTATTTGCCGCCGGGACGGGTGTCATCAATCCCATCGCCGCCGCCGGTAGCGGCAGCGCCATCCTGTCGGCCAAGGGCGTTGGCGTTGGCCTGGGCCTGGGTCTGGGCGCCTGGGGGCCGGTGATCATCGGCGCCGCCGGCATCGTCGGCGCTGGGGCGCTGTACGCCTGGTACCGCCGCCGCCGCGCCGTACCGGACGTTTCCGACGACGCCCTGCTTGCCGCCGTCAACGATTCCCAGGCTTGATCCCGCCCTTCCTTTGAGAGGTATTCCGTCTTGACCTTCCAACTCGCCCCCTTCCTAGCCAAGTCCGTTCCCGGCATCGGTGTCTTCGGCGCCATCGTCGGCGGCGCCGCCGCCCTGGCCAAGAACGTGCAGCGCGTCAAGGATCAGCAGATTTCCACCACCGAAGCGGCCATCGACACCGGCAAGGAAACCGTGGGCGCCGGCCTCGCCACCGCGCTGTCGGCCGTCGCCGCCACCGCCGTGGGCGGCGGGCTGGTGGTATCCCTGGGCACCGCCGTGGTTGCCGGCGTCGCCGCGAAATATGCCTGGGACCGCGCCGCCGAACTGGTCGAAAAGCGGTTGCTCAAAACCGGCGCCGAAGCGGCCGGTGACGAGGACATCCTGCGGGAAGAACTGGCCTGACTCCTGCCGCCGGGCCGTCCCCACGGGCGGGCCCGGCGGGGCAAAGCGAAGATTGCTGTTTTCGGAAAAGTCCGCACGCCCCGTCCAGGGCATTATTTTTGTTCTTCGCGGCTCGGCAAAGAACGCGCCGGGGCCGCTGCTCGGCGACGGTCGGGGGCGTGCCCTCGGCGGATGCCGGGATGGCGGTTCCAGGAATCCGGAATTCCTGGAAGCTATCATTCCCAAAGAATTCGCCGCATCACCCCGGCGATCCTGTCCGCTTCCTCGAAGACGGCGACCGCCGCCGCCAGGATCAGCATGATGCCGATCTTGATCTTTCCGTTCCTGGGCTGCTGGCCAAAGGGCTGCATCGCAATCCCCGTGTCCGGTCAATGGCAGGCTGAATCGCGTCCCTTCGAGCCGCAGCCGCAGCCGCCGCCGCAGGACGGACCGGCCTTGGGCCGGCAGATCCGCCACACATGGCGGGCAAGGAAAAAGGCGGCCAAGCCGCCAATGGCGGCGATGGCCGCACCATCAAGGAAGGAATCCCACACGACAACACCTTTCCCATAATGGTGAGATGGCGGAAGGGACGGTCCGCATCGTTCCACCCCTTCCACCCACGCCCCGCTGCTTCTTTAGTCCGGGATGCTTGCGCTCACCGGACGACCGCCCGCATCACAGCAGAAGCTTGCTGACGCTCCCCACGATCAGGGACATGGTCCACGCGAAGGCCATGCTGTAGGCTACCGAGAACCCCGCCCATCGCCAGCTATTCGATTCCTTGCCGATGATGGCGATGGTGGACAGGCAAGGGGCATAGAGCAGGGTGAAGATCATGAAGGCAATGGCCGTCGCCGGGGCCATGGCGCCCCGCAGCGCCTCGGTCAGGTCGTCCGATTCCTCTTCCTGGGCGAAGATCACCGCATAGGTGGCTACCACCACTTCCTTGGCGACGAAGCCGGTCATGATGGCCGCCGAATCGCGCCAGGTAAAACCCAGCGGCTCGAACAGCGGCGTCACAGCGATGGATGCCCGGCCAAGATAGCTGCCTTCCAGCTTTTCCTGCGCCTGCTTGGACTTCAGGACCTTCAGCGCCTTGTCCTTTTCCGGACCGTCGGGCTGCGCCTCCTGTTCCTCGATGGCGGCGCCGAAATCCTGGGTATAGGCGATGTCGCGCGGGAATTCCTGCAGGAACCAGATCACGACCGAGCCCACCAGAATGACGCCCGTGACCTTGGCCACGAAACCCTGGGCGCTGTCCCACATATGGTGCAGCACCGAATGCAGGGTCGGCAGACGGTAGGGCGGCAATTCCATCACAAAGGCATCGCCACCGCTGCCGGGGATGATCCGATTCAGAACCACCGCCGACAGCATGGCCGCGCCGATCGAGGCCATGTACATGGCGAATACCACCGTGCCGGCGATATCGGCGAAAAAGGCGCCCGCGAACAGGATATAGACCGGCAGGCGGGCCGAGCAGTTCATGAACGGCGCGATCAGCATGGCGATCAGCCGGGCCCGCTTGTTGGTGATGACGCGGGTGGCCATGACCGCCGGAACATTGCAGCCGAAGCCGGCGACCATGGGGATCAGGGTGGTGCCGTGCAGCCCGAAATGGTGCATCACCCGGTCCATCAGGAAGCTGGCGCGAGCGATGTATCCGGTGCCGCTGAGGATGGCCATGAAGAAGAACAGGATGACGATGTTGGGCAGGAAGACGATGGTTCCGCCCACGCCGGCCATGACACCGTCGATGACCAGGTCGTGGAACATGCCCGGCGGCAGGGCGCCGTCCACATAGGTCGTGGCCAGTTCGACTCCCGCCTTGATCCAATCCGTGGGAATGGCGCCCAGGCTGAAGGTGGTCTGGAACATCACCCACAGGATGCCGAGCAGCAGCGGCAGGCCCAGGGTCCGGTTGAGGAAGAAATCGTCCAGCAGGCGCGTCGCATTGAATCCGGCGGAAACGTCGCCATCGTGGTGGCGGACCTCGCGCAGCAGGCCGTTGGAGAAGGCGAAGCGCGCCGCCGCCAGCAGGCCGGCGCTGTCTTCGTCATGCTCGTGCGTCAGGGAATTTTGCTCGCGCTTGATCTCTTCGATCAACTCGGCATGCTCGGCCTCGCCGCGCAGCAATTGCTCGTCGCCTTCCAGCAGCTTGATGGCGAGCCAGCGGGCGCGATGTCCGTCCATGGCGCCGTGCAGGGTGACCATGTGGCCCTGGATGCGGTCGATGGCGCCTTCCAGGTGCTGGTCGTAATGCAGCCTCATCGGCTGGGGCGGAGGATTGGTCGCCACCTGGACGATGGCGTCCAGCAGGGCCTCGACGCCCTCCTTGCGCAGCGCGCAGGTCTCCACCACCGGCGAGCCCAAAGCCGAGGCCAGCATGGCGTGATCGAGGCGGATGCCGGCCTTGCGCACCTCGTCGATCATGTTCAGCACCGTGACCCGGGGCCGGCCGGTCTCGATCAGCTGCGAGCTGAGGAACAGGCTACGGTCCAAATTGCCGCCGTCCAGGACGTTGACGATGATGTCGGCCTCACCCCTACGGATGAAGTCGCACCCGACCAGTTCCTCGGGGGAGCGCGACGAGGTGGAGAAAATGCCGGGCACATCGATGATGCGCAGGGCCACCCCCTTATGCGTGACATCCTGGCTGGCCAGTTCGGTGGTCACGCGCGGATAATTCGCGATGGCGACCTGGACCCCGGTCAGGGCACTGAACAGGCTCGATGATCCGGCGTTTGGGTTGCCCACCAGCGCCACGGTGACGGGAGATTTCATCACTGGTTTCCTTAACGATTACTTCACGCGGACACGGATCTGCCGGGCCTCGGCATTACGCAGCCCCAGACTGTATCCCATCAGGGTATAGATGCGGGGATCCCCCAGCGGGGCGGAACGATGCAGGCTGACGCGGGTGCCCAGCACCACCCCAAGCGACTGCATGCGACGCTTGAATACCGTGTCGTCGGTTTCGATCCTGACAATCTCGGCTTCTTGACTGGGCAGCAGATCCGCCAGCGTCACGATGCCGTCCAATTCCTGATGCGTCATTTTTTCCCCCTTGAACGAAACGATGGGAAGATCAGTCCGTCCTCGAGTCGAGGGCGAGACAGGCAAATGCGAGTGATTATCTTTATGTCCTTTAACATAGTGGGGGGGGGGGGGGCAAGCCTCACCAGAGCATACCTGGAACCATTTCACAAACATCCGCATTTCCCTTAACTTTGATATGCATTCTCATGTAGCTTGCCGTCGATGCCGCGAGTCACCCGCACTTTTGGCTACCAATACCTCAGACGCCTGCCCCCGGCGCATCCGGGCGCCAAAGGCTAGAAAGGCATTCATCCATGGCAAGTTCATGCTGTTCTGGATCGTGCTGCGGATCGCCCCCTGCCCCCTCGGGGCCGGCCCCTTCCGTCGTCGGCCGGCCCGCGCCGGGCAGCGAGGCCGTCCGGCGCGCCTTCAGGATCAGCGGCATGTGCTGCGCGGCCGAGATCCCCGTCCTGCGGGCGGCGATCGAGCCGTTGATGCCCGCCGGACAAGAACCGGCCTTCGACCTGCTTGCCGGCAAAATGACGGTGCCAGCATCCATATCCCCCGACGTGGTCGTCGCCGCCATCGGCAAGACCGGCATGAAGGCCGAGCCGTGGGAGGCCGCGACCGCCACCGACCGGGATCGGGCGGCCCAGGCGCATCGCCGACGGCAGGCGGCCATGGCTGCGCTTAGCGCCGCCGCCACGGTGGCCGCCTTGGCGCTGGATCAGGCGCCGGGCTTGGCCGCCGCCGCCCGGGGCGCGGAACTTGTGGCCGTCACCATCGGGCTGTGGATGGTTCTGCCCAAGGCGGCCTATGCGCTCAGGGCGCTGCGGCCTGACATGAACCTGCTGATGACCATAGCCGTCCTCTGCGCCCTGATCATGGGCGACTGGATGGAGGCCGCATCGGTCTCGGCCCTGTTCGCCCTGTCCCTGTCCCTGGAGGCTTGGAGCACCGAACGCGCCCGCCGGGGCATCGCCGCCCTGCTGGACCTGGCCCCCACCCAGGCACGGGTCAAGCGCCCGCACGATACGGAAGAGGTGCTGCCGCCCGACATGGTGGCCGTCGGCGAGATCTGCATCGTCCTGGCCGGCGAACGCATCCCGCTGGACGGCCGGATCGTGGCCGGCGAAAGCCTGATCAACCAGGCCCCCATCACCGGCGAAAGCCTGCCGGTGCCCAAGGGGCCCGGCGGCGAGGTTTTCGCCGGCACCATCAACACCGAGGGCGCCATCGAGATCGAGACCCTGAAGCCGGCATCGGACAGCACCCTTAGCAAGGTGGTGCGCATGGTCGAGGCCGCACAGGGGCGCAAGTCAAAGGTCGAACGCTGGATCGACCGCTTCGCCGCCATCTATACCCCCATCGTCCTGGCCGTCGCCGTCGCCGTGGCCGTTCTGCCGCCGCTGCTGCTGGGACGGGGCTGGCAGGAAGGGATATTTCAGGCGCTGGTCCTGCTGGTGATTTCGTGTCCATGTGCCCTGGTGATCTCGACTCCGCTGACGGTGGTCGCCGCCATGGCGTCGGCCGCCCGGGCCGGCATCCTGGTGAAGGGGGGCGAGCATCTGGAAGTGGCCTCGCGCCTGACGGCCGTGGCCTTCGACAAGACCGGCACCATCACCCTGGGTCGCCCGGAGGTGGAAACCGTCGTCGCCCTTGACGGCAGCGACGGGGCCTCCGTCCTGGCCGTCGCCGCAGCCCTGGAAAGCCGCGGCACCCACCCCCTGGGCCGAGCCATCGTGGAGCACGCCCTGACCCAAGGCGTGGACTTCGCCCCGGCCGAGGCCGTCCAGGCCATGCCGGGCAAGGGTCTGCGCGGCCAGGTGGCCGGCCGTGCCGCGTGGCTGGGCTCGGTACGCCATCTGGCGGATCAGGGCGGCGGCGTGCCCCCCGCCTTGGCCAGCCTGGCACGCGAGCTGGCCGAGGGCGGCCGCTCGGTGGTAGCCGTGGGCGATGAACGCGGCCCCCTTGGCGTGATCGCCCTGTCCGACCCGGTCCGACCCCAGGCCGGGGCGGCGCTGGCGGCGCTGCGGCGGGCGGGGATCGCCCACCAGGCCATGCTGACCGGGGACAACGCCGCCACCGCCCGCCGCGTGGCCTCCAGCCTGAGCATCGACACGGTCCACGCCGAACTGCTGCCCGACGAGAAATCCCAGGCCATCGAGACCCTGCTGGATCGGTTCGGCACGGTGGCCATGGTCGGCGACGGCATCAACGACGCGCCGGCCATGGCGCGGTCCTCGCTTGGCATCGCCATGGGCGTGGCGGGCAGCGACACCGCCATCGAGGCCGCCGACGTGGCCCTGATGGCGGACGACCTGGGCTGTCTTGCCTGGCTGGTCGGGCATTCCCGCCGGATGATGCGCATCATCCGCCAGAACATCGGCTTTGCTATCGCGGTCAAGGCGGTCTTCGCCGTCCTGGCATTCGCCGATCTGGCCACCCTGTGGGGCGCCATCGCCGCCGACACCGGCGCCGCCCTGCTGGTCGCCTTGAACGGCTTGCGCATGCTGCGCGGGCCCGCCTCGGCACCCCGCCCGATGACTTGAGCGGGCCGGCGGCCGGACCCCGCACCAAGGCAAGCGCCCCCCCCCGGGGCTGTCACATTCGAGTTGCGAGAAACTAGCCGAAGAACGGGAACCGCCGCCTGACCGGCGGTTCCGCCGGGCTGGGGGCCGCCTTCACCCCGGCGGCCATGACCGTCTTAAGGTCGGGAATGGCGATCGCCGGGGCCCGGCATGCCCTGACCAGACGGGCGCACCAGTCGCGTAGGTGGTAATCCTGGCTGGCCGCCATACGGGCCAGCAGCTCGGACCGCTCGGGCCTCACGAAGTCCGCCCGGGTCAGGATCAGGTTCTCGCCGTTGTGGTGGTGCGCGAACAGGGACGGATCGAAGGTCAGCGCCCGAAACGACACCAGGATCGCCAGCATGGAGAAATGATCCACATCGGCGTCGAAGTGGTGCACATCCCGCTTGGGGTGCTGATAGTTGGTGCCCCCCAGCATGGTCGATTGCAGCCCCCGTAACTCAGGCAGGAACATGGAATCGCAATCGATCAGCCGCAACCGGCCGTCCGGGGTGACCATGACGTTGTCGTGCTTCAGGTCGCCGTGGGCAACGCCGCGCCCGAGCAGGTCCAGGCACAACTTGCTCCACGCCCTGGTCAGGCTGGCCAGAGCCACACCGTTGCGCCGCCGGCACAGGATATCGACCACGGTCCCCAATCCGTTGCCTTCGATCCAGGGCATGGTGACCACCCCATACTCCCCGGGTGGGGCGACGTTGGAGGTGACATAGACCTCGGCCGGCAGGAAGCGCATGGGTACGATGTAGGGGCAATTGCCATGCTGGCTGAACCGGGCGATGGCATGATAGCGGTGTTCAAGGCCCGGCATCGCCCGCGTGAAGCATTTCAGCGCCAGAGTCTCGCCCGAGGGAGACGTCACCTTGAACACACCGGCGAAGTTGCCGGCCAGGAAAACCGGGTTGCGCTTGGCATCCACGATGGGCTGGAAATCCAGGGTGCGGAAACGCCCCCTGGCGTTGGCGACCGCCGTCTTGTAGTCGGCAATCAATGGAAACTGCATGGCCGCTACCTGTCCCCGTCCTGATCGACGTCGATCAGGATCACGCTGCAATCGTCATTGGCCAGCAAGCCGCGCTGGTGCAACTGCCCCATGCGCGCGGCGAAGGTCTGGTCTGAACGAAGACTATGCCGCAACGCGGCCAATTCCGCGCCCAAGCCCTGCCCCGGGGGCCGAGCCCGATGGTTGCGGATGGCCTGGCCCAGGCGCCCGTCGCTGGAAGCGAGCCGGGCGAATTCCGCCGCCATGGGAAAATCCGCCTGCCCCCGGCCCATGCCGGCCAGCGCCCGCAGCAGCAGATACTGGCCGATCCCGTCCGAGGCCAGGATGACGGTGCCGTGGCGCGGCAGGATCACCTCGCCGCCGAACAGGGCGGATTCACGCGGGATGTCCTTCCAGTTCAGCAGATGCGGCGCCCGATCGAGCACCCCCAGACTGCCGGGATAGACCTGGCGCAGGGCCGGTTGACGCCCACTGCCGCGATCGAACACCAGCATCAGGCTGTCCCCATAGGCCAGCCAGCGCAAGGCGGCCCGCCCCTGGCGGGATGACAGCCATCCGGCCATCAGGGTCGCGAACGACCCCTCGCGCACGAACTTGGCGTGCCGAACGGGCGTAGCCTGGGACAGGGCGGCATATTCGCTGCGAAAGCCCATGCAGAATCCGTCCAGCCACTCGTTCAGGGCCTTGAAGCCGGCCAACGGAACCCTCGGCAAGCGCGTGAGCAGTCGTTCCGCCCATGGGCCGCAATAAAGGCCGGCGCCACCGGCACCATCGGAAATGGCGGCCAGCACGCCATCCGGGGTGCGCGACAGCCGCAGCCGGTCCTCGTTCTGCCGCCAGACCGTCTTGCCCGCGCTTTCGAAACTGTCGTTGCGGGGCTTGACCGTGCTGCGTCCCAGTGCCGTCCAAGTAAGCATGGGATGATGCTGATCAGGGAGCGTCGAACGATTCGGCGAACTCGATCCGCAATTCCTCCCCGTCAAGGTCGGAGGAATCCGCTGGAACGTCATCCATGTCGGCATCGGTCTCGGACGAAAGGGACAGGCTGATAGCCTGGCGGGTGCCAATATCCAGCAGCTTCAGCAGCGCCATCGCATCGGCGTTGAACGCCAGCCCCCGGATCGCGGAGGTGCGCTCCAGATCGCGTTCGAACACCTCGCAGATGACCGAACGGTGGCGGGCGGACAGTTCGCTGGACATGTCGTAAAGCAGCCGTGCATAGGGGTCGCGGGGAAGTTCCGACGGCGAGGCAGGGAAAAGCACCGGGGCCTCGTCGCCGCCGGCGATATGGCAGTTGATCAACAGCACGTTGCCGTCGCTGGTGCCAAGCCCCGACAGGCCCCGCGCCGCCGCCAGCAATTCCTGGTCGGAATTGACGTCATTGGCCATGCCGTCGGTGATGTTGATGACCACGGGCGGAAAGGAATGGGGGTTGGCGCGGATCCATTCCTCGATGGTGGCCTGGGCCAGTTGGAAGGCAGCCCGCATGGGGGTGCTGTCCACGCCCACTGGCTTCAGCCAGCGCGACACCGACAGGCGCTCGACCAGCACCTGGCCGCGCATCTCGGTCTCGATCTCGACCTCCTCGATCTCGGCGTGGTTGGCCACCTCGACGATGGGCACCAGACGGCGGCCGGCCAGCGCGCCCTGCCAGCAGAATTCAGGCCGGTTGATGCGGCCGTAGCCGATGATGCCGACATCGAAATAGTCGCGCACGCCTTCGTCGCGCATGCAGCGATTGACCAATTCCTCAAGGGTGCCGTTCAGGGCCGTGGCCACCACTTCCGCCCGGCTGACCGCGCGGCCGGATTTGTCGCGGCAGAACTCCTTATTCATGGAGCGGGACTGGTCGACCATGAAAAGAAAGAGGCCCTTGCGGTCCCGGCTAATGTCCTGGGAATAAGTCATACCACCCTCCTGGCCGGATAGTGCCTCATCCGCCTCCCTTACCACGGTAGGCAGCAACTTGGAAAGCATGCGCGGCAAACTTCC
>NZ_LR746526.1:0-27444 GCF_902729435.1 Magnetospirillum sp. UT-4
CCGCACCCTGTTAAATTTCGGAGAGCCTTCGGGAGCCCTTGGTGTCGGCCGCGTCCAGGGTGATGTTGGCCGAAGTAGACAGGATTACCCTCGCCCGCCTGCGGGACATTTGCGAAATCCGGGCCGGAGACGCCTAATCCTTCGAGACAGCCCTACGGGCTTCCTCAGGATGAGGCTTAATACGTTGAAATCATTAAAGCCCTCATCCTGAGGAGACCGCGCCAGCGGTCGTCTCGAAGGACGAGGGCGTCCTCGGGCATAGTTTCGCAAAGGTCCCGCAGGCGGGCGAGGGGGCATGGGCCAGCCGAAAATTAAACCGGACAGCCGTGGGTCATGCCCGGGCATGACGATAAGCAGCCTAGGCGTCCCGCAGGGTCCGGAACGCCGCCAGGGCACGGTCGCGCGCCGTGGCGTGGTCGATGACCGGGGCCGGATAGGTGGTGCCCAGGCGGAGTCCGGCCTCGGCCAGGACCAGCGGCGGCGCCAGCCACGGCTTGTGGATCCAGGCGGCGGGCAGGCGCGCCAGTTCCGGCACCCAGCGCCGCACATAGGCGCCGTCGGGGTCGAACTTCTCGCCCTGGGCGACCGGATTGAAGATGCGGAAGAACGGCTGCCCGTCGGCGCCGCAGCCCGCCACCCACTGCCACGACGCCGCGTTGCTGGCGATGTCGGCATCGACGAGGGTGTCGGCGAACCACGCCATCCCGGCCTGCCACGGGATCAGCAGATCCTTGACCAGGAACGAGCCGACGATCATCCGCACCCGGTTGTGCATCCAGCCGGTCTGCCACAGCTGGCGCATGCCGGCATCGACCATGGGATAGCCGGTGACGCCGCGTTGCCAGGCCCGCTCCGCACCCGGATCGGGACACCAGGGAAAGGAATCGAACGCGCGCTTCATCGGCCGCTCGGCAAGATCGGGAATTGCGGCCAGCAGGTGGCGGGCGAATTCGCGCCACCCCACCTCCTTCAGGAAGGTGTCCGCCCCGCCCGAAGGCGGCCGCGCCCGCACCGCGTGCCAGACCTGGCGCGGGCCGATCTCGCCGAAGGCGAGATGGGGCGACAGACGCGAGGTGCCCTCGGCCGCCGGCGGGTCGCGCCGCCGGTCGTAGCCATCGAGGCCGCCGCCAAGGAACTCCGCCAGCGCCGCCGCCGCCCCGTCCTCGCCCGGGCGCCACGCTTGCGCCAGCCCCCGCCACCACTCCAGCCGCGGCATCAGCCCCAGGGACTCGAGCGGCAGGCCGGGTGGAACCCTGTCGGGCGGCGCCAGTCGGGCCGGGGCGGGCAGCGGCGCCGGCGGAGCCGGCAGCTCGAGGGCGCGGCGCCAGAACGGCGTGAACACCTGGTAGGCCCGCCCGGCGCCGGACCGCAGCGCACCGGCGGCGAACAGCTGGTCGCCGGGGAAGCGGCGGATGTCGATGCCGGCGGCGGCCAGCCGGGTCGCCAGCACCTCCTCGCGGTCACCGTCGCCGGGATGGACGGTCCACGCCACCGCGGCGGCGCCGCAGGCGGCGGCGAGGCGGGGAATCTCGTCCACGGCGCGGCCGCGCGCCAGCACCAGCGTGCCGCCCGCCGTCGCCACCGCCCGGCCCAGGGCGGCCAGCGACTGGTGCAGCCACCACCGCCCCGCTCCGCCGGGGGCGGCCGGGTCGCCGGCTTCGTCGAGGACGTAGACCGGCAGCACCGCACCGCGGGCGGCGGCGTCGGCAAGGGCGGGATGATCGGCCAGGCGCAGGTCGCGGCGCAGCCACACCAGGGTCGCCGCCGTCACCGGCCGCCCCCTCAGGTCGCGGTCATCGCCGCCACCAGGCGGGCGACGGTCTGGGCCAGCTCCTGGCCGCCGTAGCGCCGGATCGGACTCGTCCCCCACACCGGACGCGGCCAGGCATCGTCCTCGTGGAAGCGGGCGATGACGTGGACGTGGAGCTGCGGCACCACGTTGCCGAGGGCGGCAATGTTGATCTTGGGGGCATGGGTGAGGTTCTGCAGCCGCCGCGACGCGTCGGCGATTTCCTCCATCAGCTGGACGCGGTCGCCGCTGTCCAGCTCGTGCAGTTCGGTCACCCCGTGCCGCCGGGGCACCAGGATCAGCCACGGATAGCTGCAGTCGTTCATCAGCAGCACCCGGCTCAGCGGCCAGTCCGTGACCGCGACGCAGTCGGCGGCCAGCCGCTCGTGAAGCTCGAACATCGCCACGCTCCCAGTTGCCACGCTCCCGATTGCCACAGGGGCGGGAAACGCGGTATCACCACGCAAGGTCCCCTTCGCGAGCCCCCATGCGCCGCCGCCGCAACCGCACCCGCCCGGAACAGACTGTACTCGGACCGCTGATCGCCGTCACGGCCAAGCTTGCGCTGGCCCTGCTGCTGGCGCTGGCGGCGGCCGAAGGCGGTTCGGCCCTGGCGCTGCGCCTGATGGGACCCGAGGCCGAGATGCGGCCGCCCCTGCCCTCGCCCGAGGACGTGGCGCGGCTTTACGACACCACCGACTACCACCTGTACCAGGAGGCCCTGGCCGAGACCCGCGCCGCCGCCGCGACCGTCTACGCCCCGTTCGCCGAGCGCCGCACCGCTCCCTTCACCGGGCGGCGGGCGACGGTCTCGCCCGAGGGCGTGCGCGGCGACGGCGCCCCCCAGGACCTGCGCGCCGAGAGTGCCAAGGTGTTCGTGTTCGGCGGCTCCACCGTGTTCGGCATCGGCGTGCCCGACGCCGAGACCCTGCCGGCCCAGCTCGAGACCGCGCTGAAGGAGGCCGGCAAGGAAGTGCAGGTCTTCAATTTCGGTACCGACGGCCACCATTCCACCGCCGCGCGGATCACCCTGGAGCAGCTGCTGGTGGCCGGCCACCGCCCCGACGTGGCGGTGTTCGTCGAGGGCCTGGAGGACTTCGTTCACTGCGCCGCCGTCGATGCCGGCCCGTCCTCGGCCCGGCTGGCGGAAGCCCTGCGCGGCGCCCAGCCGTTGACGGTGGCCGGCGCGGTGGCCGAGCTGTCGCGCACCGCCCGCCTGATGCGGCACCTGGCCGGCAAGGCGGCCGAGCGGCGGGCGGCCGAGGCCGGCGGCTGTTCCGGCGGCGACGCCATCGAGCGGGCGGCGCTGCGCCTGGACGCCAACCGCCGCCTGCTGTCCGCCATCGCCGAACGGATGGGCTTCGCCGTGGTGTTCGTGCAGCAGCCGGTGCCGTTCTTCCACTACGACCAGTCCAGAAGGCCGCAGGCCGCTCGCACCGAGCCCACCGGCCGCTATCAGGGGGTCGCGGCCGGCTACGCCCGCCTGGCCGAGATGCGGGCCGCCGGTGAGGCGTGGGAGCCCCAGTTGCTGTGGCTGGCCGAGCTGGAACCGGCCGAGGGCAATGCCTACATCGACGCCGTGCACTATTCGCCCCGCTTCGCCCGCACCATCGCCGATGCCGTCGCCGGCCACATCCTGGCCTCCGGCCGGCTGCCGTGAGGGAACGCGCGCTGTGGCTGGGACTGCTGGTCCTGCCGCCGCTGTTCTGGGCCGGCAATGCGGTGATCGGCCGCGCCGTGGTCGGCGAGATGCCGCCGCTGGCGCTGACCTTCTGGCGCTGGACGCTGGCCTTCGCGCTGATCCTGCCCTTCACCGCCCGCGACATGGTCGCCAACCGGGCGCTGCTGCTGGCGCGCTGGCGCCTGCTGGCGGTGCTCGCGCTGTTCAGCGTCGCCGCCTACAACACCTTCCTCTATCTGGCGGTGCAGACCACCACGGCGGTCAACGCCACCCTGGTCGGCACCTCCTTGCCGGTGGTGATGCTGGTGCTGTCGCGGCTGTGGCTGGGCGAGCCGATCCGGCCGCGCCAGGGCGCCGGCATCCTGGTCGCCGCCCTGGGCCTGCTGGCCATCGTCGCCCGCGGCGAGCCCGACAGGCTGCTGTCCATCGCCTTCACCCCGGGCGACGGGCTGATGCTGGTGGCGACGGCGAGTTGGGCGATCTATTCGGTGCTGCTGCGGCGCCACCCCCTGCCGCTCGGCGGCTTCACCCTGCTGGCGGTGCTGATCGGCGCCGGCCTGCCGATGATCCTGCCCTTCTATCTGTGGGAACTGGCGGTTTCCGGCGGTTTCGCCGCCAGCCCGGCCAATCTGGGCGCCATCGCCTATACCGCGATCTTCGCCTCGCTGGCCGCCTACTACTTCTGGAATGGCGGAGTGATGAAGGTAGGGGCGGCCACCGCCGGCCTGTTCACCTACCTGATCCCGCTGTTCGCGGCGCTGCTGGCGGTGCCGCTGCTGGGCGAGGCCGTCCGCTGGTATCACCTGGCCGGCGGCGGGCTGATCTTCGCCGGCATCGGCCTGGCGGGGCGGCGGTAGGGTCAAGGGCCGCGCATCGCTGCCTTGCGTACAGGGACGTTGCGCCGGCAAGGCCGCTTGACCACAATGCTGCCCTCGTTGCGAATGTTCCCCGGCCGGCGGCCGCACGGGTGTGACGCGGGAGGATGAATGGTTCTGCCGAAAGCCGGCACGTCAGCAGCGGCGCCGTCCGGGGACGACGCCATCCAGATGAATTTCGGGTTGGATCAGGCGCGCGCCTTGCTGTGCGGGTCAGGGGGCGCGGTCAACATGGCCGCCGCCTCCGTCGACCGTCATGTCGCCGCCGGCGCCGGAGCGCACACCGCCCTGGTCTGCATCGGCCGGCACGAGGAACGCCGTTCCGTCAGTTACGCCGAACTGGCCGAGATGTCCGACCGCGCCGCCGCCATGCTGCGCGGCCTGGGGACACGGCCCGGCGACGTGGTGGCGGTGCTGCTCGGCCGCGGCCTCGACCTTTACGTGGCGGCGCTGGGGGCGTGGAAGGTGGGCGCGGTGTTCTGCCCGCTGTTCACCTCGTTCGGGCCGGGGCCGCTGCGCTCGCGGCTGGAACTGGCCGGCGCGCGGGTGTTGATCGCCGCCGAGGGTGCCTACCAGCGCAAGGTCGCCGCCTATCGCGACGCCCTGGCCGGGCTCGAGCATGTGCTGGTGATCCCCGAGGGCGAGTCCTGCGAAGACGGGCTGGCCGATTTCCGCGCCCTGATCGCGGCGGCACCGCCGGCCGGCGCGCCCGCCGTCACCGCCGCCGCCGACCCCGCCTTCCTGCATTTCACCAGCGGCACCACCGGCACCCCCAAGGGCGCCGTGCACGGCCACGGCGCGGTGCTGTCGCACCTGGCCACCGGCCGCCAGGTGTTCGGCCTGTCGCCCGACGACGTCTACTGGTGCACCGCCGAGCCGGGATGGATCACCAGCACCGCCTACGGCCTGGTGGCGCCGCTGGTTGCCGGCTGCACGGTGGTGGTGGACGAGGCCGGCTTCGACCCCAGGCGCTGGTACGACATCCTGAAGGATGAACGGGTGTCGGTGTGGTACACCACCCCCACCTGCATCCGCATGATGATGCGCTTCGGCGCCGCCCTGGCCCGCAGCTACCGCACCAACTCGCTGCGCCTGGCCGCCAGCGTCGGCGAGCCCCTGAGCGCCGACGCCGCCCATTGGGGCGAGCGGACGCTGGGCGTGCCGTTCCTCGACACCTGGTGGCAGACCGAGACCGGCGCCATCGCCATCGCCAACCGCCCCAGCGGGGCCAAGCCCGGCAGCATGGGCCTGCCGCTGCCCGGCATCGAGGCGGCGGTGGTGACCCGCCAGGGCAAGGGCGTCGCCGCCGCCGCCGATGGTGTCGGCGAGCTGGCGCTGAAGGCCGACCTGCCGTCATTGTTCACCGCCTATGTGGGCGATCCCGAGCGCACCCGGGCGGCCTTCGCCGATGGCTGGTACCTGACCGGCGACCTGGTGCGACGCGACGAGGACGGCTATTTCTGGTTCGTCGGCCGCGCCGACGACATGATCAAGACCGCCGCCCAGACGGTCGGCCCGTTCGAGCTGGAAAGCGCCCTGCTGGAGCACCCGGCGGTGGCCGAGATCGGTGTGGTCGGCCGTCCCGACCCGCTGGTGCGCGAGGTCCCGGTGGCCTTCGTCGCGCTCAATCCCGGCTTCGAGGAGGGCGAGGCGCTGCGCGCCGAGCTGCTGACCTTCGCCCGCCAGGAACTGGGCGCCGCCATCGCGCCCCGCGACATCCATTTCGTCGAGACCATGCCCAAGACCAGCACCGGCAAGATTCTGCGCCGCGAGCTGAAGGCCCGTGCCGCCAGCGAGCCGGCCGACGAGTCCGGGGTGGTGCCGCCCTGCCCGGGGCACTTCGACGACGAGTAGGCCGCCGTCAGGTCACCTCACAAGCCCAGCCGGGCGATCTCGATCTTCGGGCAGCGGTCCATCACCACCGCCAGGCCGGCGGCGCGGGCGCGTTCGGCGGCGGCCTGGTTGACCACGTCCAGCTGCATCCATACCGCCTTGGCGCCGATGCGGATGGCGGCGTCGGTGACCGCGCCGGCGGCCTCGGAATTGCGGAAGATGTCGACCATGTCCACCGGCTCGGGGATGCTCTCGAGGTCGGGGTGCACCGTCTCGCCCAGCAAGGTCTGGCCGGCCAGGCCGGGATTGACCGGGACGATGCGGTAGCCCTTGGCCTGCAGGTAACGGGCGACGGTGAAGCTGGGCCGGCTTTCATTGGCCGAGATGCCGACCACGGCGATGGTGCGCACCGAGCGCAGCATGTCGGCGATGGCGTCGTCGGAAGGGGACAGTGCGGTCATGGCCGGCTCCCTGTGCTGGTTCGAAGCGAATTGCAGAGGGTGTCGCCTATCCGCCACCTTCAGGCAAGTGCTCACTGGTCCTTAACCAAAGATCATGGTTAATTTGATTTGGGGAACAGAGGGATCGCAGCGGGCACCATGACCGCCGACGTCGGGATCACATCTTCGCAAGATTCCGGTCCGGACGACAGGACCGGATTTTTCCGACAATTCGTCGCGCTGGCCGGGCCGTTCTGGAGCACCGGGCGGAAGTGGGAGGTGCGCGGACTGACCGCGCTGCTGGTGGCGCTGACCATCCTGCAGGTGGTCTCGCCGATCCTGATCAATCTGTGGAGCGCCAACCTGTTCAACGCCCTCGAGCAGAGGTCGATGGACCGCTTCATGGCCCAGATCGGCGCCCTGATGGTGATCCTGCTGTTCGCCATGACGGTGGCCTCGACCCACATGTGGGTGAAGCGCAAGCTGCAGGTCAAGTGGCGCAAGTGGCTGACCCGGCGCGTGCTGGACGACTGGATGGCGGAGGGACGGCACTACCAGATCACCCACATCCCCGGCGAGCACGACAACCCCGACGGCCGCATCGCCGAGGACATCCGCAACGCCACCGAATCGGCCATCGACCTGGCCCACTCGCTGACCTACTGCCTGCTGCTGCTGATCAGCTTCACCCAGATCCTGTGGTCGCTGTCGGGCATCATCACGCTGCCGCTGGGCGGCTCCGAGATCCAGGTCCCCGGCCACATGGTGTTCGTCTCGCTGCTCTACGCCACCGCCGGCACCACCGCCGCGGTGCTGCTGGGCCAGCCCCTGGTGCGCACCGTCAACAAGCGCCAGACGGTCGAGGCCAATTTCCGCTTCGGCCTGGTCCGCGTGCGCGAGAACTCGGAATCCATCGCCCTGGTCCATGGCGAACCGGACGAGCGCCGTCGCCTGTCCGACCTGTTCGCCAACGTGATCGGCGCCTGGGACCGCCAGACCCGGGCGCTGGTCCACATCTTCCTGTTCTCGTCGGGCTACCAGGTGCTGGCCACCGGCTTCCCCATCCTGATCGCGGCGCCGCGCTACATCGCCGGCGCCATCACCCTGGGCGCCCTGATGCAGATCGCCCAGGCCTTCCAGCAGATGACGTCGGCGCTGTCGTGGCCGGTGGACAATCTGTCGAAGGCGGCGGAATGGAAGGCCTCGGTCGAGCGCGTGCTGTCCATCGACCGGGCGCTGCAGGAATTGGCCGCCCACGCCCTGGTCTGCCACGAGGACCGCAACATCTGCCCGATCCGCAGCGATTCCGACACCCTGCGCTTCGAGGGACTGACCATCACCAGCCCGGACGGCCAGGCGGTGGTCAGCGGCATCGACGCGGTCATCGCCAAGGGCGAGCGGGTGCTCATCACCGGCGACCCCGACGCCGCCATCAAGCTGTTCAAGGTCGCCGCCGGACTGTGGCCGTGGGGAAGCGGCCGGGTCGCGCTGCCGGCCGACGCCAACATCTTCTTCATGCCGCAGCGCCCCTATCTGCCCATTGCCCGCCTGCGCAGCGTCCTGGCCTACCCCAAGGGTCCCGACAGCTTCGACGACGCCACCCTGACGGCGGCGCTGGAGCGGGTGACGCTGAGCCACCTGATCCCGCGCCTGGACGACACTGCCACCTGGGAGCACACGCTGACCCTGGGCGAGCAGCAGCGCCTGGGCTTCGCCCGCCTGCTGCTGCAGCGCCCCGACTGGATCTTCATCGAGGAGGCCACCGCCGCCCTGCTGCCCGAGGGCGAGCGCCAGATGATGACCCTGGCCACCACCGAATTCCCCGGCGCCACGGTGCTGACGGTGGGCTACCACTCGGCGCTGGAGGAATTCCACCAGCGCAAGCTGGAACTGGTGCCGCTGAACGATGGCCAGGTCGCCATGCGCGAAACCCGGCTGAAGATCGAGCGGCGCCGCGAAATGTCCTCGCTGGACCTGCGCAACTGGCTGGTCCATCCCCTGCGCCGCGCCGCCGAACGCAAGGAATAGGGAGCAAAGCTCCCTACCGCTCGCGGGCTGTTGCCATGGACGACTGCCGACGGCTTAACCGGACAGCCATGGGTCAAGCCGGGGCATGACGAAAAGGCCTGAATCGCACTCTAATTTATTGATTTAGAGGCGGATTCAGCTATCAGGTTGGATCGCCTCGCGATTCAACCTGATAGCATCCGGCTAGTCCTTCCCGGCATAGGGGTTCCGCCCGCTGCGGACGTACAGGCGGATGGGCACGCCGGGGAGCTTGAAGGCGTCGCGCAGGCCGTTGATGAGGTAGCGGGAGTAGCTTTCCGGCAGTTCCTCGGGCTTGGACGCGAAGATGACGAAGGTCGGCGGCCGGGCCTTGGCCTGGGTCATGTAGCGGATCTTGATGCGACGCCCGCCGGCCAGCGCCGGCGGCGGGTGGTGCGCCACCACCTCCTCCAGCCAGCGGTTCAGGTGCGACGTCGAGACCCGCTTGTTCCAGGCCTTGTGAATGTCGAGCACGGCGTCCATCAGGCGATCGACGCCCTTGCCGGTCAGTGCGCTCAGGGTCACCGCCGGCACCCCGCGCACCATCGGCAGCGAGGTTTCCATGCGGTCCTTCAGGCGCTTCAGCGACGCCTCGGGATCGGTCGCCGCGTCCCACTTGTTGATGGCCAGCACCAGGGCGCGGCCCTCTTCCACCACCATGCGGGCGATGGTGAGATCCTGCTTGTCCAGGATGGCGTCGGCGTCGAGGACCAGCACCACCACCTCGGCCATGCGGATGGCGTCCAGGGTGTTGGAGACCGACAGCTTTTCGACCGGATCGTCGATCTGCGCCCGCTTGCGCAGGCCGGCGGTATCGACCAGGCGCAGGCGCCGACCCTTGTGCTCCCATTCGCTGGTGATGGCGTCGCGGGTCAGGCCGGCCTCGGGGCCGGTGAGCATGCGGTCCTCGCCCAGCAGGCGGTTGACCAGGGTGGATTTGCCGACATTGGGCCGGCCCACCACCACCATCTGCAGCGGCCGGTCGGGGCGAGGTGCCTCCCCCCCCTCTTCCGCCTCGTCGTGGTCCTCTTCCGGCTCGGCCAGGGCGCCGGCCGCCTCGGCATGGGGGCGGAGCGCGTCGAACAGCTCGGCCAGGCCCTCGCCGTGCTCGGCCGACAGCGGCACCGGGTCGCCCAGGCCCAGCCCGTAGGCCTCGTACAGGCCGGGCGCCCCGGCCTTGCCCTCGCATTTGTTGGCGACCACGATCACCGGCGTCTTGCCGCGGCGCAGATAATCGGCGAAGTGGCGGTCGAGCGGGGTGACTCCGGCGCGGGCGTCGATCAGCAGCAGGGCGACATCGGCCTCGCCCACCGCCCGGTCGGTCTGGCGGCGCATGCGCGCCTCGACGGTGTCGCCGCCGGAATCCTCGAAGCCGGCGGTATCGACCACCCGGAAGTCCATGCCCAGCAGGCTGGCGTCGGCCTCGCGGCGGTCGCGGGTCACCCCCGGCATGTCGTGCACGATCGCCACCCGCCTTCCGGCCAGACGATTGAAAAGCGTCGACTTGCCGACATTGGGCCGGCCGACGATGGCGACGGTGAAGGTCATGTCAGCGGTACGCCACCAGATCGGCGTCGTTGGTGAGGAAGAACACCGTGCCCTGCGCCACCGAGGGCGGGATGGCCACCCCGTCCGAGGTGGAGATGCTTCCCAGCACCGTGCCGGTATAGGGCGACAGCGACAGCAGGACGCCGTGCGAGGCGCCCAGCAGCAGGCGGTCCGAGGCCAGCACCGGGCCGGTCCAGACGATGCGGCCCTCGCGGTCCTCCTCGTCCTCCCAGAGCTGCAGCTGGGTCACCCACAGCACCCGGCCGGTCTTGGAATCCAGCGCCACCGCCTCGTTGTGGTTGGTGATCAGGAACAGGTAGTCGCCGGCCACCCACGGGCTCTGGATGCCGCCGATGGTGCGCTCCCACAGGCGTCGGCCGCTGCGCAGGTCGATGGCGACCAGCAGATCGGCATGGCCGATGGCGTAGACGCGGCCGCGGTCGATGACCGGGCGGGCGCGGATGTCGGTCAGGCCGGCGACGCTGTCGGTCTTGCGGGTCGAGGACAGCGCGTCCTGCCACAGCACCGAGCCGTTGTCGACGCGCAACGCGAACAGCTCGCCCGACGGATAGGGCACCACCACCACGTTGCCGTCCACCGCCGGGCTGGCCCCGCCCAGCAGGCTGGCGGTCTCGGCGATGCCCTGGTGGGTCCACAGCACCGCCCCGTCATCGGCGGCCAGGCAATGGGTCTGGCTGTCGACGGTGACGACGAAGACGCGGCCGGCGCGCACCGTGGGGGCGGCGCGCATGGGTCCGGACAGCGACTGGCGCCACAGCTCGCGGCCGGTTTTCGCCTCGATCGAGACCACCTGGGCGAAGCCGGTGGAGATGAACAGCTGCCCGTCCTCGTAGGCGATGCCGCCGCCCGAGAAGGTGTCGTCCTCGCTTTCCGGGGTGACGTCGACCTGCCACAGCACCTTGCCGGTCTTGACATCGACGGCGCGCACCTCGGTATCGGCGTCCAGGGTGAAGACCATGCCCTCGGCGACCACCGGCTGGGCCAGCAGCTTGGCCCGTTTGCTCGACCCGGTGCCGATGCCGGTGCTCCAGGCCTGGGCGATGGCGTCGCCCACCGCCATATGGTGCATGGCGTGGTTGGCGTAGCCGCCGGCCTGCGGCCAGTCGTCATTGGGCTCCGGCGGCGGCAGGCGGATGGCGGCCTGCTCGCCCGAGGCCTCGGGCGCCAGGGCGCGGTCGCCCGACAGCACCGAGATGCGCTTGCCCGGCAGCGGCGGGGCCTCGTTCTCGCCGAACCAGCCGGAACACCCGGAAAGGGCGACGGATGCGGCAAGGACCCATGCCAGACGACGGCTCATGTCGGTTCTCCCCACTCAGCCCTTGGTGGCCGCTAGCATTTCGGCGGCCCGGGCGCGCACGCCCTGCGGCGCCGCCGGATCGTCGGCGACCTTGGCGAACCAGTCGGCGGCCTTGGCCGCATCGCCCCGCTTCAAGGCCGCCAGGGCCAGGATCTCGCGGGCGGAGTGGCGCCACGGGCTGGATTCCGCCGCCAGTTTCTCCACCGCCTTTTCGACCATGGCGGGCTCGGCGCCGTCCAGGCGCAGATAGGCGGCCTTGAGCACCGCGAGGTCGCCGTGCGGCTCGCCCGCCGCCATGGCCGCCACCTTGTCGTAGCTGGCCAGCGCCGCGGCGGTGTCACCGGCCTCGGCCGCCAGATCGCCCAGCTTGAATTCGGCCAGGGCGCGGTAGCCGCCGCTGCCGTCGGCGGCCAGCTTGGCCAGGATCGGCCGGGCGGCGTCGCGCTTGCCCTCCTCCACCAGCTTGGCGGCCTCGGCGAAGTGGGCGCCGGCGGCCTGACGCTCGCGCGTCTGCCAGGTGTTGAAGCCCTGCCAGCCGGCCACCGACAGGACCAGCGCCACCGCGCCGGCGATGAACAGGCTGCCGTAGCGCTTCCACAGCTTTTCCATCCGCTCCTGGCGAAGGTCCTCATCGACCTCCCGGATCAAAAGGTCGGTGGCGGCGTCGTCATGCTTGCTGGACAAGGAACACACTCCCCGGATCGAACGCGGGTAACATAGTCGGTAGCCCGCCCGGAGGCAAACCCGGCGTAGGACCTATTCGGCCTTCCACTTGATGGAACAGCCCATGCTGGGGATCTGCTCGGCCGGGCCGCCCTTGCCGGCCGCCACCGCGGCCATCGCCTCGAACAGCTCGCGCCGGGCATCGGCCGGTCCGGCCTCGCGCTTCGAGGCGTCGAGGCGGCCGCGGTACTGCAGCCCGAGCGCCGCGTCGAAGCCGAAGAAATCGGGGGTGCAGACGGCGCCATAGGCGCGCGCCACCGCCTGGGTCTCGTCGTGCAGGTAGGGAAAGGTGAAGCCGTGGGCGGCGGCGAAGGCCTGCATGTTGTCGAACGAATCCTCGGGGTACTGGCTGGAATCGTTGGACATGACGGCGGCGATTCCGATGCCCAGGGCCTGCAGGTCGCGGGCGTCGCGCACCATGCGGTCGACCACCGCCTTGACGTAGGGGCAATGGTTGCAGATGAACATCACCAGCAGGCCGGCCGGGCCGCGCGCATCCGCCAGCCGCCACACCCGCCCGTCGGTGCCGGGCAAAGCGAAATCCGGCGCCCGCCAGCCAAAATCGCAAATCGGGGTTTCCACCGCCATGGCATCCTCCGGCCAAATGCCCGCGCCCGGGAAAAAGATTCCATTGACCCGGCGCCGGGCGCAGGCGTTGAATATACCTGAAGCGCATTAGGGGTCATAGAACATGATCAGGCACATCGCCCCCCTGGCAGGGATTCTGCTGCTGTCCGGCTGCATGTTCGCAGGCCGCGACGGATTCGAGACCGAGGCTGCGCGGGTCGGAGACATGCATCTCCTCGCCAATCTCGAAGTTCTCAGCGTCATCAACACCAAGAAGACCATGGGCGACCACCTTGCCACCTGGATCACCGGCAAGGACTGCTCGACCATCCGCGCCCAGCGCGAGGGCGCCTGGTGCGTCGATTGGCCGTCGCCGCCGGCGCCGCCGCAGCAGGTCTACTGCTACGCCTCGCTGGCCAAGCCCAGCTGCTTCGCCCAGCCCTACAACGAGGGCAACGACCGCCTGATCGGATTCGTTCCGGCTCCTCGCCCGCTGCGCTGAGGCCACACTTTCGCGCCGCCTCGGGGTCCGTCGTGAGGGCTGGACCGCGGCCGGCGGTTGGGGGAGAATGGACCCGGTTTCGTCCGGGACCGGAGGCGATGGCTCAAGTCATCCGCATGATGGATTTCCGCGCCCGGCAGTCGCCGGTCCATTTCGATCGTGCCGAACTCGCAACCCTGCTCGAACTCTACAGCCGCCGCGTCGCCGCCGGCGAATGGCGCGACTACGCCATCGACCACGGGCCGCAGCGGGCGGTGTTCTCGGTGTTCCGCCACGCCCGCGAGTCCGCCTTGGTCACCGTGACCAAGCTCGGCTCCGGCTGGATGGTGGCGGGCCCCGGCGGCCGTACCACCCGCGCCGCCTCGCTGGCGGACGTCATCGCGACGCTGGAGAGGCCTCAGACCTGAGGACCCAGCCGATCGGAAATGCGGCGCAGGGTCTTGGCGATCTCGGGGTTGTGCTCGGCCAGCCTGTGGGCGAGGTCGCGGGCCTGCGACCGGTCGAACGGCCGCCCCCCGGCCTCGGCCTCGATCAGCTCCGTCAGCATGCGGATGTCGCGGATATGGTTCTGCATGGTGGCGCCCCCAAACGGTAGACGCCCCCGTTATGACGGCAGCCATGCCGCACCGCAACCGAAGCTTCGGT
The DNA here is from genome assembly GCF_902729435.1 of Magnetospirillum sp. UT-4. Classification (GTDB taxonomy): domain Bacteria; phylum Pseudomonadota; class Alphaproteobacteria; order Rhodospirillales; family Magnetospirillaceae; genus Magnetospirillum. The sequence continues at coordinate 13,968 of NZ_LR746526.1, forward strand.
GACAGTCGCGTAAGGCGGGGCCTTCTCCCCTTTCCCCGCTACCCGGCGTGGACGCCCCAGATGTCGCGCGCATATTCGGCGACGGTGCGGTCGGACGAGAACTTGCCCATGCGGGCGACGTTCAGGATCGCCTTCCTCACCCATTCGTCGGGCTGGCGGTAGAGCCGGTCCACCCGTTCCTGCGCCGCCAGATAGAGCGGGAAATCGGCGGTCAGCAGGTAGAAGTCGCGGTGGATCAGGATGTCGACGATGGGCTGGAAGCGGTCGGGCTGGTCGGGCGAGAAATAGCCGCTGCCGATCAGGTCGATGGCCTTCTTCAGGTCCTCGTCGGCGGCGATGGCCGGCCCCGGCTCGTAGCCGTCGATGTGGTGGCGGGCGACCTCCTGGGCGGTGAGGCCGAACAGGAACATGTTCTCCTCGCCCACCTCCTCGCAGATTTCCACGTTGGCGCCGTCCCAGGTGCCGATGGTCAGCGCCCCGTTCATGGACATCTTCATGTTGCCGGTGCCCGAGGCCTCGGTGCCGGCGGTGGAGATCTGCTCCGACAGGTCGGCCGCCGGCATCACCAGCTCGGCGGTGGAGACGTTGTAGTTGGGCACGAACACCACCTTCAGGCGGTTGCCCACCAGCGGGTCGTTGTTGACCACGTCGGCGACGTCGTTGACCAGCTTGATGATCAGCTTGGCGAGGTGATAGCCGGGCGCCGCCTTGCCGCCGATGATGACGGTGCGCGGCACCAGATCCAGGGTGGGATTGGTGCGGATGTGCTGGTAGCGGGTGACCACGTGCAGCAGGTTGAGGAGCTGGCGCTTGTATTCGTGGATGCGCTTGATCTGCACGTCGAACAGGGAGCCGACCTCGATGTCGACGCCCAGGCGCTGGCCGATGACGTGGGCCAGGTGCTCCTTGTTGGCGCGCTTGACCGCCGCGAAGCGGTCGCGGAACGCCCGATCCTCGGCGAACGGCTCGAGCTTCTTCAACCGGTCGAGATGGGTGACCCAGTCCGGCCCGATGGCCTCGGTGATCAGCGCCGACAGCGCCGGATTGGCCGCCAGCAGCCAGCGCCGCGGCGTCACCCCGTTGGTCTTGTTGTTGATCTTGCCGGGCGACAGGTGCTCGAAATCCGAGAAGATGGTGCTTTTCATCAGGCCGGTGTGGATGGCGGCGACGCCGTTCACCTTGTGGCTGCCGACCACCGCCAGATGGGCCATGCGCACCCGGCGCCCGTCACCCTCGCCGATGATCGAGACCCGGCGCAGCAGGTCGTTGTCGCCGGGATGCTTGTGGCGGACTTCCTGCAAGAATTCGTGGTTGAGCTGGTAGATGATCTCCAGGTGGCGCGGCAGGATGCGCTCGAACAGTTCGACCGGCCAGGTCTCCAGCGCCTCGGGCAGCAGGGTGTGGTTGGTGTAGGCGCAGCACGCCCGGGTCAGGCGCCAGGCCCGGTGCCAGTCGATCTGGTGCTCGTCCACCAGCACCCGCATCAGCTCGGCCACCACCATGGCCGGATGGGTGTCGTTGAGCTGGACGGCGACGGAATCGGGCAGCTTGTCCCAGTCGCTGTGGGACTTGCGGAAGCGGGCCAGGATGTCCTGGATCGAGGCGGCGACGAAGAAGTATTCCTGCTTCAGGCGCAGTTCCTTGCCGCGCGAGGTGACGTCCGAGGGGTAGAGCACCTTGGTCAGGGTCTCGGACTCGTTCTTGTCGCGCACCGCCTCGATGTAGTTGCCGGCGTTGAAGTACTTGAGGTCGAATTCACGGGTGGACTTGGCCGACCACAGGCGCAGGTTGTTGACGGTGCGCCCGCCATAGCCTGGGATCGGCACGTCGTAGGCCATGGCCATCACTTCCTCGGCGTCCATCCACTGGGCGCGGGTGTGGCCGAGCACGTCCTTGTAGTGCACCACGCGGCCGCCGAAGCGCACCGGATAGATCACGCCGGGGCGCGGGAATTCCCACGGATTGCCGTAGCGCAGCCAGTTCTCGGGGCTTTCCACCTGCCAGCCGTGCTCGACGTGCTGGGTGAACATGCCGTAATCGTAGCGGATGCCGTAGCCGAAGCCGGCCACCCCCAGCGTCGCCATGGAATCGAGCAGGCAGGCGGCGAGGCGCCCGAGGCCGCCATTGCCCAGCGCCGCCTCGACCTCCCAGCCCACCACCTCGTCGAAATCGACGCCGAGTTCGCCGATGGCCCGCTTGACCGGCTCGTAGATGCCGAGGTTGATCATGGCGTTGACCAGCGTCCGCCCGATCAGGAACTCCATCGACATGTAGTAGACGCGCTTCTGGTCGTGCTCGTAGTACCGGTTCAGGGTCGGCATCCAGCGCTCGGTCAGGCGGTCGCGCACGGTGAACGCGGCGGCCATGAACCAGTCGCGGGCGTTGGCGTTGACCGGCTCCTTGCCGACCGAATACATCAGATGGCTGGCGAGACTGTAACGGATGCTCTCGACGTCGTCATCGAGCAGCCTCACCACCGGTGCGCCGACATGTCGCATGCTCTCTACCTTCCCCCCATGACTTTCCCCTAGGAGAGTCCCCGGAACGCTCCCCAGTCAAGGCGTTTTGATGCATTCCAAGCGGCGCGGAAGTGGATTTCACGCATCTGGCGCGGACTCCAGCAACGCCATGGGAAAGCCCGCCAGCAGATCGGAAGCAGCCAGCACCGGGGTGCCGCGGCGCAGCGTCGCCGTCACCTCGCGGCCCGACAACAGGTCGCGGTAGCGGTGCCCGCCGACCCGCCGCGGCGCCTCGATTGCGGTTCCGCGCCAGATGCCGGGCGCCCAACCGCCCTCGCCCCACAGCCGTCCGGCCAGGACCGGCACCACCACCGCCACCGCCGCCGCATCGCCGTGGTGGCGGACGAAGGCGACCAGGTTGCCGGCCTGCGGCCCCCGCACCGCCAGCGGCCGGCAGGCGCCTTCGGCGAACAGGTCGGGAAGTCGCCGGCGCAGCTCCAGGGTGCGGCGGATCAGCTCCTGCTTCACCCCGCCGTCCAGCCACAGGGCCGGCAGCGGCGGCAGTCCGTCCTCACCCGGACGGCCGGCGAGGCCGGCGCGCAGGGCGAAGTCCACCGGGCGGCGGTTGTCGGGATCGACCAGCGACAGGTCCCACAGCTCGGTCCCCTGAAAGATGTCCGGCACCCCGGGCAGGGTCAGCTTCAGCAGGGTCTGGGCCAGCCCGCCCAGCATGGAGGCCGGCAGCAGGCGCCGGTGCAGCGCCGCCAGGTCGTCGCGGAACGGATTGCGCCGCCCGGTCTCCAGGATGCGGTGGACGAACTCGGCCAGGGCGGTCTCGTAGGCCTCGTCGGGATGCGCCCACGAGGTGCGGCGCTTGGCCTCCTTGGCCGCCTTCACCGCTGCCGCCGCCATTCGCTCGGCCAAGGCGGAATCGTCGGCGTCGAAGGCTCCGAACAGGGTCTGGTAGATCCAGTACTCGTCGTTGGGCTCGGGCGCCGGCCCGGCTTCCAGGGTGCGGCGGAACGGCGCGTTGAGCTGGTGGCCGCGTTCCAGCAGGCGGCGCCAGTCCTCGGGGAACTCGGACAGGGCGGCGATGCGCAGGCGGGTGTCCTCGCCCCGCTTGGTGTCGTGGGTGGCGGTGGCCAGCATGGCATGGGGCAGGCGGCGGGCGCGGGCGCGCACCGCCTGCAGGAAGGCCGACGGCGACACCCCGAAGCGGGTGGGGTCGCCGCCCACCTCGTTCAGCGCCAGCAGGCGGTTGTAGCGATAGAGCGCGGTGTCCTCGAAGCCCTTGGCCATGACCGGGCCGGTGAATTGCTGGAAGCGCATGGCGAAATCGACGATGGCCCGCGACGAATAGCCGCCCGCCTTGGCCAGCGAGGTGTCCAGCACCGCCGCCACGAAGTCGATCAGCGACGGATCGGCGGCCGAGGCCCGCCGCGCCTTGGCCACCGCCCAGTCGAGGTAGCGGCGGTCGGTGTCGGTGACCCGGCGCGAGGTGACGTAGGTGCGGTAGACCGGCAGCCACGCCACCACCTCGGCCAGGGCGTGGTACAGCCCCGACAGGGTGAAGTCGCGCGAGCGCCAGTGCGAGGCGGCGATGCGTCCCAGCCGCCCCGCCAGCACCCGCAGCTCGCTGGTCATGTGCTCATCGACGATGCGCCGCTTGGCCGCCACCACCTCGGCCTCGAAATCCATGGCGGTGGCGGTGAAGCGCTGGTAGGCCGCGGAGATGGCGGGCTCGGCGGCGGCATCGACGAACAGGCCGCAGACCAGGTTGGTGAAATCGTAGCCGGTGGTCCCGGCCACCGGCCAGTCGCGGCGCAACGGCTCGTGGCGGGCCAGGATCTTTTCGACCACCAGGAACGGCGGCCGGCCGTCGGGTCCCACCCCCCCGGCCTGCAGCATGCGGCAGTATTCGGCGGGGTTGAACAGCCCGTCCACGTGGTCGACCCGCAGGCCCTGGACCATGCCCCGGGCGATCAGCTCGAACACCAGGCGGTGGGCGCGGGCGAACAGCTCGGGTTCCTCGACCATGCGCAGCGCGGCCAGGTCGTTGATGTCGAAGAAGCGGCGGTAGTTGATCTCGTCGGCGGCGACCCGCCAGTAGGAAATGCGCCAGTGCTGCCGTTCCAGCAGGGCATGCAGGCGGGCGGCGTCGCCGGCCAGCGCGGCGAGATGGGCATCGACCGCCTCGGCCACCGCCGGGCGGTCCGCCGCCACCGCCGCCAGCCGGCGCTTCAACTCGGTCGCCCGCTGGCGGCGCGCCGCGACGTTGCGCCCGGGCACGTACTCGTCGGTGAAGTTGCTGAAGTCGTCCACCACGTCGGCCAGCCGGTCGGCATCCTCGCTGTCGCCAAGACCGGCCACCGCGGGACGCAGCAGGCCGGAATAGTCGCGCGGCGTCAGCGGATGGCGGTGGTCCCAGTACCACACGTCGAGCGCGCCGGCGGCACGGTCGAGCCGCGGCACCAGCTCGCCCCGTTCCAGCACCGCGCCGTAATGGTCGCCCAGGAAGGGCAGCAGCAGCTTGCCCCGCAGCTCGCGCCGGGCCGGCAGCCAGTCGATGTCGAAATAGCGGGCGAAGGGGCTGTCCTCGCCCCATTCCAGCACGTCCAGCCACCAGGCATTGTCGGCCCCGCCCACCCCCATGTGGTTGGGCACGATGTCGACGACGATGCCGAGGCCGTGCGCCCTGGCCGCCGCCGCCAGACGCTCCATGGCCGGCATGCCGCCCAGCTCGGGATTGATGCGGGCGTGGTCGACGATGTCGTAGCCGTGGGTCGAGCCGGCCCGCGCCATCAGGATCGGCGACAGGTAGAGGTGGCTGACGCCCAGGCCGGCCAGATACGGCACCTGCGCCTCGGCGTCGGCCAGGGTGAAGCCCTGGTGCAGCTGCAGGCGGTAGGTGGCGCGGGGACAGTCGAACGGCGTCATCGGCTCACCTTTGCAAGCGCACTGGGGCAAGCGCACTGGCGCGCATCTTGGTGAACGCGGGAAGCAGGCCGGGGTTCACAGCGGTACTTCGCCGCCGCGGGGGCGGGTGAAAAAATGGGTTCACCACGAAGACACGAAGGGCACGAAGACGGCGCAGAGGAAAAAGCATCCTTCTCTGTGGCTTCTCTGTGTCTCTGTGGTTAATCCGCCGGCGGGTTCTGAGGGGGTGTGCCTCGTCGCGCGCTAACCCGTCGTCCCCGCGCAGGCGGGGACCCAGGGGTGCACCGACAGCGTGTCCGCGACTCCTGGGTTCCCGCCTGCGCGGGAACGACGATTCAGGGGATGACGGTTTAGCGCTTGGTCCCCCGCCCGTCCGCCAGGCGGCGGGCCAGCGCCTTCAGGCGGGGGTCGGCCAGCACCACCTCCAGCTCGACCGGGAAGCGCAGGCGCCAGTTGGGGTGCTGGTCGGTGGTGCCGGGCAGGTTCATCTGGGTGTCCAGGGCCAGCACGTCCTCGATCTGCACCATCATCAGCCGCGAGCGCACCCGCGCCAGATAGAGGTGGGCGGCCTCGGCCAGGATGTCGGCCTGGGCATCGGTCATCACGCCCTTGGTCGGGAAGTCCTCGGGCAGCAGCCCTTCCTCGGACAAGGTGTGGACCAGCTTCTCGCGGTCGGCCTGGCGGGCCAGCGCCTCGCCTTCGGCCATGTCCTCGCGCGGGTAGAGGTCGAGGCGGCGGCGCAGCGCCACGTCGGCACCGTTCCACCAGCCGCGCACGCTGGGCAGATCGTGGGTGGCGAAGGTGGTCAGCGCCTTCTCGTCGAACTCGGTGGGCCACTTGAAGCGGCCGTCGGTCTGCTCGAACACCATCACCCGATAGGCGAACAGGTCCATGGAATCCATGCGCTCACGGAAGCCCTCGGGCACCGTGCCCAGGTCCTCGCCGATGATCAGGCAGCGGTTGCGCACCGATTCCAGCGCCACCAGCCGGAACAGGTCGTCGGTGGGATAGCGGACATAGGCGCCCTGGTCGGCGCTGGCCCCCGGCGGCACCCAATAGAGGCGGGTCAGCGCCATGGCGTGGTCGAGGCGGAGCGCGCCGGCATGGCGCATGTTGGCGGCCATGACGCCGATGAAGGGGGCGTAGGCGGCCTCCTTCAGGGCGATGGGGTTGAACGGCATCAGGCCCCAGTCCTGGCCCTTCAGCGCCAGCGGATCGGGCGGCGCCCCCACCGAGACCCCCAGCGCCAGATTGTCCTGTTCCAGCCACGCCTCGGCACCGTCGCCGGCGATGCCGACGCCGAGGTCGCGGTAGAGGCCGATACCCGCCCCCGCCTCGATCCCGGCGCGCTGGGCAGCGCCCAGCTGCTCGTCGGCGACGAATTGCAGCCACCAGAAGAACTCGACGCGTTCGCGGTTGGCCTCGGCGAAGGCCGTCACCGCCGCTGAATGGGGATGGCGCAGCTTCTCGGGCCATTGGTGCCAGTAGGTGGAGCCGCCGGCCGCCACCACATTCTCCTGCAGCGCCTCGAAGGTGCAGAACAGCCGGGCGAAGTCGCCGCCCTGGGCCTGGAAGGCGCGGAAGGCGCGGCCGCGCTCGTCCTCCTCGGCCAGGTGGGCGGTGCGGAAATGACGGTAGAGGATGTCGAGCATCGGGCGCGACAGGCGGGCCACCTCGGGATAATCCACCAGGGGATAGCCGCGCACCCGCGCCAGGTTGGCCTGGAAGCCGGGCGAGGCGAACATCCGCCCGGCCTCGCGGCTTTCGGCGAATTCCGGGATGGCCTCGACGTCGATATAGGCGACGTTGAGGAAGCGGCGCGACGACGGCGCATAGGGGCTGAAGCGGTCGGGCAGATTGGCGAACAGGGCATGCAGCGGGTTGATGCCCACCGTCGCCGCCCCCAGCTTGGCGGCGCCCGCCGCCAGGGTCTCCAGCGCTTTGTAGGTACCCACGCCCCAGTCGCCCGGGGTGCGCAGGGCATAGATCTGGGTGGCGACGCCCCAGGCACGGTGCCCGGCGGCCACCGCCGGCGGCACATAGGCGCGGGCGGGCGCCACCGCCAGCACCATGGATGCCTCGGCGCCATCCGCCGCCACCACCGTCAGGCGGTGATAGCCCAGGGGCGGCAGGGCGGGCAGATGCAGGCGCCAGCGCTTGACCAGAGCGCCGTCCAGCCAGCGTTCCTCGGCCCAGTCCAGGCCATCGACCTGGACCTGGCCGGAATGGACCGGCCCCAGTTCCTCCTGCAGCCGCCAGGTGACGAGATCCTTGTCGCGGGCGGCGGGCAGCGTCAGCTCGACCCAGTCGCGCCCCGCCCCCTGCTCCAGCACCGCCACCGGCTCCAGCCAGCGGCGCCAGGGACGGGCGTCCAGCTCGGCCAGGCTGGCGGCGATGTCGTCGTCGCCGGCGACGGCGAAGCCCATGGCGGCCAGGAACACCCGCTTGGTCTCGGCCGGGACCGGGCGCCAGGCGCCGAAGAAGTCCCACCAGCCGTCCTCGATCCCGGCCAGGGTGGCCAGGCGATCGAGCGCCTCGGATGCGGTCATGCGTTCCCCCCGTCGTCCAAATACCAATCGACACCCCAGGCGGGCAATGCGCCGCCCCCCTCGCGCGTAGAATACAGCAGCCGGCCGTCGGCGTGAACCGGCCCCGCCAGCCCCTGGTCGGACAGGTTGGCCTGCACCGTCAGCAGGCTGCCGTCGCCCATCCGCCAGCGTCCTTCCAGGGCATGCCGGCCCAACCCGCGGCAGCCCTCGGACCGCGCCCCGGCCAGCCGCGGCGCGATCTGGCGCCCCCGGATGTGCAGCAGCTCGCGCACCTGCGCCAGACGGCGGGCATGGGGCGGCTTGGCGCGCTCGTCCCAGTCCAGGCGCGAGCGGGCGAAGGTGGCCTTGGCCACCGGATCGGGAATCCGCGCCGCGCCTTTTCCCTGAAACTGGGGGAAATGGGCGAATTCGCGCCGGCGGCCGCGGCGCACCGCGCGGGCCAGCTCGGGGCCGAAATCGCAGAAATACTGGAACGGCGTCGATGCCCCCCATTCCTCGCCCTGGAACAGCAGCGGCGGCGGCGGTGCCAGCAGCATCAGCGCGGTGGCCGCCGCCACCGCCGGCTCGGGGGCCAGGCGGTCGAGGCGTTCGCCCAGCGCCCGGTTGCCGATCTGGTCGTGGTTCTGCAGGAACGACACGAAGGCGGTGGGCGGCAGGCCGGCGCTGGGCTCGCCCCGCCGGGCGCCGTCGCGGTGCTCGGAGTCCTCGCCCTGATAGGCGAAGCCCTCGGCCAGGCAGCGGCACAGATGGGGCAGCGGATCGGCGCCGTAATCGCGGTAGTAGCCGCCCGCCTCGCCGGTCAGCAGGCGGTGCAAGGCGTGGTGGATGTCGTCGTTCCACTGGGCGGTGTAGAACCGGGGCCGCCCGTCGGGCTGGCGCGCCAGCAATCGGGCCGCATTGTCGTCGTTCTCCAGCACCAGGTGGATCGGGCGGTCGGGCAGCGCGGCGCGGGCGCGCTCGGCCAGCTCCTCCAGCAGGCTGGGGCGGCTGTCATCGACGATGGCGTGGACGGCATCCAGGCGCAGGCCGTCGAAGTTGAACTCCTCCAGCCAGTACAGGGCGTTGTGGATGACGAACTCGCGCACCGGAGCGGAATCGGCGCCGTCGTAATTGATGGCCTGGCCCCAGGGGGTGTGGTGGCGGTCGGTGAAGAAGCGCCGGGCGGTGGCGTGCAGGTAGTTCCCCTCGGGACCGAAGTGGTTGTAGACCACGTCGAGGAACATCATCAGGCCGCGCTGGTGGGCGGCCTCGACCAGCGCCTTGAGATCTTCGGGGCGGCCGTAGGAGGCCTCGGGCGCGAAGGGCAGCACGCCGTCATAGCCCCAGCCGCGGGCGCCGGGAAACTCGGCCACCGGCATCAGCTCCACCGCCGTCACCCCCAGCCCGGCCAGGTGGTCGAGGCGGTCGATGACGGCGCGGAAGGTGCCGGCGGGGGTGAATGTGCCCACATGCAGCTCGTAGATCGCCGCCTCTTCCCACGGCCGGCCGCGCCAGGCGCCGTCGATCCAGTCGTGGTCGGCGGGGTCGATCACCTCGGACAGCGCGTGGACGTCATCGGGCTGATGGCGCGAGGCGGGATCGGGCACCACCAGCCCGCCGACCCGGAAGCCGTAGCGGGCGCCGGCGCCGATGCCCGGAACCCAGGCCTCGGCCCAGCCGTCGCCGTCCTTGTCCATGGCGACATCACCCAGCCCGGCAACATGCACCGCCACATCGCCGCAATCGGGCGCCCACAGGCGGAAGCGCACTCCCCCGGGCTCGAGCGCCGGGCCGAAGGGCATCCCATGGGCGCAGCGCATCACCGGGCCTTTCGGGAACCGTGGGGATGCCTGAGAACAGCCAGGGAATGGGGCTTCAAGGGGAAGCGGCTGCCGGCCTCGCAGACCTCGCCGGTGATCAGCGGCGGCGTGCGGGCGGTGTCCACCACCACCTCCCAGGTCTTGCCCAGCAGCGGCGGCGGCAGGGTATAGAAGATGATCTCGGTATAGGCGTTCAGCATGATCATGAAGGTGTCGTCGGTTTCCTCGCGGCCCGAACGGGAATCCCGGGCACAGGACTCACCGCCCAACAGGAAGCCGAGCGAACGGGTATAGGGCAGCGTCCAGTCCACATCCATCATCTCGCGGCCCTCGGGCGTCACCCAGGTGATGTCCTTGATCGCGCTGCCCGGCATGCGGCTGCCCTTGTAGAAGCGCGGGCGGCGCAGCACCGGATGGTCGCGGCGCAGGCGGATCAGCGCCTGCACGAAGGCCAACGTCTCCTCGTCGACGTTGTTCCAGTCGATCCAGCCGGTCTCGTTGTCCTGGCAATAGGCGTTGTTGTTGCCGCCCTGGCTGCGGGCGAACTCGTCGCCGGCCAGCAGCATGGGCACGCCCTGGGACAGGAACAGGGTAGCCAGCATGTTGCGCATCTGCTGGCGCCGCAAAGCGTGGATGTGGCGGTTGGGGGTGGGCCCCTCGTAGCCGCAGTTCCAGGAATAGTTGGCGTCGGTGCCGTCGCGGTTCTGCTCGCCGTTGGCGTCGTTGTGCTTGCGCTCGTAAGAGACCAGGTCGGCCATGGTGAAGCCGTCGTGGCAGGTGACGAAGTTCATGCTGGCCCACGGCCGCCGTCCGCCCCAGCCGAAGATGTCCGACGAGCCGGTCAGGCGCGAGGCGAGATCGCCGATCTGGCCGCCCTCGCCGCGCCAGAACTTGCGCACGGTGTCGCGGTAGCGGCCGTTCCACTCCGACCAGCCGGGGGGGAAGGCGCCCAGACAGTACCCGTCGCCGCCGATGTCCCACGGCTCGGCGATCAGCTTGGTGCGCGACAGCACCGGATCCTGGCGCACCGCGTCGAGGAAGCCCGAGCCGCCGTCGAATCCCACCTTCTCGCGCCCCAGCGAGGCGGCGAGATCGAAGCGGAAGCCATCGACATGCATCTCCTCGACCCAGTAGCGCAACGAGTCCATGACCAGCTGCAGCACGCGGGGATGGCTGAGTTTCAGGGTGTTGCCGCAGCCGGAATAATTCTCGTACCAGCGCTCCTGGCCTTGGACCAGGCGGTAGTAGCTGAGGTTGTCGATGCCCTTGTAGCTGAGCGTCGGCCCCAGGTGGTTGCCCTCGGCGGTGTGGTTGTAGACCACGTCCAGGATGACCTCGATGCCGGCCTCGTGCAGGCGCGCCACCATGGTCTTGAAGTCGCCCAGCGGATTGGCGCCGTAGTAGCGCGGATCGGCGGCGAAGTAGGCGATGGTGTTGTAGCCCCAGTAGTTCCTGAGGCCCTTGTCGATCAGGTGGCCCTCGTCGACGATGGCGTGGACGGGCAGCAGCTCCACCGCCGTCACCCCCAGCTTCACCATGTGGTCCAGCACCGCCGGGTGCGACAGCCCCAGGAAGGTGCCGCGATAGGGGGCGGGAACCGCCGGGTGGCGCATGGTGGCGCCGCGCACGTGCAGCTCGTAGATCACCGTCTCGGACCACGGCACGTTGGGACGGCGGTCGTCGCCCCAGGTGAAGGCGGTGTCGATCACCCGGCACTTGGGCATGTGGCGCGCGTTGTCGCGCTTGTCCATCACCAGATCCTGGCGCGGCGAGCCCAGCTTGAAGCCGAAATGGGTGTCGGACCAGTCCAGCGTCCCCGACAGCGCCTTGGCATAGGGGTCGATCAGCAGCTTGTGCGGATTGAAGCGGTGGCCGGCGACCGGATCGTAGGGGCCGTGCACCCGGTAGCCGTAAAGCAGCCCCGGCCGCGCGTCGGGCAGGTAGCCGTGCCACACCTCGTCGGTGTATTCGGGCAGCTCGACCCGCTCCGTCTCGCGGCCGTGATGGTCGAACAGGCACAACTCGACCTTCTCGGCATGGGCCGAGAACAGCGCGAAGTTGACCCCGTTGCCATCCCACGAGGCGCCAAGGGGATAGGGCGATCCGGACCAGATGCGGCGGCGGTTGGGCAAGGCGGTTCCCTGGCGGGGAAGACGAAGGACCGGACGGGGCGGCAGCAGGGACCTCCGGCCGCGCTTCCCGTCGCGACGTTCGCCCCTGCCCCGGCCGCACTATAGCCGGCGGAGGCGGCGGCGCAAACCCCGGAGGTTCGCCGCTATGGCGCTGGACACCATAGCCGGTGTATGGTATGGAACACCATATGAAGGCGCTGCGCATCTTCCATGACCGGATGGAATTCGAGGATGGCGCCATCCTCGAAATGACCATATGGGCGGTCCCGAAGCCGGTGCACGGCAGCGCGCATACCCTGAAGTACAGCCTATTCTACGGGTTCCCGGGACGGAAGCTGGTGGGCTACGACAACGAGCGGGGCAAGGGCGACCATCGCCACCTGGACGGCCGCGAAGAGGTCTACGTGTTCACCACCCCTGAAGCCCTGGTCGCGGACTTTCTCGCCGACGTGAAGCGCCTGAGAGGTGAAGCATGACCGACAAACTGCGCCTGCACATCGGAACTCCCGAGGACATGGGGCGGCGCTTCGTTGATGCGTGGAAGCGCGCCGAACGGGGCGAGGCGGTTGACGAGACCAACCTGACCTTCCGCGACCTCGAAACCCTGCTGGCCGCGCTGACGCCCAAGCGGCTGGAAATGCTGCGCTACGTCCGGCACCACCAGGTGCCCAGCATCAAGGCGTTGGCCAACGACCTGCACCGCGACTACAAGAACGTTCACAAGGATGTGGATGTCCTGGAACGCCTGGGCCTGCTCGCCCGCTCGCCGGACGCGGTCACCGCTCCCTACGCCGAGGTGAGTGCGCGGTTCCAGTTGTAGGTCACCCCTCCCACGGGTCGAGAATTTCCACCCCGGCCGGCGAAAAGTCCACGCGGTTGCGGGTGACGACGGTCAGGCGGCGGTTCAGGGCGGTGGCGGCGATCAGCCCGTCGATGGCGGGCATCGGGGATTTCAGACGGGCCGTCAGGCGTCCCCATTCGTCGGCAACGGCGAGCCGAACCAGCCGGGCAAATCGACTTCCAGCCAGTCCAGGATGCGGGTGCGGCGCGGGAGCCGGGCAGCTCGACCCGCTCCGTCTCGCGGCCGTGATGGTCGAACAGGCACAGCTCGACCTTCTCGGCATGGGCCGAGAACAGCGCGAAGTTGACCCCGTTGCCATCCCACGAAGCGCCAAGGGGATAGGGCGATCCGGACCAGATGCGGCGGCGGTTGGGCAAGGCGGTTCCCTGGCGGGGAAGACGAAGGACCGGACGGGGCGGCAGCAGGGACCTCCGGCCGCGCTTCCCGTCGCGACGTTCGCCCCTGCCCCGGAGGCAGGATGAGGTACCCGATGACTTACTCGTCGTTCCCGCGAAAGCGGGAACCCAGGAGTCGCGGACACGGTGACGGTGCACCCCCTGGGTCCCCGCCTGCGCGGGGACGACGGAAGGGGGGGAATTACCCGTCATCCCCGCGAAGGCGGGGATCCAGGAGTCGCGGACACGGTGGCGGTGCACCCCTGGGTCCCCGCCTGCGCGGGGACGACGGAAGGGGGGGGAATTACCCGTCATCCCCGCGAAGGCGGGGATCCAGGAGTCGCGGACACGGTGGCGGTGCACCC
>NZ_LR746526.1:27461-59172 GCF_902729435.1 Magnetospirillum sp. UT-4
GGGAAGGGGGGGGAATTACCCGTCATCCCCGCGAAGGCGGGGACCCAGGAGTCGCGGACACGGTAGCGGTGCACCCCTGGGTCCCCGCCTGCGCGGGGACGACGGGAAGGGGGGGGAATTACCCGTCATCCCCGCGAAGGCGGGGATCCAGGAGTCGCGGACACGGTGGCGGTGCACCCCTGGGTCCCCGCCTGCGCGGGGACGACGGGAGGGGGGGGGGAATTACCCGTCATCCCCGCGAAGGCGGGGATCCAGGAGTCGCGGACACGGTAGCGGTGCACCCCTGGGTCCCCGCCTGCGCGGGGACGACGGAAGGGGGGGGGATTACCCGTCATCCCCGCGAAAGCGGGAACCCAGGAGTCGCGGACACGGTGGCGGTGCACCCCTGGGTCCCCGCCTGCGCGGGGACGACGGAAGGGGGGGATTACAGTTCCGCGCTCAGGTCGCGCCACGTCGGGTTGGCGGCCTCGATGAGATTGAGCTTCCACGCCCGGCGCCACTTCTTGATCTGCTTCTCGCGCGCTATGGCCGCCTGCATGGTTTCGTGGAACTCCACGTGGACCAGGGTATGGACGCCGTAATCCCTGGTGAAGCCCTCGACGGCGCCGCTGCGATGCTGTTCCACACGCTTGGCCAAGTCCGAGGTGACGCCCACATACAAGGTCCCATTCCTGCCGCTGGCCAGGATGTAGACGCGCGGCCGTTTCATGCCGTCCGTATCACCCCTCGCGCTTCAACACGCAGGTCGCCAGTGGCGGCAGGGTGAGGTTGAGGGAATAGGGGTGGCCGTGCCACGGCACCTCTTCCGCCTGGCGGCCGCCGTCGTTGTGGATGTTGGAGCCGCCGTACCACTCGGAATCGGTGTTCAGGATCTCGCGGTAGAAGCCGGGATGGGGCACGCCGACGCGGTAGCCGTCGCGCACCACCGGGGTGAAGCTGCAGGCGACGACGCAGATGTCTTCCTGGTCCTGGGCCTTGCGCAGGTAGGTCAGCACCGAATTGTCGCGGTCGTTGCAGTCGATCCAGGCGAAGCCGGATGGGTCGCAATCCAGCTGGTAGAGCGCCGGTTCGGTGCGGTAGACGCGGTTGAGGTCGCGCACCAGCCGGCGCACGCCGTCGTGCAGGGGATCGTCGAGCAGGTGCCAGTCCAGCGAGGCATCGTAGTTCCACTCCGCCTCCTGGGCGAACTCGCTGCCCATGAACAGCAGCTTCTTGCCGGGATGGGTCCACATGAAGGCGTAATAGGCGCGCAGGTTGGCGAAGCGCTGCCAGCGGTCGCCCGGCATGCGGCCGAAGATGGAGCCCTTGCCGTGCACCACCTCGTCGTGGGACAGCGGCAGCACGAAGTTCTCGTGGAAGGCATAGAGCAGGCCGAAGGTCAGATCGTCGTGATGGTAGCGGCGGTGGATGGGCTCCTTCGAGATGTAGCGCAGCGTGTCGTGCATCCAGCCCATGTTCCACTTGAAGCCGAAGCCCAGGCCGCCCAGCCAGGTCGGCCGCGACACCATCGGCCACGCGGTGGATTCCTCGGCGATGGTCATGGTGCCGGGATGCTCGGCATAGACCATCTCGTTCATGCGGCGCAGGAAGTCGATGGCCTCGATGTTCTCGTTGCCGCCGTAGCGGTTGGGAATCCACTCGTCGGACTTGCGCGAATAGTCCAGGTACAGCATGGACGCCACCGCATCCACCCGCAGGCCGTCGATGTGGTACTCCTCCATCCAGTACAGCGCGTTGGCGTACAGGAAATTGACCACCTCGGTGCGGCCGTAATTGTAGATGTAGGTGTCCCAGTCCTTGTGCAGGCCCAGGCGCGGGTCCTCGTGCTCGTACAGGTGGGTTCCGTCGAAATAGTGCAGGCCGTGGCCGTCGCGCGGGAAATGGCCTGCGACCCAGTCGATGATGACGCCGACCCCGTTCTGGTGCAGCCGTTCCACCAGGGTGCGGAAGTCCTCGGGCGTGCCGAAGCGCGAGGTGGGCGCGAACAGCCCCACCGGCTGGTAGCCCCACGAGCCGGAGAACGGGTGCTCGTGCACCGGCAGCAGCTCCACATGGGTGAAGCCCATGTCCTTGACGTAGTCGGAGAGCTGGTCGGCCAGTTCCAGGTACGACAGCGGCCGGCCGCCGTCGTCGGGATTGCGCCGCCACGAGGCGAGGTGGACCTCGTAGATGCTGATGGGGGCGTGGCGGTCGTTGCGGGCGGCGCGGCGGTCCATCCACGGGCCGTCGGCCCAGGCGCGGGCGGCCAGGTCCCACACCACCGAGGCGGTCTTCGGCGGCACCTCGGCGAAATGGCCGTAGGGGTCGGCCTTCAGCGGCAGCAGCACGCCGCCCTTGCCGATGACCTCGTACTTGTAATGGGTGCCGTTGGCCAGGCCGGGGATGAAGATCTCCCACACCCCGGCGTTGTGGCGCAGGCGCATGGCGTGGCGGCGCCCGTCCCAGCCGTTGAAGTCGCCCACCACCGAGACCCGCTCGGCATTGGGCGCCCACACCGCGAAATGGACGCCGACGGCGCCGTCGAGGGTGACGCAATGGGCGCCCAGCTTCTCGAAGGTGCGCAGATGGGTGCCTTCCACCAGCAGGTGGATGTCGAGGTCGCCCAGCACCGGCGGATAGCGGTAGGGGTCCTCGACCACCTCGACGCGGCCGTCGCCGTAATCCAGGCGCAGCCGGTATGACCCGGCCAGCGCGTCGTCCACCGCAGCTGCGAACAGGCCCTCGGGATGCACCCGCCCCAGTTCGACCTCAGCGGCGCCGCCGATGGCGAACACCCGGGCGACGTGGGGCTGGAAGGTGCGGATGGTCATGCCGCTCTTGATCCGGTGCGGCCCCAGCACCGCAAAGGGATTGCCGTGGGTGCCGCCGGCGATGGCGGCGGCGTCGGACTTCGGCACGAGGCCGTTGGGGGTGGAGGTCTTGGCCATGGTGCTCCCTCTCGCGACCGGTTCCGGCAACGGACGAAGATCGCCCATCGCCGCCTGGAACGCAAATTACGCTTCGCCCTGTTCCACCTGGGCCAGCAACCCCTTGAGCGGAACCGCCAGCCAGGCCGGCCGGTGCGACGCCTCGTAGATGATTTCGTAGCAGGCTTTCTCCATCTCGAACAGCTCCAGCAGACGCATGGCTGCCAAATTGCCCAGCGGCAGGCCGTCGCCGTCCTCGACCGCCGAGAGGTAACGGTCGAGGAAGGCGTCGCGCACCCTGCGCCGCCACTCCTCGGCCACCGGCTCCAGCCGGGCCGCCGCCTCGGGCCGGGCGGCCTTGATGCGCCCCAGCGCGGTGGCGCGGGCATAGTCGAACGAGCGCAGCATCCCGGCCACGTCCCTGAGCGGCGAATCCTTGGCCCGGCGCGCCTCCAGCGCCGCCGCCGGCTCGCCCTCGAAGTCGATGACGTGGACGTCGTTGCTGGCCACCAGCAGTTGGCCCAGGTGGTAGTCGCCGTGGATGCGGGTCATCAGCCCGAACGGCCCCTCGGGCAGACGCGCGGTGATGGCGTCGCGCAGCCGCCCGGACAGGGCGACCAGACGGCGCGCCTCGTCGGTGTCGGTTCCGGCCGCCACCCGCAGCGCCGTCTCGGCCTGGGCCAGCGCCCGGTCGCGCCAGAACTCCAGGTCCGCCGCCGCCACCGGAACCGCGCCGAAATCGGGGTCGGGGCCGGGATGGGCCAGGGCGCGGTGCATCTCGGCGGTGCGCAGGCCGATGGTGCCGATCAGCGAGAGGAAATCGGCCATCGCCCCCTGCTCGACCCGGGAGGCGAATTCCTCGGGCGGCAGCAGGCTGGCCTCGTCGAGGAAGCGCGACAGCTCGGCCAGGGTCCAGTCCCAGGCGTCGCCCTGGCCGCGCACATAGCCGTGCAGCACCGCCAGCACCGACGAGCCGCCGCCCGGGTCGTTGGTCTCCAGCCAGCCCAGCAGCGGCGGGGTGTTGGCGAAGCGCACCGTCTCGGTCAGGTAGCGCCCCATCTCCACCTCGGGATTGCGCCCGGGGGCAGGCCGGCGCAGCAGCTTCAGCACCATGGTCTCGTCGATGGCCACCGAGGAATTGGACTGCTCGCCGCCAAGGCGGCGGACGGTCGGGACGTCGGGCAACTCGACGGCATCGAGGGCCGAGGTGGCATGCCCGGCGAAGCCGGCGCCCAGTCCGGGCAGCACCGCCCGCCGCCGCATCGCCTCGACCAGGGCGAGAACGAACCCGTCATCGTGGAAGGCGTCGCGCAGCGCCCCCACCCGGGCGCCCCGGCGCAGCCGCGCCAGCACCTCGCCGCCGGCCTGCAGCTCGTCGGCCGCCCCGTTCCACACCGCCGCCAGCGGCACCGCATAGGTGCGCTGGCCGCCATCGCCGCGCCGCGCCGCAACCAGCGCCAGCAGCCAGCGGCCCGTCGGCGTCGCAAGCTCGGCCCAGCGCAGCAGCTCGGCGCCGGCAATGCCGGAATCCTTGTCGGCGCACCAGCGCCGCGACTGGATCCAGGCCGGCAGCACGTCGCGTTCCAGCAGCCGCCGGCCGTTTCCGGCCAGCAGGTCGTCCAGCCCCTGGCGCACCACCAGCGTCACCGGCTCGGCCAGCGGGCCGGGATACTCCACGTGCCAGCGCGGCGGCTCGGCCTCGGCCGACAGCAGGAACCAGTAGAAGCCGTAGCCCGGCAAGGTCAGGAAATAGGGCAGCTCGCCGATGGGCGGGAAGCTGGACTGGCCGCCCAGCTCCACCGGCACCCGCCCCCGCCACGCCGACAGGTCCAATTCCACCCCCTGGGCCGAGCGCGCCAGGTTGCAGACGCACAGCACCGTCTCGTCCTCGTGCTCGCGCAGGTAGGCCAGGATCTTGCGGTTGCTGGGATAGAGGAAGCGCAACGACCCGCGGCCGAAGGCGCGGCGCCCGCGGCGCACCGCGATGATGCGCTTCATCCAGTTCAGCAGCGAGGTGGGCGAGCGCACCTGGGCATCGACGTTGACCGATTCGAAGCCGTAGACCGGGTCCTGGATCGGGGGCAGGTAGAGCATGTGCGGATCGGCGCGCGAGAAGCCGCCGTTGCGGTCCTCGTTCCATTGCATGGGCGTGCGCACGCCGTTGCGGTCGCCGAGGAAGAAGTTGTCGCCCATGCCGATCTCGTCGCCGTAATAGACGATGGGGGTGCCGGGCATGGAAAACAGCAGCGAGTTCAGCAGCTCGATCTTGCGCCGGTCGTTCTCCATCAGCGGGGCAAGGCGGCGGCGGATGCCCTGGTTGATGCGGGCGCGGCGGTCGGCGGCGTAGGTGCTCCACAGGTAGTCGCGCTCGCGGTCGGTGACCATCTCCAGCGTCAGCTCGTCGTGGTTGCGCAGGAAGATGGCCCACTGGCAGTTTTCCGGAATGTCCGGGGTCTGGCGCATGATGTCGGTGACCGGATGGCGGTCCTCGCGGGCGATGGCCATGTACATCCGCGGCATCAGCGGGAAGTGGAAGGCCATGTGGCATTCGTCGCCGTCGCCGAAATAGGGCAGCACGTCCTCGGGCCACTGGTTGGCCTCGGCCAGGAACATGCGCCCGGGATGGCTGCGGTCGAGGGCCTGGCGCAGGTGCTTCAGCACCGCGTGGGTCTCGGGCAGGTTCTCGTTGCTGGTGCCCTCGCGCTCGCACAAGTAAGGCACCGCGTCCAGGCGCATGCCGTCGACGCCCACGTCCAGCCAGTGGCGCATCACCGCCACGATCTCGCGCACCACCCGGGGATTGGCGAAGTTGAGGTCGGGCTGGTGCGAGAAGAAGCGGTGCCAGTAGAAGGCGCGGGCCTCGTCGTCCCAGGCCCAGTTGGAGCGTTCGGTGTCGGTGAAGATGATGCGGGTGCCGCCGAAGCGGGCGTCGCTGTCGCTCCAGACGTAATAGTCGTGCGCCCGTGATCCCGGCCGTGCCCGGCGCGCCCGCTGGAACCACGGGTGCTGGTCCGAGGTGTGATTGACCACCAGCTCGGTGACCACCTTGAGGCCGCGGTCGTGGGCGGCGCGGACGAAGGTCCGGAAGTCCTTGAGCGAGCCGTAGGCGCCGTGGATCGAGCGGTAATCGGCGATGTCGTAGCCGTCGTCCCTCAGCGGCGACGGATAGAACGGCAGCAGCCACAGGGTATCGACGCCCAGGTCGCGGACATAATCCAGCTTGGCGGTCAGCCCGCGGAAATCGCCGACGCCGTCATTGTCGGAATCGAAGAAGGCCTTGACGTGCAGCTGGTAGAAGACGGCGTCCTTGTACCACAGCGGGTCCATGGCGGGCGTTTCCTTCTCAGATGCCCCTCTCCCCTCGCGGGAGAGGGAGGGGCCCATGCCAAGCATGGGAGGGTGAGGGGGAAACGGCGCCGCCCCCTCACCCGGCGCGTTGCGCCACCCTCTCCCGCAAGGGGAGAGGGAACACTCAGAAACACGGGGTCCGGTAGTCCACGCTGCTCCACACCGTGACCCGCCACAGCACCGCCGGGTTGACCTCGGGATCGAGGCGGACGCGCTGGCGCGCCCCGCGCCACAGGTGGCGGGCGCCGGTCAGCAGGTCCTCGACCTCGAAGGTCTCGCCGTCCGGCACCCCCATCTCGGCCAGTGGGAAGGTCAGTTCGGCCGCGCGCAGGTCGAAGGGGTCGAGGGTGACGGCGACGAAGATCATGTTGGAGCGGTCGGGCGTGCTCTTCCCGTAGAACAGCACCGCCTCGTCGTCGGACGGATGGAAGCGCAGGTTCTCGAATTCGTGCAGGGCCGGGTTGGCGCGGCGGATGGCGTTGAGGCGGGCGACGTCGTCCTTGATGTGGCCGGGCCGGCTCCAGTCCCAGACCTTGTACTGGTACTTCTCGGAATGCAGGTATTCCTCGCGCCCCGGAATGGCCGCCGCCTCGCACAGCTCGTAGCCGTTGTAGATGCCGTAGAGCGAGGACAGCGTCGCCGCCAGCACCAGCCGGATGCGGAACGCCGCCCGGCCGCCGCTCTGCAGGTAGGGCGGCAGGATGTCGGGGGTGGTCGGCCAGAAATGCGGCCGCATGTAGTCGCGCGATTCGCCCTGGGCCAGCTCGGTCAGGTAGTCGGTCAGCTCGCCCTTGAAGTTGCGCCAGGTGAAATAGGTGTAGGACTGGCTGAAGCCGGCCTTGGCCAAGGCGCGCATCATCTTGGGACGGGTGAAGGCCTCGGCCAGGAACAGCACGTCGGGATGGTCGCGGTGCACCGTGCGGATCAGCCATTCCCAGAACGGCACCGGCTTGGTGTGGGGATTGTCGACGCGGAAGATCCGCACCCCCTCGCCCACCCAGAACAGCACCACCTCGCGCAGCGCCAGCCACAATTCGGCGGCGTGGGGGCCGTGGAAGTTCAGATTGACGATGTCCTGGTACTTCTTGGGCGGGTTCTCGGCGTGGCGGATGGTGCCGTCGGGCCGCCACAGGAACCAGTCCGGATGCTCGGTCACCCAGGGATGGTCGGGGGCGCACTGGACGGCGAAGTCCAGCGCCACCTCCAGGTCGTGGCGCTTCGCCGCGGCGACGAAGCGGCGGAAATCGTCGAGGGTGCCGAGGGCGGGATGGATGGCGGTGTGGCCGCCCTCGACACTGCCGATGGCATAGGGCGAGCCGGGATCGCCCTCGGCCGCGTTCAGGGTGTTGTCGGGACCCTTGCGGTGGACGCGGCCGATGGGGTGGATGGGCAGCAGGTAGACCACGTCGAAGCCCATGCGCGCGATCTCGGGCAGGCGCCGCTCGCAATCCTTGAAACTGGCCGAGCGCCCGGGCTGCGAGCCCTGGCTGCGGGCCATGATCTCGTACCAGGCCGAAAAGCGGGCGGCGACGCGGTCGATGGCCACCGCATAGGCCCGGTGGTGGCGGGCCAGCCTGGAGCGGTCCGGCCAGCGCGCCATCACGGCACGCACCAGGCCCGACACCATGCGGTCGGCCTTCTCCTCGGCATCGGTGACCGCGTCCAGGGCGGCCAGGGCGCGCTCCAGGCGGTCGTGGTCATCGTCCTGGGCGCGGGCCAGCGCCTCCTCCAGCAGCCGGCGCCCCTCCTCCAGCTCGACCGCCACCGGCTGGCCGGCGCCGCGCCGCTTGCCCAAATCGTCGCGCCAGCTCTCATAGGCATCGACCCAGGCCTCGACGGTGAACTCCGCCCGGCCCATGCGCTCCAGCCGCACCCGGCCGATCCAGCGGTCGTTGTCCTGGTGAACCATGGGCTCGCTTTGCCACGCCGCCTCGCCGACGTGGCGCCACAGCACCCGCGCCGCCAGCCGGTCGTGGCCGTCCTTGAGGATGTCGGCGGTGACCTCCAGGGTGTCGCCGACCTCGCGCTTCACCGGCCAGCGGCCGCAATCCAGGGTGGGGGCGACGTCGAGGATGAGGATGCCGGATTGCGCCGCCGCCTCCCCCGGCGAGCGGCCCGCCCCGCCACCCTTGCTGCGGAACATCCGCAGCGCCAGCGGCGCCAGCTCCAGGCGGCCGGGCACCGGGTTGGCATCCACCTCGGGGGTGCACTCCTCCAGCCCGGCCGGGTCGCATCCCTGCTCGGCCAGGAGGCGCCCCAGCGATACCGCCGCCGGGTCGCTCCAGTCGGTGTTCATGACCAGCACCGCTGCATCGCCGTCACCGACGCCCCGGCGCAGCAGCACCACCACCGGATCGTCGGGCGGGGTCAGGCGAATCTGCGGCCCCTCGGCGCCCAGGGCCGGCGTCGTCGCCTTGACCCGGTTGAGGGCGGCGATGAAGCCGGACAGGTCGAAGGCCCGGGGCTCGCGCGGCTCGGGCCGGGAGGCGACCACGTCGAGGCGCCGCCGCCAGCCCCATTCGTAGCCGATGGGCATCATCCAGCCGGCCGAGAAGAAGGCGGCGAAGGCGGCCATCAGGCGGTACCAGGCCTGGGTGTCGCCCCGGCCCTCGACCTCGGCCGCCAGCCGCTCGGTGTCGTGGCTTTCGGGGAAGGCGATGGAGGGGGCGATGGCGCGCAGGGTGTCGTACTGCTCGAGCAGCCACGGCTGGTGGAAGTCCCACCACTTGGCCGAGTTGAACAGGCTGTCGAAGCCCGCCTCGGCCAGGGCCTGGATCTGCGCCGGGGTGCAGCCCAGGGTCTCGGCGGCGAAGTGGGCGGCGGGGAATTCGGCCCGCACCCCGGCGATGATGACCCGCCACACCTCGGCCGGCACCTGGTAGGCGGCGTCGCAGCGGAAGCCGGCAAAGCCCATGCGGGCATGGCGCAACGCCAGGTCGCGCCAGTATTCGGCAAGGCCGGCCCGCGCCCCGGCATCCTGGTAATCCAACGCCGCCAGGTCGCCCCATTCGGTCACCACCTGGGGGTCGACCGGGTCCACCGCCACCGGCGAGACCAGCGCGCCGTCCGGGTCGCGGACGAACCATTCGGGATGGCGCGACACCAGCAGCGCATCCTTGGAGACGTGGTTGACCACCAGGTCCATCATCACCCTGAGGCCATGCCCGGAAGCCGCCGCGGTGAAGGCGGACAACTGCCCGGCCGGCTCGCCGCCCGAGTCGAACAGCGGATGCAGGGAATGGTGGTCCTTGACCGCATACAGGCTGCCCGAGAAGCCGGGCAGGTGGAACGGGTTGAGGTAGACCCAGTCGAAGCCCAGGACGCGGATGCGCGCCAGCTCGCCGGTCCAGTCGGCGATGGTGCCGACGACCAGGGGGAACAGGTTGTAGATGCGCGGACCTTCGGACAAGGTTCGGGACCTCTCGCAAGGGCTCTGGTGGCAAGGAGGCTGGGTGGCACCTCACCCCATCTTTCGCCGCGAAGGGCGCGGTTCAACTCTCCGAAAGCGGCGCGCGCATGCGGCGCTTTCCATGACAATTCGCTTTTCGGAAAGCCCCCACTTCTGCTACAAGTTTGCGCTGAGGGGGCCGGCCGCTCGGCCGGCATTGAATTCAAGGAGCGTGTCTGATGGGCGTCCTTCCTAAGGTTCTCGGCCTGACCGTGGCCGGTGTGCTGGTGATCGCGCTGTACCTGTCGACCTCGGTGGTCGGCGCTTTGATGGGTGCCGCCGATGCCCCGAACCCGGCCAATCCGCTGGGCTTCATGATCTATCTCGGCCTGCTGCTGACCGCCGTCTTCCTGGGCGGCGTCATGTACCTGGCGTCCACCGGCGGCGACACCGACTAGTCTCGGACCGCACCGGAAGCGTTCACGCCCCGGCCGGGCAACCGGCCGGGGCGTTCGCGTTTTCCCTTGGGGGTTACTCCCGCCGGGCACAATGCCTCGCTTGTGCCGCCGCACTCCCCCGTCTCGGCTAAAGACCGGAGCGGCCCCTGGCGGTAGAGTGCGCCCCGTTCCGGCCGGACTCGGCGACCGGAAATGCCCGCGGGCATTTGCCGAACCGTTCGGGGGCAATCACCAGAGGGAATGGCACATGGCTTCCAAAAAGGACGAACGGGAAAGTGCGTCGGCCGATGGCAACGGCGCCGAGCAGCTGGCCGAAACCGGACGCCAGTCCGCCGAGCGGGCGCGGCGTTCGGCCGAAGCGGCGACCGAAGCCGCCGCACGGACATCCGAGCGCGGCTTCTCGCAGGTGGCCGACATCGGCCGGCGCCAGGCCGATCAGGTGCGCTCGCTGATGGGGAACTCGGCCCGGGTCTATTCCGACGTCGGCAACGTGTCGCGCGACGACGTGGACGCCCTGGTCCAGAGCGGCGCCCGCCTGGCCAAGGGCATGCAGGAGGTAAGCTGGGAGGTGGTGAAGTACACCCAGCAATCCATGCAGATGGGCATGAAGGCGGCCAACGAGATCATGACCTGCCGCACCGTCGACGATCTGCTCAACGTGCAGCGCAACTTCATGCGCCAGAGCGTGGACAACTTCCTGCAGGAAAGCGCCCGCCTGCTCGAGATTTCGAGCGACGTCGCCTCCGAGGCGGTCAATCCCCTGAGCGACCGCATCGGCGAGGGCACCCGGCAGTAGGGTCGGGGGCCGCTCCCTCCCCCTGGTGGGGAGGGCCGGGGTGGGGGGCTGTTGCCGCCTGGGTCTGCGGCAGCCAACCCCACCCCCGACCCCTCCCCATGACAGGGGAGGGGCGCAATCGGTTCAACACACCTTGTAGTCCTGCAGCACCTGGTTCTGCACGGTGGACGCCTGCTCGGCGAAGGCACCCCAGCCGCCCTTGGTGATGGCGTCCAGCATCTTGTCGACGTTGCGGCAATAGGCGGCGCTCAGGGGGTAATGGCGGTGGTAGGTGACCAGGCGGCCGTCGAAATAGGTCATCACCTTGAGCGCGTCGGCCTTGAACTCGCGCTGGAAGACCTTGATCCGCCGTTCGGTCTGCTTCTTCAGCCGGGCGCCGTTCTTGGCATCGAAATCGGTCCACTTCTTGGCGGTGCCGGGCTGGTAATCCTCGCACCGGCCGCCGGCCTCGCGCAGGAAGATGCCGTGGCGGATGATCTGCTCCACCACCACCTCGTCCTGCTGCAGGCAGCGCGAGAACTTCGCCTGGGCGAGCGCCGGCGGCGCCACGGCGCTCAGCAGGAGAAGGAGGAGGAAGGCGGCGCGGACCGGATGAGGCATTGGACCACCATGAGGGTTGGGTCGCGCCCATTATGGGCACCCGTCCTCGCCAAGGGAACCGGGAACCTTCCCCGGCGGAACGCGTTCCCCTAGGGCAGTGCACATATCCCCCAGACTGGAGGACCACGAATGCTGAACCGGATACTCGCCGTGACCGCGCTCGGGCTGGCCGTCGGGCTGGCCGCTTGCGATCAGGCCGGGCAGGAGCAGGCCGAGCAGCCCCAGGGCGGCCAGACGCAGCAGCAGGGCGCCGAGCCCGTGACGCCGCCGCCGCCGCAGCAGGGCATGACCCCGCCGCCCGCCGAGGCGCCGCCGCCCGCCGACCAGCAGACCCCGCAGCAGGCCCCGCCGCCGCCGGCCGGCGGCGGCACCAGCCAATAAGGCTATCGCCCAGGGGCGGCGGCGTGGGCCGCGCCGCTCCGCCGCCGCACCCGGTCGAGCACGCGGAAGCCCAGCAGGACCGCCAGGATGGCGCCGTACAGCATGGGCTCGCGGATGTCGGCCTTCACCATCATCCAGTAATGGGCCACCCCCAGCATTCCGATGGGGTAGACCAGCATGTGCAGCCGCCGCCAGCGCCGGCCACCCAGGCGGCGGATCATGGCGTTGGTGGAGGTCACCGCCAGCGGCACCAGCAGCAGGAAGGCCAGCATTCCCAGGGTGATGTAGTTGCGCTTGACGATGTCCTTGGCCAGCGCCGACCAGTCGAAGAACAGGTCGATGCCCACATAGGACGCCAGGTGCAGGCAGACGTAGAAGAAGGCGTAAAGCCCCAGCATGCGCCGCAGCCGCATCACCGCCGCCCACCCCGTCACCTTGCGCACCGGCGTCACCGCCAGGGCGATCAGCAGGAATCGCAACGCCCAGTCGCCCAGGTACCGGTTGAGGGTTTCGACCGGGTTGACCCCGAGATCGCCGCTCCACGCCCGCCACGCCAGCCACGCCAGCGGCAGCAGGCAGAGGAGGAAGACCGCCGGCTTGAGCCGCCGTTCCATCAGAAATTCTTCCGCAAATCCATGCCGGCATAGAGCGACCCCACCTGGTCGCCGTAGCCGTTGAACATCAGGGTGTCGCGGCGGCGGAACTCGCCGATGCGGCGCTCGCTGGCCTGGCTCCAGCGCGGGTGGTCGACCTCGGGATTGACGTTGGAATAGAAGCCGTATTCGCGCCCATTGGCCTTCTCCCAGCTGATCCTGGGCTGGGTCTCGACGAAGCGGATGCGGACGATGGACTTGATGGACTTGAAGCCGTATTTCCACGGCACCACCAGCCGCAGCGGCGCGCCGTTCTGGGGCAGCAGCTCCTCGCCGTAAAGGCCGGTGGCCAGCAGGGTGAGCGGGTGCATGGCCTCGTCCATCCTGAGGCCCTCCACATAGGGCCAGTCGAGCACGCGGGACTTGATCCACGGCATCTGCACCGGATCGGCCAGGGTGGCGAACTCGACGAATTTCGCCTTCGATGTGGGCTCGAAGCGCTTCAGCACCTCGGCCAGCGAGACGCCGATCCACGGGATGACCATGGACCAGCCCTCGACGCAGCGCATGCGGTAGATGCGCTCCTCCAGCCGGTGCGGCTTGACCAGGTCCTCGAGGGCGATTGTGCCGGGCCGGGCGCATTCGCCCTCCACCGCCACCGACCACGGCCGCAGCTTCAGCTTGCCCGGCGCGTTCTTCGCCGGGTCCTCCTTGTCGGTGCCGTATTCGTAGAAATTGTTGTAGGTGGTGATCGCCTCCTTGCTGGTCGGCTTGTCGTCGAGGACGACGACGCCCTTGGCATAGCTGGCGATGGGGCCGGCCTGGGCCTGCCCGGCCCCCATCAGCGCCGCCCCGGCGCCGAGAGCCAGGAACCGGCGGCGATCAAGGTAGAGGCGGCGGTCGGTGACCTCGGACTCGCGCAGATCGGGGGTGTGGCGGATCAGCATCGGACCGGACCTCCTGTGTCATCCCTGACAAGACCTTTCGGCCCCCGGGCGGAAAAGGTTACAGCGGCCGTGCCGCCTCACCCGTTGACATCGACCACCACCCGTCCGCGCACCTCGCCCTTGAGGATGCGCCCGGCCAGGTCGGGCAGGTCGGCCAGGGTCGCCCCGGTGGTCATGGAGTCCAGCAGGTCGGCCGGCATCTCGGCGGCCAGCCGCTCCCACGCCTGGACGCGGCGCGCATTGGCGCATTGCGCCGAATCGATGCCGAGCAGGTTGATGCCGCGCAGCAGGAAGGGCAGCACCGTGGTCGCAAGATCGATGCCGCCGGCATTGCCGCAGGCGGCCACCGCGCCGTGCAGCCGGATGGCGGCCAGCACCGCCGCCAGGGTCGGGCCGCCGACGCTGTCGACGCAGGCCGACCAGCGCTCGGGCAGCATGGGCTTGGCGGCGCCGCCGGCCAGTTCGGCACGTTCCACCAGCACCGAGGCCCCCAGCGAACGCAGGTAGTCGTGCTGCTCCGGCCGCCCGGTGGCGGCGGCGACGCGGTAGCCGCGGCGGGCCAGCAGCACGGTGGCGACCGAACCGAGGCCGCCGGCGGCGCCGGTGACCAGCACCTCGCCGGCGGTGGCGGGATCGAGGCCGTGCTCCTCCAGCGCCATCACCGCCAGCATGGCGGTGAAGCCGGCGGTGCCCAGCGCCATGGCCTGGCGGGTCGAGAGCCCGGCCGGCAGCGGCACCAGCCACTCGCCCTTGACCCGGGCCTTCTGGGCATAGCCGCCCCACCACACCTCGCCCACCCGCCAGCCGGTCAGGATGACCTTGTCGCCCGGCCTCCAGGCGGCATTGTCCGAGGCCTCGACGGTGCCGGCGAAGTCGATGCCGGGGATGTGGGGATACTGCCGGACCAGGCGGCCCAGCCCGTTCAGGATCATCCCGTCCTTGTAGTTCAGCGTCGAATAATCGACGCGCACGGTGACGTCGCCGGCCGGCAGCCGCTCCTCGCCGACGCGTTGGAGGGACGGGGTGACCTTGCCGCCGGCCTCGTCGAGGACCAGCGCGGAGAATTCGGACATGGACTGCCTCCTGGGATTCGGACGGTCCGACTGTATGTGCGGACGTTCCTCCCGTCGAGCAAGCCTTTCGGCGGCTACTGCGCCGCCACGGGAACCAGGATGAGGCGCCCGATGAGTGCCGCCTTGGTGGAGGCATGCTGGATATCGTAGCCGACGATCTGTCCATCCGCGCCGTAATCGGCCATCACGTCGGGCTCGATCTCGACCGTGCGCTTCGACGGCATCGGACGGACCTCGATATACAGGCTGTCGGTGCTTGTATCGTAGCTCGTCTTCATGGGCGGTAGCCTTCATCCGGGAAGGCGTTATGGACGGCTTCTCCGTCCGACAATAGCACGACTCGCAGGAAGCATCCGAGCGTTTCAGAATGGCCATAGAGCCGAATGCGTCCGTCGGATTGCACCTGACGTGCGTCCGGTGTGGCCATGATCCGGCGGATTTCAATGGGATCCAGATCGGGACGTCTCGGCATCACGTCGAAGGCGAAGTACCGGGTTCTCCAGAATGGCGGCGGCGGCAGCCGTTCAGGATCTCCCGGCATCCGTCGTCACACCCGCTCGCTCAGCCAGATGGCCAGGCGGCAGCCGGTCTTGATGGCGGTGGAGAGGACCGGATAGAACGGGGCCTTCTCGGCCTCGTTGGCCAGCCCGATGTCGCGGTGTTCCAGCTCTTCGGCGCGGAAGGTCTCGATGGTGGCCTTCAGCGCCGCCTCGTCGTCGCCGAGGGCCTCGGCCTGGGCGGCGTAGTGCTCGTCGATGGCCTCCTCGACCGCCACCGTGCAGGCCATGGCGGCGCGCTCGCCCAGCAGGGCGGTGCCGGCGCCCAGGGCGAAGCCGGCCACGTGCCACAGCGGCGACAGCAGGGTCGGACGCACCTGGCGCTCCGAGATCTGGCGGTCGAAGGTCTCCAGGTGGTGGCGTTCCTGCTCGGCCATCTTGGCCAGCAGCGGGCCGTGGCGGCCCTTGCCCAGCACCGCCCTCTGCCCCTGGTAGATGCGCACCGCCCCCAGCTCGCCGGCCTGATCGACGCGCAGGAAGCGGGCCACCAATTCGTCCTTGGCGGGGTCGTTGGGGATGCGGTCGGCGGCGGTCATCCTGGTCATCTCAGCTCTCCCTGCGGCGCGCGGCGGCCAGGGTGGCGAGGCCGAGGACGCCGGAAAACACCACGTTGAGCCCGGCCATGGTGATGCCGTGCCACGCCCAGGCGGGCTCGTCGCAGCGCACCTCCACCGGCCGGCTCATGGCGGCGGCGAGGTCGTCCACCGCCACCGAGCCGCCGCCGCCGGCGCAGGACGAGGCCCACCATTTCTGCTCCACCCCCACATGGTAGACGGCGATGCCGGCATTGACCAGCAGCGCCAGCCCGGCCAGGGCGACCAGAAGCCGCCGCGCCCCGGCGCCGAATCTGGGCAGCAGCGCCAGCGCCGCCAGCCCGCCGGCCAGCGCGAAGGGGACGCGCTGGGTCAGGCACAGCTCGCAGGGGCGCAGCCCGAACCCGTACTGGGCGGTGTAGGCGGCGGCCAGGGCAAGGCCACAGGCGGCCAGCACCAGCAGCGCGACGAGACGGTGGGACACGGCGGACATCATGGCCGCCACCCTAGCACCGCCGCCGCGGCTTGACCAAGGCCCGGCTTGACCACGGCGCACCGTTCGTGTCATTCGCTGGGCATGGCCGATTCCCCCCTCGATCCCATCCGCACCGGCGGCAAGGCCGCCCTGGCCCGGGCTCTGGCCCGGCTGGAGAGCGCCCCCGATTGCGCCGACACGGTGGCGCTGCTGGACGCCGCCTACGCCGCCCCGGCGGCCCATGTGGTCGGCATGACCGGGCCGCCAGGGGTGGGCAAGTCGACGCTGATGAACGCGCTGATCTCGGGCTGGCGCGCACAGGGCCGCACGGTGGCCTGCATCGCCGTCGATCCGTCGTCGCGGCGGTCCAAGGGCGCGCTGCTGGGCGACCGCACCCGCCTGTCCACCGACCCCGAGGACCAGGGGGTGTTCGTCCGCTCCATGGCGGCGCGCGACCGCTTAGGGGGGCTGGCGGCGCTGACGGTGTCGGCCATGGTGCTGATGCGCGCCCTCTACGACGTGGTGCTGATCGAGACGGTGGGGGTGGGCCAGAGCGAGACCGACGTGGTCGGCGTCGCCGACACCGTGCTGTTCTGCGTCCAGCCCGGCTCGGGCGATTCGCTGCAGTTCATGAAGGCCGGCATCGCCGAAATCCCGCACGTGGTGGTGGTGACCAAGGCCGACATGGAACAGGCGGCGCGCCGCGCCCGGGCCGACGTGCTGGGGGCGCTGTCCCTGGGCGGGGCCGGCGATGGCGGCGACGGCTGGACGGTGCCGGTGCTGATGGTGTCGTCGCAGCGGCGCGAGGGGGTGGCCGAGCTGATGGCTGCCATCGACGCCCATGCCGCCCACCTGGCCGTTTCCGGGCGTCTGGCGGCCGGCCGTCACGCCCAGGCCGAACTCTGGCTGGAGGACGCGGTGCGCGAGCGCTGGGGCCGCGACGGGGTGGCACGGGCGGGCACGCTGTCCCTGATTCCCGGCCAGTCGCCGTTCCGCCGGCTGGCCGAATTGACCGAGTCGCTGGCCGCCCCTGTGCGCAATCGCCAGAACATTTGACAACGGTCCCGGTTGGGTCGAACCTATCGGAAGTTGTCGGGGGATACGAGGTGACGGCTTCCGTCATGGGCCGCCAAGGGAGTGCTGTTGTGGAGCATGAGTTTCTTGAACTCGTGTCGTCCCTCGTGTGCCTGATCGAGGATGGACGCCTCGTCTTCCTGAACCGGGCCGGTGTGCGCATGCTGGGCCTGGGCTCGGCCGCCGAGGCAACCGGCGCCACCTTCGAGAACTACGTCGTCGATGATTACCGCTTCCTGATGGAGGCCGGCTGGGACCTGCTGGCGGAAGAGGAATTCCTGCCGCTCAAGCTGCTGCGCGTCGACGGCTCGGTGTTCGAGGCGGAACTGCGGGTCCGCCAGGCCGGCGCCGGATCGAACCGCTTCCTCATCGAGGCCCGCGACATCTCGAAGTTCGTCCGCTCGGCCGAGGCCCTGCGCGAGCGGGAAGAGCGGCTGCAGGGCGTGCTGTCGTCGGTGGCCGAAGGCATCATCACCATCAACGACAGCGGGCGCATCGAATCCGCCAACCCGGCGGCCGAGGCCATGTTCGGCTACGGGCGCGGGCAACTGGCCGGCCGCGACATGCTGGACCTGATGCCGGCGGGCGCCCGCGACCGCCACATGCGCTTCTTCGACGCCTACATGTCGGGCCTGTTCCCCACCCTGATGGGCCGCCAGGTGGAAGGCCTGGGACAGCGCCAGGGCGGCGAGGCCTTTCCCATGGAAATCTCGGTCAGCGAACTGCGCCACGGCCGCCACCGCCTGTTCACCGCCATCCTGCGCGACATTTCCGAGCGCAAGGAGAACGAGGAGCGCATCAAGCGCCTGGCCCATCACGATTCGCTGACCGGGCTGCCCAACCGCAACCTGCTGACCGACCGCATGGACCACGCGGTGGCGCGCATCCGCCGCCACGGCGGCCGCATGGCGGTGCTGTACGTCGACTTGGACAAGTTCAAGCCGATCAACGACACCCTGGGGCACGAGGCCGGCGATTCGGTGCTGTGCGAGGTGGCGGTGCGGCTGCGGGGATGCGTGCGGTCGACCGATACGGTGGCCCGCGTCGGCGGCGACGAGTTCGTGGTGGCCATCGAGGAGATCACCCGGCCCGACGAGGCCGCCCGCGTCGCCCGCAAGATCATCAAGACGCTGGAGGCCCCCATCGACTACCGCGGCACCCCGTGCCGGGTCGGCGCCTCCATCGGCGTCGCCGTCTTCCCCGATGACGGCGCCACCCTCGAGGACGTCTGCAAGGCCGCCGACGTCGCCATGTACCGGGTCAAGCATTCCGGCCGCAACGGCTTCCGCTTCTTCGCCGAGACCGCAGACGAAACGTAGGGCTACCGCCAGTCCTCGGCGCGCAGCCCGTCCACACGTTGGAATTCACGCAGATTGCCGGTGACGACCACCAACCCGCGGCTACGGGCTTGGCCGGCGATCATCAGGTCGTAGGCGCCGATGGGAAGCCCTTTCCGCTCCAGATCAGCCCGGATGTCGGCGAAATGGGCGGCGGCCTGACTATCGAACGGAAGCACCGCAAGCCGCCCGGCGAAGCGCTCGACCTCGTGCCGGTTCTCCGCCGGGCGTGTGGATTTCTCCGCTCCGAACAGCAGCTCTCCCAGCGTCACCACCGAAATGCACAATCCGGCGGCCTCCGCATTGAAGCGCTGGCGCAGCCCCTGCGGCCGGTCGCGCAGAACACGAATGCAGACGTTCGTATCCAACATGAAGCGCAGCATCACCAGGGCTCGCGCGCCTCGGCCTCGGGCTGCTCACGATCGGGCAGGTCGATACCTGGCGCGGCGAAGAAATCGTCCCATGCGGACTCGGCTGGAACGATCACGCGGTTGGCACCGTCCCGGAAGATGGAAACCTCGCGGACGTCTTCGGGAAACGCCACGTCCTTGGGCAGGCGAACCGCCTGGGTGCGGTTGGACTGAAACAATGTGGTGCGCGTCATGGGCCCCTCCGAGCTCGGATATACATGATGTATATCCAGCCCGGGAATTGTCAAGCAGCGACCGCGTCACTCCCCTTCGGGCAGCGCCGCCCAGGCCGGGACACTGGCGGTCAGGGTGGCGGCGCCGCAGGTGAAGGGCTGGCCCTTGCGGACCTGCTCGAGGCGCAGCAGCGCCACCCCCACATCGCCCTCGGCCGAGCGCATCTCGCCGGCCTCGGCCTCGCCCAGCATCACCGGCGTGCCCGGCTCCGGCACCGGGCCGGAAATGGCGACCGGCAGCAGGCGCTTGCGCACCAGGCCGCGATGCTTGGTCCGCGCCGTCAGCTCCTGGCCCATGTAGCAGCCCTTGGTGAAGTCCACCCCGCCCAGCTCGTCGAAGCCGTTCTCCAGCAGGATGCCCTTCTCCACCGGCAGGTCGCGGCTGCCGTCGGGCACGCCCAGGCGCAGGCGCAGGCGGTCCCACTCGGCGAACGGCGCCTCGGCCAGGCCGGCGGCGGTCAGAACCGCGCCGTCGGCGGCGTAGACCCGGCTCCCCAGCTCCGGCAGGCGCGGATCGGCGAAGACCGTCGCATCGGCCAGCGGGGGGACATCGCCGCCGAACACCGCGAACACCGACAGGCTGTCGGCCGGCGCCACGGTGACCTTCGAGCGCAGCTTGTACATGGACAGCTTGCGCACGAAGTCGGCGGCCCGCGCCGCCTCGACGTCGAGCAGCAGGCCGCCGTCGGTGGCCACCACGAACAGGTCGTGGAGGAACTTGCCCTGGGGGGTGAGCAGCGCGGCGAAAACGGCCCGGCCGGGGCCGGCCTTGTTCACGTCGTTGGAGATCAGGCCCTGCAGGAAGGCGCGGCAATCCTCGCCGGCGACGGCGACGACGGCGCGCGGCAGGCGGGTGAAGCGGGGAGCGGACATGGTGGGCCCCTGAAAGAAACGGCGGCGGACCCGCAGAAGGTGGGGCAAAGGCGCCGCCTTGGCAAGGGTCGGCCCGGGGCCGTATAAGAGGAGTTATGCATTTCACCCTGGTCGACGATTCCATACCCTTCGATGGCTATTCCTCCTCGGCCCGCCCGCTGGGCGGGGCGGAGAAGGCGTTCGCGGCGCTGCCCGGCGCCCTGGCCCGGCGCGGCCATACCGTCGAGGTGTTCAACCGCTGCCGCTGGAGCATGTTCATCGAGGGCGCCCAGTGGGAGACCTTCGACGGCCGCAAGCCGCTTCACACCGACGTGCTGGTCGCCTTCCGCAAGCCGCCGCTGCTGGAATTCGTCCGCCAGGCGCGGCGCCGCGTGCTGTGGTGGACGGCGCCCGGCCGCTTCCTCGACAAGAAGACCACCCGCGCCCTGCTGGACAGCCACCAGCCGCTGGTGCTGCTGAGTTCCGAGGCCCAGGCAATGGAGTGGCGGGCCAAGGGGCTGGCGGTGGGGCTGATGCCGCCGGCGGTGCGCTCGGACTTCCAGATGGCGGCCGAGACGCCCAAGGCGATTCCGCCGCGCGCCATCGTCACCACCCATCCCGCCCACGGCCTGGACTGGCTGCTCGACCTGTGGGTGGCCCAGATCCGCCCGCGCGTCCCCGGGGCCGAGCTGCACATCCATTCCATGAGCCTGGCCAAGGTGGCCGAGGGCGAGGCCCCCGAGCCGGGCCTGGAGGCACTGGCGGCCAAGGTCCGCGATGCCGGCGAGCACGGCGTGGTGGTGATCCGGCCC
The DNA here is from genome assembly GCF_902729435.1 of Magnetospirillum sp. UT-4. Taxonomy (GTDB): domain Bacteria; phylum Pseudomonadota; class Alphaproteobacteria; order Rhodospirillales; family Magnetospirillaceae; genus Magnetospirillum. Next base: position 48,235 of record NZ_LR746526.1, read on the forward strand.
CAGGGCGATTCCCTGATGGCCGAGGCCTACCGCGAGGCCATGGTCCATTTGTGGCCCGGCCACGCCGACGATGCCACCGCCTTCGCGCTGATGGAAAGCCAGGCCGTCGGCATCCCGGCGGTATGCCGCCCGCTGGGGGCCGCGCCCGAGCGGGTGGAGAACGGCGCCACCGCCTATGTGGTCCCCGACGACGACGCCTTCGCCAACCTCACCGTGCTGCTGCTGTCCGATCCGGGCGTTCAGGCCGCCATGGGCGCCGCCGCGGCCGCCCGCTATGGCGAGCGCGGCTGGGACGCGGCGGCCGAGCGGTTCGAGGCGATGCTGGGATGAGAATCCTTCAAGCCATGGCCGGGGCCGAGCATGGCGGCGCCGAGGCGTTCTTCGAGCGTCTGGCGGTGGCGCTGCAGCGGGCCGGGGTGGAGCAGCAGGTGCTGATCCGCGACAATCCGCGCCGCGCCCAGCACCTGCGGGCGGGGGGCGTGGCGGTGACCGAGTTGCCCTTCGGCGGCCTGCTCGACCTCAGGACCCGCTTCGGCTTCCGCCGCGCGGTCGAGGGCTTCCGCCCCGACATCGTGCTGACCTGGATGAACCGCGCCTCGCGCTTCTGCCCGCCGGGACCGTTCGTCCAGGTGGGACGGCTGGGCGGCTATTACGACCTCAAATACTACCGCCGTTGCCGCCACCTGATCGGCAACACCACCGACATCTGCGAGTGGATCGTCGGCCAGGGCTGGGACCCGGCGCGGGTCCATTACGTCCCCAATTTCGTCGCCGAGGAAAACGTCGAGGCGGCCCACCGCGACACCTTCTCGACCCCGCCGCACGCGCCGCTGATCGTGGCGCTGGGCCGCCTGCACCGCAACAAGGCCTTCGACGTGCTGATCAAGGCGGTGGCAGCGGTGCCCGACGTCTATCTGTGGATCGCCGGCGAAGGCCCCTTGCGCGGCGAGCTGGAGGCCCTGGCCTCGCATCTCGGCGCCATTTCGCGGGTGCGCTTCCTGGGCTGGCGCGACGACGTCGCCGCCCTGTATGCCGCCGCCGACCTGTTCGTCTGCCCGTCCCGCCACGAGCCGCTGGGCAACGTGGTGATCGAGGCCTGGGCCCAGGGCGTGCCGGTGGTGGCCGCCGCCTCGCAGGGTCCGACCCAGCTGATCACCGACGGCATCGACGGCATCCTGGTGCCGGTGGACGACGCCGCCGCCATGGGCCTGGCCATCCGCCGCGTGCTGTTCGAGCGCGGCCTGGCCGAGAACCTGGGCGCCGCCGGGCGCCGGGCCTACGAGGACCGCTTCACCGAGCAGGCGGTGGTGGCCCGCTACCTCGAGTTCTTCCACAAGGTGGCCGGCTGATGTGCGGCATCGCCGGCATCGCCGGACCCGCGGGCAGCGTCCCCGACCAAGGCGTCCTCGACCGCCTGGCGGACGCCCTGGCCCATCGCGGCCCCGATGGCGGCGGCCGCCACGTCGCCGCCAATGTCGGGCTGGTGCAGACCCGCCTGGCCATCATCGACATCGAGGGCGGGCGCCAGCCCATCCTGGACGGCGAGGGCCGCGCCATCGTCGCCAACGGCGAAATCTACAATTACCGCGAGCTGCGGGCCGGGCTGCCGGAGGCTCGTTTCGCCACCGGATCGGATTGCGAACCGCCGCTGCACCTGTACGCCCGCGATGGGTCCGCCTTCGTCGAGTCCCTGCGCGGCATGTACGCCCTCGCCCTGCACGACCCGGGCGCCGGCACCCTGACGCTGTCGCGCGACCCGTTCGGCATCAAGCCGCTTTACGTCGCCGAGGGGGCCTGGGGCGTGGCCTTCGCCTCGGAAGCGCAGGCGCTGGTGGCGGCCGGGCTGGTGGCGCCGAAGGTTTCGGACCGCGCCCGCAACGAGCTCCTGCAAATGCAGTTCACCTGCGGCGCCGACACCATCTTCGAGGGGATCAGGCGGGTGCTGCCGGGCGAGACCCTGGTGGTCCGGGACGGCCGCATGGTCGAGCGCCGCCGCCGCGAGGCCCTGCCCACTGCGAACGCAGTGGACGGCGGCGCCGACGACCTGATCCGCCGCCTGGATGCGGTGCTGGCCGAATCGGTGGAGTTCCACCAGCGCTCCGACGTGCCCTATGGCATGTTCCTGTCGGGCGGCATCGATTCCGCGGCGCTGCTGGCCCTGATGGCCCGGCTCAACCCCCATCCGGTACTGGCCTTCACCGCCGGCTTCCCCGGCACCCAGGCCCGCGACGAGCGCGACCACGCCCGCGCTTTGGCCGCCCGGGTGGGGGCCCGCCATGTGGAGGTGGAGGTTTCCGAGGGCGATTTCTGGGCGCTGCTGCCCGAGGTCGCCGCCGCCATGGACGATCCGGCCGCCGACTATGCCTGCCTGCCCACCTTCAAGCTGGCGCGCGAAGCCCGCCGCGAGGTCAAGGTGATCCTGGCCGGCGAGGGCGGCGACGAGTTGTTCGGCGGCTACGGCCGCTACCGCGCCGCCATGCGGCCCTGGCCCCTGGCGCGGCCCATGCGCCGCCACGGCACCTTCGACGGATTGGACGTGCTGCGGGCATCCCCCACCGGCTGGCGCGACCGCTTCGCCGCCGCCGAGGCCGAGTCCCGCCGCCCCGGCCGCAGCCGGCTGCAGGCGGCGCAGGCCGCCGATTGCGCCGACTGGCTGGCCCACGATTTGCTGACCAAGGCCGACCGCTGCCTGATGGCCAACGGGGTCGAGGGCCGCGTCCCCTTCCTCGACCCGGCCGTCGCCGGCTTCGCCTTCCCGCTGGCCGATCGCTGGAAGGTCGGCAAGGGCCTGGGCAAATGGCTGCTGCGGCTGTGGCTGGAGCAGGCCCTGCCCGAGGCCCGCCCGTTCGACAGGAAGCGGGGCTTCACCGTGCCGGTGGCCGAGTGGATCGCCGCCCGACCCGGCATCGGCGCCCTGGTCGCCCGCCAGCCCGGCATCGCCGAGATCGCCCGCCCCGAGGCGGTAGAGGCCCTGTTCTCCCGTTGCGACGGCAAGACCGGCTTCGCCTGCTGGACCCTGCTGTTCTACGCCCTCTGGCACCAGCGCCACATCATCGGCCGCCGGCCCGAGGGGGATGCATTCGAGGCGCTGGCAAAGGCCTAAACTCCCTCCCCCCTTGTGGGGGAGGGCCGGGGTGGGGGGCGAACCGCATCGACGTCTCCGCGCGCCGCTCCACCCCACCCCTGCCCCTCCCCATCGAGGGGAGGGGTATGTTAGGGTGTTGCCGACATTATTGCGCCCGATGGAACCGCCATGCCCCAGACCTTCGACCTGCTGCTGAAGAACGGTACCGTCGCCACCCCCGGCGGCATGGTCGCCGCCGATATCGGCGTGCGCGCCGGCCGCATCGCCGCCATCGGGGCACTGGGAAGCGCCAGCGCGGCCGAGGCGATCGACTGCGCCGGGCTGCACGTGCTGCCGGGAGTCATCGACACCCAGGTGCATTTCCGCGAGCCCGGCCTGGAATACAAGGAGGACCTGTCCACCGGCACCGCGGCGGCGGCCATGGGCGGCGTGGTGGCGGTGTTCGAGATGCCCAACACCAAGCCCAGCACCACCACCGCCGACGACCTGGCCGACAAGGTGCGGCGGGCCGAGGGCCGGGCCTGGACCGACCATGCCTTCTTCCTGGGGGCGGCGGCCGAGAACGTCGAGCACCTGGCCGAATGGGAGCGCCTGCCCGGCTGCGCCGGCATCAAGGTGTTCATGGGCTCCAGCACCGGCAGCCTGCTGGTGTCCGACGATGCCACCCTGGCCCGGGTGCTGGCGCAAGGCACCCGCCGGGTCGCCGTCCATTGCGAGGACGAGGAGCGCCTGTCCGAGCGCAAGGCCCTGGCCGAGCAGGCGGGCCATCCCCGCGCCCACCACGTCTGGCGCGACGCCGAGACCGCCCTGAGGGCGACGCAGCGGCTGATCCGCCTGGCCGAGGCGGCGCGGCGGCGGGTCCACGTCCTGCACGTCACCACCGCCGAGGAGATGGACTTCCTGGCCGGCCACAAGGATCTGGCGACGGTGGAGACGACGCCGCAGCACCTGACCCTGGCGGCGCCGGAATGCTACGAGCGGCTGGGCACCTACGCCCAGATGAACCCGCCCATCCGCGAGGCGCACCACCGCGCGGCGCTGTGGCGGGCGGTGGCCGACGGTGTGGTGGACGTGCTGGGCTCCGACCACGCGCCGCACACCCGCGAGGAGAAGGACAAGCCCTATCCGCAAAGCCCGTCGGGCATGACCGGGGTGCAGACGCTGGTGCCTTTGATGCTGGACCACGTCAATGCCGGGAAACTGAGCCTGGAACGCCTGATCGACCTGACCTCGGCCGGGCCGGCCCGCATCTACGGCATCGCCGGCAAGGGCCGCATCGCCCTGGGTTATGACGGCGACTTCACTCTGGTCGACATGGCGGCCGAACGCACCATCACCAATCGCGGGATCGTCAGCCGGTGCGGCTGGACGCCGTTCGACGGCCGCAAGGTGAAGGGCTGGCCGCTGGCCACCATCATCCGCGGCCGGGTGGTCATGCGCGAGGACCAACTGCTGGGCGACGCCAGCGGCCGGCCGGTGCGGTTCCAGGAAACGTATTAAGGCCCCTCAAGCCGCGCAGATGGCGCCCGATTCCTTGGCGCAATAGAGGCCGTAGAGGGTGTTGATGACCGCGCTCGCCTCTTCCCCCGACAGGGAATAGTAGATGGTCTGGGCCTGCCGGCGGGTCTGCACCAGATTGTCGCGCCGCAAACGCGCCAGGTGCTGGGAGAGTGCCGACTGGGACAGGCCGATGATCCGTTCGAGTTCACCCACCGACTTCTCGCCGTGGAGAAGCTGGCAGAGGATCATCAAACGGTGCTCGTTGCTCATCGCCTTGAGTAGAGTGCTGGCCCGTCGTGCACTTTCTTGTAATTTTTCTAATTCCATTTCGGAGAGGCTTTCCCGCTGCAGCGCAACGGGACATAACATATCACTTGTTTGCCATGTTTCAATATTGCCACAACGCAACATCTCGGCGGGTGATACCATCGCCGCACCTATAAGTTATCTCGATTGAACGAAAGCGTGGCACGCCTCGACCAGGGCGTTGGTAGTATATATTGCTTATTTAGTAATATCTAATGGAAGCGGGAACCGGCCGGGCTTGCCCTCCCCTTCCCCGTCATGCCCGGGCTTGACCCGGGCATCTACGTGGTGCGGCCTAACATCCTGCTTCAAAATGATTCCTGGCGGATACGCGTGGATCGCCGGGTCAAGCCCGGCGATGACGGGCAGGCGGGAATCCGGCTAGGCCCCCGCCGCCACCGCCACCTCACCCAGCGCGGCCACGACGCAGGCGACGATCTGGGCGGCGTTGAGGCCGGCCTGGTCGTATTGCAGCTTCGGCGAGTCATGCTCGATGAAGCGGTCGGGCAGCACCATGGGGCGGACCTTGAGGCCGGTATCGAGGGCGCCGGCATGGGCCAGCAGGTGCAGCACATGCGCGCCGAAGCCGCCCACCGAGCCCTCCTCGACGGTGATCAGCACCTCGTGCTCGCGGGCCAGACGCAGCACCAGGTCGCGGTCCAGCGGCTTCATGAAGCGGGCATCGGCGACGGTGGTGGACAGCCCGCGCGCCGCCAGGTCGTCGGCGGCCTTGCAGGCCTCGGCCAGGCGGGTGCCCAGCGACAGGATGGCGACCCGGGTGCCCTCGCGCACGACACGGCCCTTGCCCAGCTCCAGCACCTCGCCGCGTTCGGGCAGGTCGAGCCCGACGCCCTCGCCGCGCGGATAGCGGAAGGCCGAGGGGCGGTCGTCCAGCGCGGCGGCGGTAGCGACCGCGTGCATCAGCTCGACCTCGTCGGCCGGGCTCATGATCACCAGATCGGGCAGGCATCCCAGGAAGGCGAGGTCGAACGAGCCGGCATGGGTGGCGCCGTCCGCCCCCACCAGGCCGGCGCGGTCGATGGCGAAGCGGACCGGCAGCCGCTGCAGCACCACGTCGTGCACCACCTGATCGTAGCCGCGCTGCAGGAAGGTGGAATAGAGCGCGCAGAACGGCTTGAACCCCTCGCAGGCCAGCCCGGCGGCGAAGGTCACCGCGTGCTGCTCGGCGATGCCGACGTCGAAGCAGCGTCCGGGGAAGGCCTGGGCGAACTTGTCCAGCCCGGTGCCGGCCGGCATGGCGGCGGTGATGGCGACGACGCGGTCGTCGGCCTTGCCCTCGGCCACCAGGGCGCGCGCGAACACCGAGGTATAGCTGGGGGCGTTGGCCTTGGGCTTGGCCAGGGCGCCGGTGACCACGTCGAAGCGGCCGACGCCGTGGTACTTGTCGGCGGCCGCCTCGGCCGGCGGATAGCCGCGGCCCTTCTGGGTCACCACGTGGATCAGCACCGGCTTGGATTCGTCGCTGTCGCGCACGTTCTTCAGAACCGGGAGCAGGTGCTCGAAATTATGGCCGTCGATGGGGCCGACGTAATAGAAGCCCAGTTCCTCGAACAGCGTGCCGCCGCCCGAGACGAAGCCGCGGGCATATTCCTCGGCGCGCTTGGCCGCCCGCTCCAGCGGCGGCGGCAGCATGGCCGCCAGGTCCTTGGCGAAATGGCGGATCGACAGGTAGGGGCGCGACGACAGCAGGCGCGAGAGGTAGGCGCTCATCGCCCCCACCGGCGGGGCGATGGACATGTCGTTGTCGTTCAGCACCACCACCAGCCGCGAGTTCATGGAGCCGGCATTGTTCATGGCCTCGTAGACCATGCCGGCGCTCATGGCGCCGTCGCCGATCACGGCGATGACGTTGAAGTCCTCGCCCTTGAGGTCGCGGCCGACCGCCATGCCCAGTCCGGCCGAGATGGAGGTCGAGGAATGGCCGGCGCCGAACGGGTCGTAGGCACTTTCCGTGCGGTTGGTGAAGCCGGACAGGCCGCCGCCCTGGCGCAGGGTGCGGATGCGCCCCTTGCGCCCCGTGAGGATCTTGTGCGGATAGCACTGATGGCCGACATCCCAGATCAGCTTGTCCCGGGGCGCGTCGAAGACGTGGTGCAGCGCCACCGTCAGTTCCACCACCCCCAGCCCGGCCCCCAGATGGCCGCCGGTGATGGACACCGCCTCGATCATCTCGCGGCGCACCTCGTCGGACAGCTGGACCAAGTCGTCGACGTCGAAGCCGCGGATGTCGCGCGGGTGATCGACGCCGTCCAGCAGGCGGCGGGGCTTGGAAGGATCGGAGGACCGGGACGTCATGGATGAAAGTCCTTACGCGCGGCGCTCGACCACGAATTTCGCGGTGTCGCGCAGCAGTTCGGCCTTGGCGCCGAACGGATCGAGATGGCGGCAGGCCTGCTCGGCCAGCATGGAGGCCTGGGCGCGGGCGCGCTCGACGCCCAGCAGCGAGACGAAGGTGGCCTTGCCGGCGGCGGCATCCTTGCCGACCCCCTTGCCCACTTCCGCCGCGTCGCCCTCGACGTCGAGCAGATCGTCGGCGATCTGGAACGCCAGGCCGAGGTCGTGGGCGTAGTTGCGCAGCGCCTGGCGCGCCTGCGCCGGCGCCTTGCCCAGCACCGCGCCGGATTCGCAGGCGAAGCCGATCAGCCGGCCGGTCTTCATCTGCTGCAGCCGGGTGATGGCGGGCACGTCCATGGCCAGCTCGGCGGCCAGCAGGTCGACCATCTGGCCGCCGACCATGCCCTGGCTGCCGGCGGCGTGAGCCAGTTCCCACACCAGCTCGCAGCGGACCATGGGGTCGGAATGGGTCGGCTCGGCCGCCAGCACCTCGAAGGCGCGGGTCAGCAGCCCATCGCCGGCCAGCAGCGCGGTCGCCTCGTCGAACTTGCGGTGGCAGGTGGCGCGGCCGCGGCGCAAATCGTCGTCGTCCATGCACGGCAGGTCGTCATGGACCAGGGAATAGCAGTGCACCATCTCGACCGCGCAGGCGACCCGCAGCGCCGCCGAGGGGGAAACGTTGAACAGCGCCGCCGACTGCACCGCCAAAAACGGGCGCAGCCGCTTGCCGCCGTCCAGGCTGGCATAGCGCATGGCCTCGAGCAGGCGGCTCTCGGGACCCTCGGCCGGCGGCAGCAGCCGGTCCAGTTCGCCGTTGACCGCTTCGGCAGCGGCCTTCAAGGCCTGGGCGAGAGGGCCGGAGGTGGGGGAACGGGTCACGGGAGGAGACACCTTCCTGAAATCACGAAATATCGGCCGGCTCGGCCGAGACGGCCCCGTCGGGACCCAGCACGATGCGATCCACCTTGGCCTGGGCTTCCTTCAGCTTGGCCTCGCAATGGCGCTTCAGAAGGGTGCCGCGCTCGTAGGCGCCGATGGCATCGTCCAGCCGGGTGCCGCCGGATTCCAGCTGCCGCACGATGGCATCCAGCTGGGCCAGCGCGTCCTCGAAGCTCAATCCGGCGATGTCGGGCGGCAATTCCGCCATGGCGATCCATCCCTTCTGCGCGGGGCGAAAACGAAGGGCGGAAGTTTACGGATGCCGGGCGGCGAAGGCAAGGGCGCCGGCGGCCCGTGCTTCGGCCTCCGGCTACCGCCCGCTCTGGGCGCCGCTGATCTCCAGATCCAGGCGGGCGAGGGCGGCGTCGAGCTGGGCCCGCAGGGGGTCGCGCTTGGCCGGCGGGGCGGCGCGGTACTGGCTGAGCAGGTTGTCGGCCTCGATCAGGGTGGTCGAGGTGGTGGCGTTGGGCGTGGTGGCGGCGCGGACGCGCAGCATCTCCAGCTGGGCCGCCTTGGCGGCGACGTCGGCGTCGTGGTTGCTGCCGGGTTCGGCGGCCGGCGCGGCGGCGGCGAGGATCAGGAACGCGGCGACGAGAAGGCTACGCATGGCTACATCCCCCATTCACGGATCACGACAGCGGTCACGGTGCGCGCCCAATGCCCGAGCAGGCTGCGGCGTTCCCCTTCAATGTGGGCCACCCCGCGCAGCGGCACCAGGGCGTCGTGCGCATCCCCGCTTAGCGTGAGCCTGACGCGATAGAGCGCCACGTCGGGGACCAGCGCCTTGTCGCCGAAGCGGGCGGGGATGGTGCCGCCGTAGGGGACGGCCAAAGCCGGTTCGGCCAGCGCCCGCACCGCCACCCGGTCGATGGCGGCGATGATGGCGGCCAGGGTGGCGCTGCCGCCCTCGGGGATGAAGCGGGCGGCGGCGCCGGCGGCGATGCGCGGCAGGTCGGCCTCGGCGACATAGGCCTCGACCAGGGCGCCGCCGCGCAGGCCCAGGATGGCGGCGCGGGAGTTCACCCACTGCCCCGGCTGCAGGTCCGGCGCCAGATCGGTGACGGTGCCGGCGACCGGGGCGGTCAGGGTCAGACGGTCGAGTTCGGCATGCAGCGCCGCCCGCTCGGCCAATGCGCCCTCCAACTCCTCGGCGATGGATTGGCTGCGGGCGCGGAAGCCGTCGTCGAAACCGATGGCGGCGAGTTCGTATTTCAGCACGCCGACGCGGCGCTCCACCTGCTCCAGACGGTGGCGGGAATCGGGATTGTCGAGGCGGGCCAGCACGGTTCCGGCCGCCACCGCCTGCCCCTCCTCCACCAGGATTTCGGCCAGGATGGCCGGTGACGGGGCATAGAGGGCGACGTGCTGCTCGGCCTTCAGGATGGCCGGGGCCGAGACCCGCCCGGACCACGGCAGCGCCAGGACCATCGCCAGCAGCAGCAGCACGCCCAGCGGCCGCCGGACCCGCCGGCCGGCGCGGATGGCGGGCCAGCGCTTGCGCCATTCCTTGACCTCGCCCCACACCGGGCGCACCACGAACCAGCCCAGCTCGACCACGAACAGCACGATCCCCACCACCTTGATGAAGAAATGGTAGACCAGCACGGCGATGCCCAGGAACAGCGCCAGACGATAGAGCCACACCGCCCAGGCGAAGGCGATCATCCATCCGCGGGTGACCGCCGGCAGCGGCTCGGGGACCGGCTCGCCGAGGCCGAACAGCACCTCCCTGAGATGCCAGCGGGCCAGGGCGAAGGAGCGCGGATGCAGGTTGGGCTGGTCCAGCGCGTCCATGGCCAGGAAATAGCCGTCGAAGCGCATGAACGGCGACAGGTTGATGGCCAGCGACGACACCAGGGTGGTGACCGCCAGGGTGAAGGCCATGCCCTTGGCGGCGCCGTCGGGCAGCAGGCCCCAGGCCAGGGTCGCCCAGGCGGCGATGGTCATTTCGGCCAGGATGCCGGCCGCCCCCACCAGCAGCCGCTGGCGGCGGTCGGTCAGCTTCCACGCCTCGTTGACGTCGGTGTAGAGCATGGGCCACAGCACCAGGAACGCCACCCCCATGGTCGGCACCCGGCAGCCGAACGCCTTGGCGGTGAAGGCGTGGCCCAGCTCGTGGGCGAGCTTGGCGAAGGCCAGGGCCAGGCCGAACGCCGCCAGCCCGGCGATGGAGAAGGAATCGACCATGGTGGCGGCGAAGGCTTCCCATTGCCGCGTCACCAGGACCAGGCCGGCGGCCAGCGCCGCCAGGGTGGCGAGGCGGAAGGCCCGGCTGCCGATCCAGGCGACCCGGGGCAACGCCCGCTGCAGCCACGAATCGGGCCGCACCAGGGGGATGCGGAAGAACAGATAATGGTGCAGCAGCCAGGTCAGAACCGAGGTCTTGCCGGCATCGTGCATGGCCAGCAGGCGGTCGACGGCATCGGGGCCTTCCGCCTTCAGCAGCCCGCCGCGGGCGAGGAACTCGACCACGCCCGCCACGTCCTCGGGTTCCACCTCCAGCACCGTCTCGGCACGGACCGCCTCGGCCAATGCGGCCGCATCCTCCAGGTGCCAGCGCGACAGGATCTCGAAGGCCGGCCAGGACAGCCGGAAGAAGCGGTTGGACAGCGGATCGTGCAGGGTCCAGGTGGGGCCGCCGTCATGGGAGGCCGGGCCGGGCAGCAGCGCCAGCTCGTCGCGCAAGGGGGGGAGCGCAGCGGCGGTCATGGCAGCCCCGCCGGGGGATTAACCACAGAGACACGGAGACACAG